>JALONT010000028.1 GCA_025454795.1 Bacteroidales bacterium | reverse complement strand
ACACAATCTTCACTGTCCAAAAAAGAAAAATGAGTAAGACTTCAGGTTAAAAATCTTACTCATTTTAGAAATTTGTCTCTACTCCCGAAAATCCCTAATGATCCGAAAATTGTGATCCAGTTTCTTGTGGCTGAAGGTAATTTCATTTTATACAGGTACACATTTCACTATAGTAGTAAATGTAAAATATAATTTTATCATCTACATTTTTACAGTAAAGTATCAGAAATGATATTTTTAATTTCCTCATAAGAGCTGGCTGTCGGTATATCTCCGTGATCTCTTATAACATTTTCCGGTGGCCGGTAAAGGATTCCAATATCTGCTTTTCGCAGCATATTAATGTCGTTATATGAATCTCCGATACCAATTACTTTGTAATTAAGGTTTTGAAGTGCTTCTGCTACCCTCATTTTACCATCAGGTTGCCTGAGATTGTAATCCTGTATTATCCCGAGATGGTCAATTGTCAGATGATGACAAAAAAGTGTAGGATTTCCAAGCTTTTCCATAAGAGGATCAGCAAATTCCGTAAATGTGTCAGAGACAACAATGAGCTGTGTTTTTTTCCGGAGCCAGTAAATGAATTCTTTTGCGCCCGGGAGGGGTTTAATATATGATATGACATGCTGAATGTCGTGTATCGTAAGCTTGTTCTGACGAAGGATCTCAAGCCTGCGTTTCATCAGAACATTATAGTCACTAATGTCGCGTGTTGTTAATTTCAACTCATCAATACCAGTATGTTTTGCAACATTTATCCATATTTCCGGTACAAAGACCCCTTCAAGGTCAGAACAAACTATATACATATCTCAGTTTTTGTTTCAGTGTTTCAGTATAAACTCCTTCAACTTCTCATAATTATTTTCAAGCTCGATATACTCTTCTGTTTTGTTTTCCAGTTCAGTTAGTGATAGCGGCAGAGAAGGAGTAATTCCCAGTATCTTTCTGATCTCTTCCGGAAACTTAGCCGGATGAGCTGTCTCCAGCGAAATAAATGACTGATTTGTAGTATTTTGTGACTGGAATTTCTTTTGATAACTCTCAAGCCCTTTCCATGCTACTGCTCCATGAGGTTCAAGAAGAACACCAGATTTCTTGTAGCTGGATAATATGGTCTCTCTTGTCTCCTCATCAGTCACCCAGAACCCGGAAAAATCCTTCCGCATCCTTTCCAGGTCAGGACTTTTAAGAATTATCCCTTGTTCATTCATTACTCCACCGTACAATGCAATCAGCCTGGCAAAATTACTTGGATGTCCCACATTCATTGCGCTTGAAATACAGTTTAAGGATGGACTGATTGTCTTATAAGTGCCTGTCCTGAGGTATTCGGGAACCTCATTATTGCTGTTCGCTGAAATGATAAAATTCTTTACCGGAAGACCCATTTCCCTTGCAAATACACCACCCATAAGATTTCCATAGTTACCTGAGGGTACACTGAAAATAACCTGTTCACCTGATTTTTCGCCGATCCTCGACCATGCATAGAAATAATATACAGACTGAGGAAGCAACCTGCCGATGTTTATTGAATTCGCAGATGAAAGTGAAATCCCTTTTAAAGATGTATCAGAGAATGCTCTCTTTACAAACCTCTGGCAGTCATCGAATTTTCCTTTAATAGCAATTACACTTATGTTGTCGTGCAGGGTGGTCATCTGTTTCCGCTGAGTTTCTGAGACCTCTCCGGAAGGAAAAAGAATGATAACGTCAATATTCTTCAGACCATGAAATGCGTTTGCAACAGCACTTCCGGTATCTCCTGAAGTAGCAGTAAGAATAGTATAACGCTTATTGTCAATGGAAACGAAATAGTTCATCAGCCTTGCCATCATCCTGACAGCGAAATCTTTAAAAGATGCCGTGGGACCCTGATCAAGCCTCAGAATGAAATTCCTGTCAGCAACTTTTTCGACCGGGACTTTAAAATTATATGAATCCCGGCAGAGTACCTTAAGGTCATCATCATTTATTTCTGAACTAAGGAAATTATTGAGGATGCAAAAAGCAATCTCATGATACGACATTGAAGAAAATTGGTTCATAGAGGACTTCTTCAGATCCGGTATTGTACGGGGCATGTATAATCCTCCATCCGGTGCAAGCCCTTTCAGAAGCGCTTCCCTGAACGAGACCTCAGGTGCTCTGAGGTTAGTGGAATAATATTTTATTATTATTTTTTTCATTTAACCCACCCCAAACCCCTCCAGGGAGGGGATTTAAATATTAGCTGCCCCCAGCCGCCTGCCGACGGCCGCCTGTTATACATTCACAACTCTCATCAGATCCGCAAATACTCCTGCCGCTGTTACTTCAGCTCCGGCGCCATAGCCTTTTATCACCATCGGAAGCTCACGGTAACGTTCAGTTGTGAGCAGAACAATGTTGTTGCTTCCGGCAAGGTCGAATGAAGGATGTTCCGGACCTACACTAACCAGCTCAACTTTTGCATTGCCCTGATCCAGTGTTGCCAGGAATCTCCATTTTCTACCCTCTCTGGAAATCTTTAATCTCTGCTTTTCAAATTCAGCATCTATTTTTTCAACCTTCTTGTAAAAACTACTAAGATCACCTTTGAAGCACTCAGCGGGTAAAAACATATTTACCTTAACATCTTTTTGCTCAATCCGGTAACCTGCTTCGCGCGCCAGGATAAGAATCTTTCTTACGACATCTGTACCACTCAGATCAATTCGCGGATCAGGTTCTGAATAACCTTTTTCCTTTGCTTTCCTGATAGCCTGGCTCAGGGGCATATCTTTATTGATCTCATTGAAGATGAAATTCAGAGTACCTGAAAGCACAGCCTCTATCTTATAGACTTTATCACCACTCAGTACGAGGTCGTTAATAGTTTTTATTACAGGAAGTCCGGCACCTACAGTTGTTTCGTACATAAACCTGACCCCACGTTCGGCAGCAATTTCCTTTAGCTTCTGAAAATAGGAATATTCGGACGAACATGCGATTTTATTAGCGGTCACGACAGAAATATAGCCCGCCAGGATTTCCGCATATTTTTCAGCAACCATCGAATCGGCTGTGCAATCAACAAAGACTGAATTTCTCAGATTCAACTTTTTGATATTCCGGATGAATTCTGAAAGATCAGCTTTGTCACCCTCATTTTTTAGTATTTCCTTGTATGTTCCCGGTACAATTCCTTTTTTGCTGATCAGCATCTTTCTGGAATTGGTGATGCCCAGGATATTTACCTTTAATCCGTGTTCCTTAAATAGAATTTCAGACTGTTTATCAAGCTGTTTCAGAAGACTGGAGCCGACAAGTCCCGTACCGGCAATGAACAGGTTCATCTCCTTATATGGAGAAAGGAAAAATCCGTCATGGATTACATTGAGCGCTTTCTTAAGACTTTCATTTCTGATGACGACGGAAATATTAAGCTCAGAAGAACCCTGTGCTGTAGCAATAACATTGATCCCGTTTCTGCCAAGGGATCTGAAAAGAGTCGCTGATATCCCCGGAGTGTTTTTCATTTTCTCACCCACGATGGCAATTATGGAGAGGTTTCTTTCTGTAACAATCTTAAGCTCATTGTTCTGCGCAATCTCACGTTCAAACTCTGATATAATTGAATCTGTTGCAATTTTCGAATCTGATGGATTTACAGCAAAAGTTATGGAATACTCAGATGATGCCTGGGTAATTAAAATGATGTTTATATTATGTTTTGCCAGAGCACCAAACAGCCTTGCTGAAGTACCTGTGACACCTACCATTGCCGGGCCCTGGAGTGTAATCAGATCTATGTGATCTATAGAGGAGATGCCCTTAATCGGACTGCGGCTGTTATCTTTTGACCGGTGATTGATTCTGGTTCCTTTTGATTCCGGATTAAAAGTATTCCTGACTAAGACCGGAATACTTTCCTTAAATACAGGACGAAGAGTCGGAGTATAGATTACCTTTGCCCCGAAATGTGAAAGTTCCATGGCTTCTGCATATGTCAGGCTTTCAATTGTATAGGCTTTTTCGACCATCCTGGGATCCGCAGTCATAAAACCATCAACATCAGTCCAGATCTCAAGGAAATCAGCATTAAGCGCTGCTGCAATTATCGCTGCCGTATAGTCCGATCCCCCTCTGCCGAGGGTGGTTGTCTCTCCCTGAAGATTGCTGGCTATGAATCCGGGAATAATATAGAGATGATCCTGTTTTATTAATTTCTTTTTAATCAGGGGATTGGTAACGTTGAAGTCAACTAACTGAGTGCCTGATCTGAAATCGGTTTTAATAAAAGCACGTGCATCAGCCAATATGCTGCCTTCAGTCAGATTGCTTATGATTAATGAAGATATTCTTTCACCGCTGCTTAATACCTGATCAAGTGAATGTCTGGTAATTTCCCTTAAAAGAAAGATTCCCCTGCATGTCTCCCTCAGCTCATTTACAATGCCCTCGAATGCTTCGAGGAGTTTTCTTTTTTTTGAATTATTCCCGATCAATATCTCTGCAAAATCCTTTTGCTTCAGTACAACCTTCTCAAGAATATCAATATATCCGGCATTCCCTGTTGAAGCAAAATCTGCAATATTGATAAGAGTATCAGTTACGCCCTGAAAAGCAGATACAACCACAACACATGGCAGAGATTGTGCTTCAATTATCTTTATTACCCCAAGAATACGATCAGGGGTACCTACCGATGAACCACCAAATTTCAGGACTTTCATTTCCCTGTTATATTTAAAAAAAAAGCATCCTCAGGATGCAGAATAATAAGATACAAAGATAATGAATATCAATAAATATGATAATTAAATTTCAAATATTAATCAATTACATCTCAGGATCATTTAAGTGTTAGAAATAACTTTTATTATCTTAATGAATATTTACCACGGAGTCGCGTGGAGCTTGCACGAGTTACACTGTTATTTAATGTCAATACAAGATCGTAAGAATAATAAATATCCAGATCCCTTCAAATGTGAGAGATTGACTCCGTGCCTGCTCTGTGTAACTCTGTGCAACTACGTGGTTAAATGTTCTTTATAGAGAGTAATATCTCTGCTGCTAATTCCCTGATGCCGCCTTTTCCAGTCTTTTCAGGATTGAGAAAATAAATGTTGCTGATAACAGCAGACATGCTATAAATACAAACCAGAGTATACTCAGCGGAATTTTATCCCATAGCAGAGTTCCCACAAATAACAATTTATTACCTGCAGCTGTCGCAAGCAGCCATCCACCCTGCATTAATCCCTGGAAGCGTGACGGTGCAACTTTTGAAACAAATGATAAACCCATCGGGCTCAGGAATAATTCTGCGACTGTAAGTATCAGGTAACTGCTTATAAGCCAATAGGATGACACTCTTTCTGCATCAGCAACCGGTGCTCCCTGAAGTGAGGCAGGTGATGTGGCTCCAATAGAGCCTATTAGTACAATTAAGAATCCGACAGCTGCGATAATCAGTCCTATACCGATTTTCCTGGGAGTCGAAGGTTCAATTCCCTTCTTGTTCATCCATGCAAATGCAGCCATAACAGGGAATGTAAGCGCCACAATAAAGAGTGGATTGAACGATTGAAATACCTCCGGTGCAATTGCATTCTGAGGACCAAATTTTGTAAATATCCTGCCAAGAATAGTTGTCGGATCAAATCCGTAGGTGAAGAACAGGATGAACCATATTGATACCAGGAAGAGAATACCTCCTGTTAATTTCGCACCTGTTTTCAGGTTCTTATAGACAAGCATTACAATTCCTGCAATAGCGGCAATTACTGCAAGCATGGATGGCAGTGTAAAAAACAGGCTGGTAAAAGGTCCTACCTGTTTTACTGTGTAATCTCTGGCAAACAGTGTAAGAGTAAGGCCGTTTTGATGAAATGACATCCAGAAGAATATTGCCACAAAGAATACAAGTACAAGAGCTGTGATCCTTCCCCTCTCTTCCTTAGTCGAAGTAAGGACTATCCATGTAACAAATGCTGCAAACAAACCGAACGCGAAGCCTGCTGTCCAGCCAACTGGTTTTATGAAATGCAGGGCTGTGGCAGTGATCCCCATTGCTGCAAGGGCAGCAATTATCGGCATCGGCTTGAATTCTATTTTTTCTGCAGCAAATGCAGCTGACTTTGTATCAGTAACTATCCCTTTATCTTTGGTCGGTAACAGCTTATTGAATATAATATACACAAGCAGAGAAATCACCATTGCCACAGCAGCAATACCAAATGCATAGTTATAACCCTTTGAAAATACTTCCAGATAACTATTGGCAAATGCTGATAGATCTGTCACAGGTCCGCTTAAGTTAACCTTATCTGCCAGTTGCTGAAAAACTGTTGTATCTGTCATGGTTCCATTAATGTGCTGGTGGCAAAGTGAAGGAACACTTCCATCATGTGCAAATCCGTTGACCTTTAGCCACCAGTTCCTCATGCCGTTGGCTGCAAACGGGGCAAAAAAAGCTCCGACATTTATTCCCATATAAAAGATCATAAATGCAGTGTCCCTGAGTTTTGAATATTTCGGATCATCGTACATCTGGCCAACAACAGCCTGAAGGTTTCCCTTGAAGAGACCGTTGCCCAGGGCTATGGTCATTAATCCTATTACCGTGATTGTCAGAGTCATTCCGGGAACTGCCATTATAACGTATCCGGCAAACATTATTATGATTCCTGCGAGAATTACCAATTTGTATTTTTTTGTGGAGTCAGCCAGTATACCACCAAGCAGTGCCAGTGCATATATGCTGAAATAAAACCAGCTGTAAATGCCTCCTGCTTTTTCTGCTGAAAGTCCGAACTTGGCCTGGAGAAAAAGAACTAGAATTGCCATCATTGTATAGAAGCCAAATCTCTCGCCCATGTTGGAGAAAAAGGCTACCAGAAGTCCCCTGGGATGATTTTTAAGCATATCAGTATTTTATTTAGTTAGTATTTTATTTAATCAAATCTTACCCGGTTTTTAAATTTCCGGTATAATACCTTCCGGAAAATTAGAATAAATGAACTGAAACAAATATATTAATCTTTTTTTATTAACGGTTGAAGAGTTTAAATTTGTAATAATTATGATAATACCGTAATGAAAATTTTCCGAAGCGATCAGATAAGGCAAATTGATGAATATACAATAAGCCATGAACCTGTTTCTTCTGCTGACCTGATGGAACGAGCAGCAAATCAATTGTTTAAATGGTTTGTCAGCAGGTTTGACAGAACGAATCGCATAATTATTTTTGCAGGACCGGGGAACAATGGCGGAGATGGTCTGGCTCTTGCAAGAATGCTTGGACATAACCGGTATGATGTTGTTTTGTATTATTTGAAATTTTCTGACAATACCTCCCCTGACTGGATGACAAACAGAGTGAGGCTGGAGAAAGAGACCACTATAGAGTTTAATATCCTGGAAGAAATTGAGAATTTCCCGGTACGCCATGGTGAAAATATAATTGTTGATGCGATATTCGGATCCGGATTGTCGAAACCGGTTCAGGGCCTTGCCGGAGAGGTGATTAAGAAGATTAACAGGGCAGGTGTCCCGGTTGTTTCTATTGATATACCTTCAGGATTATCAGGGGAAGATAACAGTAACAAAGATCCGGATAATATTATCAGGGCTGATTATACTCTGAGCTTTCAGTTCCCTAAGCTTGCTTTCATGTTCCCGGAAAATGAAAAATTTACCGGTGAATGGATCATACTCCCGATAGGACTTGACAGCGGAATAATTGAACGAACTGATACACCATATGCATTTCTTGATAATTATCTGATCAAACCGCTCCTTAAACCCCGGAATAAGTTTGACCATAAAGGTAGTTTCGGACATGGATTGCTTATCAGTGGATCTTATGGTAAAATGGGTGCGGCTGTACTCGGTGCAAAAGCATCCCTGCGTACAGGCATCGGTTTGATAACATGTCATATACCTGCCTGTGGAAACCTGATACTGCAGTGCGCTGTCCCCGAAGCAATGGCCATCCACGACAAAGCCGAAACATTTATCTCCGCAATAGGATCCACCGATAGATATTCAGCTGTTGGTGTTGGACCAGGTATTGGTACGGGATCTGAAACACAAAAAGCACTACATGATCTTCTTTTGAGATGCAAAAAGCCACTTGTTATCGATGCAGATGGTTTGAATATATTATCTGAAAATAAAAAATGGTTGGAAGCAATCCCTGCAGGAACAGTACTTACACCACACCCTAAAGAATTTGAACGTCTCGCAGGAAAAACCAACAACGACTTCTCCCGACTGACCCGACAGATAGAATTCTCACAAAGTTATAATTGTATCGTTGTTTTAAAGGGCGCCCACACATCTGTATCAGCTCCTGACGGACGAGTATGGTTTAACAGTACCGGCAATCCGGGAATGGCAACTGCCGGCAGCGGCGATGTTCTGACAGGGATCATCTTATCCTTGCTTGCACAGGGATATGGACCTTTAAATGCTGCACTTACCGGAGTTTATCTTCATGGACTGGCAGGAGATGAAGCAGCCGGCAGATCCTGCTACGAATCGTTGATTGCATCGGATATTATTAAAGAAACAGGAACCGCCTTTAATAAAATAAGAGAAATCAATTAACGTTTATTAATTTTGACTCATTAATTCCAGAAAAGCAATAAGTACCTGAGGTATGAAATCTATCAACAGACTTACGATTATACTACTTATTACGGGCCTGGCAGGTTCATGCACTATACTGAAGAAAATTGCCGGACCAAGTCATGTCATCACCCCCCTCTCGGATACAGTTGGCTTAAGGGACGGTACTGTGGTATATGCACTGCCAATGACGGTATTTACAGTAAAAGTTGAAGCAGAGCGAACCATCGAAATACCGGGACCATATGCTAAATATGCTGAAGAACTTCTTGGATTAAAAGGTGTTATCAGGAATGAATCTGAATATTGGTCAGTTAAGGGTATATCTGTAAGTTCTCATGAGGAAGCTGATCCATCCGAATATTATGTTATTCAGGGAAGCTCATTACTACAGACCAATGTACTTGCACTGAGGAAAGAAGGACTTATTCTGGAACTTAATCCGGAGATTAATTATCAGGGTAAAAGTTTCGTTGACGGCAAAGAGTTAAAGCTTAATCAATTCAAATCATCTGACCTCGGTTCAGATGAATATTACCAGGTTCAGACAGATACTGCTTTTAAGCGGATAACAATGGATTCCACTTTTATCAGGATTCCGTATATCGTCGAAAAGAAAAAGAAATTGTCTGAGGAGCAGCTTGCTGAAAGGAGTGCCCGCAGGTTGATGGAGCTGCGCGAGGGAAAGATTATGATACTGACTGGTGAAGCAAATGTGTTCCCTCAGAATGATGCTGCTATAAATGAAATAAACAGGATGGAAAAAGATTATACCGAATTATTTACCGGAAAAACTCTGACAGAGACCAGGGAATTTGTATATCAGTTCATTCCACAGAAGGATAATTCGAATAAAACTATGATCCTTTTTATCTTCTCTGAAACGACGGGACCTGAAGATGTCAGTTCAAAAAACGGACTCCCGGTTACAATCCAGCTTGTACCGGAACAAAGAACAAAAGATCTGGCGATAATGACCAGGGAGCATTCCGATGCATCTGTACCCATCCTTGACAAACTATATTACAGGATTCCTGATGTGGCCAGTCTGAAGATAAACCTTGGAAACAGAACAATCTATAGCTCGCGGAAACTTGTCAGCCAGTTTGGCGAGGTCATGCAATTGCCAGCTAATTACATAATTGGAAAATAGTTGCTCGTTGCTCGTTGCTTGGTACTTCTTTAATCATTAGACTTTTATCTTTTGTCTTTTGTTCCCAAAGCGGGGCTCCTCAACTTTTGTCTTTTGTCTTGCACCCAGCACCCAGCACCCAGCACCCAGCACCTTCATCCTATTTAACTTTCCCCACAAAACTCTTCTGATGATCTTCCCAGGTTTTGGTCTTATATGATTTATCTGCAAAGAAGCTCAGTAGTACTTCCATTTCACCGGCCTGTCGGAAACCTGGTACCGGAGAGATACCGATTTTTCCGCTATCCTGGGTAAGGAACACAACAGTAGGATAAGATAGCTGTCCCTTGAGCAGGGCTGCAGCCAGCTGATGGGCATTACCATATTTCCCGTCATTGATATATGTCTGCCCCAGAAAAGTTATCTTCTCTTTCCCCTCAGCGTCAAATTTTACAGGATAAAATTTACTGTTCAGGATATCAATGATAACAGGGTTTGTAAACGTTTCTTTATCCATTTTCTTGCACCAGCCGCACCAATCAGTGTATGTATCAATAAATAAAGGTCGCGGATTTCGATTCAAAAGTTTTCCTGCTTCCTCAAATGTATACCACTTAACACTATTGTTCTCAGTCTGATAAATGGTCTGTGAAAAAGAATCTATCGATAATAAGATTATAACGCCCAGAAATAATATTTTCTTCATATATTGATATATTGCGATATGTTAATTTATACAAAAATATATAATCCTTTATTATTAACCAAGAATTGCATATTTTGTTCAATGCAATAATTAAGCCAAAGTCAGGATCATTATTACTGATATATGTGAGAGAATTCATCCGATTTATTTTTTACATTTACCCGGCCTAAATTTTAATTATATAATTTTTATGGAAACTGTAACAAATACATTAAGAGACTCAAAAGCTGCCAGATGGACTGCGTTAGCTGTAGTTGCCTTTACGATGATGTGTGGTTATTACCTTACCGATGTAATGGCACCTTTAAAACCAATGCTCGAAAAAGAGCTTCTATGGAATAGTGCTGAATACGGCTTTTTCACAAGTGCATATGGCTGGTTTAATGTGTTTTTGCTGATGCTCATCTTCGGCGGTATAATCCTTGATAAAATGGGTATCAGATTTACAGGATTAATGGCAACCTCCGTCATGGTTATAGGAACTGCCATCAAATATTGGGCGATTTCAACTCATTCACTTGATGGACTTACAATTCTTGGTATGAAGTCACAAGTTGTAATTGCAGGACTGGGATTTGCAACTTTTGGCGTTGGTGTGGAAGTTGCCGGTATAACTGTATCAAAGATAATTGTTAAGTGGTTCAAGGGAAAAGAGATGGCTTTAGCCATGGGGCTTGAAATGGCTACAGCCAGGATTGGAACCACTCTTGCCATGGTGACATCAGTTCCAATCGCAAGGGCACTTCATGGTGTCTCAAAACCAATTCTGGTTTGTCTCATACTGTTATGCATCGGTATGATTTCTTTCATTGTATATACTTTTATGGATAAGAAGCTTGATAAGTCCGTAGCTGATGAAGCTGTCCGGAGCAATATTGCCGACAGTGAAGAATCATTCAGGATTAAAGATATCTGGCAAATATTAGGTAACAAAGGCTGGTGGTATATTGCAATACTCTGTGTATTATTTTACTCTGCAGTATTCCCGTTCCTGAAATATGCGACCGACCTTATGGTAAACAAATTTAAGGTTGATCCGGAAATAGCAGGAATTATCCCGGGACTTCTTCCATTCGGGACCATGATATTAACTCCTCTTTTTGGGAATCTGTACGACAGAAAAGGAAAAGGAGCATCAATAATGATATTGGGCGCAATTCTTCTGATTTTTGTACATGCAATGTATTCTATTCCGGTTTTAAGGGCAACGCCTATTGCAATTGTACTAATTATTATACTTGGAATAGGATTTTCCCTGGTCCCGTCAGCCATGTGGCCTTCGGTACCCAAAATCATACCTGAAAAGCAACTGGGTACAGCTTACGCTTTAATATTCTGGGTACAAAACTGGGGTCTTATGGGTGTACCAGCTTTAATTGGCTGGGTTCTGAATAAATATTGCATTTCAGGAACACATCTTGTGGATGGCGTGGCAGTCTCAAGCTATAATTACACACTTCCAATGATAATATTTACCAGCTTTGGAATCCTGGCTCTCCTGTTTGCATTACTTCTTAAAGCAGAAGATAAAAAGAAAGGATACGGACTTGAATTGCCGAATATTAAAAAGTAATAATAATCCGATATGCAGTCAAACGAATTTGAAAAAGCAAAAGTCTTCAGTTTTATTGATTCTGTTGAGTATTCTGATGGAGGTATTGTGAGTAAGACAGTCCTGAAGAAAGAGACCGGAAACATCTCACTTTTCTCATTTGCCAAAGGCGAAGCTTTAAGCGAGCATAAAGCCCCGTTTGATGCAATGGTACAGGTTGTGGATGGAATAGGAGAGGTTACAATAGGAGGAAAACCATTTATTCTTGAAGCAGGACAGACAATCATTATGCCTGCAAATATTGCTCATGCAGTAAAAGCTGTTGAGAAATTCAAGATGGTGCTGACGATGATTAAAAGTAACTAAAACGGTTCGCGGCGTTCGGCGTGCAGCATGCGGAAATCACTTTTCTTGCCGCATACCGCAAACCGAATACCTCATGCCGGTTTTTTAAGCCATCTTTATCAGAATCGTCTTTATTGTATCTGAGATATCTTCAGTTTCATCAACACATCTTTCAAGAATCTCAACGATCTTGTTATTCTTTATTAACTCTGCCGGATCCTTTTCTTTTTCAAATAGTTCGGATATAGCAGTATAATAATATTCGTCAGCTGTATGTTCTATTTCAGTGACCTTTGCACAAGCTTTGGTGATTTCTTCTTTATTGGCAGCGGCATCAACCAGCCAGTGCACACATTGTTCTATCTCTTTGGCCGCCTGGTGGATCATTTCTGCCATCTCCTTGTAAACAGGCATCAGTTTCTTTGGTTTATAAAGGCATATCCTCCGGCTGACCCCATTAATTGAATCAACAACATCATCTATATTGGAAGCAAGCTCGTGGATATCCTCCCTGTCAAAAGGTGTAATAAAAGATTTATTTAACAACTCATAAGTCTTATCTGTGATCTCGTCGCCTATATGTTCGATATCTTTTATCTCTTTATTGATCTTTTCATGCTCTTCATATTCAGTGCTTGAAACCAGTTTTATAAGCAGCTCTGTAGCTTTTACCAGATTTTTTGCATCCTCTTCAAAAAGAGGATGGAAAGAATGATCTTTCGGAACAAAGAACTTAAGTAATTTATCAATATTCATATTTTAGAATCTTATTTTGAACGACTAATTTATCCAGTTGAAGAAAATGTACATTAATGCTCCAATTATTGCTGAAACAGGAATTGTAAGGATCCATGCTATGAAAATATTTCTCGTAACACCCCACTTAACAGCTGATAATCCCCTTCTTGAGCCGACACCCATAATGGCACCTGTTATTGTATGAGTTGTACTAACGGGTATCCCAAAATGTGTCGCTCCGAACAGGGTGAGTGCTCCGGCTGTTTCAGCGCAGAATCCTTCGAAGGGTCTGAGCTTGGTAATTTTTTGTCCCATTGTTTTTACAATCCTCCATCCTCCGAAAAAGGTGCCAAGTGCTATTGCAGCCTGGCACGCATAAACCGTCCACTTCGGTATTGCTGAATCTTTTGTTAGAATACCTGAAACTACCAGTGCCATCCAGATAATCCCCATGGATTTTTGTGCATCATTTCCGCCATGGCCCAGGCTGAATGATGCTGCGGATAAAAGCTGAAGCCTTCGGAAATGTTTGTCTACGCCTGAAGGAGTGCTTTTACGTGCCAGATACTGAACAAAAGTTGAGAAAATGAAACCGATAATCAGTCCTATGAGAGGAGAAATGATTATGAATGCTGCGATTTTGATAACCCCACTTATTACTACCGAACTGGGTCCGGAACAGAAAAGAGCAGCTCCAACCAATCCTCCAACAAGAGTATGAGATGAACTTGATGGTAATCCCCACCACCAGGTTACCAGATTCCATATTATTGCGGCAACAAGTGCTGCCCCTATTACATTAAGGTTTAAAACATCAGGATCCACAACACCTTTTCCTATTGTTTGTGCAACTTTGTGAGTGAAAACTGTAAAAGCAATAAAATTAAAAAAAGCAGCCATTGAAACTGCTGCCAGAGGTGAAAGAACTTTTGTCGATACTACTGTTGCTATCGAGTTGGCCGAATCATGAAACCCGTTTATAAAATCAAAAATCAATACCAGTGCAATAATAATGTACAGGAATGTCATCGGGAGTCTAATATTAAATAGTATAGGATTAGTTTTGAGATCTGAGAATGAAATGATAAGTTATTCATTTCTTTGTGATTATATTCTGAAATATGCTTCGATAGGACGACAAAAATAATAAAAGCAGGGAAGATTTCAAAATGATAACCCTGTTAAGTTATTGTTACATTATCAACATTCACTCAAAATTCTTCAAATACAATACTCAAAGGTTTTTTGCAAATAATCATTTTTTTAATGCCAAAATTGTACTAATTTTAGAAATTAAACGATGTTAAATTAATGCCTGTAGAATATGAGCGATATACGCAAACTTGAACCAAAACAGGTCTGGAATTTATTCCATGAAATAACCCAGATCCCGCATCCTTCAAAAAAGGAGAAAAGAATTGTTGAATTTGTTGTAAAATACGGTAAGGAGCATAAGCTTGAAACAATTGTTGACAAAATCGGTAACGTCATTATAAGGAAGCCTGCGACGAAAGGAATGGAGAAGCGTAAGGGTGTTATCCTGCAGACACATCTCGATATGGTACCGCAGAAGAACAACGATAAAAAGCATGATTTTGAAAAAGATCCTATCCAAACCATTATTGACGGGGAATGGGTTAAAGCCAATGGAACGACCCTCGGATCTGACAACGGCATCGGGGTTGCTGCTACCCTCGCTGTACTTGCCTCCAAAGATATTCCTCACGGACCTCTTGAGGCCCTTTTTACAATAGATGAAGAAACCGGAATGACAGGTGTATTCGGTCTGAAAAAAGGCATTCTCAAAGGGGATATCCTGATGAACCTTGATTCAGAGGATGAACATGAAATATGTGTTGGATGTGCAGGAGGAATAGATGTAAGCGCAGTTAAGAAGTATAAGGAAGAAAAAACTCCCGGAAAGATGACAGCTTACAGGGTTACAGCTAAAGGGCTGAAAGGCGGACACTCAGGAGTCGATATTGCACTTGGAAGGGCTAACTCAAATAAACTCATGTTCCGCTTCCTGATGCAGGCCGAATCAGATTTTGGTGTCAGACTCGCTGAAGCTGCAGGAGGAAACTTACGTAATGCAATTCCACGGGAATCTTATGCAGTACTGGCGGTATCTTCTGTAAAAGCAAAATCTTTTGAAAAGTTTGTAAAGGTCTATAATAAGATGTTCAGGGCTGAATTTGCAGAAACTGAACCCGATCTCTCATTCTCGTGCAAAAAATGTGAAATGCCTGTCAGGGTGATGACCAAACAGGATCAATATAAGATTATAAGGGCTGTTTTTGCATGCCCTAACGGTGTGCAGCGAATGAGCCAGACAATGAAAGGACTTGTTGAGACATCAAATAATATGGCCATCGTCAAATGCATCAGGGGCAAAGTTGAAGTGCACAACCTGTGCCGAAGCTCTGTTAATACATCCAAGGAGTCAACTGCCTGGAGAATTGCTGCCGTATTCCACCTTATTGATGCAAAAGTAACATTGACAGGAGGTTACCCCGGCTGGAAACCCAATATGGCATCTCCCGTTTTGAAGGTCATGAGCGGCACCTATAAGAAGATGTTCGGTATGGCACCTGATATAAAAGCTATACATGCAGGACTGGAATGTGCTATCATCGGTGGAACATACCCGGCACTTGATATGATTTCATTCGGGCCGACGATCAGGCACCCGCATTCTCCTGATGAGAAAGTGAATATCCCTTCTGTAAAGAAATTCTTTGATTTTCTGTGTGAGAGCCTGAAACAGATACCGGTTAAATAGCTTGCCGCATACCGCGTACCACGTGCCGCGCGCCATTATTCTACCTTTATTTCAACCAGCACATCATCCTTCATCACGTTGGAATCAGGTTTTACCCTGACTTTTATTACCCGGCCGTTAACAGGTGAAAGAATCTCATTCTGCATCTTCATGGCTTCAAGGATCACGATAGCTTCGCCACGTAAAACATTTGATCCTTCCCTTACGAGTACATCAATTATTTTTCCGGGCATGGGAGCCTTAACTGATTCCTGTTCTGCCTTTCCTTTTTTGGATTTAAGGACTTTCATTCTTTGCATTGAGAATGGTGTCTCAACAGTGAATGTATAGCTGATATCGTTGAAAAGGATCTCATATTTATTCTGCCTCGACCTTATAATTTCAACCGGGTATTTACGGTTTTTCCATAAAATGTAGAGGCCATATTTTTCATCAGATTTCAGCTGCACAATATAATCGCGCTTCCCGATACGGATTTTGTTTTTTAAAGGCACCGAGAAGCTGAATTGTCTGTTCTCTGATGAGAGCGCAAAAAGCTTGTTTATCTGAAGTTTGTTGTTCATATTTATTGACCGGCTGATTTAAAACTGATTAATCCTTTTATTAAGTAACCAGGGACTCATCTCTTTACCGTTTTCAAAATCAACATTTATACTTTTCTCCTGTAAATTTTCTTCGACAAATAATTTTGTTGCAAGCCATGCGGCAAGCATTTCTTCATATTCACTGTTTAAATAATATTTATCAAGATCTTTTTCGATGAATGCCGTGGTGAATGTCCCGTCCTGGAATTTCTGATTTCGGACAAGCATCCTGAAAAACGGGAGAGTGGTCTTCGTACCTTTTATCCATACCTTATCAAGAGCCATTTTGCAATTTTTAATTGCCTCTTTGCGATCCCTGCCACTGACAATAAGTTTTGCGATCATCGAATCGTAGCTTGAAACAATGGCAGATCCTGCCTGAACTCCTGTATCAACTCTGACGTACGGGTCGGCAGGCATGCTCAGGTATTCAATTCTGCCAGGATCAGGAGCAAATCCCGCCTGTACATCCTCGGCATTGATCCTGCATTCTATAGCCCATCCCTTAATTTTTATGTCTTCCTGACTGAATTTAAGCGCTTCTCCGTTTGCAATCCTGATCTGTTGCTCGATAAGGTCAATACCTGTTATTATTTCTGTAACAGAATGTTCGACCTGTATCCTCGTATTCATTTCCATGAAATAGAAATTTCTGTCAGAGTCAAGCAGAAATTCAACTGTGCCTGCTGAATAGTAATTAACCGCTTTTGCAATCTGCACAGCCATCCTGCCCATCTTGTTCCGGAGCTTATTATCAAGCGCAACAGAAGGAGCCTCCTCAAGAAGCTTCTGATGTTTTCTCTGAATGGAGCACTCCCGTTCCCCAAGATGAATCACATTTCCTTTGGTATCTCCGAGAATCTGAAATTCAATGTGTTTAGGATTTTCAATATATTTTTCTAAGAATACGGAAGGATCATTGAATGCTTTTTCAGACTCTTTACTGGCAAGCAGGAACATTTTCTCCATCTCCTCTGCTTTCCGCACTATTCTCATGCCCCTGCCGCCTCCACCTGATGCAGCCTTTATTATGACCGGGTAACCAATTTTTGAAGCTATAGCTACCGCTTCTTCCTCATTTGCAATATTGCCTTCGCTTCCCATTGCCATTGGGATGTTGCTCTTGAGTGCAAGCTTCCTGGCAATGGTCTTGTTCCCCATTTTGTAAATTGCATCAGGAGAAGGACCGATAAAGATTAAATTATTGTCGATGCATTTTTGTGCGAAGTAAGCATTCTCTGCAAGAAATCCGTAACCGGGATGTACGGCATCGGCTCCTGTTTTTTGTGCAATAGAGATCAGCTTTTCAATATCAAGAAATACAGGTATCTCCGAAATATCTTCACTATTATCAAATACTTCATCAGCAAAAGAGAGGTACATTGCATTCGTCTCAACAGCTGTTTTTATTGCTACGCTCCTGATTTTCATCATTTGCGCCGTTTTCATTATCCGGATCGCAATCTCACCTCTATTGGCTATAAGTATCTTCTGAATTTTCATTATGTCTTTTTTGTCTTGCAGTTATGCGGTCCTGCAGTCCTGCAGTCGTTTTATTTTGACGGTCGCTGATATCCTTTTATCTTTTATCTTTTATCTTTTGTCTTTTATCTTTATAACGGCATATTCCCATGCTTCCTTGAAGGGACCTTAACCCATTTATTACTCAATGCACTGAATGCAGAGATTATCTTCTTCCTTGTCACCGCGGGATCTATGACTTCATCGATATAACCGAGTTCATCAGCAATAAATGGATTAGCAATCTTGTTGCGGTATTTTTTAACCAGCTCTTTTTTCATTTCTGCCGGGTTCTTAGATTCTGCAAGTTCTTTTTTGTAAAGGATAGCAACTGCCCCGTCAGGACCCATTACTGCAATCTCAGCGGTAGGCCATGCAAAGCTGAAATCGCCACCGAGGCTCTTGCTGTTCATCACTATGAATGCTCCGCCATATGCCTTCCTGATAATTACTGTAATTCTTGGAACCGTAGCCTCGCTGTAGGCAAATAACAGTTTTGCTCCATGTCTGATTATACCAGCATGCTCCTGATCCTTACCCGGAAGGAAGCCCGGAACATCCTCCAGTGTGAGGATGGGTATGTTGAATGCATCGCAAAATCTTATGAATCTTGCTCCCTTTGTTGAAGAATCAATATCAAGGACCCCTGCAAGCACTTTAGGCTGGTTAGCAACAATACCTATTGTCTTGCCCTTGAGTCTTGCAAATCCGGTAACCAGATTTGGTGCGAACAATTCAGCTGTTTCGAAGAAGCTGTTTTTGTCGATAATAAGCTGTATTATATCTTTTATATCATAAGCCTTATTAGGATCATCGGGCACAATATCACGCAGTTTTTCATTAATGTCGGGAGTAGAGCCATCATCAGCAACTGCCGGAGGATTTTCCACATTATTTGACGGCAGGTATGCAAGGAACTTCTTCAGCGCCATGATAGTATTTTCCTCGTCGTCATAGATCATGTGCGCCACTCCGCTTTTACTGCCATGAACCATGGCCCCCCCAAGCTCGTCAGATGTAACATCTTCATTCAGAACCTCCTTTACAACCTGGGGTCCGGTTACAAACATATAACTGGTATGATTTACCATGAAAACGAAATCGGTGAGGGCAGGGGAGTAGACTGCTCCGCCTGCTGCAGGACCCATAATTACACATAACTGCGGAATGATGCCTGAAGAATGGATTATGTTATGGAAAATAGATGCATATCCGCTTAGGCTTGCCACACCTTCCTGGATTCTTGCGCCTCCGGAATCCATCATACCTATTATAGGAGTGCCCATTTTAAGCGCCATCTCCTGGATTTTTACAATCTTCTTGGCATGCACGTAACCAAGAGATCCTCCCATTATTGTGAAATCCTGGGCAAAGGCGAATACCAGCCTTCCGTTCACTTTTCCATGACCAACGATGACACCGTCGCCATAAGTGATCTCCACTTTGCCGAATTCCACCGGTTGGCTCGCTGGTGTTACAAATGCATCTATCTCCTCGAATGTACCTTCATCAAAAAGAAGTCCGATGCGCTCTCGTGCCGTAAGTTTGCCTTTTGAGTGCTGTTTTTCTGCCTGTTTTGGGCTGTACTGTTTTTTAAGTGCTTCCTGACGCTCGAGAAAGGCCTTATAACTTTTTCCTGAGAGGTCCATACCCTTTTATAATTTGATGAATATAAGAAATTGGTTTGACTTCCAATTTTCTGTTCTACCCCGTTTTTTTCAGGTTACAAAAATAGTCAATCTCATGTAAATTACAAAGATTATTTCGACCAGTGTTTTCTATATGTTTGTATATAGTTGAGATACAATAAAATAGACGAAATCATATTTCGACTGCCCGGAATCAGGTTTTTTGTTTTTCTTTTTCTGCTTTTATAAGTTCTGACTCTTTTATGAAGAAGATAAGAATGGCTGCAATGATGATTAAGAACACAAAGGAAATCATGAATGACGGCAACAGGGATTTGTTTTTCATACTCATTCCGGTAACCATGATCATTCCGCTCAACTGACCAACCCAAAGGAGGAGTCCCTGCGAGGTGGATTCATGGGCAGGAGCCGATACTTCCGCCGCGTACTGAAAACCTATAGGACCAGCACTCATTACAAAAAAGCCCAGAATGAATGATGAGATCAAAGCGACTGAATGGGCTGCTGCAGGGTTCACACCAATACCTCCTGTGAGTTGAGGGGCAAATGTTATGCCGGCGATTCCCGGGACCATTCCCACAACACATATCACAAGAAAAAGTTTTCTTTTCTTGTAAAGATCAGATAATACCGGAATAATAACAGCCCCGATTATGCCGCCGATAAGCATCAGCCCTCCGAGCAAACCATTGGAATCATCAATACCTATATAATTTGCAATCGAATCGACCATTGAGCTTATTGCATTAAAGACTCCAAGACCGATTGTAAAAAGCAGGACAATTATCCACATATCCCTCAGTTTGAAAATGTGTTTTAAACCCGGAAAGAAATCAAACCGTTCATATGATTCCTCTGAAGGCGGAGTTGAAGGTTTTTCTTTAAGAAGTAAAAGCGCAGCAACAGCGGCAGTAATTGTTATTATGCCATAAATTCTGACCATGCTTCCTATTCCGTTGCCATAATCAGAGGCTGAAGGAGAAGAAACAATCAGCATTGGTGTCACAACCATGGCGATCAGAATGCCAATATATTGAGCCAGCGTTGCCAACCCGGTCGAGATTGCTCTCTCTTTCACAGGAAACCATCTTGCTGAAACTGCAGTCGGCGCATTGATGACAAACGGCTGTGCAATGGCAAGAAGGATCTGGCCTGTCATAACCAAAGTGAATGAATTGCCTGAAAATCCTTTTATTGTGGCTCCTGCTATCATAAGAACGGCACCCATCCCAACGCCTTTTACAATTCCATATCTGTCAATAATATAAGATGCCGGTATACACATGATAAGATAAAAAATCATGTATGAGGAAGCCAGGAAATCAATATTGAAAAATGACAATGGATTGAATTTCTCCTGGTAATATACTTCAGCAGCTCTTTCAATAGGTGCGTGAGTAAGCCATTGAACCTGGGCCATCATTGTAATGAACATAAGTGCGCCCAGAACCACCCAGCGGTATTTAGACAATCTGATAGTTCCCATTCGGATTTATTAATTATTTCCCGGGTTTAAAAAGTCCCTCAGGTTTTGACCCCAGCAAGCCGGCCATCAGCATCATATCGCTCGCTTTATAGAGTTTGCTTATCATTTTTCCGGATGCGACAGGATAGTGATGAAGTGATTCGATCTTGTCTCCTATGTACTCAAGATCTTCATCGGTTGTAGCCCAGTTACGGGATTCAAAGAAAGTCAGGTCAAATGGCCTGGAGTAGGACCGGAGCGACTTATATCCGTCTGTATTGAAGAAGAAATCGAAATATGACATAATCAGTTCTCTCACTGACCTGTATACCGGCTCCCTGTATCTCAGAGACGTGAAATTCGATTTGGCAACTGCCCCCCAGTAACCAGTTTCTTTAAAGACAGCTATAACATGATCGTCGTCATTTACAGCCAGCATATCCACAATCAGAGGCTTATATCCAATGAACTGCAATGCGGCCGCAGCAAACAAGGCCCCTTCAAAACAGTGTGCCGTCCTTTTTTTAATCACCCAGCGAGGTGATCTGCATTCATAACCGGGATTATAATCAATTGAATCGAGGTATGCCTGAATCTTATCAGGGTTATCGAGTGTTTTCAGAAATTTAATTTCCTCTTTTGTCCAATCCATCATTCCCTTCCTGTATCTTTTATCTTTTGTCTTTTGTCTTTTATCTTTACACCAGATTCCTGATAATCTCCTTCATCGTTCCATATTGCTCCTCCATGCTTTCTACCAGCTTCAGTTGTGCTTTTGCCCTCTGAAGGTTATGATGTTCATGGTGTATCTTGAAATAATTATCATCGTCAATATAATCAGTCAGGAAACGTATTGCAATAGTATAAGTAATGAGTCGCGGAGCAAAGGCCAGATATTCTTTTTCCACACTGTTGAGCGTATCCCTTGTTTCAGAAAGATACCCTCTTGCATAGGCTTCAAATAAGTCAATATCCATTTTCACCTTCGACAGCTCTCTTTCGTCCTCAGCAGCTATATTGGCAACTGTTCTGATAGCATCCCCGAAGTCATAGTGAACATATCCCGGCATTACAGTATCAAGGTCAATTACACACAGTGCTTTATCATCTTCATCAAGGAGGATATTGTTAAACTTTGTGTCGTAATGTGTGATCCTTAACGGAATTTTTCCCTCTTTGCCGAGTTTTAGTATTACTTTCATAATCTCAGCCCTTTTCAGAACCGAATCAATTTCATTATGAATTTTCTCAGCACGACCTGCAGGATTCGCTTTTATGGTCATGTTGAATTTTTCAAGTCTTTTTTCAATATCATGAAAAAAGGGTATTGTTTCATGAAGGGGTTCTCCCGGAAGGTCGGCAAGCATTGCCTGGAAGCGGCCGATAGCTTTTCCTCCCTCGAAAGCTTTGTCGGGAGTATCTACAATATCATAGGATCGGTGATTTGAAATGAAGATGTACATCCTCCAGTAATTGCCTGTTTCATCAGTAATCCAGCTTTTATTGTCTTTTGAGTTTAAAAGACTAAGGCACTCCCTTTTAATATCTGCTCCGGGCACCTCACTGATCTTCTTTCTTAAATGGAGAGTTACTCTTTCGATATTCTGTTGAAGTTCAGGTATATTTCTGAATATCTTGTTATTAAGACGTTGAAGGATATAATCATTCTTATCCTTTTCAGCAGTCTCGATCCTGAATGTATCGTGAATATGGCCACTACCGAAAGGTTCTCCTTTGCTGAAGGTTCCGTCAGTGTTAAAACTGTCAAATATTTCCTTCAGATCAGGATGCATTCTTCAGTCCGGTTTTATGTCCTATAAACGCATAATACATAATAACAAGGTAGGAGGGGAGACATAACCAGTAGGCACTCTGTGTCGAGAAATTGACAGCAATTTTGCCATAAAGAAGTGGCAGAATAGCTCCTCCTGCAATTGACATAATGAGCATTGCTGAGCCTGTTTTGGTAAACCGACCCAGTCCGTTAAGGGCAAGAGGCCACATTGCAGGCCAGACAAGAGCATTAGCAAGTCCGAGAAGTGCTACAAATAATACTGTAACAGGTAAAACTAGTTCGATTGGCTTAAATGTCATAATATCAATAAACGACATTGAGAAGACTATATCGGCCGGGACAAAGATGGCGCCAAGTGTAAAAACAACACCCAGAATCGTTGATATTTTCAATGCCGTAACCTGGCTCATGTATTTTGGAATAAGCATAATGCCAAGAAGATATCCCAGGATCATGCTCAATAATGTAAGTGAAGTAAAATATTTTGCAGATTCCATTGCTATTCCAATTGACTGGCCATACCTTATTATGGTATCTCCGGCAATAACTTCCACCCCCACGTAGAAGAAGAGAGCTATTACACCCAGCAGGAGATGGGGGAATTGCCATATACTTGTTTTCTTTGCATTTGTCTCTCCGCTTGCTTCATCTTCTGCATCAGTATCTACCTCAGGAAGATGTGCAAATTTTAGTAACAGACCAAGAAGAACAAGTATTACAGCCATAACAATATATGGCATGATTACTCTGCTTGCCATTTCATTAAGCAAAACTGCACGGGAAGCTGCATCAGCAGCCTGCGTAAGCTTTTCTTCAAGTATATGTGAGTCTTTTAAAATGATACTGGCCAGGATAATAGGTGCAATGGCGCCGGCAAACTTGTTGGCAATTCCCATTATGCTGATCCTTTTAGCGGCACTCTCACGAGGTCCGATTATAGTAATGTATGGATTTGAAGCAGTCTGAAGAAGTGCCATTCCTGTTCCTTCCACAAATAAGCCGATGAGAAAAACACTGAATGTCCTGGTCATAGCTGCAGGAATGAAGATGAGGGCACCTGCTGCCATAATCCAGAGTCCTATTGACATGCCGTTTTTAAAACCTGTTTTTTTCAGGAGCACTGATGAGGGCAATGCCATTACCAGGTAGGAAACATAAAAAGCAAATGTCACAAAATACGCTTCAAAATCATTTAATTCACATGCAGTTCTGAGAAACGGGATCAGGATACCGTTAAGCCAGGTAACAAATCCGAATATAAAAAAAAACAGACCGATGATTGTTATTGAAAAGATATAGTCTTTCCTGCTGATACTGTTTGACGCAATATTATTTGTCATCTTCTATATTAAACTGAAATGTTTACCTGTGAAGGGTTCAAAACTAATCTTTTTATCTAATCCTACCAAAATTCAGTAGTTTGTTTTTTGGTTCAAAAAGATAAGAACTAAATTAATTTGACTATTTTTATGCGTATGAAAAAAAAATATATGGATAGTAATGCACAGTTGGATAAAAAGAGCCTGGAGCTGATTGAAGAGACCGGAAAAGTTTATGAAAAATTCGGACTTACCCCGATGCAGGGAAGGATTGTAGCATACTTTACAATCAGTGATCCTCCGGAAAAAACTTTTGACGAAATTGTTAAGTATTTTAAAGCAAGTAAAAGCTCTGTGAGCAATTCACTCAGCTTTCTCCTTCAAAGCAAAATTATAGACTACAAGACGTTTTCAACAGAACGAAAGAGATATTTTTTTCTTACTGATACATTTTTCCTTTTCTACCTTGGAAAGGTCCTTGAAAATGTAAAAGAGTTAAAGCAACATGCTATCAGAACTGTTGTAATGCGGTCGCCTGACAATCCGGATGTAAGTGCAAAAATTCTCAGATGGATAGAAAATGCCAATGTATTTCAGGAATCTCTTGAAACTACTATCCAGAGCCTTAAATATGATACTATTTAATTTTTGCAAACTTATCTCTCGATTTTGCACCCAGGTATCCTCCATGATGTCTTTTGGCATAATCCTCAGCACTGAATCCGATCTTCTCCATCATAAGTACAACCAGAGCATCCCCAATTACCATAAAAACTGTAGTGGATGTTGTAGGTGTGAGTCCAAGAGGACAAACTTCTTCTGGAGCTCCTGTGAGAATATGACAATCTGATTTTAGTCCCAGCGGGCTATTCGGGTCACTCGTAATTACAATTACAGGGATTTCAGGGTAAAGATTATTTTTCAGATCAATCAGCTCAATCAATTCTCTTGTCTTTCCTGAATTGGAGATAGCAAGAAGCACATCATTTTTCTGTAAGATTCCCAGATCCCCATGCTGGGCTTCGCTTGGATGCAGAAATACTGAGGGAGTTCCTGTTGAACTGAAGGTGGTGGCAATGTTATGTGCTACCTGTCCTGCCTTTCCCATACCTGAAGTTACCAGCTTTCCTCTCTTTTGATGAACATTTGAGTAAATTATTTCAATTGCTTTGATGTAATCACCTGTAACGGGAATAGTTCTTATTGCTGATGCTTCACTATCAAATATCTGCCGTATCTTATCTTCCATAAATATCATTAAACTAATTATATTCAAATTTATCAAAAATTACAGATAAAATTGTTTTTAATTGTTTTATCTGCATTCATTGTATTCTTGAAAAGTTGTGTATTTTTATCCTCACATAAAATAGAAAATGTTCAAACAGGCTGCAGCAATCGGAGCAGATATAGGAAACTTTAGTCTAAAAATAGCCGTTGTAAATTTTGGTAGAGAAGTTTTATCTGTTAAATCTTATCCCCTTAAACATGTACAAACTAAAGATTATCTCTTATCAAAAATTGTCTCAGCCGTCAGGGATATCAGGGCAACTGTGGCTTTAGACGGAATCAATCCTTTAAGCATCGGAATCTCTGTCAAGGGCTTCATTGACCATCAGTCCGGAGTGATATTCGTTGGTTTGAGATCGACAGGCATTGGTGGGTGGATAATTATTAACGGAAAACTTTACAGGGGGGTTAATAATGCCGGTGGTGAGATTGGTCAGATGATAATTAACTATGATAATGGGTTGAGCGATAAGGGAATAAGAGGTTCATTCGAACATTTTGCATCAGCATTTGCATTAGTGAGAAGATATTCTGAGCTGTCCGGGATAATGAATTCTAAAAGCAGGAAAACGCTTACAGGAAAAGAAATCTTTGAATTGAGTTATAAAAAAGATCCCGCTGCAATAAAGGCAGTAAAAGAAAATGCGGAAATGGTTGGTGTCGGACTGGCTAACCTTATTACAATATTTGCACCTTACAGTTTGCTAAGGCTCGCCGGGAAAAGTATTTAAAACTAATTCTAAGAAGATATTTTGGAATGATCATAAATAAAGAGGATTCACCTGAATACACAGAAACACGAAAGTCTCAGACTTTTGTTATTATAACCGCTTTCTGTTCGCTCCTTGCAATTGTCGGTTTTGCACTTTACGGACTTCCTTTTTTCTATGATTTTTATATTAATGAATTTGACTGGTCGCGCACTATAGTTACTTCAGGAAACGCACTTGGGAAACTTCTTGTAGCCCCTTTATTCGGCTTTATCGCAGGCTGGATAATCGACCGTCACGGCCCGAGACGAATGATGATGGCCGGTGCCCTGATGACAGGGGCTGCTCTCATTGGACTGAGTCTTATGAATTCCCTGAGTATATTTTATTTGAGTTATATTCTTGTTGCACTGGGCTATATTTTCGGCGGGCCTCTTCCCTGCCAGGTACTTATTTCGAGATGGTTTACCAAAAACCGGGGAAAAGCAATGGGAATAGCGTACCTGGGTATCGGTACCGGTTTTGCCCTTGTTCCTCAGATTGCAGCAGGTCTTGAAAAAAACCTTGGCTGGCATCTTGCACTTGCTATTCTCGGAATCCTGATAGTACTGATAGCACTTCCACTGGCTTTTTTTGTAAAAGATTCGCCTTCAATTACTGAAACAACTGTAAAAGCAGAACCGCCTGTTTCCATTATCAGTATTTTTAAAAACCCTGACTTTTACCTGCTGGCATTCGGGAGTATGTGCTCAATTGCTGCCGTGGGTGGCATGAATCAGCACCTTAAACTATATCTGCGCGATTTGACCTTTACCCAGTCCGATGCAGCCAACGTCATTTCACTTGTTGCAGTCATGAGCCTGGCCGGCAGGGTTATTATGGGATGGCTCGCCGACATCTTTCCCCGTAAATATGTTATGATACTCATCTACCTGATCGTAGCCAGTTCAATACCATTGCTTCTTATTCCCGATTTCCCTGGAGGTATTTATATTTTTGCTGTTATTTTCGGTATTGGCCTTGGCGGTGATTATATGATTATCCCCTTAATGGCAGGCGATCTTTTTGGTGTCAGAATACTTGGAAGGGTTATGGGGATTATACTTGTAGCCGACGGTATTGCTGAATCTACAATGCCGATGGCTGTAGGTGCAATACGGGATACTTCAGCAACTTATATGTCAGGATTCGTCATTCTGATATTTGTTGGACTTGCCGGTGCTATTATCGTTTCCTTCCTTCCTAAACACAAAACTGACAGTGTGTAGCCTGGTTCATGATGGTATTATCATACCTTTTTCAAGAATTATTCTTCGGTTGGCATAATCAGACATGCCGGTATCATGAGAAACAAGAACCACGGTTCCGTTTTTATTGTTGAATTCTTTAAGAAGAGACATCAGTATTTTACTGTTCACCGGATCCAGGTTACCCGTAGGTTCGTCAGCCAGCAGAAGCTCCGGACCTGAAATTATAGCACGAATGAAGGCTGTCCTCTGTTTTTCACCCACGCTCAGTTCCGATGGATACTTATTTTTCATTTCTGAAAGCGAACATTTTTCAAGAAAATAATCAATGTTGTCAATTTGCTTTCTATTATAACATGCCAGCTTAATATTCTCATTAACGGTTAAATATGGCATGAGATGAAACTGCTGAAACATAAATCCGAGACACTCTTTCCGGTACTTGTCAATGTTTCTGCTGCTCTGTTTATATAAATCATCACCGTTGTAAAACAGAGTACCTGAATCCGGGTGAATAAGACCTCCGATTATATGAAGCAGAGTAGATTTTCCCGCTCCGCTGGATCCAATAACCGAACAGAATTCTCCTTCATCAATTTTAATAGTGATATTTTTCAGCGCAGTAAAAACTGCTGTCCCTCTTCTATACTGTTTAGATATGTTATTTATCTCAATCATATAATTATAAAGATTAATATTCCTGACTAAGAGTTTTTGCCGCATCTATCCTTGAGGCAATAAGTGCAGGTATCCAACTGCTCAGCATCCATAAGAGCGGGAAAATAATAATACAATAATAAACCAGGTTCCAGAGTGGCTTGATGCTGAATGCTGTGAATCTGAATATCTCCCTGCCGAAATATTCTGCAACCAGGCTTCCGGTGAAAAATCCTAATATACCTCCTGCAAAACCGAGCAGGAAAGCTTTTGCAAGAACCATAAGCAAAATGGTACCTGTGCTGGTGCCCATTGCTTTTAATAAACCAATTTCATGCCTTCTTGCATTTATGTTCTGATAGAACAGGAGACCAGTGATCAGGAGGCATGCAATTATAACAAATGGTATAATAAATGCTCCATACCTGTTCATCATAATACGTTGATTTTCACGCGCATCTGCAATGCTGCTTAATTCTGTAACTTCAAGGTCGGGAAATATTGCCTGAACCTGGTTCCTGGCATTTTTTATCCTTCCGTCATGACAGACACAACCAAGAGCCTCTATTTTATTTATTTTACCTTCCATTCCAAGAATATCCTGAAGATCAGTAAGGTTAAATGCGACACCCTGATCAATAATTCCTTTACCCTCATCAAGTCTTTTAGCTATTTTAAAACTGTACTGTTTTCCATCATAACCGGTTATAGTGAAGAAGTCTCCTTCGGGAATGTTTTTAGCTATAAGAGCTCCAACATGCACACTTCCCCTCGGAACATCGAATCCCATTGTTTCCTGTTCAGGAAGATATCTCTGCATCGCTTCGTCCTTATACCCGATCAGTACAATCTGGTGAGATGAACCGTTAGGGTCTTTCCAGTCAGAAATTTTAACCTGCAATATTCCGGTAAGGTGTCTTACCGCATCAAAGGTTTTTGATTCTGCCAGCTTATCAACATAATTTTCAGAGAATGAGGGTGTATTGTTTACCGAATAAAAATCTATAAGGTTGGTCCCTTTGGGAAAAATATAAAGGTTCAGACCCTGTTCCCGCATAATTTTACGCGTTTCATTTTCACTCGCTTTGCTTAAGGTATAAATAGCCACTGACGCGGTACTTGCTATTATTACAGTAAGCAATATTATCAATGAGCTGACCTTCCTGTAAAGAAGCTCTTTGAATATTAAGCTGATATGATTCATAATTGGTTCTTGTTTTTTCTAATTACATGTAAAGTTAAAAATGTAATAACCAACAGGACAATAGCTCCGGTAATTACAAATGATATTTCCAATGACCTGTCCTCTTTAATCTCAGGCATCACTATCTGTACGGTATTAAGACCGTCTCTCTGATCTGTCAGCCATTTCGGCAACGGCCTGCTGACAAGTGAGTCATAAAAAATAGTATCCTGCTCCATTCTAAAGATGCGTTAGAGACGGATTTGCATCAATGATAGCATTGACTAATGCAGGTGCCGGGTTTTCCCAGTTATTAGTGAATAAAATATCAGTTCCGGGGAGATTATCCTTTATCAGACAGCTGCAGTCAGCTGTCAGAAAGTCGATCATCAGGTTGATGTTTTCTTCGGTTATTCCTTTTGCCAGCAATGGCTCCAGTGCTTTAAACCTGCCGAAAATACCAAATAACATAGGTTCCATAATATCCATGAGATCATCCTCAACGTTAAGTAACATTGAGATTAAATGTTTTTCATTGATGTCATTTCTGCTCAATTCAATAATGGTAATTGTTTCTCCGAAAGGGGAGGAGGCAATTGTTTTTTTCAGTAGTTGAATATTCCTGTTGTCTTTTTCTTCTTCGCCTGACTTAAGATATAACATCACGCAGAGCTTTCCGGCCATCAGCTGGCCTGCAATCTTCTCCCTTAAAGGAGAATGAGCAAGATTTTCAAGCTCTTTGGGATCATTGTATTTCGAAAAAAGTCTCTCATTGTAATACAAGGCGTAATATGGTTTGGTCACCGCTTTCGATTGTACATTCTTAAAAAGAATGTTCGAATCCTTTATGTCCCTGGTAATTTCAGAATTTTGCTGCTTCTGGCTTTCTGAAAGTATCGCATTATGATAATAAACCAGAGTGTACTGATTTGGAATGGAATTAAGAAGTACCCATTCAGAAACTTTAGTGGTGCAGGCAAGGCTGATAATGCCTGCAAGAACCAATATTTTAAAATATGATGATTTCATTTTCAGATAATTTATTTTATTGTTAAAGATTCCTGTACCAACTCTATTCCGGATATTATACTATTTCCTTTAACAGGCACCAGATCTATACTTAATACTTTTCCGGCCTTAATACCGGAGAATGATTTAATGATCTCTTTATCACTCTTACCGGTTTCAGCTGCAATATCAAAGTTCTCCATGACTGTTTCATCCTGTATTTTAATATTAATAACACGTTCCCCCGGTTGTTTGTTCTCCAGTTCGGAAAAATAAAGGTTAATCCTGTATAAAGCCTCAGGAGTCTCATCTTCTGCTGATAAGGTAATCTCCATTGATCTTAATCCACCAATTGCACTGGAACTTATCCATGGTGTGCTTTCAGAACTGACTGAAATGGGGTCTTTCCTGATTAAGAAATAATTTGCCGTATCAATTTTGACAGGAATTTCAGGTGATGCCCCGGCAACATTCGGAAACTCAATCCAGAGAGTGTTTTTGTCAGAGGTCCTGTCACCTGGTGCGTTCAAATTCAAACCAAGTTGTTTAATCTGTTTCCCACTCCATTTATAATTACTGTTTGTCCAGTAGGTCATCCAGGGCATATAGATCAGGGCGAGAGATGTCTGGTTTTGGTACGGACACTGGCAGGTTCTTGTATAATCGGGAGAATTCAGTACTCCGTCGGCAACAATTAAATTAGTTGAACAGCTTGCTTTCCATCCCCCAAGGCTACCGGTACCCTCAAATGCATCAAGATTAACAAAACCGGCAGAAGCAGAACGGAATGTGAGAAGATGTTCGCTGGCTGCCACAATACCGCAGCCATATTCTCTTTTAAAGGTCCATTTCAGTGTCTCTCCCGTTATGGGATCTTTTTCAAGGAGAGGTTCTCCGGTCAGCAGACTGAACCCGTTTCCATTGAGATAGATTTTATCATTATGAATAATGGGAGGATTTCTGTAGCTAATATCCTTATCCCATATTTTCTCTTTTGTAATTGTATTATATGTGTTCATCCTTCTTCCTTCTTCTCCGTTCAGCATATCGCCTGATGGGGCGTTAGCCTGTAAAAGAAGCTTATGCTCAGAGGAATAACCAAGCCAGGTTCCGAAAATATCCAGCGTTTCTTCATTTATTTTATTTCCGGTTCTGATATCAAGATAGAGTAACCTTGATCCTTCGTGAAGTGCTTCCCCTCTTCTTCTTAGTTTTGTTTCATAATACTGGGGGAGTTTGTCAAGGCAGAAAAGGATTCCATCACCGGCAATAACCGAATTATGTATAAATCCATGGTTGGAAGGTATACTCCATAGCTTTTTCCCGCTGAAACGGTCCAGAACAATAATCTCCGAACTTGCCGTCAGATCGTAACTGGCAAATTTGGGTTCATCCAGGGTGGCTGAGTCTTTTTCAACGCCGGGAAAATCCGAAAAATTATTTCCGAGGATCAGAAGATCTTCATACACGCCTATATACCCGAGTTTCTTGGTTTTTCCATCTCCCGTAGTGATGGTTTTTACATTGTCGCCTGTCTTTATGTCAATGACCTGGCATTTGTCACCTTCAATCAGGTAAACATATTCTTTTGTTGCTATGAAGTTTGTTCCTCTTGCATTGGATCCAGGCAGATGTTCCTGGTTGTACTTTGGATCAAGAGGACTATTTTCATCATATGATTCATCATAATATACCAGCCAGTTATCATCCTTCAGGGTTTCAGAATCTCTTTTCCACAATACCCTTCCTGTGTATACATCACGTGCACTTATACTGCCTATTCCCTGAATAATCAATCTTCCGTCTATAACCTGTTCTCCCGGACCATGACCGTGTCTGGGAAGCACATCAAGGTTTGAGTTCCCCCCAAACCAGAGGATACCAAGAGGAGCCTTTACCATCTTATCGTCCGATTTAACTGTATTGGCAATATCACCATAATTATGTGTCCAGCTGTCGGATCCCTCAAGCGAACCTGTTCTGGTAATAACTGCAAATCCTTTGCCCGGTGCAACAGAAGCGCCATATAGCTTAAGATCATTGAAAGCATTAATCAGGTTCTTCTGCTCTTCTCCCTTTACGCGGATAAATATTTTCCCATCATACGGTCTTGCAGATTCGTAAATCATCTTTAAGAGTTCATTATCATATCCATTCAGAAAAAAATCATCGTTAACTATTGTCAGGGAAGAAAAATATTTTGGCAGCAGAGGGAATGTATCATCATACTTAAGAAAAGATAAGCGATCTGATTTTACTCCTGCATCATCAAAAAATTCTCTCATGTAATTCACTCTTTCAGAATTCTTTTCGTAGGCTATTACTGAAAGGTAGGTCTTCGAAATCAAAGCTTTAAGCAAATTGACATCGTTGGTTCCGAACACAAGTGCATACCCTTCTGATATCCCTGCAGACCTCATAATTTTTTTTGTCTTGCATGAATTTCCTTTAATGTATTGCGCAGGCTTAAGATTATATGCGATATTTGTAACCGGTTTATCTCCAAATACCCTGATCGTTCCGTCATCTGATACTGCAATGAGCTTACCATTAGACGCCACAAGACGTTCGATATTTTTTTCTGAAGCAATTCTCCATAAAAGTTCAGGTTGTTTATTCTCCTCAATCCTGACTGCATTTATACCTGTACTGTCGGCAGCATAAAGAATATTCCCCGCTTTTATCAGGTCGTTGGTTGCGGAAGCATCAATGGTCCAGAGTTTATTAAGCTGATTGGCTGAACTAATTGAAGCGGCTGAAATTTTCTTCCCGGAAAAGTAAATTGTATTCCCTTCAACAACAGGGTATTCACCTGCATTCGATATAAGCTTATTCCCGTTTTTGGAATCATACATATAAGTCATACGTTCACGGTGGTGATTAAAATAGACTCTGTCGTTACTGCATGAAAAAGCGCCACCGGTCTTACCGCTTGCTGCAAGCTGGTAAAAAAGCTCTGTACCTGTATTAATATCGAAACCTGCAGGAACCGATCGCCCTCCTGCTACAAGAAGCCTGTCGCCGGTTATGACGAAACTTCCCTGGGGAGCAACATCAGCAAACGCAGGGGAGCGGTGAGGTTGAAGAATATAGTTGCTGGAGGTGCCTTCATTTTTCCATATAATCTTACCATCCTCTGCATTTATTGCATAGATAAAAGTGCCCATAAGTGGGAATATGCTTGCAGCTGTATATATAATATTGTCTTTAATCACAATACCTCCGCGTGCCGGCCACATTGATATCAGCCGCTTGTTGCCAAGAAGCTTGTTAGGTGCCGGGGCAAGAAGAATTTTCCACACAAGAGAACCGGTTTCTGCATTAAGGCAATAACAGAATCCGTCATCACCGGTAAAATATATTTTCCCGTTATTTGAAGCTAACGGTAATCTTACCGGCCCGTCAGCATAATAATGCCATAATTCGTTTCCAGTGTTTATATCAAGAGCTATTATCTTGTCCTGATCATTAAAACCAAGAAATATTTTATTGCCGGCAACGATTGGTTCAAATATCCTGTCGTATTGCATAAGATTCTGGTTGAGAGGATCATCCCATACCGGCACCCGGGGAGAATACTGAACCTGCCATTGCAGATAGAGTTTGTCTGCCAGCTGCTCCGGGGTTGAAGCAGAGCGATTATGATCGTACCTCCACATCGGCCAGTCATATTTCTGAGATAAAGCTGCCTGTACGATAGATAGTAACAGAAACGCTGAAATTATTTTTCTGATCATATTGTTAGGTATTATGAGTATTGGGAATCATGCATATATTATATATTTCTTTTTGTGCCAGGATACAGTTTCTTTTTATTGGAGATTCCTCACTTCTCCCGCTTTGCGGGATTCGTTCGGAATGACAACATCAGTTGGTGTAGTGTAATGGGGAAGCAGTGGCGATTCGCAGAGCGAATCGCCACTGCTTCCCCTATGCCACATAAAAACCTGTCATTCCGAGCGTTAGCGAGGAATCTCATGATCAATTGTTTTGAGATTATTATTGATAACCGATACTCAAATTATGTTTAAATTCTTTCCAGTAAATCTGAACGGGCCAAATTTAATCTTTTTACATCTTAAAATTTGTTAAATATTTAGGATAGTTGACACCATTTCATTAATTATGACGGTTATAATTTATCAGACCTTTATACAATAATTTATTATGATAAAATATAAATAGTGTCTGACTAAGATGTTAAAATTCAAAATAACTTACTATTTTACAACAATTTATAAAAGCTTCTTTTCAAAAAAAGACGAAAATGATATCATTTACTTACTTTAGATAATTTGACGATTCATATGTTTTTCACATATACTCACCCCCTCCTTCGCTAAGCTCAGGTATGGGGGTGTAGAAAAAGTCAAAGATACATTGTTAATAATTAATTTAAAATGGGGATGATATTGAAGTTTCATCCCTTTGTTTATTCTCTAATCTGTTATAAATTAGAGATATAACAATTAAGCAATGGGTAAAGTAGTATTCAAGAAGGATCAAAGCAATCAGCTGATGCTGTTACCTCCGGATCTTGGGAGTTTTATTCCAGATAATCATTTAGTTAGAACAGTTGATAAAGTTATTAACGAACTGAAGTTGTCTCCACTATTTGAGACATATAAGGGAGGTGGTACAAGTAGCTATTCACCAAGAATGTTACTTAAAGTACTTACATATGGATATATAGAAAAGACCTATACTTCCAGAAGGATAGCAAAGGCACTGAAGGAGAACATTTATTTTATGTGGATAAGCGGGATGAGCAAACCCGACTTTACCACAATCAATAATTTCAGATCAAAACGACTTAAAGAATCTGTTGATGATGTTTTTAGCTCAGTGATCGAGGTTCTGATAAAAGGAGGATATATAAAGGCAGAAAATCTTTTTATAGACGGGACCAAAATAGAAGCTAATGCAAACAGATACAGCTATATATGGAAGAAAAATACAGAAAGGCATGAATCTATGGTAAAGGAAAGAGTAAAGAAGTTATTATCGCATATCGACGAACTTCAAAAAGCAGAAGATACGGAGTATGGCTCACATGACCTTGAAGAGTATGAAGGCAAAGTAACCTCGGAGGAAATAGATAAAGTAGTTGCAGAGATAAATCAGAAAATATCGAAATGGGCTAAGTCAAAGGAAGCATCTACCAATGTCACTAAACTCAAAAAAGAAGTTACGAAGCTAAAGAAGTATCAGAAACAGAAAGATATGTTGGGTGGTCGCAATAGTTGTTCGAAGACAGACAAAGATGCAACATTCTTTAAAATGAAAGAGGACCATCATGGGATGAGCCAACTAAAACCTGGATACAACGTTCAGATCGCAACAGAGAACCAGTACATATTAGGTTACGGGATCTATCAGAAAGCAGCAGATACATCTGTATTTATACCATTCATGGAAAGAGTAAAAACTCAGTTAAGGGTACCACCAAAGAATATTACAACAGATGCGGGATACGGGAGTGAAGAAAACTATGATTATGTATCCCGTAACAATATTGGGAACTATCTGAAATATAACAACTTTGATTATGAAAAGACGAAAGAATACAAGAGCAGGAATTTTATATCTGATCGCTTCATTTATAATCCTGAAAATGATCAGTATGAATGTCCTTCGGGTCAGGTATTAGATTTTGCATATATTAAAAGGACAAAAACAGATAACGGATACAAGTCAAATAGAATGGTCTATAGGTCAAAATGTTGTGAGGGATGTCAGTACAAAGAAAAGTGCTGTAAGGGGTCAAAAGAGAGAACAATAGAGGTGAGTCCGAAGCTTATAGAGTACAAAAAGACTGCCCGACAAAATCTGGAATCAGAAATTGGTAAAAAATTGCGCTCACAAAGAGGAGTTGATGTCGAAAGTGTGTTTGGACAGATAAAACACAACAATCAATTTAGACGATTTTATACTCGGGGATTAAAGAATGTAAATACAGAATGGGGAATTATAAGTATTGCACATAACATAAAGAAGATGGCCAACTAGCCATCCTCTTTTTAACTTTTGCAATCATGAAAAAGGCAGCAGTTCTAATAGCAAAACGAAAAAAAATTTAATAATCCGTATATTTACTTTTTCTACACCCCCACGGAAGGGGGTGAGTACGTGGAATTTTGAATTGCTTTTAAAATGAGTTTTCAATTTATTTTTTAATTAATCGAACATTAATGATAAAATATAAAACAAACGTTGCTCTTTTCTTCTTCTTTATTTTTAGTACCGGAATGCTTAGTGCCCAGCCTGTGATTAAGATCTATGGACATGTCAAAGATGCCGGCAAACTCACTCCTCTTGAAAATGTAAATATTATAATTGCAGGGACTACAAAGGGTGCTGTGACAGATAAAGAGGGAAATTACAGTATAGACGGTATTCAGTCCGGGAGCTATACAGTTCAGGCATCCATGACAGGATACAGAACTGAACGAATAAAAATATCTGTGGCAGATAACACCAGTTCCGAGGTTAACTTTTACATGCAGCCTCAAACGTACCAGATTGATGCAGTTAATATTACAGCACCAAAGGAGTCCCGGAGTCTTTTAAGAGAGCCATATACAGAACCATTTTCACTTCAACCTGTTATCAGTACAGTTACCCGCAGTAATATTCAGAAGCAGGGCGCTGTTAATGTTATTGATGCAATGACTTTTGTGCCGGGAGGTCTGACTGAGACGCGGGGAAGACAGGTGAAACAATTCTTTTCTGTACGTGGTCAAAAATATCCATATCCCGATTATGCATTAAACGGGGTATGGCAGCAGGAATTTGAGGAGCTTCCCTATTTCTTTTCAGCATCAGATATTGAAAAGATCGAAATTGTAAGATCAAGCGCTGCTCTTCTGACAGGTCTTTCAGCAATAGGTGGCCTGGTCAACATCAAAACCCGTGAATTTGACAGGCTGGAAACTGATTTTGAAGCTGAATATGGATCATTCAACAGCCTTCACACCCATCTCTCACATGGTAATAAGATAGGTCGTTTTGCATATGCTACAGGCATAGGATATGACCGGACTGAAGGGCCTTCAGGCAAGCATTCCGGGGAGGCTATGGGAACCTTTTACACGAGGCTTAACTGGCAGGCATCTGATAAGTTAAGCTTAATGACTCATTTATATTATCTTGACGGAAAAAGAGAACTGAGAATTGCTGAACCTCCGGCTGATACGAGATATATAAACATGATTCAGAACTTTAATCCCTACAGGTCAATTCTTTCAAATGTAAAAGCGGTTTACAGACCGCGCAAAAACCTTTCATCGGAGATGCAGTTGTTCTATTCATACCGTAATCCTCAGTACAATGATGAAGTTGCTGGTACGAAGACTAATGAAAAGGACATTGAATGGGGGTTTAATTTTATGCAGTCAATCTCAATCGGTAGTTCTAATACTCTGAGAGTAGGTGGTTTATACGATCACTGGATTGCCCCGAACGGAAAAAGGTTCTATATTAATAAAAGATGCGATACTGAAACTCTGTCTGGAGTGATCGTTGATGAGCAGCGGTTTGGACCGGTAACTCTTGATGCCGGATTACGGTGGACAAAAACTTACCTGAATGATTATGCAGCATTTAATATAGATGGGGAAGGAGCTGCGTTTAGAAGTGTAACTCCACTAAGTGATATATGGGAACCGTCAATCGTACAGGGAAGCTTTGGGGCTTCGTACCATACATACAATAGACTTTCAATAAACTTTAATTCGGCAATAGGTCAGGTAAAACCGAGGCAGGGTTCTCTCGACATTGATCTTAAGGTACCAGATAATGAGACCAGGCTGAAAATAGACCTTGGTGCAGTGAAACAAATGGGTAATTCCGGAAGAATGACTATCACAGCTTTTGGAGTATTTCAGCAGGATGCCATAACATTAAGTGGTACTGTCGATACTGTTGACATTTCTGGAAGTATAATCAGAGAGTTATATATCAACCGTGATCAGAATCAGATAGGCCTTGAATTAGAAGTAGCATCCCCCAGATTATGGAACATCATGGAGTCATTCTTTAACTTTTCAGTTATGAAATCGGAAAAGAAGGAGGCAGGATCGATGGTTCGAAATATGGATCATCCATCCACGATCACAAGCGGAGGGATTAGTCTTAAAAATTGGAACATCGATTTAAATATATTCGGAAAGTATGTATCACCTTTTGAGAGTATACGGTTTGCCCCTAAAGCAGCAGGACCTCAACCATTGGGAGATTATCTTGCAATTGATTGTAACGGTGGTTACACATTAAAAGGCAGCGTGCCGGTAAGATTTTATTTCAAAGTTCGTAACCTGACCAATATAAAATATTCAACGGTTGTAGGTTATCCTGATTTTGGCAGGATGATATATATAGGTATGCAGCTTAAATTGAGAAAGGATTTGTAAATAAGTCTTCTATTGTACTCTGTTTTTCAATTCAAAAACTTCTCATGCAATCCTTCGCTTTGCCATTTTCCTGCATGATTCAGGAGATTCCTCTCTGAATTAACCGTGTCTTCTCATGCAATTTTCCTCTATTCCATTTCCCCTCCTGAATCAGGAGATTCCTCGTCCGCCGGCTGGCGGACTCGGAATAACAGGGTATTTTCCTGTCTTCAGCGTTGCAACACCCTGATAGTTCTTTTGAATAATATCGTATAATTCCTGCTGCTCTTGATCCATCTTAAGCAGGTGTGTTTGTGTGTG
>JALONT010000027.1 GCA_025454795.1 Bacteroidales bacterium | reverse complement strand
TAAAGATTAATTCTCTAATAGAATGAAAATATATTCTGGTTCTTTTAGCTTTAAAGACTTATATTTCAGTTAAATACAAAAATGTGTATAAAGGGTAGTTCCCTTTTTAAGGGGGGAACTGGTATTATTATGAGCGAAATATTTTTGACTCATTTTTATTTCTTCCATTTTAGTAACTGATCAGTATGTAATGTATTGGAGTCGGACTTCCGACTGATTCTTTACTCATTTTTAAATCTGATTCGATTTTTTTTTTATAAAATTTAATTTATTGTTTAATCAATAATGATGCCATAACAATCTCTCAGGTTTTTTTGCCATAAAAAAAAATGAAATAATTTTGTGTTTCCTGATTAATTAATTTAGGTTGGTAGTGTCGTGTCAACTCAATTTTGAAGGAATATTAAAAGTTGGCAGTTAGCAAAAAGCAGTTGGCAGCAGCTATATAGTTTGCAAAAGAGGATTTATCTTGACTATCATTGCCAACTTAAGATTTGCGACATAATAAATCTGACTTGACACTAGTTACTTTCTTTGTTCCATGAAGAGACCAGAAGAAAATATGTTTAGTAATAACCTCAGAACATTTTTCAGTGATGTGAGGGAAGCCATTTCCGGAACAGAGCAGGATTTTACCGAAGGAAAATTGAGCCGGGCAATACTTCTGCTTTCTATACCTGCAGTGCTTGAAATGATCATGGAATCAATATTCGTTATCGTCGATATCTATTTCGTTTCTAAGCTTGGTGCAACTGCTGTAGCCACTGTAGGGCTGACCGAATCGATGATAACAATAGTTTATGCAATTTCACTGGGTCTTGCCACTGCAACTACCTCCATGGTTTCCAGAAGAGTAGGTGAAAAGAAACCTGACAAAGCATCGGAAACTGCCTTTCAGGCTATCCTCACAGGATTTCTGGCATCTCTCTTGATTGCAATTCCCGGGGTATTATATTCAGGCAAATTGCTTGATCTTATGGGTGCTTCTCCTGAAATAGTTTTCAAAATGTCAGGTTACACCAGGATCATGCTTGGAGGGAATGTTGTAATTATGATGCTTTTTATTATTAATGCAATATTCCGCAGCGCAGGTGATGCAGCAATTGCAATGAGGGTACTCTGGATCGGAAATATTATAAATATTATACTGGATCCATGTCTCATTTTCGGGCTGGGTCCCTTTCCTGAAATGGGTGTCTCCGGCGCTGCTGTCGCAACAACTACCGGAAGAGGAATTGCAGTACTCTACCAGTTATACCTTCTATTCAACGGGAAAAAACGGATCCGTCTTTCATTGAAACATCTCGGTGTTAATTTCACGATTATAGCCAGACTGATCAAAATATCACTTGGAAGCATCGGGCAAAACCTTATCGGAACCATAAGCTGGATAGCTCTGGTAAGAATTATTTCTGTCTTTGGAAGTGAAGTAGTTGCAGGATATACGATTGCAATAAGAATCGTCAGCTTTGTATTATTACCATCCTGGGGAATCAGCAATGCGGCATCGACACTCGTCGGACAGAACCTTGGTGCAAAAAAACCTGAAAGAGCTGAACGTGCAGTAATGATAACCGGATGGGTAAATATGATATTTCTCGGAATAGTTGGACTAATTCTGATCTTGTTCCCAGCTCCTTTTATAGAATTTTTTATTCTTGATTCTGTTGTTCTCAATGCCGGTATAGAATGTCTGAGAATTGTCAGTATAGGCTTTATCGCATATGGATTCGGTATGGTAATTGTCAATTCATTCAATGGAGCAGGAGATACTTCCACACCCTTAAAAATCAATTTCGTTGCTTTCTGGATGATTGAAATACCTCTTGCATGGATCCTTGCTATAAAATTCGGAATGAAAGAAAATGGGGTATTTTGGGCTATAGTAATTGCTGAGTCAATAATGACCATTACAGCGTATATTGTTTTCAGAAGAGGTAAGTGGAAGCTAAAAGAAGTTTAAAGTTCAAGGTTTAAGGAAACCTGAAACATTGAACTTGAAACCTTAAACCTTTTGTTTCATTCCTCATCAAATCCCTCGGAATTTCTCCTGAGTTTCTTAATATTTCCTCTTATTTTTTTCTTCTCTAGTCGCTCTGTTTTTGAGGCCCTGGTGGGGGAGGAGGGTTTTCTTGCAGTCTTTTCTGTAAGTGCAGCGGCAAGCATCTTAATCAACTTTTCTTCAGCTTTCTTCCTGTTCATAAACTGGGTTCTTTCCGATTGAGATACTACAATCAGTTCACCTTCAGAATTGATTTTGTTTCGAAGAATAAAAAGAATTCTTTCTCTTTCTTTTTGTGTCAGGAAAAATGATTCTCCCAGATTTAGACGTGCTTCAACTTTTGTATTGACTTTATTTACATTCTGGCCGCCGGGTCCGCTGCTTCTCGATGTTGAGAATTTTAATTGCCCGGAAGGGATCCTCTCTCTAAGTTCTTCAGCATTCATTATTTAATATGAATTAAATACAATGTTACTCCGCCTGTTGTGTTTATCTGAACGACCCTCGCGGATTTTTATACAGGGTAACTTTTACCTGGATTAACCTGAACTCTTTTATTTTTATCCATTGATACCGCAATATATCTAACTCTTCATTTGAGAAATTGTTAAAGACATTGGAATAGAATATGTAATTGTTGTTAAGCAGATCTATCTCGGCAAATGACCTCATATTTCCACTCAGATCCATGCGGTCAATAACTCCGGTATTTGGAAAAGAAGAACCTGTATCTTCCAGCTTTATTCCTTCATTTTCCATGAAAGTCATCATTTTTTCCCTTAGCGGGAAGAAAGGAAGGTATGCGAGGGTGGAATCCCACCCTTTGGCAATTCTGTCAGGATAAACCCAGAAATTTCCTGTCAGCAAACCAATTATCAGCAGCCATGTAAAAAATTTACGGGGGAAGTTCTCACCAGTGATATTATATAGGTATTGGATGACCAGAATTGTGAATACGATGTAAACAGGGAGAAGGTACCGGTGTCCTGAAAGATTCCTGTGCAAAATAACTGCATGTCCCAGAGCTAAGAATACAGTTACAAGAATAATGGACAAGGGAACTGAGGAGGTGGGCATAGATGGCCTGTTCCTGAAAAAATGCCGGAGACATGTTAATGCAGTAATCCACACAAAAAATCGACCGAAGTCAATCAGCCTCCATCCGAGTATGAATATATTACGTACAGCACCCTTAAAATCGACAGATTCAAAAAGGGTATACCAGGGCATGTCTCTGTGATAACCAATCCATCCGGTTTTATAAAAATGCCAGCCAAGGAACAGACCGGCAATCAGCAAAGCAGGAAGATAAGGTATTAAGATCCTGGAAAAAGTCATAAGAGTATTCCTGATATTTAATAATCCCCTTTCATTGTATAGTCTGATAATGATTTCAGCACAAAATAATCCAGCTACGCACATCATGCCCCTCATACTTGAAAGTGTTAATCCTGCCAGCGCAATAGCATAAGATACCCTGTTTTTTTCTGAAATATGATTCAGGGCCATCATGAAGAAGAATACAAGCAGAACATCCGGAGAGACCAGGGTGCATTGTGCAAGTAACGTCGGATCCAGCAGCAAAATTATCAAAGCTGCCAGGTGCCACTTCTCCGGAATATACTTCTTTATAAGTCTGATCGCCTGCCAGACAATCCCCAGAACAAAAGGAAGCATTGCAATGTGGCTGACAAACAATGACCTTCCAAATATTTTCCAGATAGCAGCAATATATATTCCCAGTGTGGGTATATGTCCGCTATCGATCTCATTTGGAAGTATGATGCTCCGGAAATCGTTATCATAAAAGAAACCCGCATGTTTGGAAGCAAGCTGAATCGTATCCCAGAAAAACGGAAATCTGGCCGTTGCCAATAACAGAAGGGTAAAGGCCAGATATATAAAAAATTCTGGTTTTATTTTCTGAGTTTTTTTCACCTGGACTGCAGAGAATCAATCCCTGTTGGATTCTTTTTATGCGCCTCTGTCAACTCTTTAAATGACAGTTCCCGGTCAGAAATGTCCACAGATGTTAAAGAATACAAAAAGGATAATTTAAGATAAATCACGATAATTCAGTTATTTATTAATCCACTAAGGTTATAAAAAATGTACGAATAAAAAAAAGAATAAAATGGCAAATTGCTTTATGAAAGTTTATAAATTGCGTAACCGTAAAAGAAAGATGAAAGAAAAAGTAATTGCAATATTTGATGTAGGTAAACCTGACAAAAAGCTACTGCTCATTAATTTTGGTTTGAATACAATTTCTGAAATTGGAGAGCGGTTTCCGAAGATCACTGATGATGATGGTTTTGAGTGTGAGGACATTGAAAAGATCGAAAAATGGATTTTGAATTCGGTAAAAGAACTATGCCACTCAGATAAATATGATCTCGTTGCAGTTAACTTTGTAACATACGGCGCAACTCTTGCTTACCTTGATAATAATGGAAGACGGCTCACGCCTGTATATAACTCTTTGAAACCGATAGATGATAAAATTCCCGAGAAGATATACAGGCTCTATGGTGGACAGGATGAATTCTGCAGAAGGACCTCTTCTCCGGCCCTGGGTATGCTGAATTCAGGATTGCAGGCCGTTTGGCTGAAATATAAAAAGCCTGAAATCTTCAGTAAAGTCAATTATATTCTCCATCTCCCTCAATACCTGTCATATCTGCTTACAGGGAAAATTTGCACTGAACATACTTCGATCGGTTGTCATACTGCAATGTGGGACTTCGACGATATGAAATATCATCAATGGACAAAGGATGAGGGACTAAGGTTGCCGGAACCAATAGATGTAGGCACACTTCATGAAGTTGAGATTGAAGGGAAGAAGATAAAAGTAGGGATCGGTATTCATGACAGTTCATCCGCGCTTGCACCTTACTTTGAAGCGAGCGAAGGAAGATTTCTACTCATATCCACAGGCAGATGGTGTATAAATATGAATCCTTTTAATACTGAAAAGCTTACAGCCGAACAGCTCGACCATGACTGTCTTTGCTATATGAGCATTACAAAACAGCCTGTAAAATCTTCAAGACTCTTTCTCGGATATCTTCATGAAGTTGCTGTAAACAAGCTGAATGAACATTTCAGGACACTGGATGACTATTATAAAAATGTAAAACCTGATGACAGACTTCTTGATATCTGCAGGACAAAATGCAGGGAGGAAAGGTTCTTCTTTGAGAATCTGCCTTATTCAAGGGAGATAAAAGAGAAGAATGACTTTTTTATTTTTAAATCTTTTGAGGAGGGCTATCATCAGTTAATGGTTGAACTTTCTGAACTTACGGGTGAAGCTATAAAACTGGTCATTTCGTCTGATAATGAATTTGAGAATATCTATATCACAGGTACTTTTGCCAGAAATCCTCTTTTCCTGAAAGTTATCTCTGATTCCTATTCAAAAAAAAATGTATATGCCTCAGAGATATTAAATGCTTCTGCACTTGGTGCAGCTCTGGTAATTCTTGGCTCATTAAATCCGTCAGAAAAACCGCGCATGAACCTGGGCCTGAATCAATGTTAAACAATAAACAATAAGCATATGATCCATCATCGTGATTATTTCGAACTTTTAAATAATAATAAGCTGTGGGCAGCTGAAAAACTTAAGACTGACCCTGCTTATTTTGATGAACTGGCAAAGCCTCAGAGACCGAAATTTCTTTTTATCGGATGCTCCGACAGCAGGGTACCTCTTACCTCCATCCTCGAATCTGAACCCGGGGATCTTTTTGTTCACAGAAATATTGCAAACCAGGTTAACCTGACTGATATCAACCTTCTTTCGATTATCGAATATGCTGTTGAAATTCTTAATATTGAGCATATGATCATCCTGGGACATTACAAATGCGGAGGTGTAAAAGCTGCAGTAGAGGGATTGAATGAAGAGGACATTGTCGAGAACTGGGTCAGCCAGATCAGCGATATCTATCATTACCACAAAAAAGAACTCGAAACAATAACTGATAAAGGGAAAATGTATGACCGCATTTCCGAAATGAACGTTGTTGCCCAGCTTAAGAACCTTCTGCGTACACCAATTATACAAAGAGCCTTCAGAAACAAAAAGAAGCTATGGTTCCATGGATGGATATTTGATATCTATACAGGGCTGATTAAGGATCTTCCGCTTCCCCTACGCGAGTGGAAAGAATATGATCTCCTGCCGGAAGATTATTTATCCGAAGCTTTTATGTGACAGCCATCAGCTTTCAGTAAACTGCACACTTAGATTCTGATATACATTTTATTCGTTTCAGATTCATGCAGAATTACTGGAAATATGATTTCTATTATTTTAATATTTTTTACATATACTTAATAATATATTGTATTTATTAATATATTTAATACATTTGCTTAATTATTTGTATTTAAATATTGTTTTTAATAAATATCTATATCTATCAGAAATGAAATATTTAATATTTTTACGGACCCGGATACTGTTTATAATTTTTATTTATACATATATATTATGTGCGGAATAGTAGGGGTTTTTGATCTTAAGGTCAACCATATGGAACTGAGGACCAGTGTCCTGAAGATGTCGAAGAAACTCAGGCATCGCGGACCGGACTGGTCAGGAATATTTTATTGCGAAAAAGCGATCCTCGCACATGAAAGGTTGTCGATAGTCGATCCAAAGTCAGGAAAACAGCCTCTCTACAGCAGCGACGGCAACCTGATACTTGCAGTCAACGGTGAAATATACAACCACCAGGAGATCAGAAACCGCTATAAGGATTCATATGAGTTTCTCACTCATTCCGACTGTGAAGTCATTCTTCCTCTTTACAGGGAAAAAGGTCCGGCCTTTCTTGAAGAAATGAACGGAATATTTGCCTTTGCTTTATACGACAAAGAGAAAGATTGTTATCTTATCGCCCGGGATCATATCGGTATTATACCTTTATATATTGGGTGGGATAAATCCGGTAACTTTTATGTGGCATCTGAACTGAAGGCGCTTGAAGGTGTCTGTAACAATATACAGGAATTTCTTCCGGGTCATTACCTTTTCTCAAAAGAAGGTGTAATGAAAAAATGGTACCAGCGAGACTGGATGCAGTATGAATCGGTTGAAAATAATATGACATCTTTACCTGATCTTAAAATGGCTCTTGAAGCATCTGTCCACCGCCAGCTTATGTCCGATGTACCTTACGGGGTACTGCTATCTGGTGGACTCGATTCTTCCATTATTTCTGCTATTGCCAAGAAATTTGCTCCTATGAGAATAGAGACCCAGGATAAGAGTGAAGCATGGTGGCCGCAGCTGCACTCTTTTGCCGTCGGGCTGGAAGGTTCACCGGATCTTGCAGCGGCAAAAAAAGTTGCTCAGCATATCGGAACAATACATCATGAGATCAATTTCACTATTCAGGAAGGACTTGATGCAATCCGTGACGTAATTTATCACATTGAAACGTATGATGTTACAACTATCAGGGCTTCTACTCCAATGTACCTGCTAGCAAGGGTCATCAAATCAATGGGAGTGAAGATGGTTCTGTCAGGCGAAGGTGCCGATGAAATTTTCGGCGGATATCTTTACTTCCATAAAGCTCCTGATCCACGTGCTTTTCATGAAGAGACGGTCCGGAAGCTCAACAAGCTTCACCTTTATGATTGTCTCAGGGCAAACAAATCGTTAGCAGCCTGGGGTGTTGAGGGACGTGTTCCATTCCTCGATAAAGAATTTATCGATGTAGCAATGCGGCTCAACCCTAAAGACAAAATGATCAATAAGGAGCGTATGGAAAAATGGGTTCTGCGTAAATCATTCGAGGAGTATCTGCCGGCCAGCGTTGCATGGCGTCAAAAAGAACAATTCTCCGATGGCGTCGGCTACAACTGGATCGATTCCCTGAAAGCACTTACTGCAAAAGAAGTCTCAGATGAACAGATTGCCAATACAATATACCGTTTCCCGATAAATCCGCCATTGTCGAAAGAAGAATACTTCTACAGGTCAATTTTTACTGAACATTTTCCTTCCGACTCAGCAGCATCATGTGTGCCTTCAGTTCCTTCGGTGGCTTGCAGCACCCCTGAAGCTATTGAATGGGATGCATCATTTAAAAATATGATAGATCCTTCCGGGAGAGCTGTGAAAAGCGTTCATGTAGACTCCTATAAATAAACAAGGCGTCAGGCGTCAGGCGTCAGGTTGTTTTTATTTGCAAATTTATCTTAAATTTAAGGCAGACTAATAACTGCCTTGAATGGGAAATGAGAATCACAATAACGACTATGCATGGAATATTATCCTGTGGCTTATTCTTTTCCTTGTTTTCGGTATTATAATAATTACCTGCAAGCCTGAATCCCGATATGTTATAATGACAATCAACGGTCCGGTGGAACCAAAAACACTGACCACTTCTCTGGCACATGAACATATCCTTGTCGATTTTATCGGAGCCGACAGCACCGGTTACTTCCGGTGGGACAGGGATTCGGTTATTGCAAAAGTCATACCTGTTGTCATGAAAGCCAAAGAGGCAGGTGTGAAAACAATCTATGAATGCACCCCGGAATTTCTTGGTCGCGATCCGCTTCTTCTTAAAGAACTCTCTGAAATAACCGGCATAACTTTTATTACAAATACAGGTTATTACGGTTTCAGTAATAAGTACCTGCCTCAAACTTTCTATACGACGGATGCAGAAGCTCTGGCAGAAAAATGGACCGGCGAATTTCTCAACGGTATTGAAGGCACAGGGATCAGACCTGGATTTATCAAGATTGCAGTTAATAGTGCCGATTCATTATCGCCGGCTGATGAAAAGTTAATCACAGCAGCAGCGTTAACACACCTTAAAACCGGGCTTACAATTGCCTCACACACAGGACCTGAGAAACCTGCCTTTGCCCAGATCGCTATACTTCGGAAAAACGGAGTGCATCCTTCAGCATTCATCTGGGTTCATGCCCAGAGAGGTACCATTGAAAGCAATATCCTGGGTGCAAAAGAAGGCACCTGGATCTCTCTCGATAATGTCCGCAACCGTCCTAACCTGAAGCCCGGCGACAGATTCAGTATAGACTGGTATGCAGACAGGATAACTGAACTGAAGAACCAGGGATTAATCAATAAAATTCTTCTTTCACACGACTCAGGCTGGTACGATCCTGCAAAACCCGGAGGAGGAACAATAAACGGTTATACTGATATCTTAGAGTATCTGATCCCCGCTCTCAAAAACAGAGGATTCACCGATTCCGATATAGACCAGCTCCTTATCAGAAATCCCGCTGAAGCCTTTACCATAAATATCCGCAGGCTACCCTAACCCTAACCTTAAACCTTAAACATGAAACCTGCAACATCTTTACTTCTTTTTGCCTCACTTGCTGTCTCCGGCTGTTCAAATGCCAATAAGGAAAAACCGTTGCCCAATATCGTATTCATTCTCGCTGATGACATGGGCTACGGAGACCTGAGCTGCTACGGGCAGAAAAAGTTCCCAACCCCTAACATCGACAATCTGGCGCATCAGGGTATGCTATTCACACAGCACTACACCGGATGTACTGTCAGTGCGCCTTCCCGCTCGAGCCTTATGACCGGCCTCCATACAGGTCATACTCCGATCAGAGGGAACAAGGGCTGGGAGCCTGAAGGACAATGGCCATTGCCTGCAGAATCGCTTACACTTCCGGAAATGCTTAAGACGAAAGGTTATGTGACTGGCGCATTCGGTAAATGGGGACTTGGATACATCGATACCGGGGGAGATCCTAATGCTCAGGGCATCGATGAATTCTTCGGATATAACTGCCAGAGCCTCGCACATAATTACTATCCGTATTATCTCTGGCATAATCATGAAAAAATCCTGCTCCCTGAAAATGACAGTAGTAAAAGAAGCGTTTACAGCGCAGATACGATCCAAAAAGCTGCTATTGATTTCATTAAATCTAACAGGAATAAGCCATTCTTCCTTTTCTATCCGACAACAATTCCCCATGCTGAATTATTTGCAAAAGAAAAGTACATGGATATGTTCCGCGGCAAATTTGTGCCTGAGAAATCCTTTGCAGGAGTTGATGACGGACCATCCTTCCGCCTTGGCCCCTATGGTTCACAGCCCGAAGCCCATGCAGCTTTCGCTGCCATGATTACCGAACTTGACGATTATGTCGGAGAAATTCTCTCAGAGCTTACACAACTGGGACTTGAGAATAACACTATTGTAATATTTGCTTCCGATAACGGCCCTCACCTCGAAGCCGGTGCAGATCCCGATTATTTTAATTCCAACGGGGAACTCCGGGGATACAAACGTGATATGTACGAAGGTGGCATAAGGACACCGTTCCTGGTAAAATGGCCGGGAAAGATTATGGCAGGAACAAGAGAAGACAGGATGATCAGCTCAATCGACATGGGACCTTCTGTACTTTCACTTGCAGGAGTACCGGTTCCGGCTCATATGCAGGGAATCCCGTTTGCTGGGAACCAGGCCGGAAGTCCCCGTGATGCTGTTTTTGCAGCCCGGGACAGGGTTGATGAATCGTACGATATGATCCGTTCTGTTCGTACAAATGATTTCCTTTATATATGCAATTATTATCCCAATGAACCTTTCCCTATATGGGTCCCTTATCTCAGTAAAATGCCAATCTACAGAGAAATGCTCAGACTCGATGCTGAAGATAAGCTGACAGGTGCCCAGAAAAGCTGGATGTCTTATTCAAGGCCTCCGGAAGAACTTTATAATGTAAAAGCTGATCCGTTCCAGGTCAATAATCTCATTTACGATCCTGAACTGAAACCTGTTCTGGAAGATATGAGGAATCGTCATAAGCAGTGGACCCATGAAACAGGCGATATGGGTCATATGAATGAACCTGAGATGATTGAGCAAATGTGGCCGGGAGGGAAACAGCCTGTTACAGATGTACCCTATTTCATTATCAATTCACCTGAAGAACCTGCTTCCAAAAACTACCGGGAAGGAGGATCTTACTCATCTCCAATGAAACTTGGCTTCTATTGCCCGACTCACGGAGCATCGATCGTTTACACATTCGAAGAAAAGAACAATCCTCACTGGCTTCTTTATAACGGACCCCACCATCTTAAACCAGGAAATTATCATATCCGCGTTAAGGCAGTCCGGTATGGTTATAGAGAAAGCGAGGAATTAAAAGGTATCTTTGCAATCAGATAATATTAATAATACGTCACTATGAAACTGAAACTTCTCTCTTTGCTGTTGTTAACCGGAATTTGCAATTTTGGTAATATGACTTATGCACAGGAAAGCAACTACATCACTTCTAAATACGATTTCATCCCGGGCGATATTGTCATCTTCTTTGATGACTTCAGCTCTGAAAGTGTTGGCGATTTTCCGGCCCAATGGTTAACTAACGGGAGCGGTGAAATTGTGACTTCAGCGAAGTTCCCGGGTAAATGGTTCAATATGACCAAAATGGGATATTACATACCTGAAGTAAAAGAGAACTTCACAGATAACTTCACTATCGAGTTTGATTTTGTACCGATGAACAATGCTGGCAGTGAAACAATGTTTGGCCTTAGTTCTTACTTGTTAACAGGCAGCCTGACTGAGCCAGGAGGCGGGGGAGAACCTGCAGAGGCAGGATTTCAGATTTATTTCGACTACGATAATTGCGGGTGGAAAAACTGGTCCCTGCAAACAGAATCCAGGAATAGCGGAACTGTTGCTTATCCTTTCAGATCAAATGAAAAATATCATATTGCAATATGGATTCAGAAACAACGGGTCAGGTTTTATGCAAATGAAAACAAAGTCCTTGATGTTCCCCGGGCAATACCCACTGGTTCTAAACCTAATATTTTCCGATTCGACTTACGTGATGAAGTAATACCACTCATCAGCAATTTCAGAATTGCTGCCGGTCTGCCCGATATGAGAAACAGACTTCTGAAAGACGGCAAAATCATTTCTTATGGCATTCTGTTCGATGTTAATTCCGATAAATTAAAACCTGAGTCATATTCTACTCTAAAAGAAATATCGGATATTCTAAAGGAAAATCCCGATATCAGGATTAAGATTTCAGGCCACACCGATTCAGATGGCGATGAGGTTTCAAATCTTGATCTTTCAAAACGCAGAGCTGCTTCAGTAAAAAATGAACTGACAAATAAATTTGGTGTCGATGCTGCAAGGCTTGAAACAGATGGCAAAGGGGAATCGGAACCTCTGGCAGATAACAATTCCGCAGTAAATAAAGCAAAGAACAGGAGGGTGGAATTTATTAAACTCTAAAAAAGATTCCATTTCATCCATTTAGTAAAAGATTGTTTATTATAGACGTTCCATCCGTCAATCCATATCTGCAATCTGTCAACTCATTGTTGATATTTAATTCGAACTTTTAAATCTTTATCATACTGTAAATGAATAAGGAGAGGCTTTAATTGCCGGATTTTTGAATTAGTATCAACCGTAATTCTTTTTATGAAGAATATTATCCTTGCGTTACTCTTACTGATAGTTACATCTTCGCATCTGTATGGGATGACAGCCAAACCGGATACAATAAAACCTGAACTTACGGTTGTCAGGATTGACCGGGCATTGAATCTCTCAGGAAAACTGGACGATCCGCTTTGGCTTCGTGCAATGCCGGTGGAACTAAATTATGAAGCCTCACCGGGAGAAAATACACCTGCAAAAGTGAAGACAATCGCCATGGCTCTTTACGACCAGGATAACCTGTATATCGGATTCAATTGCTTTGACACCCTGCCGCATAATATAAGGGCGCACCTTGCTGACCGTGATATGATCTTCGAAGACGATTTTGTACTTGCAACCATCGATACATATAATAATCATCAGCGCGGTTTTGAATTTGCTGTTAACCCGTATGGTATACAGGGTGACCTTTTAATGATGGGATTCGGAGCTGAAGATATCTCCTATGATCTGTTCTGGCAGTCGGCCGCCTCAATGAATAATAAAGGCTGGACGGCTGAAATGGCTATTCCGCTAAAAGCACTTGACTTTTCACCCAGCGAGACCCAGAAATGGACAATATGCCTGATGAGAAATGTACCCAGAAATAACAGGTACTTGTTAACCTGGACACCGCTCGACCGGAATGACCCGGCTTATTTATCACAGGGAGGTTATCTTGTTGGCCTGGAGGGTGTCAAGCCTGGCAAATCCCTCGAGTTTCTGCCGTACGTTATGGCACAGCAGACCAGTATCAGAAGCGATCCCGAAGATCCAGAGTCGGCCATGGATCACAGCTCCATCAAAGTGAGATCAGGAGGAGGGATCCGTTATTCGCCTGGTCCAAATATTTCTATCAATGCAGTCATTAATCCAGACTTCAGCCAGATAGAATCAGATGCCGACCAGGTGAGTATAAATACAACATTTGCACTCTATTACCAGGAAAAACGACCCTTTTTTATGTCGGGGATGGATCTTCTCCAGACTCCAATGTATTACTCCAGGACTATCAATAATCCCCTGTTTGCATCAAAGGTGAACGGAAAGGCCGGAAAGATCTCGTACATTGCTCTAGCTGCCTACGATCGTAATACGGGAATTACTGTCCCGGGTGAGGAGGAGAGCAATACAGTCGAAACTACCCTGGCTTCATTTGCCGGAGTCGCCAGGGCAAGGTATGATCTTGGTAATGAGAATTTTCTGGGACTATTAGGGCTTACAAGGAATTTCAAAAACGCATATAATTTCGTAAACGGATTTGACTGGAATTTTAAATTCTGGAAAAACTGGTACTGGCAGGGAGAACTATTTCTCTCAAAAACCAGGGAGATGAATGATACGATACTCTTCAAATCTGACCGCCCCTTCGGATCTACAGGTCATGATGCAGGATTTAACGGTGAAAGTTATTTCGGGACAGGGTTGCATCTTGCCCTTATGAGAGCCGGAAGGAACTATTCATTTACGCTTGTCCAGAACAATTTTTCCCCTACCTACCAGACCTTTAACGGCATGTTCCCTGAAGTAAACGGAAGAGCCACCTATATGGATCATTCCTATACTATACACCCTAACAGAAAGATCATTAAAACCGCCAGTCTTATCGCTGTATCTTCGCTTTTGTACAACTATGATGGCATCTTCCAGGAGTTTTATTTCCTTCCCGGAATCTCAGTCAGCCTGATCGGTCAGACACATATCAGTACCAGTTATCTGGCAATAAACCAGGAACAGTTCAGGAATATTCTGTTCCGCGGGATAAACCGGGTTTCGTTTAACTTAAGCTCCACACCAATAAGCGGATTCAGCTTTTCAGTTCAGGGTCAGGCTGGCAAATTCATTTACCGAACCAGTTCACCGGAGATGGGAAAGGGGTTTAATATTACATCAGAGGTGGATATTAACGCTGCATCGAGACTTAAGACATCATTCTCATGGACAATAACAAGCCTTGATGATTATAAGAATGGGACAGAATTTTACAAAGGGCATATACTGCGCAATATCACTACCTTTCAGTTCACCAGGAAACTCTTCCTCCGTGAGATAACACAGTACAATACTTTCAGCAAATCGTTCAGCGTTTACCCGCTCCTGAATTATAAATTCAATGCTTTTACTATGTTCTGCACCGGAATGACACAGGATCTGATCAATTACCAGGAGGGGGATTACAACTTCAGAACATCAGGGTACCAGTACTTTATAAAGTTACAGTATCTCTTCAGTAAATAATTCAATTTTGTCTTGCCGCCAGCTATGGGCCACAAGCCATGTTGCCGTTACGCCGTTGAGCCGTTGAACCTCTGCGCCTTTTCTTATAGAAGTGTTTATGGTTTCTTGTTGGCAATACGCGTCAGGTATCGCATTTTTGCCTCAGCAGGATCAGCACCCAGTGCAATATATATTTTTGTTCTGTGATCAATTACAACTGCCTGAAGTTTATTCAGATCAGGTGATTTAAAAACAATTTGTTTCCTTTCGAACATTAAATTTCCTTTCATTAATTTAAAAAAAGTCCCGCTTCTGGCGGGACCAAAAATTTTAAATGATTATAATAGATAAACTATGCAAGTTTAACATTTACTGCATTTAATCCTTTTTTACCCTGCTCAAGATCGAAGGTTACTTCGTCATTCTCATGAATGTTGTCTTTTAATCCTGAAGAATGTACAAAATACTCTTTGGTTGAATTTGCCTCTTTAATGAATCCGAATCCTTTCGAATCATTATAGAATTTTACTGTTCCGTTACTCATAATATGATTTTAAATTAATGGGGCAAAGATACTTTAAATAATCGGTTTATCATATTTATTTTCAATAAATTAAATATATTTCTAATTTCATGGCTAAATCCAGTCCGATCCTTTACCTGAAGGCGGGAAATCCCGCCTGAATGATCTCATTTCCCGATACAATATATGAAGTGCCCCTGGTTATCTGCTTATTATACGATTTGGGCAACAAATTGGCAACAATATATCAATATTAACGAAAAATATTAACCAAAGATAGGAAGAATTTTAAGGATTTCGGGGAAATAAAAACCCCCTGATCTTCACCAGGGGTCTTGTTCAATTCCGGATTAGTTTCACTGAACCGTACTGGCCAGATCAACTCCGGCTTTGAACTTGATCACTCGTTTCGGCGTGTTCGACAGAAATTGAGTGTAATCTGTGGTAACAAGATGCAAAGCTGTCATTGCACCTATCCATTCAATCGGGACAGTTACTGAAGCTGATCCATCAGCTCTTGCAGCAGCATCAGAGTAAATCATCGCCTTAATTGTGGTGCAGTTGAATAACACAAATGTCAGCAAGCTTGCAAGCTCATCAGGGTTCTGTGTATTTGTATCCCAGACAATATCCATCACCTGGTTAGGTTGTGCATTTAATGAAGCACTAAAAACAGTTCTACCTTCAAATTCGCACAGAACGACTTTTGTGTGGTCGAGTACAGGAGGATCTCCTGCAAATGCATTCCTTACATTTATACTTTTAATCTTGTTGAATGGTGACATTTTACGGAGGCTGCCAGCATATACCTCGTTGGTGAGTGGCAATACTTGTCTCACAAGGTCAACGGTTGTGGTGAATTTATTCCGCTGTGCCACCTGTCCGACATTCCTGCTTTTGAGGTCGGTAATACCTTCTAAAAGGGAATCTGAAGAGCGGGAGTTAAAAACCATCTTCCTCCTGGCAGCTTTTGCAATACCATTTTTTATATCCCTGCCTTTTTCTTTGGTTCTGCAACCAATTATTCAACAGTTGATACCTGGCGATTCTGAATTATTCATCTTTGGGTGGAAGGTTTTTTTGAAGTGTTTGCAACTGTTATGGTGGCAATTATGTTTTATAAACTTGGACTGGTTGCAAAACAGACTGATACCCGCATTATTTACCTTGATACTGTTTTATTCCTGGGAGCCGGAATATTAGGAACAGGCCATCATTGGTACTGGAACGGTCTAACGTCTGTTTCAATGGCTATTTCAGCGTCCTTTTCTGCTTTGGAGGTAGTTCCGCTAATTCTGCTTACCCTTGAAGCATCGGACTTTGCAAGGTTAATGCACTCAAAAACAGACGAAAAAGGAAACAAGATTGATTTTCCTCATAAATGGACGTTTTATTTCTTAATTGCAGTAGGTATCTGGAACTTTGTCGGAACCGGGATCTTTGGTTTTTTAATTAATCTTCCGGTTATCAGTTACTATAAAACAGGTACAAACCTTACTCCTAACCATGGCCATGCGGCCCTTATGGGTGTCCGGTCTTTTCCCAAAAGTCCTTTATAATCTTCTACCACTTCAGCTTTTAATATTACTAGTCAAAAGAGTGATATAATACTGCATCAAAGCCTCTTAGTTTTTTTATATTCTCATAACTCATGAACAAAAGAGGTTCTGAAATTGTTTTTATTACAATCTATAATAATTGTTCCGATTTTTCTTATACAAAATTTGGTTACTATGAAAAATATTACTATAAAAATCATCTCAATCGGACACATTACCCACGATGTACTTCAGATTTTTACTGAAAAACCTCAGGAGTTAAGTTTCACTCCCGGGCAAGCTACAGAAATCTCTATAAATAAAGAGGGTTGGCAGAACGAAAAGAGACCATTTACATTTACCAGTCTTCCGAACGATGATTATCTTCAGTTTACCATCAAAACATATCCGGCGCATAAGGGTGTTACAAATGAACTTCTGCAACTTAAAAAGAATGATGAATTGATTTTACATGATGTCTTTGGGGCAATTGCATATAAAAACGAAGGCGTTTTTATTGCCGGGGGTGCAGGAGTAACCCCTTTTATTTCTATCTGAAGATATCTAAAGTCGAAAAATGAAATTGATATTTCATGAAAGCAATAAAAAACAGCTTACTGTGATGCAAAAACCGCAGTATAGATGCGAGATGGAGAATTAACCAGAATAATACAATATCAAAATGAAAAAACTTGAAAATAAAACTGTATTTATAACCGGAGGGTTATCAGGTATAGGAAAAGCTTGTGCAATAGAAGCAGCAAAAGAAGGTGCCAATGTAGCCGTAGCCGATTTCAAATCGGCAAATGGTGATAAAGCATTACTGGAGATTAAAAAGGAAAATTCTAAAGCCATTTTTATTGAATGCGATGTATCGGTATTTGCGCAGGTACAAATGGCAATTCAAAAAGTGGTAAGCACATTTGGAACGCTTGATGTTGCCCTTAACAATGCAGGAATTGGGGGTGAATCAAATAAAGTAGGCGATATGACTGAGCAGGCATGGCACAAAGTGATTGGCGTAAACTTAAACGGTGTTTTCAATTGCATGAAGCACGAGCTGACACAAATGTCAAAACAAAAGAAAGGAGTCATTGTCAACATGTCTTCAATATTAGGTAAAGTAGGTTTTGCCAATTCTTCGCATTACGTTGCGGCTAAACATGGTATTATAGGGCTTACACAAACCGCTGCATTGGAGTATGCCACTGATGGAATACGAATCAATGCAATTTGTCCCGGCTTTATTGAAACACCTTTGCTCACCAATGCTGGCATTACCAAAGATTCAGATCTTCAACAATATATCATTGGACTGCACCCGATGAAGCGTTTAGGAAAATCCGAAGAGATTGCGACCGGATTTATTTTTCTTGCTTCTGATGATAGTTCATTTGTTACAGGAACAACACTCGAAATTGATGGCGGCTTTTTGGCACAATAAATAAAATGACGAAAAACAAAAACCATGGCGATAACAAAAGTTTGGATAGTGGAAGGTTGCACCTCATGTGGATTATGCGAAGATATTTGTCCTGAAGTCTTTAAGCTGAAAGACGAAGCAACCGTAATCGAGGGTGTAAATTACTCTGAATATGAAATGAAAATAAAGGAAGCTGCAGAAAGCTGCCCGGTAGAAGTAATTAAATATACTGAGTAAAATTACTCCAATGAAAGATCTTAAAACATGGTATATGGGGATTGAAATAGATAACCCCATAATTCTGGGAGCCTCTAATATGGCAACTGATTTGGATATGCTTAAAAAAGCAGAAGAGCTTGGTGCCGGTGCAATTGTTTATAAATCATTATTCGAGGAACAGATTCAACTCGAGAGATTTCAACTGGATGAAAGGCTTAGCGAATTCAACGATCTCTATGCAGAAATGGTTACAATACATCCGAATATTGAACATGCTGGACCTGATGAACATCTGTTGAATATCAGAAAAGCCCGGGAGAGTTTATCTATTCCGCTGATAGCCAGTCTTAATGCAGTCAATGTTGATACCTGGATAAAATATGCCGGGTTATTAGGAGAGACCGGAGTTAATGGAATTGAGCTGAATTTTTATCAGATTCCTTCGGATTTTAATAAAAATGCAAAAGATATAGAAAACGAACAAATCAATATAGTGAAAGAGGTAAAGAAAATTATTTCAATACCGGTAAGTGTAAAATTAAGTTCTGACTATACGAATATTCTTAATTTTATTAAAAAACTTGATAAGGCCGGAGTGGATGCATTTGTTTTATTTAATTCCTTTTTCCAACCCGACATTGATGTTGTTAGTGAGAAACATATCAAATCGTTTAATCTCAGTAATGAAGGAGATTATAAGAAATCTTTGAGATATGCAGGATTATTATTCGAAAATATTAAAGCTGATATATGTAGTAGCCATGGGATATTTACCGGTGCAGATGTAATCAAACTGATATTATCAGGGTCATCCTGTGTACAGGTGGTGAGTACATTATATAAAAATGGCTTAACACAAATTAACAACATAAAGAAAGAATTGGTGGACTATATGGATATTAAAAACTATAAAAGTATCGATGAGTTCAGAGGTAAACTGTCTAAAAACAAGCTCAGTAGTAATCCTTTTGTCTATAAAAGAGCCCAATATGTCGATTTACTTATTAATTCAGAGAAGATATTTGGAGGTACCCGGTGAAGTTTAAATTTATTTCCGGGGAAATATCCTAATCAGAATTGTTTTCATGCCATAATCAGTCAATCTCTTTGGAAATTCCCAAAACAGTTTAATTCAGGTTATTATTAATGGAACATTTATAATTTATCGATTTTAGAGGCAAGGATAAAATCATTCTCCGACAATCCGTTAATGGTAAAGGTCCATAGTTCAATCATAACCTTACCGTAGTATACATGGATGACAGGATGATGACCTTCTTCCTCCGCCAGATTAGCCACTTTATTTACAAAATCCATCGTATGCTTATAGTTTACAAATGAATACTCTTTTGATATTTTATTATTCTCCGTAAACTTCCAGTCATCCCGAATATGTTTTTTATATTCTGCAACTTCATTCCGATTTAAAGGGACAATGCCTCCTTCACAAGGTTTGCATTTTTTCTTGCTTAAGTCCATAGCTTTATTTTACAATTTTAATGTTAAATGCTCCATTGTTGAGTGCTCCGAAAAAACGTAACCACAAAGGCAAATACATTTCTGTTCCTCTTGCCGAACTGATATCGCCAAGGTCAAGAATATTTTTATCTAACCAACCAAACGATTTCAAAATCTCTTTCACTTTTCCTTTTGCATCAGCATCGTTTCCGCTTATGAAAGCATTATGATCACCGCCATTTATCATTGCTGGATTGACCATTAGTCCACACCACATCGTATTAAGTGTTTTTACAACTTTGACGCCAGGAAATGTTTTTTGAATTTCTTCCCCCAATGAGTTTGTATTGGATAGTTCAGGCAATAGGCTTGGTGGCATACCTTTACTAAAATCCAAAGGATTGGCAATATCGATCAGAATCTTTCCATTAAGATTATTTCCATCTGCCAGTTTTAAAGCGTTAATTGAATTAACTCCCTGTGTGGCGTTTAAAATAATTTCTCCAAATCCGGCTGCCTCTTTAAATGTTCCTAATTTAACAGTTTTGTTTGCTGCATGCCATTCCCTAAAAGGTGGATTCCCAAAGCCATCCTTTGCAGTACCTGCTAATTTTTCTGACACATTACGTGTGCCTACCATTACATCGTAACCAAGTGTAATAAATTTTGAAGCGTAAGTTTGACCCACACTTCCGGTTCCTAAGATTGCAATTCTTTTCATAATTACTATTTTTTCCGTAATGACAAAAACTTTACTTATATGTACTAAACAAAATAGCTATGCATAGTGTTTAAAATTAATGGATTAATATTCGTCTTTTTATATCAGGAATTCATGACTACTAATAATCCGTACCCCCTTATTTGTAAGTTCGTTTTTTATTCTGTTAAAAACATCAATGCTTAACGGGCGTGATGCATCTTCAATAAGTGTAGCGGAAAAGCCTTCTTTTAGTGAATCCTTTATTGTGTAATAAACGCAGATGTCGGCCGCCAAACCGCAAAAAAATAATTCAGTGATTCCTTTTTCTTTCAGGTAACCTGACAAACCGGTGCTTATTTGATGATTGTTGTCGTAAAATCCGCTGTAACTGTCAATTTCAGGATCCATGCCCTTGCGGAAAATGGCCGCGATTTTATTGATTTTAAGATCAGGATGTAACTCAGCACCTTTCGAACCCTGCACACAGTGATCGGGCCAAAGTATCTGCTTTATTCCGTTAAGGTTTATTTCGTCAAAAGGTTTTTTGTTTGAGTGGTTTGATGCAAAACTCATATGGTTTTGCGGATGCCAGTCCTGTGTAGCTACTACCAGATCAAAGTATTTCTGCAGCCGATTAATCAGAGTTACGATCAAGTTGCCATGTGGTACTTCTAAAGAACCACCTGGCATAAAATCATTCTGAACATCGACTAATAGAAGCGCTTTCATATATTTATTTTTTATGTATTTCAATAAGCCAGTCCCGTTCATTTTTAAGTCTTTCGCTAAGACCCACTTTGTATATATGCGGATAATTAAACCGTTTGTATTCCCCGGGCAGATTTTTTAGACGCTCACGGCTGTATTGGGCGATTTCTGAAAGCGACCGGGGTTTGGATAATCGTACTCCGTTTTCCATTACTTTCTGCAACAGGGGTTCTTTATTATATTTTTTGACAGAGAGTGATTTAAGAGGATTCAAAGGGTGATACATGATATCCACATCTTTTTCATCAGCCAGGGTAATTGCATCGGCTCCAATAAACTTGCCATCATTATCAAGCATTCTGAATACTTGTTTTCGATGGGGTAGTGTAATTTTACTCGCATTCTCCGACAATTTGATTCGTGGTTTTCCATTTGCAAAGGACAGTTTAAAGACTCCATCCAAAGCCGCATCGGGATGGCCGGTTACAAGACTTGTCCCCACACCAAATATATCAATCGGAGCCTGCTGCTCCAGAAGACTTTTAATAATGTACTCATCCAATTGGTTTGAAACGGCAATTTTTACATATCCCAGACCTGCATTGTCAAGCATTTTCCGACTCCTTTTGGAAAGATAGGCGAGATCTCCGCTGTCAAGTCTGATACCACTGAGCCGGTAACCTTTCTCTTCCATTTTTATTGCTACGGTAATAGCATTTGGCAAACCACTTTTCAGAGTGTCGTAGGTATCCACGAGCAAAACACACTCATCTGGTTGTTCTTCAGCAAAATGAATAAAAGCTGTCAACTCATCATCATAACTTTCTATAAACGAATGCGCCATAGTACCTGACACCGGTATACAATAATCGCGACCTGCCCGAACATTACTGGTAGCATCAAATCCTCCGATGAATGCAGCCCTGCTTGCATAATAACCTCCGGCACCCTGTGCCCTTCGTAATCCAAAGTCAATAAGTTTACGTTCCCCGGCGGCCTGCCGCAACCGGCTGGCTTTTGTAGCAATCAGAGTTTGAAAACTAAGAATATTAAGGAGGATGGTTTCGATGATTTGAGCTTCAATAATATTTGCTTCTACCTGCAATACGGGACTGGTTGGAAAAACAATATCTCCTTCGCAGGAAGTATAAATGTTACCCGTAAACCGGAATTTTTTAAGGTATCGTATAAATTCAGGATTGAATCCTTTGCCCTTTAGAAAGTCCAGATCCTGTTTATTGAAGGTAAGAATTTCGAGCGCATTAAGAAGATCCTCCAAACCCGCAAATACCGCGTAACCGCTATCGAATGGTAACTTACGAAAGAAATAGTCAAATACGGCCTGGTTGTCTTTCTGTCCTTTCAGGAAATATACCTGAGACATAGTAAGTTGATAATGATCAGTATATGTGGCGGTATAATTAATCATGATGGATTATATTTTATTGATAATAAATCAGGTACCGTTTATCCAAGTGATACATCAAGAAACATCATAGTTGCAAATCCCAGCATAGCTCCAATTGTTGAGTAATCCGTTTCATTTCCAGTTTGTGATTCAGGTATAAGTTCTTCAATAACTACAAAGATCATTGCTCCTGCAGCAAATGAAAGTGCATAAGGCAGCAGTGGAGTTATAGCTAAAACCAGGTAAGCACCCAGTACTCCGGCAATGGGTTCAACAATACCTGACAACTGTCCAATATTGAATGCCTTAATTCTGGAAAATCCTTCCCGTCTTAAAGGAATCGACACTGCTGCACCTTCCGGAAAATTCTGTAATCCAATGCCAAAGGCAAGTACAATGGCTCCTGCAAGTGCTCCTGTATCCGGATTACTTGCCAATACCCCAAATGCAACCCCAACAGCTAATCCTTCCGGTATGTTGTGAAGGGTGATTGCCAGGACAAGTAAAATACTACGCTGCCATGATGTTTTTATTCCCTCAGCTTTATCAATTGAGAGTCCAATATGTAAATGTGGAAGCAATTTATCAATCAATAATAAGAACGCTCCTCCGCATAGAAAACCGACTAATGCCGGAAGCCATGCAATGTCACCATTTGACTCTGATATTTCTATTGCAGGCATTAAGAGCGACCAGAAACTAGCTGCGATCATAACTCCGGCAGCAAATCCGAGCATTGTATTTAACACTCTCTGGTTCAGGGTCTTGAAGAAAAAAACCAGTGAAGCGCCCAATGCAGTAACTACCCACGTGAAAAGTGTTGCAAAAAGGGCCAATAATACCGGATTATACTTTAATAACCATTCTAGTTCCATATCAATCTTATTTTCATTTTTTCTCTCCAGTAGCACACGATATGTTTTCGTTTCTAACAGGATTTCTTACAATTTTCTCTTTATCGGACGGATCATTGCTGCCGGAACAACCCATTCATTAAATTGCTGTTCTGTTAAAAGGTTTAACTCTAATGCGGCTTCCTTCAGAGTCAAATTATCGGTACATGCTTTTTTGACAATTCTCGCCGCATTTTCATAATCAATATGATTGTTCAATGCTGTTACCAGCATTAATGAATTATTGAGATTCTCTGATATTCGTTCCAGATTGGGTTGGATTCCAATAACACAATAATCATTGAATGATTTGCAGGCATCAGCTATAAGCGTGGCCGATTGCAATAAAGCGCTTATCATGACCGGTTTGAAAACATTAAGCTCGAAGTGTCCATTTGAGCCTGCAACCGAAATGGTTGTGTCGTTGCCCATAATCTGCGCACAAACCATTGTCAAGGCTTCTGTCTGTGTCGGGTTTACTTTGCCGGGCATTATAGATGAACCAGGTTCATTTGATGGTATGGTTATCTCTCCAATTCCCGAACGGGGTCCCGAGGCCATCATCCTGATATCATTTGCTATTTTCATTAAGCTGACGGCCAATAGTTTTATTGCTCCATGAGTTTCAACAATGGCATCATTTGCGGCCAGAGATTCGAATTTGTTTTCAGCGGAGATAAATGGAAGCTCTGTCAACCGGGCAATTGTAGCTGCAACCGCTCTGTCATAACCCTCAGTGGTATTCAATCCTGTTCCAACAGCAGTTCCTCCCATTGCCAGCTCTGAAAGATGCGGTAATGTGTTTTTCAACGCTTTTATTCCATGTTTCAGTTGTGACACATACCCTGAAAATTCCTGCCCGAGAGATAAAGGTGTCGCATCCATTAAATGGGTACGACCGATTTTGACAATTTTGGCCATTGCTAAAGATTTCCGGGACAAGGTTTTAATTAGTATCTCAATCCTCGGGATGGTATATTCAACTATCTTTTTGTATGCTGCAATATGCATTGCTGTCGGAAAAGTATCATTGGACGATTGGGACATATTAACATCATCGTTAGGATGGATAAACCGTTCTCCTTCACCTAATTTATTGCCCAGTAAGACATGAGACCGATTTGTAATAACCTCATTACAATTCATATTCGTATGAGTTCCTGAACCTGTTTGCCATATAACCAATGGAAACTGGTCATCAAGTTTTCCTGCCACAATTTCATCACATACCTCTGAAATAATCTTCATTTTATCGGCTGATAATAATCCAAATTTATTGTTTGTTATCGCAGCAGCCTTTTTCAAATAACCAAACGCATGAATAATTTCAATAGGCATAGATGCGGCCGGGCCAATAGGGAAATTCATTATTGATCGTTGAGTTTGAGCCCCCCAATATTTATCCACAGGTACCTGTACCTCGCCAATAGTGTCTTTTTCTATCCTGTAATTCATAAATTGGGATTTTAATTTTGTTATACATAATAAACTTAAGGATACAACCTCTGAACATTCCAGGAGTTGTTTTTATCCAACTTGTACAGGATACGGTCATGTAAGCGATGGGCTCTTCCCTGCCAGAACTCAATGTGTATTGGCGATAAATAAAATCCTCCCCAATTAGCAGGTCGTGGAATGGGCTGGCCTTTAAACCTTTGTTCTAATTCGCTTACTTTCTTTTCCAAACTTCCCCTGCTATCAAGTATTTTGCTTTGTTCCGAAGCCATGGCGCTGACCTGACTTTCACGCGCACGACTCTGGAAATATTTATCTGATTCCCATTCAGGAACCTGGTAGACGTCGCCTTCAATTCTTACCTGACGAAATAACTCGCTCCAGAAAAAAGTCATGGATGCATAATTAATGTTCTTCAGATCATTTCCTTTTCTACTGTCATGGTTAGTAAAAAAAACAAAACCCCTTTCATCAAATCCTCTTAGCAGCATGATTCTGCCTGAAGGCCTTCCATCAGTCCCTATTGTCGCAAGATACATAGCGTTGGGCAGGTTCACTTTGTTTTTTATCGCATCTTCAATCCATTTATCAAACTGGTCAATGGGATTGTCGGCAATGTCTTTAACATTGATACCCTGAGAAATATATTCGGCCCTAAAAACAGTTATTAATTGACGTACTGATTTCATCTTCAAATTTTTTTCAATTTGACTGATGAAAATATAACAACTGCTGCTTAAATATGTTTAATATATACAGGAATCTTGCCTGCCAAAAATTTTGTATCGTCTCTTTGTAATGATTGTCCGCTTGCTGATTGCAATGATACAAATAAGAATTTCGCTTTTTTGTCTCTTTTAATAATGAAATTAACTAATCTGCTGCACAAATTACAGAATCCGTCAAACAATAAAATATTTTCATAATTAATCATTGTCCCGGTTTGTTTTCTCTTTACCTAGAATGGATTTGACATTTTATCTTTGGTTGTCCATAAACCCGCTGACGGAGTACTTATGAAAAATATTTTTTCTCCATTATCAAGAGTATTAAAGCCATTTTTGAGCTTTTCAGGTGTATATGTTTCAATTGCTTTATCATAATCAAGAAAGTTGAAATTCACAGACTCTATTTCCTCTTGAGTCAAATAGCCTGGTGCATATGTAATTTTAAATCGGTCCTCTGTTGATCCATGAATAAGATGAGCTGTCGCATGAGTTAAGTCCTGTAAATCTTCATGCGCACTCCATAGTTGCATTATTTTTTCCGTACCTGTATACCCATATTTTCGAATGATCTTATCTACTTCCTCTTGTTCGCCAAACCTCTTTAATCCCGGAGCAATTATAATCAGCTCTCCACCTTCAGCCATCGCTTTACGTGTACGATAAATGGCTTTGTTTGCTACCCATGTACTAAAAAACTCGTCACCTTGCATGAAAGCTACTACTTTCTTCAGTGGTGGCACTATTGTAATATTTTCGGACATTGATTGTTTTGCTGCGAGTAAATATGTATCCAGATCATTTCCGCAATAAAAACCAGTATGTACAAGTACTCCTTCCTTGTTATATGCCATCACTAACAGAATGTAAACATCCGGCAAATGTCCAAGGAGTTCATTTTCTGCTTTATTATAACAATGTCTCAATGGAGTAATTAACGATCCTAAATTGTTTTCAATACCGAAACATGCCGCCGCCATATGGGAAGCACAAATTGTATCTTTTCCGCCCAGACCAATGAAATAGTTTTTATTATGATTAGCAAAACCTAAGACTTCATGAGGAACAACCTGTCCGACATTTATTATTAAGTCCCATGGTTCTTCAAGAACTATCCGGTTTATTGAAACAGGAATATCCCAATCGGCTTTACCATCTGTTGATTTCTTTACATAATCTGCCGGAATTGTCCCGATTCTCTTAACGTCTTTTCTCCAATCGTGTTTTATTATTTTACTTTCAGGAATATTGCCAAACATCCATTTGTTTTGCTCTTCAGTATGAGGGACATGCTGCCCCAGAGTAGGAATAACATAAACATCAGCTTTCTGAGCAAAGTAATTATAAAATAATTCTGTTATCCAGCCTGCTCCACTATGTGCTCTTGTTATATCGGGCGGTAGTAATAAGACTTTCTTTGGATTTTTGCAAATTCTGGTAATACACTCGGTGACACTTTTAAAAACAAGTGATTTAATTTCATCCTTATTAATTTCTACTCTTTTCTCATAAAACCATGCCATAACTATTTTTTTAAAATTAAAGTAAGTGCGTGTATCACTGTTAATTAAGTTAAACCGAGATATTTGCTTTTTAATTGATTAAGAAGTTCATGGTATTTCTCATGAACTCCATGACCTACAACCTCTTCCTCAATTTTTTCAAATTGTTTAAAAATTTCCTTTTGTTTCTGTTCACTCAGTGCTTTATTTGCTATTGGAAAAAGAACATTTTCTTCCTTATGGATATGATTCTGTAAAAGGTTAACATAGTTGGTCAAATTGGCCGCTATCAATTCACTGGAACAAGGGTTGCCTATTTTACAGTTTTCCAAACCATTGCTTATTTCTTTTATATAGCCCCTTCCAAGGGTGTGTTCATGGAGCATAACACCAATAGGGCCATTTTCTTTTGGAATTCCTGCCAACACTAGTGCAGGAAAAAGGGATGTTTCTTCTTTACCATGATGGCATTTGTCTGCAAATGTTTGAAGGAAATCAACTATCTGCTCAACATCTTTTATGTAGAATTTTTTGTTTGCTTTTATGTCTTCAGCAATTTTAGCCATAATGCTTAACATTACTTTAATTGCTTTATGTTCGTTAATTAAATCTTCTGTTGGTGTCATAATTCAGATTGTTTTAATATTTCAACAATTGATTTTCGGATTTGTTCTATTTAACCATATTGATACAAACCTGATTCTGAGGATTTATAACTCCATTTTCAAAGTCAGAAAGGTTTTGAATCGTGGTTTGAGCAATTTGGGTTAAAGCTATATCAGTAAAATAAGCCTGATGTGCTGTAATTAAAACATTTGGGAATGTCATTAAGCGTGATATTTTATCATCAAGAATGACAATTTCTGATAAGTCTTTATAAAATAGCTTTTCTTCCTGCTCATAAACATCAATTCCAAGATAACCCAAACGACCTTCCTTCAAGGCTTCAATGGCAGCATCTGTATCAATGAGCTTGCCTCTGCTTGTATTGATAAGCATAACTCCCTTTTTCATCAGGCTTAGTGAATCTTTATTGATGAGTTGATTTGTTTCAGGAGTTAGCGGACAATGCAATGATATTATATCTGACATTTTAAACACCTCATCGAGAGAGTAATAACTTACACCTGTATCTTTTAGTGCATTGTTCGGAAAGCTATCGAAAGCGACAACTTTACAACCAAAACCTTTCATTATAATTGCAAATACAGAACCAATCCTGCCGGTTCCAACCACACCAACGGTTTTGCCAGAGAGTTCAAAACCAATGAGTCTTTCTATCGAAAAATTACCTTCACGCACCCGATTGTACGCTTTATGTGTTTTCCGGTTAAGGGTAAGAATTAATGCTATAGCATGTTCAGCAACGGTGGTTGGTGAATATGCAGCAACTCTGAGGACTACCATATTAGTATTACAGGCACTTGCAATATCAACATTATTAAATCCGGCGCAACGCAATACAATAAGTTTTACTTTTAAGTTCGCAAGACTTTCAATTACTTCTTTTGTTAGTGCATCGTTAACAAATACGCATACAGCGTCGAAATTTGTGGCTAAACGTGTAGTTTTTTGCTTCAGAGAAGATTCGAAATAAACCAATTCATGATTATTTTCAATATTGGCCTTGTCAAGGTATTCCATGTCGTATGATCTGGTACTAAAGACTGCAACTTTCATAGTATATTGTTATTAAAACTGTTAAAATTAATTTTTAATACCACAATCTTCTTTGCTTCCAAATTCGACTTGTATAGTAGCATGTTCAATTCCGAATCGTTCATGCAACTGATGCTGAATTGAAGTAATAAAACTGACATCTGTTTGTTCGCAGGTTGTGAGATGAACTGTCAAAGCAGAATCAGTTGTTCCTAATGCCCAGATGTGAAGATCATGCACGTCTGAGACTTCAGGCAGTTTTTTGAGAAATTCCCGGACTTCCTCACTTTTTATATTTCCCGGCACTGCATCAAGGGCAAGATTGATTGAGCTTATCAAAAGGTGGTAAGAACTGTAAAGGATAACCAAAATTATTGCAAACGAAACCAGTGAATCAATAAATTGTGTGCCGGTAAAAGCCATGATAATACCTGCTACAACAACTCCAAGGGATACCAGCGCATCAGCCACGAAGTGAAGATAAGCGCTGCGGATATTAAGATCATGCTTCTTACCCCTCATAAATAACCGTGCAGTAAACGCATTTACACCAATACCTAAAGCCGCTACAATCATTACACTATTCGCATTTATATCAGTTGGTTTTTTGAGCCTTTCAACAGTCTCGTAGAAAATAAAACCAACAGCTACCAGCAATAGGATTGTATTAAGCAAAGCGATCAGTATTGTTGAACGACGAAATCCATAAGTAAATTTTAACGTTGGCTTTCGCTGAGATAGAATTACAGCAATCCATGATAATGAAAGGGCAAGTACATCACTTAGATTATGACCTGCATCGGCTATCAACGCCATTGAGTTTGAAAGATAGCCAAACAGAGCTTCAATAGTTACGAAAATGATATTAATGGTAATACCGATTTTAAAAGCATTACTCAGATTTATATCATTATTATGAGAATAAGTGTTTTCCATTAGTCAATATATACAAATCAGTAAGACATCTCCCCTGAACTTTACTCAGCTGAAAGAAGGTCATAACCTCTTATAATAACAATCATTGCTGCATTAATGTTAACTAGTGCACCAATAAATTATGGTTTTATGTTTTTCTAAATATTTTTCCCCCACTAACCTCCGGTAAAATAAGATTTTATAAAAACCATAATTTTTTCTGACCGAATGGAGGAATTGTATCTGATTCGAAATGGACGAAGATTTCTACAACCATCTTGGGATAACAAATAGTTACCGGATGACTCTGCTGGCTAACGCTTTTCCAATACATGCGGCTAAAGTGATATACCAGATCTGTCAATTCTTCAATCAATTCCGGATTTTCCAATGGTTTTTATCAAGCCTGGAAATTGGGCTAATATAGATTGCCATATAAACTGTATCCGGTAAGCGGTTCTTACTGCGAATAGCTTTATCAACCGTACAACCAGCAGTTTCAATGAAGTCAAAGGCAATACTGTCCATGGTTTCGATATGAAATGGCTGTTTGATGTATGTTCGGCATAACGTTCTTTTTTCCTTTTCTTAATATTATTTCTACATACCACCCGTTTCAGTTACGGGCGATAAACAAAAAACTGACTTACCTGTTTTTTTATGCTGTCAGACAAAACCATTAATAAATATAATATTAGAAATCAGGAAGAAAAAAACTGTAGCCCATGCAAAGTTTGCAGTTTAAACAAAGTGAACTGAAAAGGGTTAACATCTTGAATTTCAGAGATCTATTTCCCGATACAGAAATTTTTGAAGATATTACCAAGAATCTCATCAGTTGTTATTTCTCCGGTAATCTCACCAAGATAATGAATTGCATGCCGGACATCTATCGCAACCAGATCATCAGGTATCTTTTCCTCAAGTCCCCGGTTCACTCTTTCGAGACTCTCCGATACTTTTAATAATGCTTCGTAATGCCTTACATTTGTGACAATCACCGTTTCAGATAAATCATTGTCTGTTCCGGTTATTTCGCCCAGTTTAGCTTTAAGTTCTTCTACTCCGTAACCTGTCTTTGCTGAAATAAACAGGAGCGATTCGTTCTCTCCTGGTTTAATATCTGCTTCGATGCCGGGTCTGTTCCCTTCCATATCATCATCAGTCTTGTTTACAAGTATAATCAGTTTCTTTCCTTCTCTGGCAATAATTTTTCTCATAATACCCAGGGTATCTGATAAAGTCTGCTTTCCCTCATTTATATCAGTTACCAGTAGTATTACCGAGGCCTCCTCAATCTTTTCATGAGTTCGTTTAATCCCCATGTTCTCAATAATGTCTCCCGTCTCCCTCAGTCCGGCAGTATCAGTGAAACGGTACTGAATCCCGTCAATTACAACTGTATCCTCGATATAGTCTCTTGTCGTTCCGGGAATCTCCGAGACGATAGCTTTCTCTTCATTCAGAAGCCGGTTCAGAAGTGTTGATTTTCCGGTATTCGTTCTACCCGTAATAACCACTGGTACACCATTTTTGATTGCATTACCTAAACTGAAAGAAGATGTAAGTTCTTTGGTTACTTTCAGCACTTTTAAAACGATTTCCTTTAACTTTCCACGGTCAGCAAACTCCACATCCTCCTCGCCGAAATCGAGTTCCAGTTCAATGAGTGAGGCAAAATGTAGAAGGTCCGCCCTCAGGATACTGATCTCATCCGAAAATGTCCCGCGCATCTGGTTCATTGCCACTTTATGAGCTTTACGAGATTCGGCTGCAATAAGGTCAGCAACAGCTTCAGCCTGAGAAAGATCCATCTTCCTGTTCAGGAATGCCCTTTGGGTAAATTCACCGGGATACGCAGCCAAAGCGCCGTTGCTTATCAGCAATTCAAGAATCCTTTGCTGAATATATCTTGAAGCATGACATGAGATCTCAATTGAGTCTTCACCAGTGTAGGAGTGAGGTGTCCTGAAAACGCTGACAAGAACATCATCTATGATCTCTTCACCCGAGCGTATTTCTCCATAAACTATTGAATAACCTTTCTGTTCGGTTAAATTGATCTTGAGATCCGAAGGGAAAAAAATCTTTCCGCAAATACTTATGCTTTGAGCTCCGCTGATCCTTATTATTGCGATGGCACCGCCTCCTGCAGTTGCCGGAGCACAAATTGTTTCATCAATCCTTATCATTTGTCACCACCTATGAGCAACAAATGTATGAAACTTAACTCTATTTCGGATTGCGGATTGTAGATTTCGGATTGCCTTCCGACTTCCGACTTCGGTCTTCGGTCTTCGGTCTTCTGCTACCTTTCCAGATTCTGCACGCTGAAATACGAATCCTCAACTTTCACCTGATCCGCAATATTGCTGAAGAGTATCTCTGACTTGCGGTTTGTTACAAGATTGCTGGCGATCATGTCCGACACCATGTACTTTCCTTCAGGCATGGAATAGAAACTTCTTATTTTAATAGTCTTAAAATGCTCATCATCAAAATTATAGAACTCCATTTTCTGAACCTGGAACTTGTCCATACTTACATAGCTTATCTTTTTTGTATATCCGTACTCATCAGCTTTATCTTCATTGATTGGAACGCTTTCGATGATATATATATTATTTGATCCTGATCCATCGATATGCCTGCTTTTAAAATCAGCCAGGTTGGGAGAGCCCATATCTGAATTCGAAAACTCTGAGCTCATGAAGTTTTTCCCGTTCTCCGAGGATGATATCCTGCGCGTTTTCTTCAGGGCAGGAAGATATATCCAGATCTCATCCGAAACACTTTTATTATCGACGACAAGCATTGCGGTCCCTCTCACATCGGCAGGCTCAAGAAATTTGATAAACCTCTTCTCGAGTCCGTTAGTGAAGCTCTTTGTCGTCATTGCAATTGTCCGGTTGCGTGTGGCCCCGTTTTTCTCAGTTATTGTGAGCTTTATTGTAGCCTTCATTGAACTGATGATTGCCAGCTCACGGGATTTGTTCATAATCTGGTCTGCATCCGGCAGTTGGGCTGATACCGGCAAAAGCAGCAGTGTTGACATTAATGAGATAATTGTCTTTTTCATTTTTATTGAATTTTGAATTGTTTAAATTTTTCTCAACGAATCCCGGTCTGAATTTCATGAGGATCGCCGGAATCAATACCAGTGCTCCGAGCAGGCATGAGCCGATGGATATCAACGTAAGGTAACCAAAGAATCGTATAGACGTGAAGCCTGAAAGCATAAGAGGAGAAAAGCCTGCCATCACGGTGCTTGCATTAATGATAATGCTTCGACCTATTGTGGCCATCGATATTCTGGTTGATTCCTCATACGATAATCCTTTTCTGATCTGGATATTAAAGCACCAGATATACTGGATCGTGAAATCCACTCCAACTCCGATCATTATGGATGAAAGCAGGGCTGTGGCAGCATCCAGGGCAATACCCGCAAGTCCCATGAATCCAAACAGAATCACTATCGATACGGCAAGTGGAATTGATCCAATAAGGCCTCCTTTCACAGATCTGAGTATTATTGCAAGAAGCACAAAAACAGTTATCAGGGCGAACAATAATGATAGTATCTGCCCTTTTATGATGGAATCAGAGAAATCGGTCATAATTATTGCATACCCGCCAATCGTAATTTCTGCCGGGATCACTGATGTAAGAACATCCAGCCGGGCTTTTATTTTTTGTATTACGGTATTCTCAGGATTTGAAAGACGGATTAAAACATGAGCTTTTGTATTTTCAAGATTCATCATCTGCCTGAAATCTTCAGGATTGCCGCTCATATTGTATAGTTCGAACATCTGTGCAATGCTCTCGCGTGAATCAGGGATGTTATCAAATCCGCTCTCTCCTTCAGTGTAGATTGCCTTGCTCATCTCCCTGACTGCCTGTGATATAGAAAAAATCTGTCCAACTCCCTTTGTCGTTTCCATTTCCCTGGTCAGCTTGTCTATTCCCTTCATTACCCCGGGATCTTTAATATCACCCGAGATCATGATTGAAATAGTTTGCGAACCCCCGAATTTCTTATTTATCACAGCTGAAGCCATCTTTACGGGATTATTTTTAGGGAAGTAATTCTCCTGGTTTGTCTCAATTTTAAGCAGGAATATCCCTGTCGAAATTACCAGTGTAACTATTACAGAAACCACTATTATCTTTCCGGAGTGATTTATTATCAGTCTTGAAAGCGAGCCCAGAAACTTATAAAAACCTTCTGTTTTGACTTTGGCCGGTTTGACCTCTTTCAACTTATTACCAAGCAGGCATATAAGTGCAGGTATATAGAACAGGCTCATGAACAGGGCTGCAGATACACCTATTGCAGCAAGAATCCCTACTTGCCTTGCAGGTATAATTGAATGTGTAAGAAGTCCAAGTATCCCTGCAATGGTTGTAATACCACTGAAAAGTATCGGCATGTTAAGCGAACCCAGAAGTTCCTTTATCATTCCGCCATTTGAATTTATTCCGCCCTTCAGGCTAAGCTCCTGGTACCTGGCAACAAGATAAATACCATAATTATTTGCTACAGCAATAAGGATGATTGGCACCAGAATGACGATCATAGACAACTTCCATCCCAAAAGCGGTATCATTCCCATGCTGATAGCTACCGAAAGGACCACCACGGAGAAAGGCATTGCTACACTTCTCCACTCACCCAGGGATGATTTAAGTACCAGAAGCATTATTATAAGAGCCAGTGGCACCAGAAAAACTGCATCCTTCCTGACATCCTTCATAATGTGCTGTCTGACGTAAGGCAGTCCCCCTTTAAGTACCTGTGCGTCACCAGAATGAGCAATGACAATCGAGTCAATCTTATGGAGCGTCAATGTCTCTGGTTCGGATGTATTAATCATTGCAGTGATAGAAGCTGAGGTCATGTCTGACGAAACAACTATATCGCGGGCAAACCTGTTATTAAGAATATCTTTTTTCAGCTGATCCATCCCTTCTGAATCAGAAGGGATCCTTCTTATCAGCGGATCAGCGACCATCATATCGTCACTGCTCTTTATAGTTCGAACTGTATATGGAGAGATCCGGTTAGTCACTCCTGTAACCCTTGAAATATCCTTGTCAGTATCTTTTATCTGCTTCAGATTATCTGCAGTAAGAACAGTAGAGTCTGAAAAAAGCAGCATCACCATATCCTGAACGCCGAATTCCTTCTCGATCTTGTCCGTCTCAACTCTCGATTTCATCCCGGGTGGAATGTAGTTCCTTATCTCAGGATCGGTTTTAGATAGCGGAATCAGAGAACCCAGTACAATTCCGGCAACCAGACAGGCACTTACTATCAGCCACCGGTATTTTATAATGAAGTTTGTCATCTTACTAAAAGTTTACTTTAAGACCAAGCTTGAAACAATTCATGAATTCGTCCACGATATCATAGACAGAACCTTTCCGACCCGAAAAAAACTCACCTCCTGCTGTTATCGTAAATGCGTCTGCTGGCTTCCATATTAATTCAGGCATAACCATTAAATCACGTGAGGTGAAATTATAGAGTGTAGTTACTGACGGTGTCAGATTACCGTGAAAAAGGTCGGTTTCCACTCTTAATCCGGCTGAATGATATGACTTCTCAAGCTGGTAGTTATATAGCCTGTTAAAGGTACTGACCTGCTGACGGATATATTCTTCCAAATCAAATCCTGGTATTGAAAGAAGGGTGGCCAGCATTGAAGGATCTATTTCTGTACCGATAAGAGGTTCAACTGCAGATGGTTCAAAATCGGGAATAGCCTTGCCTGAATATTCGCCTGTAATGCGCCAGTTTCCTTTCATCCAGTCAACACCAGCGACCCATTTTATTTCCCGACAAGGGACATAGTCATTAGTTTTACAGGACAGGTACGGGATTGTCCAGGCCGCCTCACCCCTGAGGCCAAAGCTGCCAAGGATTGTTTCAAAATCGAATCCTATATTCTTTATCTTATATGGTTTAGCTGACAGCGCAGCTGAAGGAAAGGGAATATAACCGATGGTATCAATCGAGAAATTAGTAAGCGCAATACCTGGCATAGGATCATAGCCGTCAAACCATGAGAGGCTTAAATCGATCCCTTTAACATGAAGGTCAGCCTTAAGTCCGTAGGTGAACATATTCTTATCGGTTACCAGTGATTCAATCTGATTTATTTTTATATATGAAGGAAGATCAAGGGGGTCAATAAGAAGTACGGAAGATCTGAAGTATGGTATGGCGACAGCTTCGATGCTGATAACAGGGGAGGGGTACCAGCGGGCGTCCATGAGAAGATTCCCCATATCCATGTCCTCATGATCAGTGGAGCGTGAAATAAGATTTTGAGGGCTTAGTTTCTGCGTAGGATTGGTAAAGTCAGCACGGCCCCATTTGATTATTTTCTGTCCGGCGCTGATATCCCATGTGTTACCATTAACAGTAATATATGCTTCACGCAGATCCAGTCTGTTTACAGATTTATTAAATTCTGTTCCGTATCTGAACCTGAGATCAGTAAATCCTTTGAATCTGGTTCCGTCTCCTGTCTCCAGCTTAAGGGCAAAATCAGAATATGCACTTGGAAGATTAAGCTTGTCCTTAGAATCATCAATGCCACAATAAAAGCCGCTTCTCACGAAACCATAAATACTGGTTTCTTTTTTAGAGTCAGGGGAAAGCGGGGAAATATCCTGGGCATTAATAAATATTGATGAAGCGAAATAGAGCAAAATTATTATATTACATCTATTCATATCACAGCTTTTATTGCAAATGAATAACATAAATCAAGACGCGTCGTCTTATCCGTCTGTCCCGTACCAGTAAAATGATATGAATTTGTCCGCCCCGCTTGGGATGAACGTAAAAACAAGGCATCGGGCGTTGGGCATCGGGCAACAGGTAAATATGTTTCCCTGACGCCTGACGCCTGTGACCTGTTGCCTACTCTTTTATCCCTGTCGCTTTTTCCCTGTACTCACTTGGAGTCATTCCGGTTTGATTTTTAAAAATAGAATTGAAGGTTGTTTTGGAGTTGAAGCCCGAATCATAGGCTATGCCGAGGATTGTGAAGTTATTGTTTTTTTGATCACTGAACCTGGCAATTACCTCTTTTACCCGGTACTCATTGATAAATGTAAAAAAATTCTTTTTATGCTTCTCATTGAGTACCTGGGTGATATGATGACGAGGGATGCCGGTCATGTCTGACAGATCCTGGATGCTGAGATCACGGTCGAGAAAAGGTTTTCGGGTTTCTACAACAGATACAAGCAATTCAAGATATTCATCAGCCTTCTTATCCTTTAATCCGCTTTTCATATATTTTTCTGTCTCTTTCTTCTCTTCTCCGGATATTTTAACCTCCTGCCCAAAAATTACCGGCTGGTTGATGCCATAAAAGCTGTAAACAAACGAAAAGAGAGCAATAAACGTAAAAACAACAAAGTAAGGATCGAAGGGAATAAAATTGCCAATCATATTAAGACCACCAAGAATGAAAAGTATCAGGAAAGCAATATAAAAGCTGATTGAAAGGATTTTCAACCAGTTAAGTGTAATTACCCCCGATGTATAGGATACTATATTCTTCAAATAATCCTGATGCCTCTTTATTTCGACGAATGCCAGAATACTGTATATTGAAACGGAAAGGAAAAAGCATGTACTGTAAACTATTCTCAGAGAGATGAATCTGTCAGGTTCAAAAAAACTTCTGAGATCCTTCAGTAAAGGGATGTTTCTGAAAATAACCGATACTGTGAAAAATACAAAAAAAGGAATGAAGTGGAACAGGGAGAGCCGGTTAAACTTCCTTTCAGGATCTGTCATAAACCTTACGTAGAGATAGAGGAGAGGCCCATAGGTAAAGGCAACTACAGGGAAAGCGTACATTTCTATAACCCTGGAGTTCAGAAGGGCAAATATCAGCTCCACACATATGAAGACAAGCCACGCAATCATCAATCTGTTGGCTATTGTAAAAGGTTTCTTTGTAGCGATCAGAAGTATCGCAAAGAAAGATTGTGAAATACCTATATATAAAATAGGATCAATATTGACCATTGATGCTTATGTTTTTATGATTACCAGTATCAAAATAATTACTGGCCATCATTATTTTTATACCCAAATATAATTAAAAGCAGCCAATATTTAGGTATTTTTGAGAAGAGATGAAACTGAAATCAGTTATTATCATGTTAGTAAACCATTAATAATAAGACATATATGAGCATTCTGCTAAACAGGGATTCCAGAGTACTTGTCCAGGGATTTACCGGAAGCGAAGGTACATTTCATTCTACGCAGATGATGGAATACGGCACCAGGGTAGTAGGCGGAACCTCACCTGGCAAAGGCGGGCAAATTCATCTTGGATTGCCGGTTTTCAACACTGTCAGGGAGGCCGTTGATAAAACCGCTGCAGATGTTTCAGTAATTTTCGTACCTCCTCCATCTGCCGCTGATGCAATAATGGAGGCTGCCAATGCGGGATTGAAACTGATTGTGACTATAACTGAAGGTATTCCTGTTGCCGATATGGTATTGGTGAAGGAGTACCTAAAATCATTCAGCTGCCGGCTCATTGGCCCTAATTGTCCGGGAATAATTACTCCCGGGGAGGCAAAAGTCGGTATTATGCCGGGATTCATACATAAAAAGGGCACTGTTGGAATTATTTCAAGATCAGGCACCCTGAACTATGAAGCTGTCGACCAGGTTACAAAGCATGGTCTTGGACAATCGACATGCATCGGGATCGGCGGAGATCCTGTTGTTGGAACAACCACTCTTGATGCCGTTAAGCTGATGATGGATGATAATGAGACTGAAGCCATAGTTATAATAGGTGAAATTGGCGGAAACATGGAAACAGAAGCGGCAGAATGGATAAGAGAGAACGGGACAAAACCGGTAATAGGTTTTATTGCCGGACAGACTGCCCCAAAAGGCCGCAGGATGGGTCATGCAGGTGCAATAATAGGTGGGAGAAACGATACTGCTGCTGCAAAAATGGCAATAATGAAAGAGTGCGGCATTCATGTTGTTGAATCACCGGCAGATATCGGTTCAACTGTCAATAGAGTTTTGAATAAATAATCAGAGACATATTTGCCAACTGATAAACATGTACTCACCCCCCCGGTGCTGTCGCAAAGAGGGGGGAATTTGTTCGGACAATATTGTTGAATATCTGATATATACATTAATTGTTAATTGATCTTTATAATATTGATTGAGCGGTAAGTTTATGATAAATAGTTGATCCTTAATAATTATTAACAATCTGATTGTTAATAACTTATGTTCTTTGAAGTCTTGTTTTTTGCTTAGGTTTTGATTAAATTTGATCAAAACCC
>JALONT010000080.1 GCA_025454795.1 Bacteroidales bacterium | reverse complement strand
GGTTTTGCCCTGCTTACTGCAATAGTGCTTGTTTATCTGATAATGGTGGCTTTATACCAGTCATACCTTTATCCATTTGTTGTACTGTTTTCAATACCCCTGGCTGTAATTGGGGCTATCGTAGCACTGGCTCTTACCCGGAACAACCTGGGTATGTTCACCCTGCTTGGTATGATTATGCTTGTGGGGCTTGTAGCCAAGAATGCAATACTTGTAGTCGATTTTACAAATCAGCTTAAGAATAAAGGCTATCGTACCATAAGGGCTCTGCTTATGGCAACACAAATAAGGTTACGCCCGGTACTGATGACAACATTTTCAATGATAATAGGTTTGCTGCCCATAGCCCTGGCTACAGGAGCTGCTTCAGAATGGAAAAACGGAATCGCCTGGGTACTGATCGGGGGACTTACAAGTTCAATGCTTCTGACACTTGTCGTTGTTCCCGTAGTATTTTCTGTTGCTGAAAATATAAAGATCAAAGTTCATGTTTTAATTTCCTCCTTTCTTAAAAAAAGTACAAAACTCTATAAACATTCACAGGGAGCGAAAATAGAATTAGTCTAAAATTTTGATCACTTCGGTGATATCCCTGAGAAGGTTAGATATTTCAAACCTCTTGTCTACAAATAAAAAGCCCTGGCGCGAAAGCGCCGGGGTTTTTTATTTCGAACGGAGCATCAAACGCAGTTTGAATGCGTAAGTGAAGAAATAAAAAATCCCGCCAGCCGACGAAGGAGGCTGACAGGGGTTTTTCTTTGGGCTGTAATCTAAAACGGATCATGAAATAATCCTCCCGCAAGAACTCACTTATCCTGTTTATGATGTTTGATACAAAAAGACAAATTTAGTTAATATAAAAACCCAAATAACCATACAGGTGTTTTGTTTCCCGTTCCAGTTTCTGTATTATCAGAAGCAATTATATAATTATCAAGATGCTTCACCTGGTTTGTGTTTTTGCCTTTACCGCCTACTTCAATTGTCAATCCATTAGTAATGAAGTCCCCTTCAACCGGAGAGCTCACATCCAATCCTGCATTAATTAGCTGATTCAGCACAAATGTTTCTCTTACATTGCCAGTTTCCGGTTTTTCCCTGAGTGCAAAGGCAAGATTAGTGTTTTCCAGAAAAATCTTATCAGGTTTTTGTAAGGTTGATACCCCTTTACCTTCTGAACTTAGAGTGTTTAGCAATCGCGCATCTCTTAGCTGATAAATATACTGATAAACGCTGTCCCTGCTTAAATCCATTTTCCTGGCCAGTGATGCAATATTTGGTTTAAATGGTACTGATTCTGCAATTACTCCCAATAATTTCTTTACCTTAATTGCTGTTCCGGGATTGTAAGAAGCAATATAGGCCAGATCGACATCCACTATAGTATTTATTAACTGCTTCAACTTCATCAGATAGGTATCTTCCCCTTCTGCAATAACTGGCAGGTAGCCAACCTCCAGATATTTGCGGAATGCGGGTAAGGGACGAAAATTTTCCGTAATCATCCTGCTAATACTCTGATTATTATTATTTATATCTTCAATATTGATTGCTTCAAAACTCATACCCCTGGTAAATATTAAAAACTCTCGAAAAGAAAGTCCGGCGAGAAGATAGGTCATAACTCTTCTGCTTAAATCTGCTTCACCCCTGTATATTTCCAATGCAGATGATGCCGAAAAAATAATCTGCATCTCAGGTAATCCGTCGTAAATGTTTTTCAATTCCACTGACCACTTAGGGTATTTATGCACTTCATCTATAAACAGTATTTTCCCTCCCTGCTTGTACCAGTCATTTGCAACATCAAGTAATGTATGATTATAGAACCAGTTATGGTCAGCAGTGATGTAAAGTGCCTCTGGAGGAGCTCCAAGATCAAACTTTAAATGCTGTAACATCAATGTGGTTTTTCCTGCTCCTCTTGGCCCTTTAATACCTATCATCCGCTGTTTCCAGTTGATCTGGCTGTGCAAATATCTTCGGAAATCATTCTTTATCTGCCGAAGTATATTTTCCTGAAATTCTAATAAGCTTTCCATATATGTGTCGATTCTATACTGCAAATATACATTTATATTGTTGATTCTATTCGACATTGCAAAATATAAATGTTTTTCTCATGAAGACAGATTATTCTATGAGTGATAAAACCGCATTTAGTTTTATGATTCTATCAATATCTTTTATCAGATCAAGGTTAGATATTTCACCACATTCCGCTACACCGAAAAAGCCTTGCTGCAAATGCAGCAGGGCTTTTTTATTGATGGTCCGCCAAAAGCTTGCTTATGGAAGGGACAGAAATAAAAAAGCCCGTAGCTCCCGCCTCAGCGGGAGCAAGGCTTTTTCGGTGTTAAGCACACACCCGAGAATCAAGCCGAACGCAGTGAGGCTTAATCCTCTCCTCCACTTCATTCATCTTTTTTTAACCCCTCCTCCGCGCTGCAAGGCTTTTAACTTGTTAAGCACCCCCCTGAGGATCATGAAATAATCCTCCTTCAACATATTTCTGCTGCAGGTCCTTTTATACGAAACTGGATGCATCCGGGAAACATTCGCGTAAAACATAAACATTTGCAACTATGATTTATTTATACGATCTTAGCTTTCCGGAGGTGGTATTATCTGAACTAGAAAAACAGGAAACATTAACTAATTAATAACCATGGAAAATAAAGTATTTTACGAGCTGCACAGATCGACTGCAATTAAACTTCTGTTATCAGTTGACAAGAATCCGGTACAGCATACAAATCTTACTCTGGCTGAAATGCTTGAAAAACACTTTCCTGAAAAAGAAAGAAGTTATATTGTTAAGGAGGATAATCTTACTTTAACCAATCCATTAACTTATTCTGATTTTTAAAATATCTTCTCTCTCTTTCTGATAACCTTTTGACGTAAATTAAATTTTGCGTCTTGAATTTATTTCATTACCCAAATAAAGTTTATTTGATATTATGACAGGTAACCGCTGGTTAAGAATTGGAGGAACCCTGATGGCAGGGTTATTTGTTGCATATCTCGACAGAATTAATCTTTCAGTTGCACTTCCATCCCTTTCCAGGGAGTTAGAATTTACAGGTTACCAATCCTAAAATTACTCTGAAGTCTCTGGGAGTAAAGCCGATCTTTTCCCTGGTATTCAGCAATTTAACACAGACAATGCTTTTCTGGGGCGTGACCTTATGGCTGCCAATGGTAGTAAAATCCCTTGGCTACAGTGGTTTTAAACAGGGACTTGGAAGCGCACTGCCCTACCTGACAGCTGTCATCCTTGCAATTCCAATGTCTTATATCAGTGACAAAAACGGAAGGCGGCTTCTGTTTGCAACGCTGGGACTTATAATCCCTGGATCACTGATGATTTTATTGCCGTTTGTTGATTCGGCATTAACAAAGCTTATAATCATTTCTCTTGCCCTTGGTTACGGAGCAAGCAACTATAATCCAAATTTCTGGACAATCCTGCAGTCAAATGTTGAGCCTGCTTCAATAGGACCCGCAGCAGGTATTTTAAATGGTATAGCAGCAGGATTCGGCGGAACGCTTGCCGGATTTATTGTGGGAATATTCCTGAAAAGTACAGGATCTTATATGCCGGGTTTTATGGTCCTCGGTATGTTAATAATACTAGGCGGAATCTCCATGATACTTTACGGAAAATTCACCAGAAAGACTGGCAAGTGATACTATGTCTTTAAGATTTTACCTGACTCCATTCCCTCCATAAGAAAGGAGGAAAATACTTTCACGAAAGAATCTTTTTTACCGCTCTTATTATAGCTGACTCATTAAGATTATAATGATCGAGAAGCGATTCATAATTAGTTGCTGACTGGCCAAAAACATCGTTTATTGCAATAGGTTCAGTGGGAATGGACCATCTTCTCAGAATGAAAGCGATAATACTTGCAAGCCCTCCTATAATTGTATGTTCTTCCAATGTAATTATACCTTTTATCCCTGTTGAGAGATCTTTAATGGCTTCCTCATTTATTGGCTTCATCGAACTTACATTAACAACCCTTAGTGAAATTTCTTGATTCTCAAGAGTTTCAGCTGCTTTCAGGGCTTTCCAGACCATATAACCATTTGCAAAAACTGTAATATCTGTTCCGTGATGCAGAATAACTGGCATCCCTGATATAAACTTCTCCTGTCTTCAGCGTTGCAACACCCTGATAGTTCTTTTGAATAATATCGTATAATTCCTGCTGCTCTTGATCCATCTTAAGCAGGTGTGTTTGTGTGTG
>JALONT010000079.1 GCA_025454795.1 Bacteroidales bacterium | reverse complement strand
GCAAAAATTCTCTCGCCACTAAGACACGAAGTCACCAAGTAACACCAAGTCAAATCAAGTACTTTGTTTTTATGTCGAACTCACGTTAAATTAATAATTCACCTGTATGAATTGGTTCGAAGCAATAGTTCTTGGTCTTATCCAGGGACTTACAGAATTTTTACCTGTCAGCAGCTCAGGGCATCTCGAACTGGGAAAGTATCTGTTCGGCATTAATCCCGACGCAAATTTTTATTTTTCTGTAGCTGTGCATGGAGCTACTGTTCTGAGTACTATCGTAGTGCTCTGGAAAGAGATCTATGATTTGATTAAAGGATTTCTTAAGTTCAGGTTTAATGACGAAACGAAATATATAATTAAAATACTGATCTCAATGATCCCGGTAGGAATTGCCGGATTTTTTCTGACAGATATTGCAGACAATTATTTTACAGGGAATATGATATCTCTTGGGATTCAATTCATGATCACAGCAGTTATTTTATTACTTCCTTTATTTGTAAAACAAAAAGAAAGGCCAATAGGTTATATCGATTCTTTTATAATCGGGATAGCACAGGCTATTGCAGTGTTACCTGCAATTTCACGATCAGGCGCAACGATTGCCACCGGAATGATGATAGGGAATAAAAAATCGGATATTGCGAAATTTTCCTTCCTGATGGTGCTGATACCAATCATTGGAGCTAACCTGGCAGAACTGAGATCAGGGGATTTTTCTGTTGAGGGAACATCCGGGGTAGTCATTTTAATTGGGTTCATAACTGCATTTATTTCAGGTTATTTTGCATGCAAATGGATGATAAACCTTGTTAAAAAGGGAAACCTTTTTTGGTTTGCTGTTTATTGTGTGTTAACCGGAGTTTTTTCAATCTTATTAGGAATGCATGTTATCTGAGAAACTATCAGTTTTTGAAGAGGGACAGCTCCTCCTTTTTAATAAACCAGTTTACTGGACATCATTCGATCTTGTCAATAAAGTCAGGATCATGATCAGAAGTACTCTTGGAATAAAAAAGCTGAAAGTGGGCCATGCCGGAACACTTGATCCTCTTGCAAGCGGACTCATGATTATCTGCACCGGAAAAGCAACAAAAAAGATAGATGAATTCCGCGATCTGGATAAAGAGTACATTGCAACACTGCATTTAGGAGAAACAACACCCTCTTTTGATCTGGAAACAGAAACGGACGGAAAATACCCTACAGATCATATAAATGCTGATTTGGTTAATAAAATACTGAAGAGTTTTCTGGGTGAACAGAAACAGATTCCGCCCCTTTATTCAGCTAAGCTTGTTGACGGTAAAAGAGCCTATGAACTGGCAAGAAAAGGAGTAAAAAAGGAACTGGAACCGGTTACTATTTTCAACAGGGAAATAGAGCTTCTTTCCTTTGGTATTCCTGAAATAAAGATCAGGTTACTCTGCAGCAAAGGAACTTATGTAAGATCTTTCGCCAGAGATCTGGGATTGGCTTTAAAAAGCGGATGTTATCTTTCGTCGCTTGAGAGAACCGCAATCGGTTCTTTTAAACTTCATGATGCTTATACTCTTGAAAAATTCAGTCATTTCTTAGAACAAATGCAACAAAACTGATATTTATACGTATAAAGGATTCTTTCATTACAAAACTACACACCGGATATGAAATTATCACAATTCAGGTACAACCTGCCACAGGAGCTTATCGCTCTGTACCCTTCGGAGAACAGAGATGAATCAAGGTTACTGGTTGTTAACAGGAAAACGGGAAAGTATGAACACAGGGTCTTTAAGGATATCATTGATTATTTTAACGAAAACGATGTACTCGTCTTTAATAACACCAAGGTATTTCCTGCAAGGTTATATGGCAATAAGGAGAAGACAGGAGCAGAGATAGAAGTCTTTTTACTAAGGGAGCTGAACAAGGAACAAAGACTGTGGGATGTGCTAGTTGATCCTGCCAGGAAAATAAGGATAGGCAATAAATTATATTTTGGTGAAGACGACCTTCTGGTTGCCGAAGTGATTGACAACACTACCTCCAGAGGCAGAACCCTGAGATTTCTCTTCGATGGTACCTATGAGGAATTCAAGCAGACACTTTATGGACTGGGAGAGACACCACTGCCAAAGTTCATCAACAGACCAGTTGAACCGGAAGATAATGAAAGATACCAGACAATTTTTGCAAAATATGAAGGGGCTGTAGCCGCTCCTACAGCAGGTCTGCATTTCAGCAGGGAACTGCTTAAAAAACTGGAGATCATCGGAGTTGAATTTGCAGAAATAACACTCCATGTAGGTCTGGGAAATTTCAGAAGCGTTGATGTTGAGGATCTTACTAAACATAAAGTCGATTCGGAAAGGATCAGGATTACTGACGAAGCGACTGAAATTGTCAATAAGGCAAAAGATAATAAGTATAGGATATGTGCTGTCGGAACAACAGTTGTCAGAACTCTCGAAAGCTCTGTCTCAACCAATGGATATCTTAAACCATTTGACGGATGGACCAATAAGTTTATTTTCCCGCCTTACGAGTTTAAAGTCCCCGACATGATGATCAGTAATTTTCACCTCCCCTATTCAACTCTTCTGATGATGGTCGCTGCATTTGCAGGATTTGACCTGCTGTTTGATGCTTATAAAACTGCGGTTAAGGAGAAGTACAGGTTTGGTACCTATGGAGATGCCATGCTGATAATTTGAAAGGCATAATGGTGCAGAGGCGCAATGGCGCAACGGAAGGTTTTAAAAGAGATTCCCCTCCCCGGAGAGGACAGGAGTGGGTAAAAAGAATTATAGTTTGCCCTGTCCGAATAAGAAAAACCGGATGAATAAATTTCAGCCGGATTTTTTATAGGTAAAATATCCCCGATAATTGATTAATTAAGCCCGCTGGTCAAAAATCATTATTATTTCATGAAATGTTTTATACCTTTAAATTCCTTTTTGTCCATGGGAGCATTTATGCAACCTTGTTCTTGAGGGTTGAGTCTTAAAATATATAAGATATTAGTCCGTTTTGAATTTGTGGGTAACGGGCATGAAATTTATAAATTTACTTTTATCCGGCTAAAAAAAAAAGGAAGATAAGGCCGGGTGAAAATTTTTTGTATTTACAGATGACGTTGAGATTGTTTAAAGTTAAGTATTATAGCATTGATTTATTGTCAGATAGGGTTGAATTGCACGATATATAATCTCAGTTCCTTCCTGTTTTGGCAGAAAAATATTTGTACATTAAAGAATTAAAAATACCATATAACTGAGGAGGTATATCATGAATACGGTGCAAAACAAATTGGCATTAGCTTCCGGTGGAAAGGGAAGCTTCATTAAGCAGAAAATACTGTTTCGCTTAAAAATTGGTTTGTGCATAATGATCACGATGCTGGTATTCGGAAGCCAGGAGATTTTCAGCCAGGGAGTCGGGATCAGTGAAGTGTCAATCACTCCGGAGGTGACTTCAATCCTCGAACTGAGATCCAGTCTCAGAGGATTTCTGGCCCCCCGAATGACAACTCTTGAGCGTGATGCAATCGTCACACCGGCTCAGGGGTTATTGATTTACAATACTGATACCAGGTCTTTCTGGTATTATGATAATGGCTGGAAAGCTTTTGCTTCCGGAGCATGGGGTGCTGCCAATCAACTCCTCGGTATGAATGCAGCCGGCAATGCTAACGAATACAAAACATTATCCGGAACCTTAAACCAGATTTTTGTTGCTCATGGTGTTGGAAGTATTGTATTATCTACTCCTCAGGATATACATCTTAACGCAATACCGACATTTGATGGTTTAACTTTAAGCTTATTAACTCCGAATGCAGGTGTTTATACAAATGGTACGAGAAGACTTACGTCGATACCCCCGAGTTCAGGTACGATAGGTTACTGGACCCGCAATGATGCATTGGGGATATTATCACCTTCTAATTTAGGTGATGATATAACGACGACGGGTGATATCTATACAACGGGACCCGGGACTATTACATCAGCAGGGTTATTGACAGGACAGGCAGGAGCAACAATATCGGGAGCCGATATCAACCTCAATAACAACTCGAACTTTTTAACAAACATAAATACAGGTACCTCGACAGGCGATGTAACGATAGGCAATACAGCGAGTTCGTTGTATTTAAAAAGATTTACGACAGCCGGGGTATTGCATAATTTAGCAACTACCGGAGAAGTAACATCAAGTCTTATCGTGAATGCAGACGTGAATGCCAATGCAGGGATATCAATATCGAAACTTGCGTATGGTACTGACGCACAGATCATAGTAGGGTCAGCGACAGGAGTACCGACGTACAGG
>JALONT010000060.1 GCA_025454795.1 Bacteroidales bacterium | reverse complement strand
GACCGTACTATCTTGTATACCTTATCCCATGAGACAAAGTACCACGCTGTTGCTAATGTCTTAAGAGCACATCTTTTTGAGGGATTCATTTGCTTCCTTTATCATACTTTACCTGCGCAGTATTGTATCTCCGTCGCCGGAAACCTACCCTGATGTTTGGGAACCATTCAGGCTTACCACGTTTCGCACATATAACGGAATGGGTTAGGTGCTGCCTAGTACGCCGAAGGGACAACGTCCATGTATGAAGTCCGCAAAGTTCATATCCTGCCCTTGTACCTTTTGGTCAAAGCGTAACAACAACTTTCGCTTTTTCGCATGACGGCGCTTACAGCAATTCAAATGTTTTCACGATACCATTCGAGCCAGCACCTTTCAATTGTTGTTATTGAAGAGGTAACATTGTCCCGGCAGCTTCACACCCGGAAATCACTTTCCACGCATGTGCCGGTAGGCTCAACTGATGGAACAGAGGGTTAACTCGAGTTGTAGGATGTTGTCATAATACATTGGTTAACAGTTATATAGAGCGACCTCGTGTCGCACAATGGCTTGCCCATAACGGAAGTCTGTCAAATAACCTTTTTATTTATTCGGAAAGCTATACATGAAAAATTTCAAATATTCGATTTTTAAAGACTTTGTTTTAGTTAATAGACAGTCTGACGGCACGGCAATAAAGGGAGGTTGTTACCCGATGAAAGCACTAGGCAGGGTACTTGTACTTTAGCCAGGAAATTGTCACGGAGCAAGGAGGATATGGCATGTGTTTTTGCAGTCAGGGTGCAAATTTTATCGAGCATTACGAGTGTCGAGGTACAATCTTGATAGTTGACTAGTAATTTATCCAGATGCGCAGATGATATAAAAAAATACTAGCGTGTAGCCTAACAACTTTCTCTTGCGATTCAGTGCTGTCCAAGATAAAAAATAACTCTCATATCTGATTCAGATAATCAGGCAATTAAATTGTAGTAACTGCGATTTTTAAAAACAATCCCCATTACGTTTTTTAAAACAATTCTAATTGAATTTGGCCAGGTAGTGCTTTATCAAGAATAAATGGATGATCCAACCACTCAAACAGATCGATTTTTACAAACAGATTTTACCGGATAAAGCCAACCATGTTTGACATATGCCACTTGTATAATGCTTTTGTTTTCAGGACAGATAATAACAAAATGGTAATCAGTGCCGACCATATTTGGATAAGAACTGCATTCTCAGAGGTTCCTATGAATGATTTTATTTTAAGATTTTGCTTTCCATAAAAAGATTGTTTAATATGCCACAAATGGTGGTAACGTTCAAAAACCATTTCGTTAGATAGCAGTTTTTCGGGCAAATCGGTGCAGTACCCTTTTATGCCAAGCAATAGCCTCCTTTTTTCTATCAATTCTGTGTTGAGTTCGATTTTCTCTTTGGCAACTTTCCTTATAAATCTAACCTTGACTTTCAGTTCCTGTTTTGCTACCAATTCCTCAGCTTTTTGGATGAGTTTGTTTAGCTCAATCAATTCCTTTTTATACCGTTTGAGGGAAAAGTCGCACACCAAATCGCCGTGTCTTGAGGGGAAACGAGCCATTGTGCCGTGGTTCCCGTTCAATGTAGCATTGATTTTTTTCACTAACCCTGGATTTGCATTGGGAAGTCGAGCCCCTACGATGTATGAAAGTCCCTTTTGCCGTAGTTCAGTTAATCTTTCATCATCTAGCATTGCAGCATCTGCCACAATAATAGGCCGAGCCTGTGGATGCGTTGAAATAAACGACTCAAGCACCGGGAGCATTGTCTTTCCTTCAAATGTATTACCTGCAAAAACCTGGTACAACAATGGATATCCAGATTGAGTAACCAGTAACCCGATTACAATCTGTGGTTGCTGAGATTTATTGTACTTTAAAAACCCATGGGTTTTAAAATCATCAGCCTTAAACGACTCAAAATACAGGGTAGTAACGTCGTACAGGACAAAATTAAATGGCTCGTTAAACTTCTCTTGTGCCACTTTGTAAGCACACCGCTCAATCTCAGCCTTATAATCCGTAAGCTTCGGGATATTACGATAAATACGCTGGGAGTATCTGATGTCAAAATAGTGCTGTAAAAGCTCGATCGAACGCAGCTTTGAAGCAGGTTCAACTAATCGCATGATGGACAGATCAAGCAACAACCAAGGGAGTTGAGATAATCCGCATTCCTCGAAGCATCTCATGAAGAACTGAAAAGCAAAATAGTGAGTGACTCCAACGCACTCGCCCCTATCTACAACTAAAAGCTTCTGCTTTTGATCAGGAAATAATGGTAATTGAGCAGAATTTTCATCAATCCAGTTTTTTGAACTCTGAATCAAAACAGCAAGCTCTGTATCGTCTTTGGTACTGCCAATATGTTTGAGAATAATAGACCTGTGTCCGATATAGCGTACTACCTGAACCGCAGTAGAACCTGACTTGGTTTTGACTTTTCGTACCGAAAACATACCGCAAAAATAGGCATTAGTGCGGTAAAATCACATAAACTTGACTACTATATGTCTTATAATCTGATATTTAAAAAGCGCGTTTTTCAAAAAAAAGTGAAGCGTCAGAAGTCATGAAGTTTAAACAACTTCCGGTTGAGTCTTATACGGTTGACCTTTGCCTTAAACTCTTTAAAAAGACTGAAGTATACATCGCGGAAAAAAGTCCAGCCTCTGTGAGCATTAATGTAGCTTATTGAAGATTTTGAAGGTGCTATGGTTACTCCCAAGTGGTCAGATTGCCTGTAGCATTTCTCAATCCAAAACTGATATCCCGTTTACTCTGGCAGTTACCAAACTGACAATATAACATTGAAACAAGATGTGTCCAGGCATTAATTCCTTTGCAGTTAAAGTCAGAATCGTGGTCCTCAACATTTTTATAAATAATATCTCTGGGAATTAATCTGATTATCTCGGCAAAAATGGATAAATCTGTCTTCATGAGCGGTGTGGTTTTTGAGAGATAATAAACTTAGCAGTAAATGCTTAGTTTTCCAACCGCTCTCTTTTTTATTCTATTTTACTTATTTTGGACAGACCTGCTTGCGATTGATTAATAAACAAAAAGGAAATACTGATAATCAATAATATAATGAAGCACATAATGTTCACTTATTTACTTAATCAATTTATGCTAATTATAAACAATTGTCGTGTACTATTACCTGTTATCCCAGAGACCAGTATCTGATTGCCCTGACGGTCCCAGCAAGGTGCAGGATCAATTCTTACATCACCTGAGTATTCACCCTTGTTGACTCCATCTGTTCTTACCCATTGTCCATCACTAAGACGAATTATAGTGTAATAATTCTTATTTTCTTTACTAAAACCATTAGCAAACAAATCTCCGTCCGGAGACAAACTGATATCACCCTCCGGATCTGGGAATGCTTCGGGTGTTCCTATTTTACCTGTTATTTTCTTTTGTAACACGTTGTATATCACCTGATCTTTTTCAATACTTCCAATAATCTGGTTTCCTATACCCCACTCCGGATGACCTCCGATGAACTGGTGACCAACGAAAAGATCAGTCCCATCAGAATTTACAGTGCATGGAACATTGGTTCGTATCTGTGCTTTGCCGTGCCAGCCGGCACGGGCAAAAAACCAGATAATCTTACCCGCCCGATTCCAAAGAGTATGATTTATGAAAAGCGACTCTCCTCCGGTATAAAATCCCTTTTTATTAAGTTCTGATTCAAGCCTTGCAAACGAAACTAATAATTTCTTTTTACCGGATTCGATATCGACAATAAAAATACCATCATTCTCAGGTGCGGCAACACCTTCTGTCCAGTCAGTGGCTTCTTTGTAACCAGTTACTGGACGCAACCGTGCCATCCTAGCATAATTAATTCCCAGGAACGATTTCCCTACAGGACAGACACCGCTATTACCAAATGGAGTATCTTCAAATTTGTACTCACGAATGCGCTTACCTTTATCAATATCATAAAGAACTGTGAATACTTTGCCGGTTTTCGGATCCCTGTCATTGAAGAAAAACTGGCTTGCCGGTTTATCAGGATTCCAATAATACATGGTTCCCTGTTGCGGATTCCAACCCAATGACTGATCGACTTTCTCAACTTTATAAAAGTCACCTTCCGGCTGGTCCATTTTCACCAAAACAATACCTGCTGGTTCATTGCCATCTGGTAAATGATCGATGAACGAAGTACTTAATGCAAGAATCCGGTTACCTGTTCCGTTCCAGGGAATGGTCAGTGATTGGCCGATGTAACCGAAAAAATGATTTTCTTTCCCCTGTGTAATCTGACGGATTGTGGCTTTTAGATTAGTTTTTGCATTCGGTAAACCAAGATTATGCAATCCAAAAATTATAATACTGCCCTTTGACGTTGTTTCTAAAAATTTTCTTCTATCCATAATAATAATTTTATGTATGCTAAATGACTTTAAGGATTAAGACAATGATTAACTAGGTGGATTAACAATAATTTTGCTGATATCGATTAAATAAATCTGGCGGCCAAATCCTTCATGAGTTGAATCGATACAAACTTTTTTCCCGTCAGGAGTAAAACGTGGATGGAGGTCAACCCTGAAAATTCCCGGATTATCCAGATATAATTTTCCACCTAACTTAAAAGCCAATTTGCAAAGCGGAACAATTTTTTTGGCCGGGATATGATACATGTAAAGGTAAATATACCCGTCAATACTATAAGTGTCGGTTAATATCCATTCATTATTTTTATGCAAGGTAATATGTCCGTTTGGCGCATCGAAATATTTTTCTTTGGCTATTCCTGTACCATTATCAACAAATCTGAAATATCCGCGAACATTTTCCCCTGTAACTGGATCCTGATGAAATCCATTATTGATTATCTCCTTATCATTTAACCAAAAATGATGACTTGGTTCTTTATACAAATATTTTACTTCTTTCCCTTCCTGGTTCATTGAAAAACCTTAATTAAGGAAATAATTAAAATAAATTGATGTATTTTTTTGAATTGGCCCATATTGATTATATTTTTAAGCCCAAAGTAGCGAAAACTCATTTTTAAGTGTGCTCCGTATATTTATTTGATGAGAACTTATTTTAAAAATATAAATGGCTAGAATTAGGCATTAATTGTTGTATTATGTAGCTCGTCCTTAATCTAATATGATTATTTTAAATACTCCTTCAGATGACGTAAAGTCATAAGAAGGAGTAAGTTTTCAAAAATCTCTATTATCTTTCACCTATAGCTACCATAGGGTCAATATTTGGTTTACCAGCAGGTTGGACGACATGTACCAAAGGGGCTACATTTTTTTCAGAACCGTCGTATCCGGTAGTCTGATTCAGGATATTTCCAACATTACCGATAATATATGGTTCATAAATAGGCCAGAAAATATGCTTTGGATCCATGGTGTATTTCGTTGTTGGATAGGTAGCCCATGGAACATTGTTCCTGAAAAAGCTGTTTTTTTCCATCATCCTGTCGAAATAGAAGCTTTTCGCAGAAAGAGATACTTCAAGATCGGTACCTGAAACTGAATACGTTTCCCCATTATAGCATGGTTTGCCACTTTTCGCTAATATAACGGAGATTCGTACAAGCTCATCGTGGCGAAATTCCTCTCCATAAAGCTCACGAGCGCGCTCATCAAGTATTGCTCCTATACCACCAGTTTGTAAATCACCAGCGGTGTATAATTTTTTGGCATTTGCACGCTGGCGTATGACGTTTAGATCATCTGCCGCACCTTGATTGTTACCTTGCCAGAATCTGGCTTCCGACCTGAGCAGATATGCTTCTGCCAACCTGTAAACATAAAAATCATTTTGACCTCCTTCCTGAATAGTCGGATTGGTGTAGTCATAGCACCAAAATTTGTACATTGGATATCCAAACCAACATCGGATAGTGTCTTTGCATAATAGAGCACCCGTTGTGGGACTCCAAAGAGTGAGAGGTTTCAGATACCAGGTATTACCTGCTAAGCTAGGATTGTCATACAGTAAGTAACCCATATAAAACCAGTTGCCGGATTTATGTCGGTAATCTATTGTATCTATTGCACCATTATAATTCCAAATATCATACTGAGCATAGTTGGTAATTCGAGAAAAACCCTGGCCTCGTCCCCATTTCATCATCATAATGCCAAGCCCCTGTCTTGTATCCATTCCTGCTCCACCACTAGGAGCCTGAACACCCTGGTTAGGGCTTACAAAATTAGGTCCGAATGCACGGACCCATCGTGATCTGTCTTCAATGTTTCCGACGTATCCGTAATCATTGGCAAAAACCCAGATGGCTTCTTTGTTCTTAACCTTGTTTGCATTGTATTTCATATGTAAAAAATTGATGGCATCGGCTTTTACTTCAGCACTTCTGCCAGGAATTGTAGCACCAGTAGTGGGATTTATATTAGCACCAACCATAACAGTTGCAACATTAATATCGGCGTCAGTAACAAGTTTATATATCCCGCTGTTAATAATTGCAGTCATTTCTGCTTCAGCATCAGCATATCTTAAATTCATCATATAGTATTTGGTAAGTAATATTCTTACAGCCGTGTTTGGTATTTGTCCCTTAGCTAATTGATCTCCCGGTTTAACATATTTTTTTGCCCATTCAAGGTCAACAATCATTTGGTCCCAAATGGATTGCATAGTAAAGGCCTTAAAATCCTGCCTAGCTGTTGTAACCAAATTTAAAACAAAAGCACAGTTTCCAAACTGCAAGGTTTGCTGGTAATAAAAAAAGGCTCGCAAAAAATATGCAGTTCCTAAAAGATGGTTTCGCACCGGGTCGTCTTTTCCTCCTACCCACTTAATCTGATCAATATAATCAATAACTGTATTTACATCCATTAAGCCAGAATAACAATTTTTGTAAAACGTTGTTGCCTGACCGGCATCGTTAGCACGGGCGTTTTGAGGTGTTGCATATGTCCTTAAGTCAACATAAGCATCAGGTTTATCTGTAGCTCCTACTACAGAGACATCACTCATATTCATGTTAAACTGTAAAGGATTGCCTGTTCCATTGAATTCATCCATAATTAATTTTAAGGCAGCATCCAAAGGTGCTTGCAAGCCTTTGGCATCTATGAATGTATTCTCCGGACTAAGAAAATTCAACGGTTTTTGATCCAGAAATTTATCTGAACAAGACATCATTATTGAAAGTAAAATAAGGATGATACTGTTTTTATATATTATTTTTCTTTTCATATTTCAAGTATTTTAAGTTATTTTTTAAAATGAAAAGTCTAAGCTAAAGGTATATGTCCTAGCCATTTCACTGTTTGACTCAGGATCTCCAAGCTTCCATTTTGTCAATATACCAACATTATCAACGTTGAATGCTACACGTGCACTACTTATCTTAATGGTTTCCAATTGTTTCTTAGGTATGTGGTAGCCAAGGGAAAAATTTTGAAAACGCACATAGGACTTGTATTCATAAATAAGCATATTTGATAACCGAATAGAATTTATCCTTGCATAATCGTCGATTTGATTTTCCGGTGTCCAGAAAGGCAGATTATACCAGTTATGGTTTTTGATATAAGCCTGATGATTATTAAATGGTAAATCTGAACCACCTTTGTATCCCAACTTGGCTAAAAATACCATGGCTATGTCGAAGTTTTTATATGCAAAGTCATTCCTAAAAGTTAAATACCAAGGGTTTTTGCTTAACCCCTGGAAAACTTTATCAGAATTATTCAATTTGCCATCATGATTCTGATCAATTACTTTAAAATCGCCAGGATAAAAACCATATACTTTTGCCGAATCTGACTCAGAAGTTTTCCATACGCCAGCTATCTGATAATCCCATATTACATCTTTGTTCTGACCTATAAACCATCCATTGTCGGTATCGTCGGGCTCTTTCATTACTGGATTTCCATTTGTATCGAATACAGGACTTCCATTAGCATCGATGATCTGTGTTTTTTGACCAGTTAATGATAAAATCTTATTTCTATTAAAGGAAATATTTATTTTACTTGTCCATCTGAAATTTGATCTTTCAATATTGACAGTGCTTAATGAAAAATCAAAACCATCATTTTTCAAACTTCCCACATTGGTAGTTATTGAACCAAAGCCGGTAACAATGGGCAAAATTTTATTCAAAAGTAAATCTGTGGTTTTTGAAGTATATACATCTATAGCACCTGATATACGATCATTCCAGAATCCGTAATCAATTCCGATATTCCATGCTTGGTTTTTCTCCCATGCAAGGTCAAAATTTGACATCCTATTAATATAAAGATAAGAGATCAATTGGTAACCGCTATTGTAGTTGAGGTATTTATTTGAAGCCAAACTTGCATAAGCGGCATAATCACCAATTCCACTACTATTTCCGTTTACACCCCAAGATGCACGAAGTTTGAGATAAGAAAACCATTTAGGACGGTCAGTCATAAATCCCTCATTTGTTATTGTCCAGGCAGCAGACAATGACGGGAAAATTGCATACAAATGGTTTTTACCAAAGCGGGAGTAGCCATCTCTTCGTATGGAAGCCGATAAATTATACTTATTGCTATAAGAGTAGTTTATACGCCCCATAACAGCATCTCTTGAGTTAGTCTCGTCATCTGAAGCCGTTGAAGGTAGCAAACCAAAATCCATGACGTGATATCCTAGTACTGCATTTGGAGAAAGATTCTGAGTGAATGCATTGGTTTGCCAATTTTGGTTATGCTCCGCATTCCACAAGCCAGTAACGTCTAATCTATGTAAACCAAACTCTTTGTTCCAGTTTAAAATGTTATCTGATGACCAGTTATAAACCTGGTCATTTATTCGGCTTATTTGACCGCCATGTGTCCAAATTGGATTTGCCGGATCAAAAAATTCGAATCTTCTTCTAAATTCAAAACGTTGTGTAAAGTTTGATGTAAAGGTAAATCCCAAAGGAAGTTTCAACTTAATATATGCCGTTGGGTTCAATTTGTACCAATCAAACTGTCGATCTTCAAAAGCCGGATTCAAAAGTGGATTAACTTGGTTATTACCTGAGGCATGTAACTTCAGATATTCCCTGGTATGCGGAGCTCCGTTTATCCATGGAGTATCATAATCTGAAAGAGCTTGCCAGGAAGGATTTAAATTACTATTAGGTATGGGTTCCGGTCCATCATTTTCATAAGAAAAATTGGAATTCAAACCTATATGCAGAAAATCTGTGACAGCCACATCAAGGTTTAACCGCGAAATAATAGTCGAGAATTTATCTCCAACCTGAACTGACTCATAATTCTTATAACCAATCGACCAATAGTAAGATATTTTCTCACTACGACCTGATATATTAATATCATAGTTTTGTCTTTTCCCTGTATGGAATAACCAATCCTCCCAGTTGTAAGATCTTCCAGCAAGATAATTCTCTTTTTCACCTAAATCAAACCCAAAATTGTCTAACCATACACTGGTTATTTTTCCCATATCTGTTTCCCCAGGAATATTGTTTGCAGCTAACCAATCAGCTTTATATTGATCTGAAACATTTTCATACGGTGTCCACTTTGACCATGGATCCATGAGTTTACTATTAATTGACTCATTCATCTTTTCTAACCAGTATATGACCTCAGTTCCATTAAAAGATTTTAGCCTTTTGAAGGGGGTTACAAAACCAAAACTTGAATTGAACTGGATAGTGGGACGAGCCGATTTTCCTTTTTTAGTTGTAAAAACGACCACCCCATTTGAAGCACGCGAACCATAAATGGAAGCTGAACTTGCATCTTTTAAAACGTCGATACTTTCTACATCGTTAACATTTATTTCGGCTAAATCTCCATCAAAGATTACTCCATCTACCACAATGAGTGGCTTATTAGCAGATATTTCGTCAGAACTACTCGATTTTATGGTATTATCACCACGTATCGCGAAGTCTGGAGTTGCTTTGGCATCAGTACTATAGCTAACATTTAATCCAGCTGCTGAAAATCTTAACATGTCTGATACACTTGTTGGTTTGAATTTAGTAAGTTCTTCCGCTTTCACATTAATTATCGAACCGGTAAGGTCTTCTTTTTTTGCAGTACCGTACCCAATGACAATCACCTCACTTAAACCAATTGCATCAATAGACAATGTGACATCTATTGTCGTTTGATTGTTAACGGCAATTTCTTTTGATTTCATCCCAACAAAAGAAAATGAAAGAATAGCATTCTCAGGAATATCCGAAATAGAATAATTGCCATTTATATCGGTTGAGGTGCCATGGGTGGTTCCTTTAACAACAACAGAAACTCCGGGAAGAGGCTCCCCTGTCTTTCCATCAGTAACAGTCCCTGAAACTTTTGATTGCTGAAGAAGATCATAGGGTGCTATAACTATCAAATTATTGGCTAATATTTTGTAGCCAAAGATGGAGTCCTCAAAGGCCTGTTTAAGAAGCTGATCAAGAGGAATATCTACTTCGTCAATGTTAACATGAATATTTTCGATAGCATCATCCCTGTATAGGAACTTGTAGAAGGTCTGTTTCTCGACTATACTGAACAAGTCTTTTATGCTTGCATCTTTCAAATGTATCGTAACCTTCTCAGGCTGCGAATACCCGGTTGATGCGATAGCAGCGAAACTGATTAGAAAAAAGAAGGTAGTGAGTTTCATAACGATTAGTAGTTTAGCCAAGCAAAAACTTCGATCTCCTGGTAATGAGATTCGGATTTTTTTCATAATTTTGAAAAGTTAAATGGTTAGTAATAATTTCTGTAAGAATGATCATTTATCACTGCGAAAGATGCTGCAAACATCTTTCGCTTTTTTTAAGGCATTGTTTCATAGGCAATTTTTTTAGGTTTGTTCAAATTATATTTTATTAACAGTTATTATATTATGGTTTATCTTATAACTAAATGGAGTAATTGTAATCAGTGCATTCAGAACCTCTTGCACTGTTTCCTTATCGAACTTACCTGTAAATCTGGCTGAGTGTAATTCGGGATAATTAACTATAATCTTCACATCATACCATCGCTCTATTTTTTTAATCATATTAGTAAAACTTTCATTGTCAAATATCAGTTTATTGTCAGTCCAGGAAATAATCTGTTCGGTTTTGGATAATGGCTGAATATTAACTGATTTAAGTTTTACTGGAACGATTTTAGAATTTATCTGGCCTGTATTGTCGATAATCTGAACATCATTACCGGTTTTATTAAATAGTGCAACCTGATTGGGCTTCAATACTACTGACTTCTCATTTCGATTGCTTCTTGAGCTGGAAATTATCTCAACCTTTCCCGTGACAAGTGTTGTTTCTTCAATATTATCATCAAGATAGGCTTTAACATTAAAAGTTGTACCTAATACTTTAAGAATAAGCCCGGGAGTATTCACGTAGAATGGCCGCTCAGGATCTTTAGTTATATTAAAGAATCCTTCTCCAGTCATGAAAACAGAGCGGCTAACAGAATCAAAACCTGAACTGGAATAACTTATAACAGACCCTGAATTAAGGGTGACTACTGAACCATCCGGGAAAAAAACACGTGATTTTGATCCATATGGCACCTCAACTGTTATAATATGCTCTACTGCAGCTAATTGTGGAGGAGATACCTCTTTTTTTTGTAAAAATATTTGAGTCAGCCAGAAAAGCCCGAATGATAAAATAAAAACAGCGGCATACTTCATAAATGACCTGAAATAACCTCTGAATCCTACCCTGCCCGGGCTTTCTGATACTGACTTCAAACCAACCCTAGAAAAACTAACCTCCCTAACTATTTTATAATAAATACTCTTAGAATTGATCTTTTCAATATACTCACCTGCTTTATCCCACATCTCCTGATAATGCGATAATATTTCATGCTGCGGCTCTTTATCTTTTAAATAATTCAATAAAAAAACCATCTCATTATCTGTAAGTGATTTCAGATAAAATTTTTCAATTAACTTTTCAATTTGCATCTTATTTTCCATAATAGATATTGTATTGGGCGTAAATTTTCCGTGACAAAAAAGGGTAAAATATTTATATAAAATTAAAATACGCTAATAATGTGAATGTTAAAACATAAAATCAAGGCATTTAATACGCACTAATAAAACTATTATTTGAATTTATGCCTTAAAAGAAAAGATCATCTGTAATGAGTTTCATAATTTTCTCTTACAAAGTCTAATGCTCTTCTGATTTGAGTGTCAACAGTATTCTCACTAATACTCAGTTGATCAGCAATCTGTTTGTAGGTCAGGCCTTTAACACGACTAAGTCTGAAGATTTCCCTTTGACGTTCAGGGAGTCTTTCAATTAGTGATTCAAAGAATTCAAGCAACTCATTGAATAATACCTTATCCCAGGTAAACTCGTTTGTATATTCTGAATTTAAAATGAAATGATCATAAGCAGCTTTTTTATAAACCTGCTGCCTGAAATCCTGATAAACCATATATCTGGCGATAGAGTACAGATATCCACCAAGTGATTTATTTTCATCCAACTGTTCGCGCTGTTCCCACAAAGCAATAAATACTTTTTGTACAGTTTCCTGAGATTTTTCAGATGATTGATGTAGAGTACCGCAAAAATTGTATATGCGCTTATGGTATAATGAAAATATCTTCTCGAAAGCTTTCACGTTACCTTTTTGCAACTTTACAATCAATTCATATTCATCAGGAATCATATTTATTTAACCTTTTACAATATTTTCTATACGATATATCAAAGTAAACAGAAATGTCGGATAGGTCGGGCGGGTTGCCCCGCCTTTCCCTCCTAAGAACCGTACGTGCGACTTTCACCGCATACGGCTCAAGCACTCTAAAGGTAAGTATATTACCCGGCAAATCCAAAGTCAGGCGGCTTTTCTCAGGGCGTATCTACGGCGGAAGTAATTGTCCCAAAGTACACAATATGGGTTAGCTTTGCCATTGATAAGGACATGACGTTTGATGAAGGTATCAGAGGCATGTACTAATAAGATCTCAGAACCATTATCAAAAGTACCAAAGAAGTTCCATTTCCGGGAGCCAGTTCTTTTAAAGTATTTGTCAGCTATCCAGTGATGGCCCTTTTTGGCATGTCTTATTTTAGCCCATTTCCAGAGGTAGAACCAGATAAACCTATCGAGGTCACGGAAGTATTTGTAAGCAGCGATATGTCTATGAAAGTTTGTCCATCCGGTAATTACAGAGTTAAGTCTGCGAATGAGAATAACAGTGGGATTTCCCTTGTGATCAGTAATTATTTGCTTGATC
>JALONT010000059.1 GCA_025454795.1 Bacteroidales bacterium | reverse complement strand
ATTTAATTTTTTGCTGGATTTACCGGTGGTTCTTTTTGGTCCCGGTAATATCCAACTATACAGGATATAAGAAAAATGAGTATAAATAAGGATCAACTAGTTAAAGTATCCAATCTGAAACACTCTTATGAAGTATAATTTGTTGTATTTTCTGGATACATCAATCAGGTTCGGAAGTATAAGCTGGCAAAGAATTTTAAAAATATCTTTAGACTATCAATGGTATGATGAAAAGAGCCGAACAAAGGAATTACTTTCCAGAATCAATTCTTTGCTGAGAATTATAAGTAGTAAGAATATTTTTTACAAAAAACATCTTAGTTCTTATAAAAAGGAGATTGTAACATTAAGTGAGATAAAAGAATACCCCATCCTCGAAAAATCCAATATACGGGAAAACTATGATAGTCTGATTTCTGATATTTCCACAAGATATAAGACCGGAAGCACAAGCGGAAGCACAGGAATACCACTGAAATTCTTAATAGGATATAGTGCTGTCATGCATCAAACCATAAGCTACTATAGATTCTTAAGCTGGTATGGACTAACATCTTATGACAGGAATGTATTATTGTGGGGGCAAAAGAAACGAATTGGAAAATCTATTCTTTATTTTTTTAAAAAACTCGTTTATAATCCTCAATATAGAATAAGTATTTTCGACCTTGATGAAAAGACATTTGTTTATCATTTTGAAAGATTACTGACCTTCCGGCCCAAATTTTTTCGTTCATATAAATCAGGTGCTGTTCAATTTGCAGATCTGGCAAAAAAACTTAATTATGATTTGAAAAAAATTGGATTCAGGTTAGTGATTGTAACGAGTGAAGTACTGTTTCCTTCTGACAGAGATTACCTCGAAAATGCATTTGGGTGCAGAGTCGCAAATGAATATGGGGCATCGGAGATTGGCCAGTTTGCATTTGAGTGCCCGGAAGGAAGCCTGCACATCAGTGATGACGTAAATTATGTATTTACAAATAGTGATAACGAATTATTAGTAACCAGTCTTCATAACATTAAATTCCCGTTTTTTAACTATAAAATAGGGGACAAAGTAATTCTATCCACAAGAGCATGTAAATGTGGCAGAACTCTGCCGGTTATTGATAATGTTGATGGCAGATCTGATGATTACATAGTTAAACCAAATGGAGATCATTTAAGTCAATATGCATTTTATTACCTTTTTGAGGAGATTGCTAAAAAAAATGGGGTTGGTTGTATAAAGAAGTACAGAATTACACAAAATCAAAACGAATTTGCATTTGAAATAATTAAAGGGGAGAATTTCAATGAAGATGTTTTAAGTCACATTAAGGAGCATTTGTATAATGTTATAGGATCGGATATAAGATTCATTTTCAAATTCAGTAATCAGTTTAACAGAGACGAAAGTGGTAAACTCTGGTTTTTCAAAAGGATATAGTCATTTTAGCAATAATTGAATATTATTAAGTAAATGAATATTAGTGTTTTTGGTCTTGGATATGTCGGTTGTGTAAGTCTTGGCTGTCTTGCACAAAACGGGCATAATGTCATTGGAGTGGATATCAGTGTAGAAAAGGTAGATTTGATTAACCAGGGTAAACCAACTATCATAGAGGGTGAAATAGATGAAATTATCAGTAAGCAGTATAAGTTAAAAAAGATCTCTGCAACGAGTGATTATAAAAAAGCTGTAAGTGAAACTGATATAAGTATTTTGTGTGTCGGGACACCTTCAACGAGAGAAGGTCATTTGAATCAGGAACAAATATATACATGTGCCAGGCAAATCGGGGAATGTTTAAAATCAAAAGAAACATTTCATATAATTGTTATTCGTTCAACAGTTTTCCCGGGAACGAACAAGAAAGTTGGAGAGATAATCGAAAACGTCTCAAAGAAAAAGCGAAATATTGATTTTGCAATAGTATCGAATCCGGAGTTTCTAAGGGAAGGGACCGCTGTGAATGATTATTACAATCCTTCCATAACTGTTTTAGGATCAGATAACGAATATGCTCTTAGTGTTATGAATGAAGTTCATAAAGAGATAAATGCTCCCGCCATTGAAGTCGAAATAAATGTTGCTGAAATAATTAAATATATAAATAATTCATTTCACGCATTGAAAATATGCTTTGCTAATGAAGTAGGTAATATTTGCAAACGTTTAGAAATAGATTCTCACGATGTCATGAATTTATTTTCTAAGGATAATAAACTTAATATTTCCAGTTATTACTTAAGACCGGGGTTCGCATATGGAGGTTCCTGTTTACCAAAAGATCTGAAAGCATTAAATACTCTCGCTCATGACTATTATCTTGAATCCCCGGTATTAAGCGCCATAGAACGAAGCAACGATTACCATAAAGAATTAGCTTTAAAAACCATCCTTGATACCGGTAAGAATACTATCGGTTTTGTAGGAATTAGTTTTAAGGAAGGAACAGATGATTTAAGATTCAGCCCCTCTGTTGAAATAATTGAAAAACTTATTGGTAAAGGCAAAAAAATCTACGTTTATGATCCCAATGTTCAAATTTCAAAACTTATCGGATCAAATAAGAGTTATATTGAAGAGAAACTCCCGCATATCTCCTCTTTGCTCATTAAAGATCTTGATAAGATGATCCTTGAAAGTGAAGTAATAGTTTTCCCAAATAAAATGTCGGAGTTAAATTACCTTCAAATTAATAAGGAGAAAATTATTATTGACTTTTTCAGAAATGAGAGTTTAATGGGATATGATAATTATATCGGTCTGTGCTGGTAAAAAACAATAATAATAAGAAAGTTGTTTTTATGAATGGCGGCAAGCACTTCTGGAACCGCGAGAAGGATATTGTAAAAAAATTAAATGAAGAGTTTGAAATATTCCTGGTAATTAACCACTCAGAAGATAAGAATTATTCTCTGTCAGATATTGTTGATTTTTGTAAATCAAATGAAATTCACTTAAAGGTAATTGATTATGTTAGAAGGAAAGCATCAAATCCTTTAAAAATCCTAAGTGATTTACAAAGTGTTATTGAAATCAGAAAGATTAAGCCGGACCTTATATATATTGAAAGCTTTGGAAGCCCCTATTTTGCAATATTTGCTTCCTTCTTATTTAAGTACACAAACACTATAATCGCAATATTAGATTATAAACTGCATCCATACACAAAGAACGGTTTCAAGCTAAGTGAAAAATTTTATCGATTCATTTACTTAAAATTTTTTAATAATTATCATTTGTTTTCCTATGACCAGACTCAAATGATGAAGAGAGATTATCCACGAAAAAATATAAATACAATCAGACTTAATTTAATTGGAACAGATCATTTGAAATCATTAGAATTTCCTGAAATTTCAGATAAAATTAATTTCCTGTTTTTCGGGAAAATATATTATTATAAAGGTGTGGATATTTTAATTAAAGCAGCCAACATTTTAGCGAAAAAGTCAAGAAGATTTAAGATTACCATAGCTGGAAGTTGTGATGATTTCTCATACTATAAGGATCTTATTGAAGATATTAACTTTTTTGATTTAAAACTTTACTACCTTGATAAAAATGAATTACCGGCATTGTTTTCTAATGCCGATTTTTTTGTGGCCCCTTATCGGGAAGTTACTCAGAGCGGGCCATTAATGATGGCTTTTAATTATAGGATATTACCGATAGTGTCAGATCTTGCCGGATTTAAAGAGCATATATCAGAAGAAATTGGCTTTATTTTTAAAAACGACTCACCCGAGGACCTGGCCATAGTTATGGAAAGGGCTATGAATATTTCAGTAAGTGAAAGAAATGCTTTGAAAAAGAACCTGGGAAAATATGTTGAATCTGAATTTAACATTAATACAATTTCATCAAAATATATAATCTTGTTCAATGAAGTTATTAATAATCAAAAAACTCCAGTTTAATTTATCACTGGAGTTTTAATTACTGGCTATTTTCAGTGCGGGTCCTTTTCGTTGCTAGCGGGAACAAACCAGATGGACTGTCTGTGATTACTCATAATCAGGCAGAATCATTGAAAGCTAAAAGTATTGATTTGGAAATATTTGCCGTTACTGGTACGGGTTTTAAAGGATATTTTCGAAATATATTTATTTTAAAAAGGTATTTAAAGAATAATTCTTTCGACATTATTCATGCCCATTATGCTTTATCTGCTTTTGTTGCAACTCTTGCCGGGGCAAGGCCTTTGGTGGTATCACTAATGGGCAGTGATGTAAAAGCGAAAAGATACTATAAATATATATTAAAGGTTTTAAGTTATTTTTTCTGGAATAAGACAATAGTCAAATCACAAGACATGAAGGATTCTTTGAAAATTAAAAATGTCTTAGTGATCCCTAACGGAGTTGATTTTAATAAATTTGTGCAAATTCCTAAAGAAACAGCTCTTTCCAGAACTAGCTGGGATAGAAAAAAGAGGCATATTTTATTTGCGGCAGATCCCGGAAGGACTGAAAAAAACTATATTCTTGCAAAGAAAGTAGTTGCTCTTCTGGGAGATAATGAGCTTGAATTGAATCATCTGGGGAATGAGCCTTACGAAATAATGCAGTATTTATACAATGCTGCAGATGTAGTTCTTCTTACAAGCCATTGGGAGGGGAGCCCCAATGTGATCAAGGAAGCTATGGCTTGTAACAGACCCATTGTCTGCACTGACGTCGGAGATGTTGAAGAGAATTTCAGAGGTATAAGCGGTTGTTTTATCTGTAGTTATCAACCTGAAGATGTTGCAGAAAAAATAGAACTTGCTTTACAATTAGAGAGTACAGATGCAAGGGGACAAATCTCAAATTTATCGAGTGATATTATCGCGGATAGAATAATTGAAGTTTATCAATCAATTTTGAAGAATTGATATTATGCTTTCATTTTTTTCTATTTGTCATGGAACAGAAAATTTAAAAAAACTGGAGGAATTCCATAATTCACAACCACAGGTAAGTATTTTCCAATCACAGTCATTTCATGGGATTTATGCTCTTTCAAAAAATCATGATCCCTTTTGTTATTTTGTTACGGAAGATGAAAAAATAAAAGGTTGTTTAAATGGAGTAATCTTAAGGAATTATTTTTGGCCATTGAGTAATTTAACTTCAAGAGCAGTTATAATTGGTGGTCCTCAGGTACTGAATAACGATATTAAGGTGCTGGATATACTATTAGAAAATTACGACAAAACAATAAAAAGAAAATTAATATATACACAATTCAGGAATCTGCGCAAATTTTCGGATGATGAGAAAGCTGTATTTGAAAAACATGGTTACAAATACGAAGAACATCTGGATATTATTCATGACCTTAGAATTCCAGTTAATGAGCAATGGATGAAGATTCATGGAGGTCGCCGGAAAAATATCAGGCGTGCCGAAAAAAACGGATTGGTTTTCCGGGAAATTCTAAACGAGTCTGAGTTTTGGAAAGCATATGATCTTGTAACAAAAACATACGATCGCGTAAAATTACCAATGCCTGATAAATCATTATTCAGAGAAATTTTTCTTCAAATGGGAGGGACAGGAAGTTTTAAAACTTTTGTTGCTTTAAATACTATTGAAATAATAGCAACAAGAATGGTTTTTTGCTACAAAGACCTGATTTATGATTGGTACGCCGGGGCATCTGACAAACATTCAGACAAATATCCAAATGATTTCCTCCCCTGGAAAGTAATTGAATGGGGTTCTCAAAACGGGTATAAATTTTTTGATTTTGGAGGTGCCGGAAAACCTGACGTGCCTTATGGCGTACGTGATCATAAACTGAAGTTTGGAGGTGAATTAGTTGAATTCGGGAGGTTTGAAAAAATTCACAAGCCGGTTTTAATGAAATTTGGCATTTTGGGGCTCAAATTAATCAAAAGTGGGCAAAATGGTTTACGCAAATAATACAGATATCAAACAAGTTAGCCTTTTTACAAAAGTAAAGGTTAAAACAGGGAAAATAATTGCAAAAAGGTGCCCTTATAATAAGTTAAGGTTATGGGGGGTGAGGCTTTGTGGCTTTAAAGTTGGCAAGCAGGTTTATATCGGTGAGGATCTAATAATTGCAAGCATAATATCAGAAAAATCATGTCACTTATTTATTGAAGACAGGGTTGCAATAGGTCCAAGAGTAACTCTTGTTTTATCTTCCGATGCAAATTGGTCAAGACTCACGAGAATAATAAATCCTATAAAGGGATCTATAACGTTGGAACAGGATTGCTGGTTGGGTGCAGGAGTTATAATAATGCCTAATATTACTATAGGTAAAGGTGCTATTGTTGGATCAGGGGCGGTTGTTACTAAGAATGTACCTGCTTATACCGTAGTAGCCGGAGTTCCAGCTAAAATTATTAAAAAATTGGAAATTGTTGAAGAATAATGTTTAAATATTATTCTTGGGGGGGGGAAATTATAGCTTGGTTATTAGGATGAAATTAGCATAACATCACAGAGTGAAAAAAGTCTGTTTTGCACTTGGGCATCCTGCGCATTATCATCTTTATAAGGCCTTAATAAATAACTTAAAAGAGAAGGGGAGTGAAGTACATATTTATATAAGTGAAAAGGATATTCTTAAAGATCTATTAGATAAGAGTAATCTCCAGTATACCATTATTCCGGGAACAAATTCTGCAAACAGGAACAAGTCCAGGTTATTTAAGCTAATTAACTCATCTATTTCATTTTATAAACTTATCAAAAGACTTAAACCAGACATAATCATAGGATGCCTGAGCCAGATAGTCTATGCTGGCGCTATCTTAAGAATTCCGACTGTTTTTAATGCAGAAGATGATATCAATTATACATTATTACAGGGAATAATTACTTATCCTTTTGTAAAACATATTCTTACACCATATCCCACAAATACAGGATTATTTAATTATAAAAGAATTCCATACAATGGTTATCATAAGCTTGCTTATTTGCATCCGAAAAGATTTCAACCCGACAGGGGGAAAGTAGAAATTCCTGTTGGCGAGAATTATTTTATTTTACGATTTGCAAATCTCAAAGCGTATCATGATATAAATGCAAAGGGCATATCAGATGAGATTGCACAAAAACTAATTGATATATTATGTACAAGAGGTAAAATCTTGATTACATCAGAGAGACAATTACCATACGAGTTTGAAAAATATAGATTTAAGGGGAATATACTGGATATACATCATTATTTATTTTTTGCTTCTCTGTATATAGGGGATAGTCAAAGTATGGCTGTTGAGGCTGCTATTTTGGGTACTCCTAATATAAGATATAATAACTTTGTTAGTAAGATTAGCGTCCTTAATGAGCTGGAAGATAGATACTTACTTACAAAGGGGATTAGATCAACAGAACCGGAGAGATTATTCAAAGAAGTTAAATCGATTGTAAATGGACCAGATAACTTTTGTCTTTTTAAAGAAAGAAGAAACCATCTCATATCAGAGAAAATAGATACTACAGATTTTTTTACCTGGTTTATAGAAAATTATCCAGAAAGTGTGAATGTTATGAAGAAAAATCCGGATTATCAAAAGAGATTTTTGTAGGTTATTAGAGTGAATTGTAAATAATGAAAGATGGAATGGATTTTACATTAGGAACATATAAAGCTCTTCTAAATACTCTGAACAATCAAGGTTATTCTTTTTTTACTTTTTCGGATTTTATTTCAAATCCCAGCGTCAAAGCAATCGTAATCAGGCATGATGTTGATATGCTTCCTTTAAATTCCCTTGAATTTGCAAAGATCCAGGCAGGATTGGGTATAAGAGGCACCTATTATTTCAGAGCAATTCCGGAAAACTGGCCGGAGAAGATTATTAAGGAGATAGCTGATATTGGGCATGAGGTGGGTTATCATTACGAAGACGTCAGCCTGGTTACTGACAGGCTACTGGCGTCAGGCGTCAAGCATCAAGAAGAAGAGTTAGCTAAAATAGCAATTGTGAGTTTTACCGAGAACCTCGAGAGATTAAGAAAGATTGTACCCATTAGAACGATATGTATGCATGGAAGCCCGATGAGAAGGAGGAATAGTAGACTGTTGTGGAAATATTATGATTATCATGATTTTGGGATCATTGGAGAACCATATTTTGATGTCAACTTCGATGAGGTGCTTTATCTGACAGATACAGGTCGATGTTGGGATGGAGATTCTGTAAATGTTAGGGACAAGTCATTTAACCGCAAAGGCTACAAAGTAGGGGCAAAGGATGCAAAAATTAAAAATGCCCACGTTTCCCGCACCCCGCACCCCGTACTTTTCTCTAAATTCCACTCAACCTTCGACGTCATAAATGCTGCTGAAAGAGGCAAATTATCAGATAAAATAATGATTACTTTCCATCCCCAGCGCTGGACGGATAAGCCAATGCCATGGATTAAGGAACTAGTGTGGCAGAACGTGAAAAATATCGCTAAATACTTTATAGTAAAAGTGAATAGTGAATAGTGAAAATGTAAAATATTTTGGGGTGAATCAAAAGATTTATCGTTCCATCTTTTGGTTGGGATATATTATGGTTTTTGTTGCTGCATTTGTGCCGTTCAAGGATGATTTTCACAAAATAACAATTAATATAGTATCTTTTAAATTTCATTTTGATCAAGTATTACATTCAATAGTTTATTTTATTATTTGTTTATATTTTCCTGCAGGACAGTATCTGGGCTTGACATTATTTAAGAATAATTCTTTCAGAAAATTTTTGTTTGTTATCCTTGTTTTAGCGACGGTGACTGAAGTAGTTCAGTTGGCTGTTCCATCGAGAGCATATAATATATTCGATTGGGTGGCGAATGTGATTGGAATTGGAGTTGGTATTGCAATTGTCAGTTTGGCGGGTATGAAAGCCAGAAGGGAATTGAGTCGTGAATAGTAAATAGGAAAAACACAATTGATGAATGAGGTAAAAACACATAAAGACTTGATAATTTATCAGAAGAGTGTTACTTTTGTAACGGGAATTTACAAATTCACAGGTTCTTTACCAGATGACGAAAAGTTTGGAATTAAATCTCAATTAAAAAGGGCTGCGGTTTCAATACCAACTAATATTTCAGAAGGTGCTGCCTGTCATTCAAGAAAAGAATTTATTCAATTTCATTATGTTTCATTAGGATCAGTATCAGAAATTGATACTCTGCTATTAATTGTTGGTAATTTGAAATATTCCGATATTGACGAACTTCAAAACTTCAATTGAAGATTGACGAAATCAAAAAGATACTCAGATCTCTGATCAAGTCATTGAAATACAGATAAATACAGCACAAATAATGCCATTCACTACTCACTATTCACTACTTACTTATAACCTTTTCATAATCAGCCAAAATTCCATTTAGAAAAATCTGCTTTCTCCTACAAAGGTTGCTCCCCAAAAGATGCAACCTTTTTTAGTATCTTACAGTCTTGATTTTAACCGAATAAGCATCTTTTAAAATATCGCTAAAACAACATGACATGGCAACGTCAACTACCTCTGAAATCAAAATATTGCATAATATGAAAGCGAGAAAATTATTCTCCCTGCTGACAGTTTTTATATTGTCAACATTCAGCCTCTTTTCACAAGATCATCTTATCCTTGTCGATGCGCCTAACAATCAATATCCTATTACTTTCACCAATGAAAATCAGGATAATATTGTTGTAGAATTTGATCTGTTTGTTTTAAGCGAAGGCACTACAGCCGGATGGACTGTAAAGAAAACTGTAGGTATGATCCCTGTAACAGGTGTAAGCCGCTCCGGCACTAAAATAACTTTAACCCTTGCCTCTGCAATATCCTATTCAGACAGAACCAATATTAAAGTATCTTATGATTCAGGTTTGGGAACTATAAATTTATTTGGCGGGTTCGAACCTACTTTTATTGATAAAAGCGCAGTAAATAATTATCTAATTATTGTTGATGATCTGACAAACGGATTAAGAGGAGAGAATCCTCCCTTTGAAATATGCGCAAGGGTGGAAAGTGTTGAAGTTGAGTACAGGGTTAACTTTTCTATGAAAGTTAGAAATAGTATCCACTTTAATATACCGACAATGCGCGTCAGGTGGGATTACTTAATGCATTCGGGAACTGATCCAAGAACTAATTTAGCTTTTGTTGAATACAATGCTGGTTACACTGTACCAACCGCTGGAACAGGATACTTCAGAGGCGTTCAAACCTATTCTTATTTTGATCCACCCATAACTGATAATTGTACCTGGACAATTGTTATGTACGCTTATATGTCTGGAGTTGCTCCACAGACGACTGTTTTTTTTACATCCAAACAAGTTCAGCTTGACATACCTAATTATAAAAAAGATGACGGAACTCCCACTGTTGGCACAGGATCAGTAGTTATTGATCCTCCTTTAGGGGATATAAGAAATAATTATTGTATTGGAGAGAATATAGTTAATCACATTTTTACCGAACAGGTTTCTTTTGATTGCCGATATGCTGTTGAAACTCTTTTACCTAATATAAATAAGAGATGGGTGAAGTTTATTTATGGGACGCATAATGTAACAAGTCCAACAGAAAACGGAATACCCAATGTGTATATTCAGGTTGGTGATTCTGCAGTTAAAGTAACAGACGGGAATGGTGATGGTATAATAAGGCAATGGTTTGTCGATCCAGATGGAAATTATATTCCAGCCGGATACTTTACCTCAAGCGGATATTTTGAAGGACCATTACAGGAACATACTTTCAACACATCCGATCCATATGATTTACAAACAGCCAGACTGGTTTCATATCCTATATCACACGAAGGCAGCTATATAACTGATGAGGTTGATGATGTTTTTGATATAACCCTGAATGTCTGGGGGCCTTGTAATAAATATACTGACGGGGCTGCAGCTGTAACAGGTTATTCGCAGCTTATTATTGTTGACGGTCCAATTGCAGATGCCGGACCAGATTTTGCTTCCTGCTCTGCCAATACTGCAACGATGTCTGGTCAAATCTTAAGAACAGCAACCAGTGGTTTGTGGACGACAACTGGAGATGGTACTTTTACGGGGGCCACAAATCCGACGGGAGCAATTTACACCCTGGGCCCAGTTGATAAAGCTACTGGTTTTGTTGACCTTGTCCTTACTGCCTCTGGCGTTGGTATTTGTCCATCACACTCAGATACAGTAAGACTGACGATAAATCCCAGTCCTTCAGCAGCAATATCACCTGCTTCTCCTGCACAGCAATGTCCTGGCGGAACTATCATTTTAAATGGAAATCCTTCAGGAGGAACACCACCTTATGGAACTCACGTCTGGACAGGTTCGGGAAGTGGTAATTTAAGTGCCACCAATGTCGTTAATCCGACATATACGGCACCATCCCCGGCAGTACAGACAATTTATGGATTGACATATACTGTGACAGATAGCAAAGGATGTACTGCTACAAATTCTATTTCAGTAACAGTAAACGCCAATCCTGCAATCCCGACAGCTAATGCAGGCACAGGAGCCACATGTTCACAGATAACAGCTAACTGGAATGCATCAACAAATGCCACCTCCTATAGGCTTGATGTAGCAACGACCAGTACATTTACAGCAGGAACTTATGTAACAGGCTTCCAGGATCTGGGTGTTGGTAATGTAACCATATACAATGTACCAGGACTAACAGCAGGTGTAACATATTATTATAGGGTAAGGGCAGTAAACAGTTGCGGCACTTCAGGCAGTTCAGGAACTATAACATATCCTACTCTGCCGGCCACTCCGGCAGCACCGACTGCTCAACCAGGTTCAGGGGCAACATGCTCACAGATAACAGCAAACTGGAATGCATCAACAAATGCCACCTCGTACAGGCTTGATGTAGCAACAACCAGTACATTTACAGCAGGAACTTATGTAATAGGCTTCCAGGATCTTGATGTTGGAAATGTAACCACATACGATGTACCAGGACTAACAGCAGGTGTAACATATTATTACAGGGTAAGGGCAGTTAATACCTGCGGCACTTCAGGCGCTTCAGGAACGGTAACTTATCCAACCCTTCCTGCCACACCTGCAGCTCCGGCTGCTCAACCGGGCTCAGGGGCAACCTGTTCGCAGATAACAGCCAACTGGAATGCATCAGCAAATACCACCTCTTACAGGCTTGATGTAGCAACAACCAGTACATTTACTGCAGGTACATATGTCGCGGGATTCCAGAACCTTAATGTTAATAACGTTACTACATATAATGTGCCCGGTCTTACAGCAGGGGTAACTTATTATTATAGGGTAAGGGCAAGAAACAATTGTGGGACTTCAGGAAATTCCGGAACAATTACTTACCCGACACTTCCGGCAACTCCTGCGGCTCCTGTAGCAAATGCTGGAACTGGAGCGACATGTTCACAAATAACTGCTAACTGGAATGCATCAACAAATGCCACCGCCTACTGGCTTGATGTAGCAACGACCAGTACATTTACAGCAGGAACTTATGTAACAGGCTTCCAGGATCTGGGTGTTGGAAATGTAACCACATACGATGTACCAGGACTAACAGCAGGTGTAACATATTATTACAGGGTAAGAGCAGCCAATACGTGCGGAACAAGTGGTAATTCAGGAACTATAACTTATCCTACTCTGCCTGCCACACCCGCTCCTCCTGTTGCAACAGCAGGAACAAACGCAACCTGTACAGCGATAACAGCCAACTGGAATGCTTCAGCAAATGCAACATCCTACAGACTGGATGTAGCCACGAACATTGGTTTTGGTGCCGGTACTTATGTGCCGGGATTCCAGGATCTGAATGTGGGTAATGTTACTACATATAATGTACCTGGTCTTGCCCCGATCACCCCATATTATTACAGGGTGAGAGCAGTCAACAGCTGCGGCACTTCAGCAAATTCGAATATAATTACTTATGCTACTTCAGTGCCACCGGCACCTGTGGCAACCGCCGGTTCAAATGCAACATGTACTACTATTGATGCCAACTGGAATACCACATTAGGAGCCACAGGTTACAGGCTGGATGTTTCTACTGATATAGCTTTTGGTAGTTTTGTGGCCGGGTTTAATAATTTAAGTGTGGGTAATGTCACAACTTATAATGTGACGGGTTTGTCGACACTCACACCATATTATTACAGAGTCCGGGCAGAAAGCGCATGCGGAACAGGCGCAAATTCAAATACAATTACCTATGCCACAGCACCATCGGTTGCACCGGTAGCAATAGCAGGAACCGGAGCAACATGTACCGCAATAGACGCCAACTGGAATGCCTCTGCAGGCGCCACATCATACAGGCTTGATGTCTCGACGGTAATTGGATTTGGCAGTTTTGTACCGGGATATAATGATCTGGTTGTTGGCAATGTCTTAACCTGGAATGTCACAGGACTTACGGCAGGCACAACATATTATTACAGGGTGAGAGCCATTAGTATTTGCGGAACATCAGGCAATTCAAATACTATAACCTATGCGACTCTTCCTGCCACACCGGCAGCTCCGGCAGCTCAGCCGGGCTCAAACGCAGCATGTACAGCAATAGACGCCAACTGGAGTGCATCCGCCAATGCCACCTCATACAGACTTGATGTATCGACGGTAATCGGATTTGGCAGTTTTGTACCGGGATATAATGATCTGAACGTTGGAAATGTTATAACCTGGAATGTTACAGGGCTAACTGCCGGCACAACA
>JALONT010000008.1 GCA_025454795.1 Bacteroidales bacterium | reverse complement strand
ATAGGAAGAAATAACAAGATACACATCCAGTTCGAGCTTGATCATTACAGCGCAGCATATGGTAACAAGGCAGGTAAGCCGTATCTCGAATTCTGGATCAAAGATGAAGGAGAAAGGCTTTATCCGAAGCAGAGAAGCCGTGGTGTGAGATGGTTCCTCTCCTTTTATATGGAACTGAAAGCTTCTGCAAATGTAAACAGACAAATGGTTCTGCTAGTCGATGAACCTGGAGTCAGTCTGCATGCGAGGGCTCAGGAAGATGTGCTGAAGGTTTTCGAGGATATCAGGGAAAAGATCCAGGTAATCTATACCACTCATTCTCCGCATCTTGTGGAAATCAATAAACTTCACCGGGTTCTGGCCATCCAGCGGGATGATCTCGACAGCCTGAGAAGCACAACCCGCATTCTTGATCCGCTGAGGCTTTCAGCAGCATCTCCCGATACGCTCAGTCCGTTACAGAGCATACTGGGAAATCCATTACCGGGAGAAGGATTCTCTTCAAAAAAGCACAATCTGATAGTTAACGACACAGGATCATTCTACATAATCAACGCTATCATGCATCTTATGGGTTTCAAGGGTAAGATCTGCGTAATCCCGTCGACCAGTGTCTCGTCGATACCGCTACTGTGCAACATTTTTATGGGTTGGGGACTGGAGTATTCAATACTGCTTTTTGAGAATGAATCTGAGAACAGAGTTGCTGAGATACTTAAAGAGACAGTTTTCAAAACCGATGCTCTCAGCAGGCAGATAATACTGAGGATGCAGTTACCGGTTTTCAATGCAGAGGATCTTCTTTCGACTCTCGATTTTAAAAATCATATACTTAAGACCAGGGAAGGCATAACTGTGGCTAACTCAGAGTATATAAGGGAAAAGGAGATTCCCAGAAATTTTTTGTTCTCACGTTTTCTGACAGATGTGAAGGCAGAAATAGTAAAGATCTCAGATTTTGATGAAGAGAGCCAGGAGAATTTCAGGAAGGTGATCGACATGTTTAAGGGTTTGAAATAAATAAGCATTTATTTTGCACTTAGAGCTTGTTTCTCTATTTTTGTCGGGCTCAAAGAATAAAGTATAAGCCCTCCTTCGCTGCAACCTTCGCCAAGGCTTTGGTTGCCGAAGAAAGCTACGGAGTCCGAAGGGAGAGATGGGTGAGTGGCTTAAACCAGCAGTTTGCTAAACTGCCGTATGGGTAACTGTACCGGGGGTTCGAATCCCCCTCTCTCCGCAAAGCCAAAGCAAACCAACCGCCGGATGGCGGAGAGCAATCCCTGAAGTTTAAAACTGGTTCATGAAGGCTTTGCACGTCTCTCCCGTGGGGATCATGACAAATTATTTTTATCTAAATCATGAAAAGATGTAACTTTTTATAAAAATATCCGTCTTTAAGGATATCAATTATAAATGTAATCCTCTTTAACTATGAAAAAAAGGATATTTCTCGTAACTATGGGAGTTGTTCTGTTTTGTCTGAATTCATTTGCCCAGAAGGATGGATTGGCAGTCATCGGAAAAGATGATCTGAAGGCTTATATGACATTCTTTGCATCTGATGAAATGGCTGGACGTGAAACCGGTTCAGGAGCGAATGAAACGGCCGCTCTGTACATAAAAACCAACCTGATGAGATTAGGATTGAAACCATCGCCCTCTACAGGTGATTACCTTCAAAAGATCCCAATGTTTTCAGCCAGGGTAGATCATAAAAGCAGCTTCCTTAAGATAAACGGAACTCAGGGTGAGGAGATAAGCTTTACTGATTCGACAGTAGCCCTGATGACACCTTCAATGACAATGGAAGCTACTGGTAATGTGGTTTATGCAGGTTATGGTTATTCAGATACAATTACCGGTTATAATGACTTTAACGGGATAGATCTTTCAGGAAAAATTGTACTTATGATGACACGAACTCCGGAGTCAGCCTATATGGAACGGGAAAATAGTATGTTCCAGGAGCAGATTGAAGGACCAAAACTGGGCCAGGTTTTTATGAGGGGACCAAAAGCAATATTAATTGTATATGATCCAAGAAACAGATTCCATGATGCATATGATTCCCGACTCGCTGAAATGATTTCATCTAATTCTGTTACACTCAGTGGAAGACAGGATCAATCAATACCATTACAGCTTCTGTTTATTACACAGCATTCTGCAGACCTGTTGCTTAAATCAACCGGATACACCTTATCACAGATGCAGGAGAGGATCAGAACGGAGGGTAAACCTGTTTCAGTTGAAATTCCGGATATTACCGCAACTATAAGAACATCGGTTGATACATCATCATTTTATGCCTCAAATGTGATAGGAATAATTGAAGGATCCGACCCGGTCCTTAGAAATGAATGTATAATTTATACTGCACATTTTGACCATATCGGGAAAAAAGGGAATGGGGAAGTTAATAACGGTGCTGATGATAATGCGTCAGGTTCTATGGCTCTTCTGGAAGTGGCAGAAGCATTCATGAAACTGAAGAAAAATCCCCTGAGGACAATTGTTTTTGCCTGGGTTAATGGTGAGGAAAAAGGTCTGCTGGGTTCATATTACTACACCACTGATCCGGTTATTCCTCTTGAAAATACTCTTGTTGATATTAATCTGGATATGGTCGGAAGGTCTAAAATGACCTCCGATACAGGAAAATTTGCAGGCTTCGATCTTGATGTCACTCAAAAGGGTGAAATAATGGTATATACGGCTCATGAGAGTTCGGAGCTGCTTCAGATGATGACCCAATCTGCAAAGAAGGTCGGTTTAAGGGTAACAGATAAAGGTAAGGACATGTCATTTGGCGGTAGTGATCATGAAAGTTTTACAGTTAAAGGAATACCGGCTCTCTTCTTTCATTCCGGGATCCATGCCGACCTGCACAGCATGAGGGATGATGTTGAAAAAATTGATTATGACAAGATAGAAAAAGTTTCAGAAATGGCCTTTCTGGTCGGTTACAAGGTTGCAAACCAGAGAAAAAGAATTACTGTGAATAATCCTCAATGAAATGCTTTCATTTGTAGATTTTATTAACTAACCGGTTGGAAGCCCGAAGCCAGAAGTCCGAAGATTATAATTTCAGACTCCCGACTCCCGACTCCCGACAAATTTAGCACTGATTAGTAATTGATTTTATAAAACGTGTTAAAATATTATCCCGTTTTATATTGTTATGTTCTTAAATAGTAGTATATTCGCACCGTAATTTTGAAACTCAAACGATTATATTAAATAAAATCGGAAGTTGTTAAATAAACAAAGTATTAAAAAGGTTAGAAAAATGAAGAACAAAATTTTAATGGGATTAGCAGCTATTGCAATGGTTGCAGTCCTTGCTAGTTGTGGCAAAGTTCCACAGGCTGAAATCGATGCAACTAATGCAGCAATCACGGCTGCTCAGGCTGCTGAAGCTAATGTTTATGTACCTGCTGAATTCACAGCACTGCAGGATTCTATGAATGCTATTAATGCAGCTGTTGAAGCTCAGAGTGGTAAATTATTCAAGAAATTTACTCCTATTAAGGAACAACTTGCTGCAACTTTAACTCTTGCCAATCAGGTAGCTGCAAATGCAGGTGTTAAGAAGGAAGAAGTTAAGAAAGAAGCAGAAACTCTTCTTAATGATATTAAAACCGTCATCGCTGAGAACGGCAAACTTATCCCGAAACTTCCGAGAGGAAAAGAAGGTGCTGCTGTTATTGAGCAGATGAAAGCCGACCTTGCTACCGTTGATGCTACAGTTGTTGAAGCTCAGGGTCTGTTCGACAAAGGTGCTTTTCAGGATGCACTTAATAAAGTAAAAGCTGCTAATGATAAAGCTGCTGGTCTTAATGCAGAAATTAAAGAGGTTTTAAAGAAAGCCAGAATAAGGTTTTAATTCTGAATTAAATCAATAATATAAAAATCCCCGGGTTTTCCCCCGGGGTTTTTTTTAGGTGGATAAGAGTTGAGTTGATGGAAAAGATCTGGAAGATTGTATTGATAAGTTCAGGAGGTGTCATCGTAATAATGCTGACATTATTTTTAATGGTTCATTATGTTCCCGAACCTCCTGTCGCTAAAGTAGAATCTGCAAGAACAGCACTTTCTGAAGCATGGAAAAACAGAGCCGACTCTTACTCAATGAAACTTTTTAAAGAAGCAAAGGAATACTACGACTCGGCTATGGTTAGCTGGAAGCAGGAAAACAACAAATACATTTATTCAAGAGACTATAGCAAAGTCGTAAAATATGCTGATCTTGCAGTAAAGAGGGCAATCCAGGCATCTGAAAACTCTAAAAGTACTACTTCAGACCTCAGTGTTAACCTTCAGAGAAGGATCAAATCGACAAAGAACCTTATTACCGAAATTACAGGAAAATTCACTCACTATCCGTTGACCCAGGAGGTCAGGAACAATATTTCAAAAGGAATGTTACTGCTGAAGGAATCCGAACTGGCTTTTAATGATGGGAGATACCTGCAGGCAGAAAAAAAGATCAATGAATCTGAAGAACTGCTAAAGTCCTCTTATGAATATGCAAATTCAAACCTTAAAAGCTACTTTAGATCATATCCTGAATGGAAAACACTGATAGACAGTACAATCGCAGTCTCTAAAACAACCCGTGACTACACGATTCTGATCGATAAATTTTCGAGAAAGGTTTTCGTTTACCTCGAGGGGGAAATCAAGTTCGAATATTCGGCAGAACTCGGGAAGAATTGGGCCGGAGATAAACAAGTCAGAGGAGACAAGGCAACTCCTGAAGGTATGTACAGGATTGCCAAAAAGTTTAAAAGCGACAGTACCAAATACTATAAAGCTCTTCTTCTCGATTACCCAAACGATGAAGATACTGCACTCTTTGAAGCAGCAATAGCTAAAGGCACTTTACCACGGTCAGCGAAAATAGGAGGCTTGATAGAAATACACGGGAACGGCGGAAAAGGAACTGACTGGACCAACGGATGTATTGCGCTTACCGACAGGGAAATGGACAGCATCTTTAAAATTGTAAAAGTAGGTACTCCGGTTACAATTGTCGGATCTATGTACGACCTTAAGCATGTCCTAAAGAGATAAAGCAGGAATTATGGAAAATGAATTATTACCGGAGGAGAGACTCCAACCTGCTGAAAAAAACGAAACTGGCAGTGACGGCCTTAATAAAAATAAAGATGCCGGTACTGGTGAAAAATCATTTTTCCAGAGGCTGAGTGAAAATAAGGAACTTATGGTGACCTTTCACAGGGTATTCCTCTGGCTTATTTCTCTTCTTGCTGTAATTTCCATTTTTGTCTATTTCATTTACATTATCCCTCTGTTGCAGGAAATTCCATCGCCAAGAAAAGGCATACTTACAAACTCTGCCGAATTAAAAAAGGAAGCGTCATATAAGAAACTGATCTCCCAGCTTAACCGTGATGTACAGAGATTTTCACGAAAGTATAACGGCTATACAACCGGACAGTCATACCTTGTTATAAATACAACTGATAATATCTTCCATCTTTACAGAAATAAGAAACAGATCAGGGAAGGTCACTGCAGCACCGGAAGTTTTAAAATGCTGAAAACCGAAGAGGGAAGAAGCTGGATTTTCAAGACACCCAAAGGCAAATTCTGGATTCAGGGCAAGATAACGAATCCTCCATGGCGCAGACCCGACTGGGCATATGTTGAAGAAGGATTACCCATACCTTCACAGGATGATGCGTCAAGATATGAATACGGCGTCCTGGGTGATTATGCTATGGCCCTTGGTGATGGATACCTGATTCATGGGACTATCTATAAACGCTTTCTTGGGATGCCGGTAACACATGGCTGTGTTCGGCTTAATGATGAAGATCTGAAAGCTATTTTCAATACCCTTAGCATAGGTTCCAAAGTATATATTTTCTGAACTGAAGAAACACGATTGCCATGGAAACAGAAAATATAAATAACATGAAGGGAAAGAAGAACGGACTGATTATCCCGGGAATATTCGTCTTTGTATTTTTCGTCTACTATACTGTAATGATTATGCTCAGCCCGCTGAAGATGGTTGAGGAATTCAGGGAACAGTTTAGCTATAAACAGAGTGAAAAAAACAAGGTTGATGAGAGAATTTTTTCCGATTCATCATACCTTAAATTATATAAGGAGAAAGCATGGCTCCAATCTAAAATAGCTATGGCTGAAACAGATTCAATTTACCTGACAATCAATCTTCCTGATAGCACGGTAAACCTCGAAATAAGCGGTGTCATAGTTCATTCAGCCAATATCAAACGGCAGATTATCAGTAAGATACTTAAAAACGGAGATGAATATATTATTTCTTCATTACTTGCCAGACCATTTACAATATCAAATAACTATTCATCAATTCCAAAGATGCCATTAATGATAAAGATGGCTCCAAAGGATACCTCGGAATACAAGCCTGATATCATTCCTGATACTGCAGATTATGAACCCGTAAACTACGTCATGGAGATGGAAAACGGCATAGTGATACTGGTATACCAGGAGGAAAAACTAAATCCTGGTGACAGGCTCCATCTGTTCGGATTCGACCTTAAATACAGGTTAAGAAACATACTGAATGCAATGAAAAGTATATTGACCTTTAAAGTTCCTGAATATCATCCTTTTATAAAGCTCAGACTTCCCAGAACTGACTCAAAGATTATTTACAGGGCACTTCCAGAACACGGCCAGATAGCTGTTTACAGGTAGGCAAAAATCTTTTCGCCATGATCATGCTTACATATAAAAAAAAATGTAAGTTTATAACCATTAAGTTTAACGGACACTAACATGGCAAGATTTACCGGTATTATCGGGATAATAATCATCCTGGGACTCGCATATCTATGGTCAAACAACAGGAAGGCTATAAACCTCAGGCTTGTTATTACAGGACTGCTGCTTCAGTTAGTACTGGCAATTTTCATTTTGAAAGTACCCATTGGCCAGGATATCTTTGCATGGCTTGGGAAAGCGATCAATAAACTCCTTGATTTCTCCCAGGAGGGTGGTCTGTTTGTATTCGGAGACCTTACAAAGATTACGCAAATCCTTCCTGAAGGAATTGTAAAAAGCGGAGTATTCCTGTTCGTGCTTCTTCCAACTATCATATTTGTATGTGTACTGGTGGCAATGGCTTATCATGTCGGTTTGATGCAACGCGTTGTTGCTGTTCTGGCCAGGTTTGTCCACTGGGCAATGAGAGTCAGCGGCAGTGAAGCCCTGTCCAATGTCGCTAGTGCTTTCGTAGGACAGGTTGAGGCCCAGATCATGATCCGCCCCTACCTTGCAGGAATGACAAGGTCGGAGCTGCTTGCCTCAATGACAGGAAGCATGGCATGTATTGCAGGAGGTGTAATGGCAGTATACATTTCCATGGGAGTACCTGCATCATATCTTCTTGCCGCGAGCCTGATGGCCGCACCCGGCGCTCTGGTGATCTCAAAGATCGTTTTCCCCGAGACTGAAGTATCAGAGACCAAGGGCAAAGTCACCATTGAAATTAAAAAGGAACATTCCAATATTATGGATGCGATCTCACATGGTGCATCCGATGGTATGAAGATCTCAATCAACGTTATTGCAATGCTTATCGGAGTCATTGCCCTGATTGCACTTATAGACGCATTACTTGGATATTTCGGACATTTTCTCGCATGGACGGGAATGTCACTGGATGCGATCGGCCTTAACCTGGATAATCTCCGTCTGAAAGATGTTGTCGGAGCATTGTTCTCACTATTCGCGATCGTTATGGGAGTACCAGCTTCCGAGTCGCTCCAGGTAGGTTCTCTTATGGGTACCAAGATGGTTATCAACGAGTTTGTTGCCTATTCTGACCTGTCACCCATGATAGCTCAGGGCATACTAAGCGCTAAATCAATCACGATAGCAAGCTTCGCACTGTGCGGCTTTGCAAATTTCAGCTCCGTTGCAATCCAGCTGGGTGGTATAGGCGCCATAGCACCCACCCGTAAAGCTGATCTCGCAAGGCTTGGATTGAAGGCAATGATCTGCGGAACCATGGCATCATATATTTCTGCTTCACTTGCAGGGATGCTGATGTAACTACAATTTAATTATATTTGCGACCCGAGAATTATATTTTTCAGGAAAGATAGTCCCGCTTTGCGGGATAGACGCCGTGTTAAATGCGGCTAAAAATATATTTGGAGAGATGGCAGAGTGGTCGAATGCGGCGGTCTCGAAAACCGTTGTCCGTCAGCCGACGGACCGGGGGTTCGAATCCCCCTCTCTCCGCCTTCGCTCGCCATAGCCCGACTTAAGGAGGGCGACGGCGAGTTTCTTTTTATAGCGAGCTTCGACGGACTCAGTTCGCCTGCTTCCTGAAGGAGTAACGGTAAAATAAATAAGACTTGTCTGCCAGCGGGCGGGTGGTTTGCATCGACTCCCTCCATAAGGGGTTATAAGGAAAGGCTCATTTGTTCCGTTTTTGATATTAATAATTCTGGTCCTGGGCCTTTTCTCCATAGGCAGGCTGTTATCATTCTGTGTATCCGGAAGAGGATTGCAGGTAATTAAATCAGGATCAGCAGGATTTATCAGCTGATGTGAAAAGCTTCCTCCGGCCTGTTCCATTACTTTTAATATTTCCAGCCGGACATTTAAACCATATTTTTACCATCCGGATGAATACAGGCATCTTTAATACCCTCGTCCGTCAACCGGGTTATTTCACCTTTGATCAGATTGCACCGGTATATATCGAACCCGACTGAGCGTTTTGACCTGAATATTACATACTTATCGTCAGATGTAACTGAACTCACATAAAAATAAAAAGCCTCGCTTATTGAATCATGACTGGTAATCTGCCAGATTTCATTACCTGTTCTCTAATCTTTAAATTTGATCCATTCCCCGGGAGATGATTTGTATACCGTTATGCAACTGCATAAAGTTGTCAGGAGAGCACCCATAGCCAATATGACCCTAATTGAAGTAATTTTCATTGTACAGATCGTTGTTTTAATTTATTAATGTCCGATAACAAGCTTTGTTGTAATAACATCAGTGTCATCTGTGATTATCATTATATATAAACCATCCCTCATATTTGAGAGATCAAGAGTAACCGGTTTTCCAGAAACTGATTTTTCATAAATTATCCGGCCGGTTGCATCTGCTATACTAACCTTGTATTGCCCCGGGAATCTTTCAGGCAGTTCAACATTAACAAGGTCTTTTACCGGATTGGGCCACAACCTGATCCTTTCCTTAAGTTTAGCCACATCCTCCGTTCCGCTTTGTGTTCCCCAGATCAGAGCCGCATAAGCTGGATTATCAATGAACGGATTCCTGTTACCCTGTATTGAATAAACAGCATTATTACGGTCCGTTTCTTTAGTACTTATGGGATCAGCTATGTCCCATTCCATAAGCATTTTAAGTGCCCATGGTTTTAGCTGTGACCCGTCGACCATATCGCTTCCGGTCCATGAAGAATCTTCTCCGTAATACCTTACAGCCATATAAAAATATGACCTGGCAAAATCACCTTTATATTCATTTATCGGTTCAAATATATCTTCTGAGTAGCCTGTATAGGAGCTTGGTCCCACCTTACTTCCATTGGTTGAAGTCCATGTCGGACTTGAAGTTATCCCGAAAGGGGAATTTCCTCTCTTATTATTTACCCAGCCGTCAGTAGGATAAAGATGAAAAAGATCTGAATACATGGGATATTTCTCTCCTCCGAACCAACTCTTCGGGAAGGAATGCTCCCTGTTGTAACAGTCTCCTTCTTTTGCATAGTTGCCACATTGATTAGTGATGAATATAAATTCGTACACCGGAGTTCCTGATGGTAAATCCGAGTACATATCCCACACCTTGCCATTGGCTTTCCTGTCGGTTACCTGGAAATCGGTCCAGAGATTATCATAGGTTCTGGAGGTATGATTTTTAATAATATCATGAATAGCCTGCTGCAGGGCTGTGCCTGTAAGTCCGGATGCTGAATCATAATAACCGGCCGGTTGAGCTGTAAGAATGATTGATCCGAACAGTGAGAGTAAAAGCAGAATTGAAAATTTTGTCTTTCTGCTGTTCATACTTTATTCTTCTGCTATTAAAACATTATCAACTTCCCAGGTAGTTGTCTTATCATTTGTATCGGGAGTTACATCAGCTCCCTTATAAACCCATGCAATGTACAAAGTACTTCCAATATAAGCCGACAATTCAATTTTCCCAGATGAGACAAAAGCACTGAATGCTGGATAAGTGCCTCGGGGAATACTTGGAGGTAATGTAAAATTAAGTTTTGTCCATGTGCTGGTCCATGGCGTAGCTGAACCATTATAGTCTGTGGAAACAAATAACTCCAGAGTTGCCCCGTTATCGTATCCGTCAGCGCTCTCAAAACTGATATAAGGGTTGGTTGCAGGTGATAAATCTATCTGGGGAGCAATCATCCAGGTTATTACAGATGGCTGACCTGATCCATAGGCGGTGGTCTCAATAAATGGTCCAAGGGTACTAGTCTTGTAGCTAAACCATGTTTTTGTTCCTGCCTCAGAATAGGTTTTCCATCCAGTCAGAGAGGTAACATTTGTGTTATTTGTCGAAAGTGTGTTAAAATCCTGTGAGAGGTAGGTTACCGATGGTACACCGCAAATATCTCCTGTCATATCCAGTTCAGAAGGATCGCGTAGTAAAAGTTGTGTTGTAAAGAAAACAGAAGCTATTCCTTTAAAAGTTCCGTTTCCTGTAGGAAGAGCTGTTCCGGAAAATGTTGCAACTGATCTTGTATAAACTTCAACAACTGAATTGCAGTCTGTAAGGTCTTTACCGCCAGAGAATGTACCGGGATCATCAAACTGAACACCCGTAACTGACACATATTCAGCCTGGTGCTCGCCATTCAGAAGCTCGTCTATTGTTACACTTACAGGTTCAGGTACCTCAGCTGTCAGTTTTATAAGTTCAACCTGTTTAGCTGTAAGGTCAATATCGCCGAATTGCAGTAAGCCATTGTACAGGGTGAAGGATATCCCCCGGCAGAGTATCTTCACTTCAGAGTTCATTGTCAGGGCGTTTGTACCGGTTATTGTCAGGCATATTCCTGCGGTCGTGTCCTGGATATATGCGACAAAATCAGGAATATTCCCGAATTCGGGAGTCAGCGTTATAATACCCTGGATGTAAATGTTTGTATCAATTGTCACAATTCCGTCGTTGTACATATTCCTGAGCTGGGCAATAGTAACATAATCAACTACCGGATCAGGCGGAAACATTGGCTCCCTGTCGCAGGAAACCATAACCATAGCCGTAAAGAGAGCTAATCCGCTTATATAATTCTTTATCTTCATAACTGTAATCTCTAATTACCTGACTGTTGTAACAGATATATTGTCAATGCGGAAGGAGGTGCTTTCCGTTTCGCTGCCCGTGTATTTAAAAGCAATTACACACGATTTGCCATTCTGGATCGGGAGATTGATGTTTCCTGAACTTATAAATGTATTATCAGCATCATTATAACCGGCAATTGTTGCATTAATCGGAATCCAAGTCGCCGTAAAAAGATTTTTCCCTGTATAGTCTGTTGAATAAAATACCTGAAAAGGAATATTATTTCCCTTATGCGCCCAGTATTCTTTGGCTGTTTGAAAAGAGAGTACTTTCTGTGTCGAAATCGAAACAGGCCTTGTTATGAGCCAGGCTACCATGGAACCAAGGCTTGAATTATAACCTGTTGCTTGGGAGTAGTTTAATCCATTTTTGTACATGCTTCTCCAAACCCGATCGCCATATTGAGCAATATTCTGCCAGCCAGTTATCTTTAGATCAGTATTATTGGGGAATCCTTCAAAATTCAGGTAAATTGTTTCTACTGGCGTACCGAGGTCTGGTATTCCAGGCCAGCACCTATCATTTGTGAGCTTTACTTCTTTGAAATCCCTTATAATTAGCTGATAGTCAGAACTAAAAATCGTAACAATACCGGTAATGGTTCCATTCATGTCGGAAATTGTATCATCAGCGAATGAGGCATAGCCGGAGGTACGAACGATGATTTTCTTCTTATCACAATCCATCAGATCCCTGTTGGCAGAGGCAGGAGCCTCTCCCGAGAGATCGCCATAAGTCTGGTTGACTGCATCATCTGTGAACTGAACACCTTTTAAAGCAACCAGTTTTCCCAGGTAAGCTGAACTCTTTGCCTGTGCAACAGTAATAGTATCGGGATAAGTGGGATTATTAATTGAAAGCTTCAGTACCTGCTTGTCCATGTTCATGCCTGACACCCTTATGCTTCCGCTGTCATCGACATAAGGTTCTCCTCCAACCTGCCAGAAGTCGCCATAATCGCCGATGTAAAGACCTTTAAGGTTTACAATAACCGAGTCGCCGATATACAGGCCGCTTGTCGACTCAAACAGTAACCTTAAACCGCCGGTTGCATCCTGAATGAAAGCTTCCTTGTAAAGATTACCGTCTTTTTTATCGCTGGCAGTTATAATCCCGCTCAATGCCCAGCCATGAACTATTTCAACCGGGATGCGTAACTTGTAATTAAGTGCAAGCTGGTCCTTGTACAGTGCCTTTACCTGCTGCACTGTAACAATAGTATCTGTAACAAACTTCCTTACAGGGGGATCATTTTCGTTATTGTCAACACAGGAAACTGCAAAAATGCTAATTAACAATAACAGTCCGGGAATATATCTTTTACTCTTCATTAAGATTATTTTGTCTTTTGTCTTTTATCTTTTATCTTTTATCTTTTATCTTTTATCTTTTATCTTGTAAAAACCCACCCCAAGCCTCCCGCTGACGCGGGACAGGGTCTCCAGGGAGGGGATTTATTTCGCCGGTTACCGCAAGCCCGTTGCCGGTCGCCGGTTTTACATCCTTATGCTGAAATTAATAAAGTAGTTGAACCCATTATAATAGTATAGTTTCGGATCGAACAGGTCGGGATTGCCGGAATCAAAACGATACTGTTCAAACCCTCCTGTTATCAGGCTTTTATTATTGAGTATATTGCTAAGGTTTGCACTCAGGTTAAGGTATATATTGTTGATCTTCCATGACTTTCCGACAAAAATGTCAAGCAGGTACCCTGGTGATTCCTTGATCTGGAGATCCCAGTAAGGATAGTATCCGGCTTCATCTTTTGTACGTGTTACAGGATTAAAGTCCAGATAAATATTATCGTACCAGCTTCCCGTTATTCCAGCCCACCAGAATCTTGAAGAATTATATTCGATGCCCAGTGAAACGGCTGTCTGAGGCGTTCCGCTCTGCCTGAAGTATTTAATCCACATCTCCTCGGTACTCAGGACCTCGCTGTTATTATCCTTGGTTATGGTAATATCCGGATTATTTACCCAGAGGTATTGTCCCAGTGAGGCAGCTGCATTTATATTAAGCCCCGTCGTTATTGTAACTTCTGTTCCGATCTCAAGGCCATAATTCTCCTTATCGATGTTTGTTATAGCATAATTTACCAGCGTCCTCCAGTCATCATGATAGAAGCTTGTAACTTCGGTCTGATTCATGAACCTAGTGTAATACCCTGTTATTCTTGCTTTTACAACCGGGGACCTGAGAACGTAGCTTATATCGCCGGAAAATATTGTCTCTTCCTGCAACCCCGGAGTAGTAGTGTTGCGTGTTCTGGGCGAGAGGTAGGAATTACGAAACAGGGGCGGGTTTGTTGCCACCAGAGTATTGATTGTTATAAGATGTCTTCCTGTTAAACGGTAGTCTCCTCCTGCCTTAACACCCCAGGTCAGGTAATTCAGTTTTTCGGATTCACCCAGCGATATATCAGGGAACAGACCTTTTCTCATGAGCCCTTCTCTCCACATGGAGGTATAACGGGCATCGGCGCTTACATATACGAAGTAGCGCTTATGGCTGTACCTTCCTGTTCCCCAGAGAGTTGCACCACGCTGGAAAGCATAATAATTGTTCCCGAAAATATCGCCTTCAACGACAGTCCTGTTTGGATTTTCAAGGTCGCTCTGTAATGCATCGGGATCATCCGGGAAATCCCGTTCGGCAAACTGATCAACGTCAAGCCAGTAATCTCCTCCAAGCAGGTCCCTGATTACGTTAAAATTATGACCACGGAATATATCTAAAAGCATACCTCCTGTAATATTGATCCTTTCGCTCAGGTCCCATGAAGCCCTGGTATTGAACTGGAACTGTGAAAGGTCATTCCGTCGGTCTTCAACAATATATTTTGACCGGTTCCCTGATACATCATTACCGGCAATACCGCTTTCATCTGTGACTGTATGTATATTCTTCCGGTTGGCATAATAGAAGCTGTTCCAGTTAACATGGCTTACCTCCGGATCTGTCTGCCACGCCTCTGTGAGCTGTGCCATATCTGTAGAGTCGGTATAATATGAAGGAAGCTTCCTGTAATAGTCGGGTCTTGGATCAAAAACGTCATACCAGTTCAATGCTGTATAACCGCTCTTGCCAAACCAGTACCCGACAGTTGTCTGAACATCAAGCTTGCCTGCCGGTTTCCAGAAATGTGCAAGGGTAAAGAGCGGTTTATTGTTGCTTCGCACCCTTGAATTCCGCACTTCGCCATTCTGATAACCCCAGTAGGGATTATAATAATTGTCGTCCATCAGGTCATAAACCTCCTGTGTTGTTCCTCCTGCCACGCCTCGTTGATAGATAGCATCGAGAGCAGTTAGGTTAAGGCTGTGTCGGCTGTTGAACTTTTTCTCGACTGAGAGGAAAAATGAGTTTGCATCATAGAAAGTACCCTCTTCGTAACCACGCTCACTCCATCTCTTCGAATAGCTGCCGGTGATTGCCCAGTTATTCTCCATCAGTCCGGTCGAATAGGTTACCATCAGCCGGTTGCCATATGTGCGGTTTGAAAGAGAGTAAACTGCTTTTATCCCGGATCTGTATTCGGAAGCTTTTGTGTTTATGCGGGTTGCTCCGCCGACCGGCTCAAAGAGGAAACCAATGGGTTCGGGACCTGAGGATACCATTGCGCTGCGCATCACATCATTGAGGCCTCCCCAGTTTGACCAGTATGGCGATCCCGACTCTATGTCGTTCATCACGAATCCGTTAAGGCTGACGTTGGTATAGTTGGCATCATAACCTCTGACGCGGAACATTACCGGGCCGAATGTATATGCGGCATTGCTCAGAAAAACGTCTGCAGTTGAGCTTAGTACCCCCTGGACCGACTGGGTTTCAAAACCATCTTCCTCCACTCCTTCATTGATATTGATCGTAAAAAGGTCCTGCATTGATCCGGCTGAGGCATTGAGTTTAACAATGCCGGCATCAGTTTCAGCATCAGGTATTACATCTGCTTCAATTACTGCCTGGTCAAAATCCGCAAGGTTAATATAAAGGATATGCTTTCCTTCTGAAAGGGTTACTGAAAAAGTCCCGTCATTTAAGGTAACCGTGAGCACCCTTCCTGAAGCATCAGTAACCTCTGCTCCCGGCAATCCGGTACCTCTGTCGGAACTGATTATTGTACCGTTAACAGTCCCCTGCTGGGCAACCAGTAATGCTGAATTAAAAATAAGGGCTAATAGTAAATGAATCAGTTTGTTGTATTTCATAAATAAGTGCAAAAGTGTATGGGTAAATATACTATAATTAATAAGAAAATTTTATTACCGGCATCATATTTGAAAGGGTAACTTTAAATATTAACTTTGGCATTTCAGCCGCAGGATAATGAGAAAACTTTTAATATTTATACTGTTATTCTTAAGTCTGGTAACGCTTTACGGGCAATCATATAAAGCAGGATTAATTGCATTTTATAATCTCGAAAACCTGTTCGATACAATTGATACCGAAGGCGTTCTTGATGAGGAATTTACTCCGCAAGGTCTTGACAGGTGGACTGGTGACAAGTACCTGCATAAGATCAATAATATGGCTCTTGCAATTTCGAAGATAGGGGAGGATGACGGATGGAGAGGAGGTCCTGCTGTCATTGGGGTATCAGAAATTGAAAACAGGGAAGTGCTCGAAGATATTATTGCACATCCTCTTTTGAAAGGATCAGGGTACCAGATCGTGCATTATAATTCTCCCGATCTCAGGGGTGTGGATGTTGCTCTTCTTTACCGTACCCGTTTTTTCAGAGTTACCGCATCGACAAGCAATAAGCTCAGGATCTATAATGAAAAGGATGAACGGATATTCACACGCGATCAGCTTGTGGTCTCCGGGATCTTTGACGGTGAACCAATGCATTTCATTGTGAATCACTGGCCTTCACGCAGCGGTGGTGAAATGACAACCCGTCCCCGGCGAAACGCTGCAGCTGTTCTGACGCGCCACCTTGCTGACAGTCTGCTTAATGCTGATGCAAATGCAAAAATATTCATCATGGGCGATCTTAATGATGATCCGTCGAACGAGAGTCTGCGAAAACACCTGATGGCTGCCCCGGATGCCGGAAAACTTAAAGAGGGAGAATTTTTTAACTGTATGTATCCATTATATAAAAAGGGCATAGGCTCTCTCTATTACCGTGATGGAACAAATCTTTTCGATCAGATCATAATTACCCCTTCACTTACAGGTAAGGATTATTCATCTTATAAATTCTATAAAGCACAGGTTTTCAACAACCAGTTCCTTGTTCAGAAAGACGGACAATATAAGGGTTATCCGCTTCGGACTTATGTAGGAACGGTATTCCAGGGAGGTTTCAGCGATCACTTTCCCGTGTATGTACTGATTGTAAAAAATCCGGGGAAAAAGAGTTTCAGCGACCGGCCGGAGATAGTCTTATTCCCACGGGCCGGTGATCGGATATATATATGGAATAATCTGAATAGCAGGGTGCAGCCTTGTACACCATTGTTGTATCTATAGATGAAAACAATTCGTTAGTCACAAGGATGTGATCTATATGGCTGGGATATGAGGGATATGACCACCAGAGGATGCTTCCTTCAGCAATAGCCATATCGGAAAACAGGTAATTTCCGGGATCATTAATAAAATTCAGAAAGGGATTGTCACTACTACTTGTTCCGGTTATTTCGTCGTTCAGGTCGCCCAGCACCACAACAGCATCATCAGGTCTTGAAGTGTCTATATAATTCTTCAGCATTCCGGATGCAGCCCTTCGGCTGGCTTCATTTTCATAACCACCACAGCATTTAAGGTGATTGTTAATTAAATAAAGATCTGCACCGGAGGGCTTATGATGTATCTTTATCTCAAACGGTGGCCGGGGAAAGTATTGTGAATCGGTGAAAAGAAGTCTTGTGGCGCTTCCGTCGACAGTCACTTCCTGGGTTTTAACAATATAGGCCAGGTTCCAGTCCGAATTATTGATCAGGTAAAAGAGACCTGCATATCCGGGCATCAGACCGACAAGCTGATTAAAACCTGATTCTGATGCCATTTCCTGCAATGCATATACATCGGCATCGATAGCATTAAGTAGTGAAGCTACTGTAACTACTGACGTATATCCGTTAATAGGGAATGTCTCAACATTAAAAGTGACAATATCGAGTGTCTCTTCAGTACCCGGATAGGGAATACAGGGTTTAAAGTCATCAGAATTATCAGGGATCGGCGGTTCCGGGACTTTCCGGCAACCTGATGCTGCAGATAAGAATAAGAGCAGTACAATTATTATTATACGAGATATCCGCATATTTTGTTTCCTTTCGGGAAGTGCAAATTTGGTGATTTTTTTTAAATAAAAGAGGCTGCCTCAAGAGTTTATTAACCACCCAGTCCCGACACTTCTGTCGGGACACCCCTCCTTCGAAAGGAGGGGAAAGTGCTGATATGTAATATATTACCTTTCTCCTCCTCTTAAGAGGAGAGCCTGTCCCGCTTTGGCGGGAAGTACCCCCGACATTGTCGGGGGGGAGGTGGTGGGCTTTTGAAGCAGCCTCTCAATAAGGTTATTTACTCAGGTTTATTTGACAAATTTTTTGACCACTATGCCGCTGGCAGTGTTGAACCGGATATAGTATATGCCATGCTTCAGTTCGCTGACAGGAATGTTTAGTTCACTGTCGGCGGCAACTTTTAATTTGCTTATTGTCCTGCCGGTTGCATCGAGTATTTCGTAAGCTTTTATATCCTTTAAGTTTCTTACCTTAAGCATATCAGCTGCAGGAACAGGGTAAATTTCTGCTTTAAAGTCTGAGGTTCTTTCAATAGCGGTAATAAGCTCGAAATCAGATTTTGTACGACTATAGACCTGAATTGTCGCATCATAGAAACCTGCTATACAGGTCATGTTTATGGGGGCATTTGGAATAATTTCACCGTCAATGTCGGTTTCGTCGGCATTGAATGTTCTGAAAGTCACGCTATTGGCTCCGTCATTGATTATATAGTTTGTTGCAGCAGCAAATGTCGCTGTTCCGTTGCCGGCAGCGAAAGTAACATTTGTCAGCTTGATCAGCATAGATTCATAGTTAAGGTAATTGGTGTTATAATCTGCGATGGTCATCTGGGTTGGAGTCACTATGTTACCGCTGGATGCAATTGTTACGGTTGTTTTGGTGGGGACCAGCTGCAGCAATCCGTGATACAATCCTAGCTTCCCTTCAAGTCCGGTTATGTTGTCACCCGGGGCTAAAGTTGTGGTCAGTATATGTGCGCCATCATCTATCAGCAATCCTTTACCGGAATCCTGAATATATTTCTGATAGCGGTTAGTTCTTAAAAAGGTGACGGTAGCTTCAGAGCTAAGCTTAACAATATCATTTGGAATACAATTGGCTCTCAGCTCAGTCAGGCTGGTAGCAAAAGCAATAACAGTAAAGCTTCCGCTGGTTGAATTTACAGCAGAATTACCTGCATCTGAGATACGGATCTTATACTCGGTACCATAAGGTGCGTCAGATGGTATTACGAAGTCAAGTTTTCCGGCTACAGCTGGAATTGGGATTCCCATGGATTGCCACTCATTTGCGCGCGGAACAAATACTTCCAGCAGGACGTTGGTAATATTTTCCGAGGTCCAGGTGAATGTTACAGGATCAGTGGCATAGAATGTTTCTCCACCGACAGGATTTGTGAGTGTAACAGTAGGCGCTGCTGCGGCAATGGTTGTAAATGTGATCTCAGAAGCGGTTGACTGATTTCCACTGGCATCTTTAACAGCACTTATTGCAAGATAATATAACTGTGAATTGTCGAGTGGGGCCGAAGGAGTAATAGTAATAACTTTTTTGGCAGCATCTATTGTGCCGGTGAAAGAAACATCATCACCTGAGGCATTCGTCTTCTTAAGAGTTACAAGTCCTGTCGGTCCTGTCAGATCACCATCTGTAAGTTCAGAACCATCGGCTTTTACGACAGCTTCATCGAAAGTGATAGTGGGTGTTGTGTTAATTGCCACATCAGTTGCAGAGTTGAGAGGATTGAAAGATGCAGAAGGGGCTGTTACATCAGCAGGTGTTGCATCCGCCCAGTTAATACTGATTCTGAACTCATCAATCTGAATGAATGGCGTTTCCGTATCGCTATCCTGGCGTACAAAGATGGTTGAAATACCTGTCAGATCAGTTCCACCTGTATTGGTGACTGTTATATCAGCTGCAGGTTCTGAAACACTTCCGAATGTTGAAGGTGCAGGATTTATCCAGATTTTAGCGACATCATCTCCTGTTGAACCATTGAATTGGTATGAGGCAACAATAAATATTTCTGTATTAATTGAGTATGTCCCGGATGAAAACCCTGTCATAGAGGTAGTGGTTCTTGGATTAATCCCAATATTAAAGTTCTCTCCATTTTTTTTCAGCCATATAGTTGCGCCAAATGTTGTACTATTTTGTCCGAATCCGGCAAAATATCCGCCAACGACCTCGGTTGCAGCAGTCACATTTGTCACCTTCATTATAAAGGATAAATAAACTGTGCCAGCTGTTTGGGATGTTATTGACTTTGATGCATCTATTCCTGAACCGTTAAATAAAATTTTATTACCAATTGAATTCGTTAATCCTACAAAATTCAGATTTCCTTCAGTTACAACAATGTCATCTCCTGAATTAACAGCCGTCCAGCCAGTTTGAGTCTGAAGCGAGGATCCGACTGCATAATTCATCCCATCATAATGGGGAAGTGCTACTTGTCCTAAGCTATCCTGAAATGAAGATGAAGCCAGGAATAAAGCTGAAATTAAAATGGTTACCAAAGATTTTTTCATATGATTAAGTATAAAGGTTTATTAAGATTCAACCTTACAATTTCGGCAAATATCATGTAAAAGACAAAAAATAGAAGACTTATTAATGAACAATTTTTACAATAAGAATCATCGTATTTTAATCATTGCCAATCAAAATCAAAATTTCTACCTTCGTTAAAAAATAATTAATCATACTTTAACTTAAACCGATACACGTGAAAAATCTTACTAAATTATTCATTATTACAGCATTATCCGTGATGACCTTACCTTCATGCAAAAATGAACCCGCGGTTGACAAGTCCAACCCATTCTTCAATGAATACAATACTCCATTTAATATTCCGCCATTTGAAAAAATAATGGCTAAACATTATATGGAGGCCTTCGAAAAAGGTTTTACCGACGGAAGAAAAGATATTCAAGCTATTACCGGAAACAGTGAAGAACCATCATTTGAGAATACCATTGCAGCCCTTGATAAAAGCGGAAGCCTGCTGACAAATGTCAAAAACGTTTTCCTCTGCCAGGCATCTGCAAACACTAATGATTCACTGCAGGATATAGAGGTTGAGATATCTCCCAGACTTTCAGCCCATGAGGATGAACAGAGACTTAATCCGGAACTCTTTAAGAAGATAAAGTACGTATGGGATAACCAGGCGAAATTTAACCTCAATCCGGAGCAGAAATACACCCTCCACAATCTGTACAGGGAGTTTGTCAGAAACGGTGCTAACCTGAGTCCGGAGGACCAGGTTAAACTTAAGGCGATCAATCAGAAATTGTCTGTCCTTACTGTAACTTTTGACCAGAATGTACTTGGAGAGAACAACTTATACAGGCTGGTCGTCGATAAAGATGGCCTTGCAGGCTTGCCTGAATCAGTCATTGAACCTGCGTCAGAGGTTGCCAAAGCAGCGGGACAGGATGGCAAATGGGCTTTCACCCTTCAGCGCCCAAGCATTTTCCCGTTTCTCCAGTATTCTGAAAACAGGGAGCTGCGCCACCAGATATTCAACGCTTATACCAACCGCGGAAATAACGGCAACGAGTTCGATAACAATAAGATACTTGCAGAAATTATTGCACTGCGGGCTGAGAGGGCAAAACTCCTGGGTTACAGGAACCATTCAGAATTTGTACTCGAACCCCGCATGGCAAAGGAACCTGAGAATGTTCTTAACCTTCTGAACAGGCTGTGGGAAAAAGCTATTCCCGTAGCTAAGAATGAGGTAACTGAAATGCAGAAGATTATTGATAAGGAAGGAGGGAAGTTCAAACTCGAACCATCTGACTGGTGGTACTATGCTGAAAAGCTCAGGAAAGAAAAATATGATCTCAACGATGAGGAGCTGAAACCTTATTTTGAACTTGAGAATGTAAAGACGGGGCTGCTTTCAGTTGCCAACAAGCTCTATGGAATTACTTTCACACCTCTTACTGATTGCCCGCTTCCACATCCTGAAGCAGTTGCATATGAGGTTAAAGATACTAACGGATCTCACCTGGCTGTACTCTATATGGATTTCTTCCCCCGCGACAGCAAGCAGCAGGGCGCATGGCAGTCGGCCTACCGGACCCACCAGGTGCTGAACGGTAAGGAAATCACTCCTGTTGTTACAACTGTATTCAATTTTTCACGCCCGGGTGAAGGTTCGCCTGCACTACTTACACTGGAAGAAGTATCGACTCTTTATCATGAATTCGGACATGCCCTTGACGAGATGTTTCACAGGAATTCATACAACGAGATTTATATTGCGTATGACTTTGTTGAACTCCCTTCACAACTGATGGAACACTGGGCATCAGAACCTGAAGTCCTTAATCTGTATGCAAAGCACTTCCAGACAGGAGAACTGATACCGGAATCACTTGTTAAGAAGCTCAGGAACAGCGGATACTTCAACCAGGGATTCTCAAATACCGAAATTTATGCTGCTTCCCTTCTTGACATGGCTTATCATACTCTTGAGGCTCCGGTAAATATTGATATTCAGAGTTTTGAAAAAGAATTTTTTGACAGGCTTGGATTGATCCCTGAGATCGTCTCCCGGTACAGGAGTACATATTTCTCTCATATCACAGGCGAATACGATTCAGGATATTACGGATATACATGGGCTGCAGTACTTGACAATGACGCATTCGAAGCCTTTAAGGAGCATGGGCTCTATGATAAAGCTACAGCTAAATCATTCAGAGAAAATATCCTTGAGAAGAACGGTATCATGGACCCGATGGAGATGTATGTTAACTTCCGCGGTCATGAGCCATCTGAAGAACCTTATCTCAGGAATATCGGTTTTCTGACCGAATAATGGTCATGTAGTTGTTAAATCATTTCCGGCTTTGCCGGGATCCTTCTTTTCCCGGCGATACCTGTACCTTCTCCAGAAAGGGTAAGTAGTCAGGGAAGTAAATCTCACCAGGTAACTTAATGGTCTGAATCCCATTAAATAGTGCATTACAATGTAAATCAATGAAGCAAGGGTAATCATCACCGCTATGCTGATAAACTGGGATCCTATTTTCCACCACCAGGCATCCGGGCTTATCTTCAGAGTATCGATCAGAAGCATGAAAATCCATGTATTGACTGCTGAGACAAGTATAATTATGAGTGTGGCGATGCCATGTGCTGTTTCAATTGCTCTTTGCGGACAATTATTCATGCATCTCATGCAGCTTTCGCAGGTCAGCTTCCAGTAAGGGCGGTTGTTTACATATCTTATTGAAGAAGTGGGACATTCCTTAATGCATATACCACAGTTATTGCATTTATTGTTGGCAATGAATGTTTTTGCAAGGAAGAAGCGTCCTCCGATGTAATAACCTGCTGCAATGGGACTTACAAGGAGATCGACAGGGATGCTGAAGATCCCGCGGTATACTTTATCACCGGAGAGGATTTTGTTTGCAAATTTCCTGACCTGGGGTTCCCTTTTAGAGTATATTGATTCTACGACACTCTTTTTTATGCCGGGATGGAGTGATATCCAGTTTGACGGAAGATCAACAGGTCTGAACCCTATGCATTTATATCCTTTAAGCCATAACATAAATGCAGGAAGCAAAAGAGCCAGTCCGCTTAATCCGGGAAGAAAAATTTTGGAAAGCTTCATGCCAGCTCTTGTATTCAAAAGAAAAATCTCCCTGCAAAGCCCGGGTGGAAATCCGGCTATGAACTTCAGCATAATCGGCGCGGCATTGAATCCATGGGTAGGAAATGCGAACCCGATCAAAGGTTTATCATTTCCGGAAGGCATGGAAATATTCTCAAGCCTGTCAATCTGCTGCACAACTGTTTTCAGTCCTCTTTTTGCAGCTTCTTCACCTATCCATTGCGATGACATCCGGGCATTGCCGGTCCCTGATATATAATAAATGTATAATGAATCCCAGTTTGCCAACTTTTTCCGGATATTAATTCTGATCTGTTAATATTTTTATACATGCTAAGATATTGATAATCGGATTAATTTTGCATGATACTGCTTTTATGAATAAAAAGATACTATGCGGACTGACAGTGGAAGAGATGTTCTCTCTGATCGAACCGGCAGGATTTGAACGTCGCCATGCTCTTTTCATAGCCAATGCAATTTATAAAAAGAGGATATCTTTACTTACTCGTCTTCCGAAAATTTCAAAAGCACTGATTCAATTTCTTGATGAAATTGCATCAGCCGGATTATATAACCCTAAAGCTTCTGAAATATCTGCTGACAAAGCTGTTAAATACCTTTTCAGTTCTCCTGATGGAAAATATTTCGAGACTGTTTATATGCCGGATAATAAGAGAAATACAGTCTGTGTTTCAACGCAATCTGGCTGCAGGATGGGGTGTCCGTTCTGTGTTACGGGCCGGTACGGATACCATGGCAATCTGACTGCAGGTGATATCATAAACCAGGTTTTATCAATTCCGGAGGCAGCAAATGTAAATCATGTTGTTTTCATGGGAATGGGTGAACCGTTGGACAACCCGGGAAACGTACTGCAAGCTTGTAAAATACTGACTGCAGAATGGGGACTTGCGATCAGTCCAGGAAATGTTACCGTATCCACTGTCGGTATTACCCCGGGTGTAAAATCATTTCTTGAAGCCTCGGAATGCAACCTGACAATAAGCCTTTATTCCCCGTTTGCAATGGAGCGTGCAGGTGTTATTCCTGCTGAAAAGAGGTATCCCGCAGCAGAAATATTAGAGATGATGCGGAATTATCCCAAAAGGAAGAAAAGAAGATTTAGCGTCGCTTATGTTATGATTGAGAGCGTAAATGATTCCGACCGTCATCTTGAAGGATTGAAAAAGATGTTGGGAGGTTCGGGGATAAGAGTTAACCTGCTGCCCTACCATCCGGTAAAAAATAATGTATACGCTTCATCAACAGCAGAAAAAATGCAGCACTTCAAGCATGAGCTTGTGACCTCTGGCATTTCGGCATCAGTAAGAAAATCACGTGGTGCAGATATTTCTGCAGCATGCGGATTATTGGCTTCCGGTTTTATTAAATGAACAGCACAAAAAAATAAACGCCACTAAAGGGCGCAAAGTTTGCCAGATGATCACAAAGTTCCTTTGATAGCTCACTCCTTTGGATTGATCATCTGAAACATATATTCATCGAGGTAACCATCGGCGGCTTTTACCCAATCTTTTTTAATACCCGCCTGGGTAAATCCCACCTTTTTGAAGAGGTCGATACTTTCGCAGTTATTAGCCAGGATGTTGCAGTAAAGCTGATGGAGAAGGAGTGTCTTAAAGCAGTAGGAGGTGAGACATTTCAATGCCATCGATGCATAGCCTTTTCTCCGGTGAGCCTCATCTGCAATCAATATCCCGATCCCGGCTCTCATGTGGAACGGATCAAAATCAAAAATATCTATAGTCCCTATTGTTTTCTTCTCATCAAGAATGTCAATCATCAGACGAAGCTGGCCTGTCTCGTAGATACTCTTGTGAGAATTTTCCATATACCTTTTAAGGGTATATTTTGAAAAGGGAGCGACTGTATTGCTGATTACCCAGTATGAATCGTTATTCTCCCAATCATAGAGCAGTTCAAGATCTTCGGGCTCCAGAGCTCTGAGTTTTATTTTTTCACACTTCATAAGAAATGAATTTTGTGACTACTTAATTATGAGTTGGTCAAGCTCTCTTATGAATGCATCACTGAATCCTGCCTCCTTATATTCCCGGAGCGCCTCTTTTGCTTTTGCAAATTGAGTGTACTCACCGGTCACATACCTGTAATATCCATCCTCACCTATAATTTCCCTGACCCCCTGAAATTTATTGAACTGATTCATGTTTACAGGTGATCTGGTTGCTATTATCTGTATTGTGTAGATCTTCTTCCCGTCTGGCTGGTTAACAGGCGGAGTAAATTTACCCTGTTTGTTTATCCCCTTATTCAGTTCATACTGGTTGACGATGTAAGCGTCTGTAAATCCTTTTTCCCTTACGTATTCAAGATAATTTATTGCATCTGTCTTATTGTAGAACACCCCGATAGCATAAATAAACTGTGAATCTGAATCGATAGTGCGTACAAACAGCACTCCGTTAAGCTTCAGTCCATCAAAAAACCCGGGAGAGAGACTCTCAGTGGAATGTTTCAGCACAATGCTGTATTTCATGGCAGATACCATTCGCAAATGCTCAGGTGTATAGGTTTCCTGCCTCAGAATAATGCCGGTCTTAGGATCAACAATTCCAAATGTAACACGCCTGTTATATTTTCTTCCTTCCGGATTATCAGATCCGTCATGGTTTGAATTGATAGCAGCAAAGTTTGATTCACCGAATGATTTCAGAATTAAGCGAGATGCGGGAATCGCCGTTGATACAAGGTAGTCTATAACCGCTTTTGCTCTTTTGCCGGAAAGTTTCAGGTTATAATCCGTACTCCCCAGGGCATCTGTATATCCTGCAACTTCAATTTTCAGCCCCGGATTGCTCAGAAGAATCGGTTTCAGTGATTCCAATACCGATATAGCCTGATCATCAAGTTTATAACTGTCGAATGCAAAAAGAACATTTTTTATTGAGAGGAAACTGCCATCAGCCACTTTCTCTGGTATAAGTGTCGAATTGACAACCATATATTTGCTCAGGAAATACAACGGCAGACTCATATTAATTGTATCCGGCTTATAACCGGGATGACTTACCAGAAGCATATAATCGCCTGGTGTGATCTCGAATTTGTAGGTCCCGTCATCTTTTACAGGAATGACTTTTGCAGGTGTTTTCTTTTTGACATCCGTGAGCTTTATAAGTGCTTTTTTCGGATCAACTGCCATTCCGTCTTTAAGAGTTATTCCTCCTTCAGCAGTTGTAATCTCATCGTTTGGATCTATTGCCACCAGCCCGTAAATGTTCCTTGTCTTGCTTTTTTCGTCAAACCGGCTTGCAACAAAACCTGGTGCATTGTTGTTGAGGATAAAAAATGTATTTTGAGTGGTTGTATTAAAGGCGTATGGCATTCCAACGGGGTTTGTCCAGCTGTCATACCTTTTAGTTGACCTGAAAACATCGTATCCTCCCATGCTGACATGTCCTTCGGAGCTGAAGATCAAAGCATTATTAACAGGATCAAAGAATGGGGTATCCTCATTACCGGAGGTATTGATCACCTCTCCGCAGTTTACTGCATCGGCCCAGGATCCGTCCGGCAGTTTGGAAGATACCCAGATATCGAGATCTCCAATTCCGCCGGGTCTGTTGGTGGCTATATAAATCGTGTTCCCGTCGGGAGTGATAAAACCATGTGATTCCCAGTAAATGGTATTTATAGGTTTGCCGGGACTCTTGATTTTCGTCCATGTAGTATCTTTCCTGTGGCAGAAATAAAGATTTCCGTCACCGCCATCGTCCAGGAACAGGACCAGCAGTTTACCGTCGCCGGTGATGGAGTTAGAATAGAACCTGTCTAATCCTCCGATCTGTTTGGTTATGTCAGAAGGAAGACCCCACTGGCCATTTGACTTATACGAACAGAGGATACGTGTTTTCCCTGCTGTTTTTTGTGTGAAAATAAAAACAGAATCATTTTTTGCAAGAACCGGATTGCATGCTCCGGGATAATCTTTAAGCCATGGTGCAAAGAGCTCTGATATTATTGTCAGAGGTTTCTTTTTCATTGCAAGGGCATAGTAGCAGCTCCCGACCTGAACGTCAATGTATTCTTCCTGGGGAGCATCGAATTTTCCAAGTTTTTTCCTGGCCTCGTTATAGATTGACAAAGCTTTCTCCAGGCTGTCATTCATTTGATATGCCACGGCAAGATAAAGGTATGTATCCATCTGAGCCTTTTCTCCATAAAAAACATACTCTTTATCATCGACGGCAACATTTTTTGAAGCTTCTTTGAGAAGCCTCAGTGCATCCTGTTTTTTACCATCCAGGTTCAGATAACATATTCCCAGCCTGGCAGCAAGATTGGCATTACCGGGATTGGCTTTCTGAAGAGGTTCATATAAACCGGACGCTCTTTCATAATCCTTATCATATAAATAAGATATATCAGCTTCCTGAACTGCCTTGATAAATTCTTTTTTTGTTAATTCCTGCGAAAATGATGATGATACGTAGGTGGCAAGCAGTGTAATGAAAAAAAATTCTTTTCTGAAGTGATTCATTTATCTGGAAACTTTTTTAATAAAGATTTCTTCGGGATACCCTTTCCTTATTAAATCCGATCTTAAAGCAGATGCAACTTCCCGTGTGGCACAACGGCCTGTTGTATACCTGTAAAATTTATCTACATCATTATACATTACCTTCATATCAGAGATACGTTTGAAATAGCTCACATCAACAGGGTTATAAAGTGCCATTACCTGAACGGTATAATATAGAATGTCAGAATCCTTTATGTTAGTATCGTTAACGTCATTAACATTCATATTCTTTATGAGGATACTTGAATCAATTTCAGAAACGACAGGAATATTTGAAAGATTGATCTTATCATAAACAACCGGAGGTGTTTCAACAATTGCGACAGGAGGAGCTTCCGGGATAAAACTTGTATCTTTCTCCAATGAAACATCTATGACAATAACCAGTGATGGATTATCCGGTAAAATAGTTGTATCAATCCGCTGTGATAAATATCCTAACCCATTATAATCCAGCTCAAACTTTCCTGGTGGTACCATAAAACTGTAGCGGCCGGTATATTTATTAGGATATCCAACATCCAAGGTGTCGCCTGAGTTCTTACTTATAAGATTAATGATATATTTTTTATCGAAAGCTACTGTCGTATCACTCAGGCTATAAGTCCCCTTGATCTCATATACCTGGTTGACATCAATGCTGCCCAGTCCAAGAAAAAAGATATCTTTCTTTTTGTAATCTGTTGTCATTGAGTAATATGCATTCTTTCCGTCATTAAATGGCTGAAAGAATTTGTCATCGTCGGTCGTATTTACAGGGACTCCCAGGTTTGCCGGAGTTTTCCATGCTGCTCCCTGCCTTTGGCTTTTGAAATTATCGAAACCTCCCATGGAGGTGTGCCCCTCGGAACAGAAATAGAGTACTGAATCATTTTTAGTGATGAAGGGTGTATCCTCGTTAAAAGGAGTGTTGATCGTATTACCAAGGTTAACAGCAGGCCCCCAGTCTCCGGATGCGTCTTTTTCTGAGACATAAATATCAAGACTTCCCGATCCTCCCTCCCTGTTACTTGTAAAATAGAGTCTTTTCCCATCTGAAGAGACTGAGGCATGGGATTCATAGAATTTGGTGTTAATGTTTTTATTGAGTTTTTTGATAGGGGACCATGAGCCGTTGATAAGTTGTGATGTATAAATATTCCCGTCATAAACGTCATTTTTATAGATATACATCTCCGTTCCGTCAGCATTTAGTGAGCTTGTTGAACAGTCCTCCCCGGCGTTGATCATGGATGTAATATCAATGGGTGTCTGCCAGGTGTCTCTTTCTTTCCGGGAGTACATAATTATGTTAACCATTCCTCTGCGCTCAGTGTAGATTATTGAGTTTCCGTCGAAGCTTACTGCTGGATTTTCATTCATTGATCCCTGCATAAAACCTCCTCCAAGCATTTTTTTAGTCATCTCAACAGGAGTTGCCTTAAATTCAATGGCTCTTTTACATGCCTGGATCTGCTGGTCGATAAATTCAAGGTTTTTCATATCTCCCTTTACATCTGCACCTCTTGAGAGCTCATTGAATTTCTGTAATGTACTGAGACTTTTCTCGAGTTCATTGTTTATCAAATAGGCTTTGGCAAGGAAAAAATATGCATCAAGAGGAGCTCTTTTTTCATTAAATGAAGTGCTCTTAGATCCGTAGCTTGAGTTTTTCACAGCTTCCTCAAGATAGGGTATAGAGTTTGCCTTTTCACCAGGAATGTTAAGATAGCAGGTGCCTATCTTGTATTTAATATTAAGATTATCAGGAGTTTCAAGCAGGATATAAAGCTGATTGGCAAGTTCAAATTCATCGTAGAGGTAATATGACTCAGCCTGTTCAAATATTCCTTTCAACTCTTTAGGAGACTGAGCTGAGGCAGCAAAAGAGAAAATTAACAGAGTGAATAGCTGCAACTTAACAAGAAGTATTTTAACTCTGAAATTATTCATTTGAACAAATATAATAATTTTTCTATATGCAGAGCCCAATGTACTGTCATATTTTTATTTAAAGGTGATCCTGTAAATATCCTCCCTGCCTGAACCATCTGATTCTCTATATCGTGAGATATAACCTGAATTGCCATTATCTGCCGGCATAAAGAAGATATTGTCATCAGGTGTATTGAGCGGATAACCAAGGTTTTCAGGCTGACTCCACAGGTTATTCGGCTGAAGTTCGGACCTGAAAAGATCATACCCTCCCATATTCCTGTGACCCTGAGAACTGAAGTATAGTGTCTTTCCTTTATTAATGAGGAAGGGTCTGTCTTCATTGAACTGAGTATTTACCTGCGGCCCGAGATTTATGGCCGAACCCCAGTCGCCATTTAATTTTCTGCTGATATACAGATCAAGACCGCCGAATCCGCCCGGCCTGTCAGAAGCAAAAACAAGCTGATTACCGTCCTCGGAAAGATAACCGTGTGATTCCCAGTATCTGGTATTTATGTTCTTATTGAGCTTTGAAGGCTTGCCCCATGTGATACCGTCAAAAGTGCTTGTATAAATATCGCTGTTGTAGTCATCATCTTTCGAAAGGAACAGAATTCTGCCTTCAGCGGAGAGACATGAGATATACATATCACCATCAGTCATCATTTCAGGAGTTATATTGGTTGGTGTGCTCCATTTACCGTTTACCATCTTTGAAAACATTATAGCATCGTAGAATTTCATAGAGGCCATAAATGCAAATGACTTTCCATCAGCCGAAATGACTGGATTGAAATTTGACTTTTCATCATTGAAAACGGCATCCATGTTTTCCTCGGTAAATGAGACAGGATGGGCGAGGAATTCCTTTGCTGTATCGCACGATTTTATCAACTGACTAATGAAATCGAGATTCTCCTGATCGTCAGAAAGAAGTGTGGCAGAGTATCTGTTGAAGGCATTTTTTGCTTTATCGAACTGATAATTTACAAGATAAGCACAACCCAGATCATAAAGAGCGTCATAAGGAGCCGTTACCTGGTTTATGGTGCCTTCTTTGTGTTTGGCTGAAATATTTTTTGATGCAGCCTCCAGGTAATCCACAGAAAGATTCTTCTTTCCGTCAATATTCAGGTAGCAGACACCGATACGATAGGAGATATTTGCATTCTCGGGAACCTTTTCGATGAGATGGAGATAATAAGGCAGAGCATCAGAAAAATCTTCATTGACAAAAAAATACTCAGCTTCAATGAAAATATCCTGAAGCGGTCTCGTCTCCTGTGCCTGAGTAGGAATTAAAAGTACAAACAGTACAAAAAGAGTGGAAATCCTTTTGCGCATAACTATTGGTTTTGCAAACAAATTTAGAAAAATTTTAATTAAAAATCCATTGTGTAACAAAAAAGGAGGGTATCCGTCTGAGATACCCCCCTTCATCAATCCTATTCTTTGTCTTTCTTCTTCCTCCTGGATAGCATAATGAAGAAGATGAATCCAAGACCTGCCAGTACCAGCCACAGGTACCATAATCTTCCTCCCTTAGTTTCCATCGGTGATTTGATGGTATCAACAGGTATATTGTTGGCAGTGATCTGATTAGCAAAGCTGTTAAATATTTCCGTTTCCGGGACATTGCCTTTTTCCCTGTTTCTGAGGATATAGAGTATGAGGTTTTCAGGTGTCTTAAGCTTTTCTTCCATAAGGTTAATGGAATTAAGCCATGAGAGTAAAGGTTCTCCGGCGTATCCTGCCAGATCTTTCATGTAATTATTGACCTGGGTGTCAGGAAGAGTGCTTATAACAGCAATCATCTCAGCTAATTGAGCATCCGTGAATCCTTTCCGGGCGGCGTCTTCGGAGAATGATTGCAGCCATTCTCCGGCCTTTTTGATCTTGTTCTCATCTGTTGAAGTGACTGCTCTTCTAATCAGAGTACCTGATCCGGACTTTTCACCATAGGCAAGGATTTTTTCTTTCAGGACAGAAATTCCGGGATCAATATTGGCGAGTATGTCTGCAGCGAGATTATTTAAATCTTCCGCAGTAATTTTACCTCCGGTTTTGGCAGCTACATATGCCTGAAGGTCGGTCCAGGTTTTAAGATTGAGCTTATAGATATCAATATCAGCAAGTATATTTTTCAGGTCGCCCCCGGCATATCTGGCCATCAGATCGACTGCAGCCTGTGTAAGAACATTATCCATTACTGCAACCCTAAGTGCCAGCATATCTACCTCTTCAGGGCTGATACTGCTCTTTGCAGCTTCCTCTTTTAAATAAGAAATGAGATCATCCACCCTGCCAAACTGCTGTTTATCTATTTCAGCATTTTCAATAATTCTCTCAAGCTTGCCATCAACCCTGTTAGAAAGCATTTCCGTAAGGGCGGCTATCTGTTTCTTAGCTATGATCCTTCTATATTCGGGACGTACAAGAGGCTGGGATATGACATCTTTGGCCCTCGTTATAAAAACATCGGTAGTTGTTGTATTGCTGAATCTGTCGGTAATTTTAAAGGTCACCTTGTTATCGCCTGGCTTAGGCACCATTTTATAATTAAATAAGGAATCGGTAACAGTAAACTGCTCGGTATATAAAAGTGAGTCGCCAAGCCAGTGTTCAACAGTAAGAACAGATTTCGGCTCGATTTTAAGAGGGAACAGAATAGAATCTCCTTTAGCAACAGAAATATTCTTATCGCTTTCGACAAAAAGATCAGCAACGAAATCAGTTTTTGGAAGGATTGTTCCGGGCATCAGAAAGCTGTCGGACGGATTATTAAGAGCCAGGTTAAGATTCTTTTTTACCTTCTCGCTTGACGGATATTCATATGTGACTTCATAATCTCCCTGAGGGATCTCGAGCTCATATTCTCCTGTCCTGGGATCAGAATAAACAACAATTAACTGGCTGGGATCTTTAAGGTTCATCGCGCTGATTTTCACACTGTCATTATATGTGTCGATGAGGTCAGCGACTTTTACCATACCCCTTACGAGGAATTTTCTCGGGTGGTTTTCAGAAAATATTTCAATTCTGTAAATATCCTGATTCCCGTAACCGTCAGGAGTGTATTTGGCAAAGTATCCTATGTATCCCTGATTTACAGGCTTAAAGAAAATATCATCGTCTGTTGAATTAACCGGATATCCAACATTCAGGGGCACTGACCATTTTCCGTTACTCAACAGGTTTGAATAAAATATATCATAACCCCCAATATTAAAATGGCCTTTTGAGCTGAAATAGAGCGTCTTATCGTCTTTACTCAGGAAAGGCGTCTCCTCGTTGTAAGGTGTATTGATTTCCGGGCCAAGGTTTACCGGCGGGCCCCAGTTACCCGCAGTGTCTCTTTCCGAGACATAAATGTCGAGGCCTCCCAGTGTTCCTTTACGGTTGCTTGTAAAATATAGTTTCTGATTATCATGGGAGATGGTAGCATGTGATTCCCAGTATTTAGTATTGATGTTATCGTTTAGTTTGACCACCGGTCCCCAGGTTCCATTTTCGAAAGTCGAAGAGAAAATAACACCATCATAGTTTTCAGGGCCGTACATATAAAGAACCTTCCCATCATTTGATATAGAGGTGGGATAGAGTTTCCTTTCAACGTCAATTCTGAGAATCTCATTCATATTGATCAGTCCTCCCCATTCACCATTAGTCCTGGTGGAAAGCATAATGGCATCATAAAATGCCTGACTTCTGGTGAATACCATGGTTTTCTCATCATCAGTGATAACCGGATTATATTCAGAATTGGGTTCATTAATATTGTTACCAAGATTCTTTTCTTTAACATAAAATGGCCTCCCCATCAGATCTTCTGCATTATGGCATGATTGTATCTGCTGATTCACGATTGTCGAATCATAGATATCAGGATCCATATTCTTCCTGAATAGTTCATATGTCTCAAGGGCTTTATCCAGCTGGTTATTGATCCTGTAAGCGTTGGCAAGATAATATAATGCATCATAAGGTGCACCTGTTTCGTTATATCTCCCTTCCTTATATTTTGGATTTATATTTTTTACAGCATCTTCAAGGAAACTGATAGCTTTATCCTTTTCTCCCGGTATGTTGATATAACATTGTCCGATCCTGTATTTGAAATTTGAATTAGTGGGATAAAATTTATTCAGCCTCAGGTAAAGCGGTATAGCTTCTTTATAGTCCTCAAACAGGATCCAGCTTTCAGCATCATAAAAAGTCAGTTTATTCTCAATTTTTGCCTGGGGGAATAATCTGCTGCTTACCAGTAACGTAAGCAAAAGAGTAAGCAGTGTAAACCTTTTCATCATCTTTAAACAGGTATAAATAAAATGGCAAAACCTCGCATTTTTAAATTTTTGATGCACAAAAGGGCATCATACAGGCAGCGTGGTTTTATATCTTTATGTTTCAGTCTATAAAAATACTAATATAGAGGAAATATTAGAAAAATTGATCAAATCTTTCTTTCCTTTTTTATCAACAGACGATAAAAATATGCTAAACCTGATTTTTGATAGATGAATTTCAGGCGTGATCGTGTTTAATGAACAGGAATTATGCTATGTCATATGAATAATTTTCAAGTATCTCTTTGATCCTGTTAAGGAATTTACCGGCAAGGGCTCCGTTAATAACCCTGTGGTCATAGCTTAACGACAGTATCATTATATTTCGTATTGCAATTGCATCACCATCCGGTGTTTCAACAACAGCAGGAGTTTTCCTGACAGCACCGGTTCCAAGGATTGCTGCCTGTGGCTGATTGATAATGGGCGTTCCGGACAGGTTGTTATAACTTCCGAAGTTTGTTAAGGTGAATGTTCCCCCTGTAATATCATCAGGTTTCAGTTTATTGCTCCTTGCTCTTTCAGCCAGATCATTGACACTCCTTGCAAGCCCGGTAAGACTTTTCTCATTTGCATTCTTTATAACCGGAACTATCAGATTGCCGTCAGGGAGAGCTGTGGCCATTCCTATATTAATGTTCTTTCTTATTATGATATTGTACCCGTCTACGGAAATATTCACCATAGGGAATTCATATAATGCTCTTGCAGCTGCATCAATAAATATTGGGGTAAGCGTAAGTTTTTGACCTTCAGCAGCCAGAAATTTTTCTTTTACTGAATTTCGCCAGTTGACAAGTCTCGTCACATCTGCATCTATAAATGATGTTACATGAGGAGATGTTTTCTTTGAAAGGACCATATGATCGGCAATCATTTTACGGACTCTGTCCATCTCAATTACCTCATCTCCCCTGGATTCCTGGTCTGTAGTAATTGCTGACTTCCCTCCCTTTTCAAACTTTACTGCCTTTAGAGTCTCTGCAGCCTTCTTCTCAATAAGCCGGAAAATGTCTTCTTTCGTAATTCTTCCATCCATCCCTGTACCATTTATCTTGTCAAGGTCAGCATAACTTATTCCTTCACGTGCGGAAATACTTCTTACCAGCGGGGAAATGAACTTTCCGGAAGAGGTGCGGCTTTTAAGGTCGTTAGATATGCTCTCAACCTCTTTCTTCTCTTTTTTTGATTCATTAATTGTCTCCCGTATCCTTTCAACCTCTTTTTCAATCTGTGTTTTTTCATTAGTATCAGGTGTCCTGTTGTCTTCAATGACAGCTAAAATCTCACCCACTTTTACAACAGAACCCTCACGGGCAAGGATTGAGACTATCACCCCATCAGCAGGAGCAGGCACTTCAGAATCAACTTTATCGGTAGCTACTTCAACAATGGGATCATCCTCCTTAACTGCAGCACCTTCAGTGACCATCCATTTATTTATTGTTGCCTCGATCACTCCTTCTCCCATTGCGGGTAGTAAAATATTGAATCTTGCCATAAACTATTATCTTAAAATCTATAATATGTTAATATTTCTTTTACTATTTTATTTAACAATTATAGGAAAAAATTGTTTAAATTTTCTTATTCAAAGTGCCTTAAAAGGGATATTGTTTCAATTAAATATGATTTCGGGCTTATTTTTGCTGAATAAATTGCTGAACAACCAGGTTTAAAGTTAATTTTGCAAGAGATACCTGCCAGGAGAATTTTTTGCATAATTCCGGATTATTCAAATGGAGAGGTTCTTAATTGTTGAAACCGTTTAATAACAAATAGAAAAAACATGGGCAGATCGCAGGAAAGCTGGAACAAAAAAGAGGTAAGAACAAGAAAGGAGAAGATCAGAAAGGAAAAGGAGAAGAAAAAACTGGAACGCAAAAAGAGCAGCAGAGACGGCAATAACCTCGATGATATGATCGCATACGTTGATGAATATGGGAAAATCACCTCAACACCGCCAGATTTGTCTCTCCGGGTTAAAGTTAAGGCTGAAGATATAGATATCAGCGGACATAAGAACAAGGAATCAGACTCCTTCGAAACAGTGCGAAAGGGAATAGTCACCTTCTTTAACGATTCAAAAGGTTACGGTTTTATTACTGATCTTACAACACAACAGAGAATTTTTGTACATATAAACAGTCTTATTGATCCCATAAAAGAGAACAACAAAGTAACATTTGAGATTGAAAAAGGTCCAAAAGGGCTAAGTGCAATCAACGTCAGAGTTGACAGGGAATAATTGTTCTATAATGGTACGCGGATATTCAATATATACTTTTCGGGAAAGTATATTTGCTTCCGATAATAAGCTTTTCACCGGCAGGCGAAATTCTGATTACAACATTTGACCGGGAGATAGTATGCATCGATTCAATTATCTGTGAGGCAGTTAAGTCACGTGTAGTAAATATTATCTCACTGATCCTGTTAATACGTATTACCTCCTTTATCTGGTTAATATTTCCAAGGACATCTTCTCCCAGGTCATCTTCCATGGTGCTTACCCTGCCGGCAATGGTGTTTTTACTTCCGCTTGCAGAAATAAGCTCTTTTACTCTTAAATATCCTTCCTGGTCAGAAACTATAACAGTAGATCTTCCTTTTACAAATGGATTTAAAATAATCCCCGGGAAAATCATTGAGAAAAGCACTCTCAATCCCGGAACGGCAATAAGCGAAATCAGCCCGCTGAAAATTATAATTGCTCTCGAAAATCTAAGTTCAAGAGGAAGCAGGGCATAAGTTATCAGGATTACAGCTGTTCCGGCACCGACTCCCTTTATTGCCCCTGATACTTTTAGAGGGATGCGGTAATCTGAAAATAGTGCAATTGAAATAATTATGATCAGAGTATAGACAGGTACAATCTCTTCAGTAAATATCCCTGGATAATTGTATCCTGCTCCAAATTTATGCGTCTCCCAGACAGAGGTGACCAACCTGTAAATGAAGTATATAAGTACCCCGTCAGTAAGAGGGATAAAAACTCTTTTGCAGAACCGTCTTACAAGTGATAGTCCGGCTCTGAAAAAGATTGCACCCTTTACGAGGAGAACGAAAGCCTTCATACTGCCATTGGAAAAATGTTTTCTGACAAAGATTATCATAGCGTTGTAGAAGTTGATCAGAACATTCAGATCCTCTTTTTTTGTACTCTCTCCTTTATAATGAATAATCCTGATCTCCGGATAATAATAGTTTTTATAACCCGCCTTTAGCAACCTGTAGCTGTAGTCGATATCTTCTCCGTACATAAAGTAATCCTCATCCAGAAGCCCCGTTTTTATAACTGCTTCCCTCCGGAGGAACATGAAGGCACCGGAAATAATGTCAGCCTCTGTGGTCTTCATTGAATCGAGATGTCCGAGATAGTACCTGTTGAAGAACTTTGATTTGGGGAATATATACGAGAGCCCTATAATCTTGAAAAAAGCGGTTTTGGGTGTTGGAAGGGCTCTTTTGGATTCAGGCAGCAGCTTTCCCCTGCCATCAATCATTTTGACCCCTGTTGCACCTGCCTCAGGATGGTCATCCATGAAACTGATGCACCTTTTGAATGTATCTTCCTCTACAATTGTGTCAGGATTAAGAAGAAGTATGAACCTTCCGGTTGCTTCTTTTATTGCCTGGTTGTTCGCTGCGGAAAATCCCCTGTTGTCATGGTTCATTATAAGCTTTACCTGCGGAAATTCTCTTTTTATCATTGAACAGGAACCGTCAGCTGAATTATTATCAACCACAAATACTTCACAGTCAATATTTTCGGAAGCTTTATGCACTGAATGCAGGCACTGCTCAAGGAAATGCTTCACATTGTAACTGACAATAATTACTGAAAGGTCCATAGAATATTATTTATCGGTTAATTCTTACCGGATTACTGCTCTCAGCTTTGCTGATAAGGATTTCTGTTGTTAATTGCCCTGCCGAGAGTTATTTCATCCGTGTACTCAAGTTCATCCCCTATTGCGACACCCCTTGCAAGGGTTGTCATATAAGAATTGTATTTACTGAGTTTCTTATAAAGATAGTAATTAGTCGTATCTCCTTCCATAGTTGTGCTCAGGGCGAAAATTATTTCCCTGATGCCTCCGGTTTTAATTTTCTCCTCCAGGCTTTCAATCTTCAGTTCCGATGGCCCGATTCCGTCAATCGGTGAAATTATCCCTCCGAGCACATGGTACAGACCCCTGTACTGGCGGGTGTTTTCGATTGCCATCACATCCTGTATATTTTCAACGACACAGATAACCGTTCTGTCGCGTTTGTCATCGTTGCATATGCTGCAAATCTCTGTATCAGAAATATTGTGGCAGACTTTGCAGTAATGAATCTCATCATGAAGCCTGATGATACTCTCTCCAAACCTTTTTACCTCTTCGGTATCTCTTCTTAACAGGTTCATTACCAGCCTGAAAGCTGTTTTTCTTCCTATGCCCGGGAGCGATGAAAATTCGTTTACCGCATTTTCCAGCAGCCGGGAAGGATATTCATAAAAGCTCATATAAATGATTTTAGACAAAAATAAGTCAATTATTGCTTCCTATTTAAAAGGCAGAGAATTTTTTGGCTTCCGTTCTTTTTGTTATCCTTGCAGCTTAAATTATGCATTTATGTCGCCGACCCTGATCCTTGGTATTTTCCTTGTATATACGGTTTTATTATTTACCGTAACATGGTTCACATCGAGGAAAGCTGATAGTCAGTCATTTTTTATCGGTAACAGGATCTCCCCGTGGTTTGTAGTAGCATATGGTATGATAGGAGCATCGCTTTCAGGAGTAACCTTCATGTCAGTACCGGGTTGGGTGAAGGATACACAGTTCAGCTATATGGTCGTGGTGCTGGGGTACCTTTTTGGCTATTTTGTCATTGCACTTGTTCTTCTGCCATTATATTACAGGTTAAAGCTTACATCAATTTATTCTTATCTGGAACAGAGATTCGGATTCTGGTCGTACAAGACCGGTGCAGGATTTTTTATCATATCCCGTACACTGGGAGCTTCATTACGAATGTTCTTGGTTATCAATGTTTTACAGGTATTTGTCTTTAATGCATGGAATATACCGTTCTGGGTGAATGCCATGATCTTCATTATTCTGATAATTATATATACACTTAAAGGAGGAATCCGGACGATTGTCTGGACTGATATGCTTCAAACAACTTTCATGTTACTTGCGGTTATACTTTCAATAGTATATATAAGCAATGGGTTGGGAGTACCAATTACAAAGCTTTTTTCGCAAATCACCGACAGTAGTATTTCAAGGATGTTCATTACCGACTGGCACCATGAAAGGCATTTTCTAAAGCAATTTTTCTCCGGCATGTTTATTACAATCACAATGACGGGACTTGATCAGGAAATGATGCAAAAAAACCTAAGCTGTAAAAATATCCGTGAGGCACAGAAGAATATGTTTACTTTCAGCGGTATACTTATGTTTGTCAACCTGTTATTTCTTTTTCTGGGTGCTTTCCTGTTGCTGTATGCAAGGAGTAAAGGAGTGACAGTAGCCTCTTCTGACGAGCTGTTTCCGACAATAGCCCTCAATTACCTCGGCCCGGCGGCAGGGATTGTTTTTCTGATAGGGCTTATATCCGCTGCGTTTCCCAGCGCAGACGGAGCGCTGACATCTCTTACTACCTCTGTCAGTATTGACTTCCTGGGGTTAGATAAACAAAAAGTGATTTCTGACAAGGCTGCAACACACCTCAGGTACGGTGTGCATCTTTCAATTGCAGTAATATTTTTTATAAGCATCCTGATATTCAGTACATTGAATGACAGGGCAGTTATTGACAAGCTTTTTACAATTGCCGGTTATACTTACGGCCCTCTCCTTGGACTTTACTCCTTCGGGCTATTTACAAGGCGCGGGGTAAATGACAAGCTTACACCTTTCATAGCTCTTCTTTCACCGTTAGCCTGCTTCTTCCTAAGCAAGTATTCGGTACAGTTATTCAACGGCTACAAATTCGGATTCGAATTGCTGCTTCTTAATGGATTTCTGACGTTTATGGGATTATGGGCATTCAGCAGGAGGGAGGTGAGATAGCCTTACCTGTTTCCAACAGAAACGTTAATCCCGGTCTCTCTTACTCAAGGTTCTTCCTGCTCTCCGGTCTCTGAAGGAGGCTCCTCTTTTACTGTAACCCTGATCTTTTTATAAGGGATACTCCACATTAAATAGTAGCTGATCCCTGTGCTGAATGATTTATTTGCAGAACCGTATCCCGGAATAAAGATCGGCTTCAGATCTTTACCGGTTCCGGTATAGATCAACTTTCTGAGGCTGATGGACCATCCGATGTTGAAATTCCTGAATATTTCTGCTCTGAACCCTGGAGATGCTTCGAGGTAGTGACCCCAATCTGTTTTCCGGGCAATTGAAGATGAAGTCGTTCCCCAGTAATTCTCATATTTGAGGAAAGGAGTTTCAGAAATAAAGGAGCTCAATCCATAATGAAGCCCTATGCCTGCCCAGTATTTTCCCATTCCTGTCGCAGGTTTCAGGAGGTTGAAATCTACACCGGCCTTTACATAAAATCCTTTGCTGATGTAGCTGTAATTATATTGAGAGTATTTAAAATCTGAATAGCCGCCACTAAAGTACAAAGCTCTTCTTTCGTTCAGGTCGGCTGAGAAATAACCCTCAATGCTTAAATTGTTTTTATCTGTAAAATAGATAGCAGGTCCGGCGACTTCTATCCCAACTTTCAGCTTAAGAAGGATATCAACACTGTCGGGTGGCTCATTCTGCGCCATTGCCGGCAAGCTGAAAAGAAATATCAGAATACTAATAATATATACGGATGTTTTCTCCATTGAGTGTTGTAACTGCATATAACTGTACAGTCAGGGTATCGACTATATTCTTTGTAACTGCAACTGAATCAAGAGTATGAAAATAAGTATAACCGCATTCCTGTGAAAGCAGGTGAGGGTAAGAAGTGTACCAGATCGAAAGAGTATCGGAAACTCCATTGATCCTGACAATGAAACAGCAGCTTCCGGCTGAGGAATTGAGAGGAATAAGAGCCTGCTTTGTTGATGGAGTCTTATTATATATTTTGCTGGTATCCCTGCCTGTTCCATATAATGTAAGGCTGTCGGGAGCAAGAGGTTTTTGTGTACTGTACAGGTAAAATGAAGCTTTTAAATAGGCATTGGTCTCATCAAAACAAGCCTCCTGAGTGCATGAAATCATAAACAGGAATTCCCCGGTAAAAAAAACTAACAGAATTTTCAATAATGAATATTTCATCACTGTAATTGACGGATCAGAAAATTATAATTTTCTCAGATAATCTTCAGCTTTCTTCAGCGCACGTGAAATCCCTGCAGGGTTCTTACCCCCGGCAGTTGCGAGAAATGGCTGTCCTCCTCCACCCCCGTTGATCTCGGCAGCGATCTCTTTTATTATGTTCACGGCACTTATATTCTTTTCCCTGATGAGTTTGTCGCTGACCATAACTACAATATTTGCTTTCCCGCTAATGGGAGATCCAATAACTGCAACAATGTCATCTGAAGCTTTTCTTAATTCAAATGCAATAGCTTTCAGAGTATCGGCAGAATCAGTTTCGATCTCTCCTGCGATGAATCTTATATCTTTGATGATTACTGCTTTGTCTTCAAGTTCAGTAAGGGTGGATCTGGCAGCCTGAGCCTGATATCTTTCTATGGTCTTTTTAAGGATGCTATTCTCGGCAAGCAGTTTTTCGACGCCTTCTGTTATGTTTCCCGGGGTTTTCAGTAGAGCCGAAACTTCTTCAACAGCTGCCAGCTTTTCATTAATGTACTCATATGCTTTACTTGCAGTAACTGCTTCCAGTCTTCTGACCCCGGCAGCGATGGCTCCCTCTGAAACTATTTTGATAATCCCGATACTTCCGGTTGTGCTGATATGTGTTCCTCCGCAAAGTTCAACCGAGTCTCCGAACTTAACTACACGTACACTCTCCCCGTATTTCTCACCAAAAAGTGCCATTGCACCCATTTCTCTGGCTTTTTTGAGTGAAATATTTTCTGTCACTTTCTGAGGGTGGTTTTCTCTTACAAGACGGTTTGCAATCTCTTCCACCTTCAGGATCTCTTCCCGGCTCATCTTGCTGAAATGACTGAAGTCGAACCTGAGACGGTCAGGTGTAACAAGTGATCCTTTCTGCTCCACATGGTTGCCAAGAACAGTCCGTAATGCATGATGAATCAGATGAGTGGCAGTATGATTATTTGCAGTCATCAACCGTTTTTCAATATTAACAACAGCATTAAAATCTGCCTTCGTATCTCCAGGTACTTTTTTAGCAATATGGATTATAAGATTGTTTTCTTTTATAGTATCAATTATTTCTGTTTTTTCTTTGTTTGAAGTGATAAACCCTGTGTCACCGGCCTGTCCGCCGGATTCAGCATAGAATGGTGTTTTATTGAATACCAGGTGGCATATCTCTTTACCTTTTAATTTTACTGTGCGGTATCTGGTAATAAGCACTTTATCTTCAGTTTTTTCGTAACCGGTAAACAGAGTATCTCCGGATTCCCTGACAATTTTCCAGTCACCGGCATCGAGTGACCCATCTTCGCGTGATCTGTTCTTCTGGTCTTTCATCTCATTATCAAATCCTTCCATGTCAAGCTGCATCCCGTTTTCCTTAAGGATAAGCCGGGTAAGATCAACCGGAAAACCAAATGTATCATATAATTCAAAAGCTACCTTTCCGGGAAGAATAATTTTATCCTCTTTTTTAAGTCTGGTTATCATTTTACCTATCATTTTCAATCCCTTCCCGAGTGTTTTCAGAAAAGATGTTTCCTCCTCGAAAATAATCTTTGATATCTGGTCCTCTGCTTTCAGGAGTTCGGGATACTGGTCTCCCATTGCTGATGTCAGAACCGGAACAAGCCGATACATAAAAGGTTCTTCCGTTTCCAGGTTATTATAACCATATCTGACAGCCCTGCGGAGGATCCTTCTGATAACATAGCCGGCTTTATTGTTTGAAGGAAGCTGTCCGTCTGCAATTGAAAATGCCACTGCTCTCAGGTGGTCGGCAATCACACGTAATGCAATATCCCATGACTCATTCACACCATATTTTTTACCGGTGATCCTCGATATTTCGCTGATAACCGATTGGAAGATGTCAGTATCGTAATTTGATTTTTTACCCTGAATAACCATACAGAGCCGCTCGAAGCCCATTCCTGTATCGACATGTTTTGCAGGGAGAAGCTCAAGAGTACCATCTGCTCTGCGGTTATACTGGATGAATACAAGGTTCCATATCTCTATAACCAGGGGATGTCCCTTATTTACAAGTTCATGACCTGGTATCTCTCTTCTTTCACTATCATCCCGTATGTCGACATGTATCTCAGAGCAGGGGCCGCACGGACCTGTTTCCCCCATCTCCCAGAAGTTGTCTTTTCCGGAACCTTCGAGAATATGGTTCTCTTTTTTCGGGAAACATTTCTGCCAGTAGCTCAGAGCCTCATTATCTCTTGGCACCTTATCTTCATCGCTTCCTTTAAAGACCGTTGCGTAAAGACGTTCTTCCGGAATTCCAAGTTTCCCGTTAAGAAATTCCCATGCCCATTCAATAGCCTCTTTTTTAAAATAGTCACCGAACGACCAGTTGCCAAGCATCTCAAACATGGTATGATGGTATGTGTCGTGTCCGACCTCCTCCAGATCGTTATGTTTGCCTGAGACTCTCAGGCATTTCTGTGAATTTGCGACTCTTCCGTTTTTAGGCTGGCTGTTTCCAAGAAAGATATCCTTAAACTGATTCATCCCGGCATTGGTAAACATAAGAGTCGGATCATTTTTAATTATCATCGGCGCCGATTGTACGATCTCATGATCCTTAGACCGGAAAAATTCAAAAAATATCTGTCTCAGTTCCTGTGCCTTCATCTGTTAAATATCATAGTATTATGTAAATATACCTGAAAATTGGCTTGTAAATTTAATTTATTTGATTTAGATTTGCCGATTGCAAAAAAAATATAATTATAACAGATAACCCGGCTGATGCGAAACCGGAAATATTTTTTGGATCTTAATGATCTGCAATTCAAGCAGGTAAGACTGCCGTGGACGAAGAAGCTTTTACACCTTCTTTTCTGGTTTGCAGGGACAGTTACCATTACAATTATTTATGCTACCATATTCGAAAGCCTGTTTGGTTCTCCTAAAGAAGCAATGCTGAATCAGCAGATAGGAAACCTGAAGTTTCAGTATTCTCTGGCAAACAGGGGGCTCGACCATTCACTCAAGACACTTAACAGCCTAAAAATGTCGGATGAGGTACGCTACCGGCCTATCCTGGAGATGGACAGCATTCCTGAATCAATAAGGAAACCCGGATTCGGAGGTGTTGAAAGATTCAGCCACCTTAATGGCTATTTCAATTCCGATATCATGAGAACAACAAGTATCAGGATAGAGGAACTTAAGAATATTGTAACGGTTCAGACTGAATCATTCAGAGCAATCAGGGAAAAGGAAGACGAATGGGAGAGAGCTCTGGAGTATATTCCATACATCAGCCCTGTTGATGTTTCTATCAGAAGGGGCGACGGACTGAAATTCAGAGAAGTGCATCCGGTGCTGGGTACCCCGCAATGGCATTATGGACAGGATTTCAGTGCACCATATGGTACGGAAGTGTACGCAACAGGTAACGGCAAAGTAATTGAAGCAGCCTGGAACACCAGTGGTTTCGGGAATTGTGTTAAAATTGACCATGGTTATGGATATCAGACAATCTATGGGCATCTGAGCAGAATTAAAGTTTCAGTCGGACTGAATGTAAAACGTGGCGATATTATTGGGCTGAGCGGCAGTTCAGGTACTTCCTCCGGTCCGCATCTTCATTACCAGATCGACTTATATGGAAACCATCAGAATCCGCTTTACTTCTTTAATGACGACCTGAATGAAGATGAGTATTTTGAAATGATCCAGCTGCTCACTTCAAGCACAAAATTCAGATAAACAGAGTCCGCAAAAAGCATACTTTTAATTCAATGAAGGGGTGTCAAGCGCCAGCTAACGGTTGGTGGTATGGTAAAAACACTTTCAGGATACCTTCTTTGTATTTTTATGAATTGATTATCTTTGTCCCGTTATGCCAAATTCAAGATATAAGTTTAATCCGGAGTCACTGAGCTTTGACAAGATCAGATTAGGATTCAGGGCAGTTCTTATGAGAACTCTTGCTTATATCGTTGGTTCCATATTGGTAGCGGTAGTTTATTACCTGATTTTTGCAATTTTTTTTGATTCTCCCAAGGAGAAGGCTCTTCATCGTGAAATAGACCAGCTGACACTTCAGTACGAACTTATTCAGAGAGAAATGGGTAATCTCGAAAAGGTTATTGGCCAGCTCGAGGAGACAGATGATAATCTTTACAGAACAATATTCGAAGCAGAGCCAATCCCGGCAACCCTTAGAGAAGGGGGAGTAGGTGGTGTTAACAGATACAAGGAACTTGACGGATTCGATAATTCAAGGATTGTTATTGAAACTTCAAGGAGACTCGATGTTATCCGGAAACGAGTTGTTATACAATCGAAATCCTTTGAGGAGCTGATAGGTCTGGCAAAAAGGAAAGAGGAGATGCTCGTATCTATTCCTGCTATAATACCGATCTCTAATAAAGACCTTACACGAACGGCTTCAGGCTATGGGCTCAGAGTTCATCCTATTTACAAAATAATTAAATTCCATGCAGGAATGGATTTCACGGCACCCTCGGGAACAGAGGTTTATGCGACCGGCAACGGTACTATTGCTTATGTTCAGTCATCAAAGAGAGGTCTTGGTAACCATATAATCATTGATCATGGTTTCGGTCTTACATCAATATATGCTCACCTCGACAGGTTTAATGTAAGGGTTGGCCAGAAAGTGGAGAGAGGTGATGTGATCGGTTTTGTCGGCAGCACCGGGATGTCAGTGGCTCCTCATCTTCATTATGAGATCAAGGTTAATGGTTCTAATGTCGATCCTGTGAATTACTACTTTAACGACCTCACTGCTGCAGAGTATGAACGAATGATTGAAATAGCCTCAAAAACCGGTCAGTCCTTTGATTAGGCTTTCCATATATTCTGTTATGAAGAGGTATCCTGGCCGGATTACGGTAGTTTTATTAATATTCTGTCTTATACCTGTTTCCGGAAATTCAGATTCCCCGGATAGTGTTCTGATTAAGGATAACATAGTAATAACCGGTGTGGGAGATATTATGCTTGGATCGACATTCCCGGCAGGGTCCCTTCTTCCTCCCTGCGACAATCCTCTATTCCTCCTTGGCGACCTTGCCGATTCACTTGCAGCTTCGGACATCACTTTTGGAAATCTTGAGGGATCATTTCTTGATTCCGGCGATCCTGTTAAAAGATGCAGGGACACAACAAAATGTTATCTTTTCAGGATGCCTGAGCGCTATTCCGGTGCCCTTTCAGTTGCAGGATTTGACATACTGAGCCTGGCAAATAACCATTTCGGAGATTTTGGCTTTGCTGCAAGGAAAAGGACGAAGGAACTGCTCGATTCCCTGGGGATCAGATATGGCGGACTTATTGAACACCCCTGGTCAATCTTCAGAAAAGACTCGCTGATTTATGGTTTTTGCGCCTTTGCCCCGAATGCCGGTACCGTCGATATTAACGATATTGCTAAAGCAGAAGAGATTGTCAGACTTCTTTCTGATACATGTGACATAGTTATTGTTTCTTTCCACGGGGGAGCAGAAGGTGCAGATTTTCAGCATGTTCCTAAGGCAGAAGAGATGTATTACACTGAAAACAGAGGAGATGTTTATAAGTTTGCTCACAGTATGATCGATGCCGGGGCTGATGTGATATTCGGTCACGGACCGCATATTACAAGAGCGATAGAGGTTTATAATGACCGCTTTATCGGATACAGCCTGGGGAATTTCTGTACTTACGGAAAATTCAATATCTTGGGACCTAATGGAATTGCTCCGGTAATAAAACTGAATATAGATTGTAACGGAAAATTTCTATACGGCAGGATAATTCCCGTATTTCAGACAAAAACAGAGGGTGTCAGGATCGATCCTGAAAAAAGAGTGATAAGGAAAATCCAGGATCTTACAGCACTTGATTTTCCTAACGGGGTAATAAGAATTTCAGATAACGGTGATATAAATTATAAATAATTGCCATGCCATACAGGGAAAAACCAATCGAGAAGCTCTATTATTCAATAGGCGAAGCAGCTGAAATGCTTGATGTTCCGGTCTCAACCGTCAGGTTTTGGGAAAATGAGTTCAGCATCCTTAAACCGATGAAGAATAAAAAGGGGAACAGGATGTTCACTCCTGGTGATATTAAAAACCTGAAAATCATACATCATCTGCTTAAGGATGAAGGGATGACAATTCCCGGTGTCAGAAAGAAACTCTCCGGCAAATGGGAGGATATTGAGTATAAATATGAGATCAACGAATCTCTTTCGAGGATTAAAAGTTTACTTCTTGATCTGAGAGACAATATTTAAAACCTCTCTGTGGCTCTCTGTGTATCCTCTGTGGATCTTTGTGTTAGTTTTTCTGTTACACAGAGTCACACAGAGAAGACACAGAGGAACACAGAGGAAGAAAATCACAATGAAACTAAAGGAGCTTTGTTTATATCTGGATTCTGTAATCCCGCTGACCTTCCAGGAAAGTTATGACAACTCGGGTTTGCAGGTTGGATTGCCTGAGAAGGAGATAAAATCTGCATTAATAACTCTTGATGTTACTGAGGAGATACTTGATGAAGCGGGATATTCAGGATGTGATGTGATCATTTCGCATCACCCGCTTATTTTCAATGGGATAAAACGATTGTCAGGCAGAACTTTGACTGAACGGATACTCCTTAAGGCAATAAAACAGGATATCGCAATCTATTCAGCCCACACAAATCTTGATGTACTGAGCAACGGAGTAAGCATGAAAATGGCTGAAAAGATGAAGCTTAATAATATAAAGGTACTGGTCCCTTTAAAAAACAGACTCCTGAAGCTCGTTACCTATATACCTGAGATTAGTCTTGACAAGGTCCGGGATGCCCTTTTTGGTGCAGGTGCAGGAGTAATCGGAAATTATGATCAGTGCGGTTTTGTGACACCGGGAACAGGAAGTTTCAGGGGAGGTGAGGGCACCAGACCATTTGTCGGTGGAAAAGGCAAAACCCACTTTGAAAAGGAGATAAGATTTGAAACTGTATTGTTTTCTCATCTGAAAGAGAGGGTGCTAAAAGCCTTGCTGGAAGCTCATCCTTATGAAGAGGTTGCTTATGATCTTTATGCACTCGAAAATCAGAATATTGCTGAAGGTATGGGCTGTGTGGGAGAACTCCCTGAAGCAATGGAAGAGAGAGACTTTCTGAAATCCCTTTCGTCATCATTTTCTGCAAAAGGGATCAGGTTTTCAAAACCGACAGGCAACAAGATTTCTAAAGTAGCAGTGTGCGGTGGATCCGGAGCATCGCTTTTAAATGACGCTCTAGCAATATCTGCTAATGCTTTTGTTACTGCCGACATAAGATATCATACTTTCTTTGATGCCGGAAACAGAATATTGATTGCAGATATTGGCCATTATGAAAGCGAAAAATATTCAGCAGAGATTTTATACGACTTAATTATCAAAAAATTCCCTACATTTGCAGTCCGGTTTTCAGAAATAAATACGAATCCGATAAACTATTTGTAAGATGGAAAAGAATAAGACACACGAATCAGAAATTCCGGTAGAAGATAGATTACGTGCTTTATATAGCCTGCAGCTGGTTGATTCAGAGATAGATAAAATTAAAACTTTAAGAGGTGAGCTACCACTGGAGGTACAGGACCTTGAAGACGATATAGCCGGGCTTGAAACGAGGCTTGGTAATCTCCGCGATGAGGTCACAACGCTGGAAAAATCTGTGCAGAAAAAACATAACGAAATATCTGATGCAGAAGCTTTGATCAAAAAATATGAGGAACAGCAGAAAAATGTCCGTAATAACAGGGAATTTGATTCACTTTCAAAGGAAATCGAATATCAGAATCTTGAGATCGAACTGTACAATAAGAAAATAAAGGAGTTCAATGTTCAGATAGAGGAGAAAAAAGTTGTTATTGGTGAATCTGAAGAAACTTTATCAGAAAGAAAGTCAGATCTCGACAATAAAAGATCAGAACTTGATGAAATCATTTCCGACACCCAGAAGGAGGAAGAGGGTCTTTATAAAAAACTTGACAAGGTACAGGGTATAATTGAAGAAAGACTGCTTACTGCATATAAAAGGATACGCTCAAATGCAAGGAACGGACTGGCTGTTGTTCCAGTCCAGCGTGATGCATGTGGTGGTTGCTTCAACCAGATCCCTCCGCAGAGACAGCTGGATATCAAATCGAGAAAGAAAATCATCGTTTGCGAATACTGCGGACGTATTCTTGTTGATGACGAAATAATTAAGGAGGGCAAGATATGACAGTGCTCAAAAAGCTTTGGAAGCCGGTCTCAATTGACCGGCTTTTTTATATTGGAATTGCATGTACTCACCCCCTTGTTTCCCCCCTCTTTGCGACAGTGTATGGAGGCGGGGGGGTGAGTACGTGTGATCAAATATAAGAGTCGGGGAAGTGAGAACATGAAATCTGCAAAGTTTCAATATTCCGGAATTCAGTATCTTTACTTCATTCAATTGTTTCCCATTATGCGCACCTCTGAATTCAAGAAGCTTATCTCCGAAGGAATCCCGGATGAATTACCTCCTCTGAGACCTTATGATCCGGACCTGAATCATGCACCAAAGAGAAAAGACATCCTGACGCAAGATGAAAAAAAGCTTGCTCTGAGAAATGCCCTTAGGTATTTCCCGGTCAGGTTCCACCCTGTACTTGTAAAAGAATTTGCAGGAGAACTGAGGGATTACGGACGGATTTATATGTACAGGTTCAGACCCGGTTATGAGATCAAAGCTCGCCATATCGATGATTTCCCGTACCGTTCACGCAAAGCAGCAGCAATAATGCTGATGATATCCAACAATCTAGACCTTTCAGTAGCGCAGCATCCTCAGGAATTGATAACATACGGAGGCAACGGAGCCGTATTTCAGAACTGGGCTCAATATCGCCTTGTGATGAAATATCTTTCCGAAATGACAGATGATCAGACTCTTGTTATTTATTCCGGACATCCGTTAGGACTTTTCCCGTCACACAAAGATGCTCCAAGAGTTGTAGTCACAAACGGGATGGTTATCCCCAATTACTCATCGCAGGACCACTACGAGCGATTCAACGCCCTGGGTGTCTCCCAGTACGGACAGATGACTGCAGGATCATATATGTACATAGGACCACAGGGAATAGTTCATGGAACAACAATCACAATCCTCAATGCCGGCAGGATGGTCAGTAAAAAAGGAGAGAGTCTCCGTGGAAAACTGTTTGTATCCTCCGGACTCGGAGGGATGTCCGGGGCTCAGCCAAAAGCAGCAAAAATTGCCGGTGCCATATCCGTTATTGCTGAAGTAAATCCTAAGGCAATAAAAACCCGTCATTTGCAGGGCTGGGTTGATGAAGTGGTTTCTGATATAGGCAATCTGATAGTCAGAGTGAAGGAAGCTAAGAAAAAGGAGGAGGTTGTATCCATAGCTTATAAAGGCAATATAGTAGAGGTATGGGAGAAGTTTGCAGAGGAAGGAATCATGGTTGAACTTGGCTCAGATCAGACCTCGCTGCATAATCCATGGGCAGGAGGCTATTATCCTGTTGAACTCAGTTTTGAGGAGTCGAATAGAATGATCTCTGATGATCCTGAAAAATTCAGGTCTTTTGTGAAGAGATCGCTTGTCCGCCAGGTGGCTGCAATAAACAGACATACGCAAAATGGCACATATTTCTTTGACTATGGAAATGCATTTCTTCTGGAAGCATCCCGGGCTGGTGCCGATGTACTAAAACCTGATGGCGAGTTCAGATATCAATCTTATGTACAGGATATTATGGGGCCGCTCTGTTTTGATTACGGTTTTGGTCCGTTCAGGTGGGTCTGCTGTTCAAATGATCCTGCCGACCTGGCAATTACCGATTCGATAGCTATAGATGTGCTGGAAAAATTGATGAAGGATTCTCCTTTTCAGATCAGGCAGCAGATGGCCGATAATATTCACTGGATAAAAGAAGCTGCAGTTAACAAACTGGTCGTTGGTTCGCAGGCCCGCATACTTTATGCCGATGCAGAGGGAAGAGTGGCAATTGCTGATGCTTTCAACAGAGCTGTGGCGTCAGGGAAAATTACCGCACCGGTTGTCATAGGTCGCGATCATCATGATGTGTCCGGGACCGATTCACCTTTCAGGGAAACATCAAATATTTATGACGGATCAAGATTCACAGCGGACATGGCAATACAGAATGTGATCGGAGATTCTTTCCGGGGTGCCACATGGGTATCGATCCATAACGGAGGAGGAGTGGGATGGGGTGAGGTAATCAACGGAGGATTCGGAATGGTGCTTGACGGTTCGGAAGATACTTCGGCAAAGCTCAGAATGATGCTTCACTGGGATGTTAATAATGGTATTGCAAGAAGGAGCTGGGCTCGGAATGAGGGTGCAATATTCGCTCTGGAAAGGGAGATGAAAAGGACTCCGGGCTTAATAGTTACGGTTCCGTATATGGCTGATGATAAGCTTATTGAAGAGGCAATTTAGCCCATCCCGGAGCCTGTCCCGCGTTTGCGGGAAGGGTAGGGGTAAGTTATTTTTCTAACAGTACCACTGTCATAGCGACAACCCCCTCTTCTCTTCCGGTAAATCCCATTTTTTCAGTAGTGGTCGCTTTGATTGAAATATTTTCAGGAGTTGTTTCAAGAATGGATGAAATGAGACTCCTCATTTCAGGAATATATGGAGCAATTTTTGGTTTTTCAAGGCAAACTGTGCAGTCGGCGTTAACAATAAAGAATCCTGCTTTTTTAATAAGATCAAAAGTTTTCTTCAGGAGTATTTTACTGTCGATATTTTTGAATTCATCACTGGTATCAGGGAAGTGGTGTCCGATGTCTTCAATTCCGGCCGCACCAAGCATTGCGTCACAAATTGCATGAAGAATCACATCTCCGTCAGAATGAGCTACGCACCCCTTCCCTGAAGGAATCAGAATGCCTCCCAGCCATAATTTCAGACCTGGTTCAAGCCTGTGGAAATCGATGCCCTGACCAATTCTCAGATTCATGAACGCGGTTTGCCTGCAGTTCTTAAAGCGCTGATGTCAAAAGAGAGCGAAAATCTAAGAGTGCGGGCAAGCGGATGATTTTGTGTAAGCGGCATCAGGTAGGAAAAATCGACAGTAAAGCCGCTAAGTCTGAATCCTGCACCAGCAGTAAAATATTTTCTGTTGCCCTTTATCTCATTTTCATGAAAATATCCTGCTCTGATTGCAAACTGGTTATTATACCAGTATTCAGCTCCAAATGAGTAAGTAAGCTCTTTAAGTTCTTCAGCAAAACCATCAGGAGCATCGAAGAAGGACTGAAATATAGCGACAGGTATAGCAACATTGGGATCTTTTCCCGCTTTTATTTCGCTAAGTGCTGTTTTTATTGTATCCCCACCTTCGGTAATCTCCCCTACATTATAATATACAGGAGGTGTAGGGACAAGCAATTTATTTATGTCGACTGTAAAAGTCATTTTGTTGTACATGTCAAGGTTAATAGTCCCTGAAGCGCCCAGTCGCATGTTCATAGGTATAAAGTCGGATGTCTGGGAATCGGAGTAGCTCATTTTTGATCCGATATTTGACAGATTAAAGCCGAGTCCGAGGTGGAAATCTTTTTTCAGGAGTGACATTTTCTTCTGATAAAAGCCTGAAATGTCAGCAGCAAATGATGTACCGGGTTTCGATGACTCACCATTGATAAATGAACCTCCAGCGAGATTTGAATAAATGAAACGGAAGGCTACTCCCCCGGAAAAATTTTTGGTAAGGATACGTGAATATGCAGCATCAACAGCCAGTTCGTTGGGTTTGAAGTTCATCATTAAAGTCCCATAAACATCAGTAAACTGTACATCTCCCAGTGATGAATATATCAGACTTCCGCTCAGTACCTGTTTTTTATCAATTCTTGAATATCCGGTGAGATAAGCAATGTTAATATCAGGAACAAGTGCTCTCAGCCATGGAGCATAAGAAATTCCAACACCCCCTTTGCCGTCAATAAATGCAAATTTGGAAGGGTTCCAGTGCATGCTGTATACATCTGGTGATGTAGCTACTCCAACGTCTCCCATTGCGCCTGCCCTTGAATCGGGAGCTATTGTAAGAAACGGTACCACCGTCTGAATAGCATTTAGCTCCTGGGCATATAATCCGGATCCGACTGAAAAGAGTACTGATAATAAAAAGATTGCTATAGTTCTGTTTTTCATGCTTCCCCCATTTATTCTTAAACTTCAAATATAAAACATTTTTTTATCTATGTTATTGTACTTTAGTTATAAAATGATCATTCGACCTGAAGTGGAAGCTGTTTCTCCTTTGCCTGTAATGACGGTTACCCTGTACGGGTAGATACCCTTGCCCACTCTTTTTCCGCCTTCAGTATTGCCGTCCCAGATTACCGGTGCCAGCCTGTATCCATTCGAATAATCTGAAGCTTTGAGGATCCTGATTATCCTTCCGCTCATATCTAAAATGGTGATTGTTACTTCATATTCTTCATCAGGCCTGTTATGCTCCATACTTATGTTTGTCTCATTTACAACAGGATTGGGATAGTTCATCAGGTTGTTAAGGATGAATTTCCTGTCTGTTTCAACAAGGAACAGGATCGATTCTTCTGAAGAGTTATTATAGTTATCCCAGGCTTTTATAGTGAGGGTGTGGCTCCCTCCGGAAAGACCGGAGAGGTTATATACAATCTTCCCCTTCATATAGTTATCGAAGTCATTCTCAAAATAGCTGTTGAGAACGAATGAACTGTTCCTGTCATTGTCGAGATAACCTGTCAGATCATGACCTATCCCGGAACCTGTTGTGTTGATACCTCCCCTGTCAGAAATAATTGCCAGCAGGCGGGGATTTTTATCCGTAATACCACCGTTTCTGAAAAGTGTATCGTTCATGTAAAGACTGATTTTTGGTCCGGAAGTATCTGCAATACCCGTTTTAGCAAATCCGCCAACAATGATATCTGAGAAATACCCTGTCATATCACTTGCCTCATCATTTGCATAATAGCTGATTTTCCCGGAGCCGAAGGAGTAATCAATATCTCTTGGTACAATGAAGGTAAAGCTGAATTTACCTTTCGAAGCTGTTGTTTTACCGCTGAAAAGAATATTATTTCTGAGGTTAAATTTCATTGTCAGGCCACCGTCATTTGCAAGGGTTTTGATCTCTGAAGCCTTATCGAAAATAAGAGGTGATACGATCCCGTTAAAATCATTTGCTGCATTTCCCTTCATATCCTCGATGTGTCCTGATACAGTGATTCTTGAAAGTGCTTTAAGGCTATCGGGTCTGCCAGTGACCTCAATATGGTTTATGGAATCAGTAACCACCATGCCGTGCCAGGGATAAGCAAGCCTTACAGCAGGATCACCAAGCAGTGAAAAGTTCCTTTTATTAGATCCGCTCCCCGAATTTATCTTTGCCAGCTTAATAATATCTCCCAGGCTTAAAGCATTGCCTGAAGAATCGCGAGTGAAAGCGTACTTAAAAATACTCTTATTGAGGGAATAATTAGGCGGAGCAAATACAACACGTGTTGTCGACATCAGGGCAATACCTCCGCCCTCACTGTTCAGAAGGACCATCTCCCCGGCAGATGTTTTACCAGACATTTCCCTGGTTATGATATTTAAGTCAATGTCGTCGAACCTGCTGAATTCGCATGTCGCTGTAATGAAAAGCGGAAGCCTGGCTCCGTTTTCCCAGGAATTGATATCTTCAGTTTTTACAACTCTCTCGTGTGCAAGACCGTTTTCATTTCCATGTCCAACATAATTAAATATAAGGGCACCCGAGTTTATCCGGTTGTTAATTGCCGTTGTTACATCAGGATATGACTGTCCATTTACAGAGGTCACCTGTCTGAAAGCATCCAGATAGATTTTGTCGACATTAATATAAGGTACACTATCAGCCAGAATCCTGGAAAGTCCCTCCGAGTCAGACATATATGTGTTACTGTCTTCATCATCTGCAGATAAACAAACAACATTTTTCCAGTTGCCGGTATTAGAAACATCAAGGTATGATGCAATCTTTCTGATAATTATTCCTGCCTGTGATGTGTCAGAAACAGGTAGTCTTCCTATTCCTATATCTTCGGTACCTTTCGCTTCTCCTTCACCATTCTCAAGCAATCCGTAAAAATCATCGGATGTGAACGAAGAAACTACAATATTTGAGTTTTGGGACTGATAAGTAGGCACGAAGTTAGGGTTTCCGAGCGGTGGAGTAAGGTTCGGTGGTGTACGGTTTTCATATGACCCGTCACCAAATAAAAGCAGATATTTTAGCGGATTCGGGGAACCTGATTGTTTAATGAACTTCATCCTGAGGAAATTTCTTATTGCTGCAATGTCCGGGATCCCTCCGGAAAACTCATTGTAAATCTCCCCCGGAGTCACAACCAATGAGATGAGTCCGTTGTTTTCGAAATGCATTGCAGCAAGTTTTTCTGCATATTTTCTGAATAACGGATGTACAATAATAACCATCTCAGCAGGATCAGAGCTGTGCAGATCCTGGTTTTGAAGTGGGAGTGATCTTATAATTGGTTGATCTGCCGCTGATTCATTGAATATCACATACGACCTGAGGTCATCTGTTAAAGCTTTGAATTTTACCTCCTGAGCGAACCTGGTATACTGAATCTTTTTCGGAGCAGAAGGATCTGTTATATCCCAGATCAGCGGGCTGCCGGCGGTACTGTTTATGGCAAATTCTGTTATCCGGCCCGGTACTGCAGATCTTCCATCAGTAATGAAAGTCGTCTTATTGCCGAATGAATTACGTTTTCTTCCCTGGAGTCTTACAAAATCAACCCATCCCCTTGCTGAAAATTCCCCGTTATTGAAGAACTTAATTTCATAAATCGGTGATGAAGAAGCAGGGAATGCTGATCCTGCTGAATCAGTAATTTCGGCATATGTACCAGTATAATTTGAAATACTAACTGACCTGACCTGTATATTCTGTCGCAGGGTAGTTCCCTCGTAAAACCTGAAGATGGAGTTGACAGGTGATCTTCCGGCTACCCTGATGTCGAATTTTACTTTTTCATTTGTCAGCAGGTCCGTGAAATGAGGATTTATGGTAAGTCCCTGAATTGTGGAAACAGGCTGGTACCATTCCCTTCCTGACTTAATAAGATTCTCTGTTTCAATCTCATGAATGAACAACGCATCCGATTCAGAAGAAAAATAATTGGGTGATCCTTCCGGGTCGGAAGCAACCGAAATCCTTTTACCCATAGTTGGGGATGAAGTAAGGAAATAGAATGCTGTATCTGAATAATTGTGACGGATATAATCGTATTCTCCGGTTGAAGGATTGAATTTCCACCTTCCTGTCCCCTGCCCATAAAAGAGAATATAATCGCCATCGTTGAAGATCCCGTCGCTTCCTGTTGAGGTGAAAATCGATACCTCCTTCAGATCGTCAGGTTTCGGATCATCATTATAATAAGATAATTGCCCGAAATTATTAGCATAAATACATGGATTCTCTGGATATGAAATTCCCAGATCCCTTAGTTTTGAGTAATCGATCCTGTATATACCATCGCGAAGAACAGCAATCCTGAACCATTTACCTGATGAGAGCACCGAGGAAGAAGAATAACTATCTTTGGTCTGCTGTGCACACAGATTAATTTGTATGGCAATCAGGAGAAATGATATATAAAAGGTTTTGATCATTATCCGGACAAAGATAAAAATGTGCTTTGTGTTTGTTATTCTATTTTATTTTTTTTGAACAGTCAGGACTAAAATAATAACGAATTCATTACGTTGATATTGCAGGATGCTTAATAAAACAAGAGATCTGTGTTGTTTTCTACTGGTTCTTATTACCGGTTTGCAAGCTGTTTCCGGACAGGAGCCTGCTTATGGACCAGATTACCAGACAACGCTTATCAGCAATCCGGCTCTTACCGGAAGTGAGGGTAATGGCAATATCCGTTTATCATACAGGAATCTTTACCCTGGAAATGGTTTTGATCTTCATTCTGTCTGCTTATCCTATGACGGTTACTTTCCGTCACTGCATGGGGGAGGAGGTTTTTACCTTTCCGATAATTATCTTGGAGGCATCTTCAATGATCTGAAAGGGGGATTATCATATGCTTACATTTTCCGTGCATCCCGGGACCTCTATTTTAGTGCCGGGCTTTCAGCTTCATTTTATAATCGTGGTTTAAGAACAGGAGGAGCAGTTCTTCCTGATCAGATTGATCCGCTCAGCGGTGCTGTATTGCCGGCCGGAGAAATATTAACCTCCGGAGGAAAGACGATTTTCGACCTGGGCACCGGGTTCATGATTTTTTCGGGCAGGTTTTTCGGAGGTATTTCGGTCAGTCATCTTACTGAAACCGACCTTAGCAGAACTGATATGATTGAAAGCAGACTAAACAGGACTCTTTTAATACTGGCAGCCCATGACTTTGACATAAGCGCTGTAAAAAATCTGAAGATAAGACCCGCAGGAAAACTAGAGCTGCAGAAAGGTTTTATCTCCCTTGGTGCCGGTGCGGTATTTGAGAGTAAATATCTGTCAATCAATTCATTGTTATTTACTGACAACCTGAATAATATTGACATTCAGACAGGATTTGCTGTTAATGCCGGCACCTTTGTTGTTTTCTATAATTATCGTTTTAATATTGTATCAGGAAATAATCTGCTTCCGTTTTCGCTACTTCACCAGACTGGTGTTGTCTTCAGTTTAAACAATGTTGATAAAAGAAAAACTATCAAAACAATAAATTTTCCTAAATTGTAGTTATATTTGAGATCGGAAAAATTAGTTTTGTAATATTTATTATATTTGGATATTCTTAAAAGCCATAAAACTAAAGGAGTTATGTATAAATTCAGAGCCTTACTGTTTGTTTTGTTTACCTCACTTTTACTTATTTCCTGTAGCAATAAAAAAGGAAAAGAAAACGTTTCTTCCACTACAGGCTGGGATTATAACAATCCTGATAATGGTGGATTTGAGGTTACCCTTGGTGCTGAACAGCAGACCGGTCCCGGTCTGGTTCTCATCGAAGGAGGACGCTTCACAATGGGGCAGATAACGCAGGACGTCTTGTTTGACTGGAACAATAAACCAAGGACAGTTACTGTATCATCATTTTATATGGATGAGACAGAGGTCAGAAACGTAGATTACCGCGAATATTTGTTCTGGCTGCGTCGCGTTTATACTGATTACCCTGAAGTTCAAAGAAGAGCACTGCCGGATACTCTTGTCTGGAGAAGTCCCATGGGATTCAATGATCCTTATGTTCAGTATTATTTCAGACATCCTTCCTATAATAATTATCCGGTTGTAGGCGTTAGCTGGCTTAAAGCAAACGATTATTGCCTATGGAGAAGCGACAGGGTAAATGAACAGCTTCTTATAACTGAAGGAGAGCTTGATTACGATCCTGCTCAGGCAAATCAGAATAACTTTAATACCGAAGCTTACTTATCCGGTCAGTACGAAGGAGTCGTTAACCAGCTGCGGGAAAGCCTGAATCCCAATCAGACTGAAAGGAGAACAAATTTCGAAGACGGATTGCTGCTCCCAAGTTACCGTCTGCCAACTGAAGCAGAATGGGAATTTGCAGCTTATGCACTGAGAGGAACTACCTTTGAAGAAAGAATCTATGAAAGAAGAGTTTATCCATGGGATGGACATAACGTCAGAAACTCATCACCCAAATCACGAGGTGAAATGATGGCAAATTTTGTACGCGGCAGAGGCGATATGATGGGTGTTGCAGGAAGCCTGAACGACAACGCCAGCATTACAAGCGATGTTAAAGCTTACTGGCCGAATGATTATGGTCTTTATTGTATGGCAGGTAATGTAAATGAATGGGTTCAGGATGTATACCGTCCATTGACTTCTGACGATATTGACGAGTTCAATCCCTTCAGAGGCAATGTTTATACCGACCTTCGTCGCGATGCAAACGGTAAAGTCGTTACAAAGAACAACCTTGGAAGACTTTATATTGATACCGTTAAAGATATTGATGTTGCTAACAGATATAACTATCAGAAAGGCGATTACAGGAATTACAGGGATGGTGATATTAAATCTGCAATAACCAACGACTGGAATGCAGATGATGGCAAACAGGCCTCTCTGAGAATGTATGCCCAGGATATGGGAACGGGTGGAACATCTGATTTTGTGACTCTTATAAACGATAATGCCAGAGTATACAAAGGTGGTTCCTGGAAAGACAGAGCCTATTGGCTGAATCCATCAACAAGGAGATTCCTCGACCAGGAAAGCTGTCGTGACGATATTGGATTCAGGTGCGCTATGATCAGGGTTGGCAGCCCTTCAGGATTCTAAAAGAAAGATTGTAATAATATATAATGGGGCTTTATCTGAAGCCCCATTTTTATCACCTGCCCCTAAATTCCACTATGCAGAACAGTTGATTAACAGGCTTTTATAAAAATCCCCTTTAGGGAGCAGAAGGCGAGAATGATTTTTAAGTCATTTTTTTAAAAAGATGAAGACAGAACTGCTTTATAAACTCTTCAGGGAATCTTCAGGTATCTCCACCGATTCCCGGACCGTAATAAAAGGTCAGATATTTTTTGCTCTCTGGGGCGAAAATTATAACGGCAATAAATTCGCTGCCGAGGCACTCGAAAAAGGTGCTTCATGGGCAATTATAGATGATGCCTCTTTTGAAACAGAGAAGACAATCCTGGTTGATGATTGCCTTCTTGAGCTTCAGGCTCTGGCTACTTATTATCGCAGGGAGATGAAGACCTCAGTGCTTGCTATTACCGGAACTAACGGTAAGACGACAACTAAAGAGCTGCTTGCGGTCATATTATCGAAAAAATTTAAGGTACATGCCACAAGCGGAAACCTTAATAATCAGATTGGTGTCCCTCTGACAATACTCTCCGCACCTGAAGTTACCGAAATGCTGATCGTCGAATTAGGGGCAAGTCATGTCGGCGAAATCAGAATCCTGTGCCTCATTGCAAAACCTGACTATGGAATCATTACTAATATAGGAACAGCCCATATCGAGAGCTTCGGAACATTTGAAGGAGTGCTGAAGACAAAGACAGAGCTATATGAACACCTTAGAAAAGTAAACGGCATTGCTATTTATAATGATAAGGATCGTGTTCTGTCGGAAAAGATATTCAAAATGGTGAACAGGGCTGTACCATATTCCGACCCTACGGGTATAGGCCTCATTATCAGCCCTGAACCATCTGATATGAATCTAATGATTAGGGCATCATATCACCATAGGACATATATGATCAGGACAAACCTTTTTGGTGCTTATAACATTGAGAATGTAAAAGCTGCCGTTGCAACAGGCCTTTTCCTCGGTGTGGAAATGGAAGATATAGTAAATGCAATAGAGGAGTATAACCCCGGCAATAACAGATCGCAGGTGAAAGAATCAAAAAACAATTTACTCATTTGTGATTCCTATAATGCTAATCCTGAAAGTATGAGGATGGCCCTGGAATCCTTCAGTACTGTGAGGTCCGATAAAAAGTTATGTATACTCGGTGATATGCTTGAGCTTGGAGAGAAGAGCAAAGAAGAACACTTAAAGATCATTAAAGTTCTTAAAGACAATAAATTTAAGAATGTTATGCTTGCCGGACCTTTATTCACCAGAGTCTCAAAAGGGTCAGATTTTAAATCATTTCCTGATACATCAAAACTGAAGGAATTTCTTAAAAATGATCCTGTTAAAGGATACCATATTCTGATAAAAGGATCAAGAGGAATGGCCCTTGAGCAGGTTTATGAGCTGCTGTAGAAATACTATTCAGAAGCTTCTCTTTTTCCTTCAAATAAAATATTGATCATTAGTACCTCGGACCGGCTACCTGACCTGATCCTGGGACCCCAGAGCCCGAAACCTGATGAAACAATAATTTTTGTTTTTCCTTTCTCAAGGTAACCATAGCTTAATTCAAAGATCTTTCGTGTCAAATAATTCAGCGGCCACATCTGACCGTTATGGGTATGACCCGAAAGCTGCAGGTCGACACCATTTCTCTCTGATTCTTCAAGTCGTAATGGCTGGTGATCAAGCATAATGACAGGTTTGGAGTGATCAATATCTTTCATAAGCTCCTCTATCGGCAGCCTCTCTTTTGCAAAGTATCTGAAAGAGTCGCGATCGAGCCGTCCGATCACCTGAATGCCTCCCGGCAGCAGAATTGTTTCATCTTTAAGGACCCTTATCCCCTTGCTCTCTATATAGGGGATAGTCCTTTCTGCACCTCCGATAAATTCATGATTGCCGGTAATTGCGTAAAGGCCATACCTGGCATGAGGTGCAGTAAAATACTTCAGGAGATCGTCTCTCAGAACAGGTCCCAGCTCTCCGTCAACAATATCACCAAGCAGAAATACAACATCTGGCTTTATTTTTTCGAGTAATGCCGACAATTTTTTAATGCTTCGTTTCCGGATTATGCTCCCAAGATGTATATCTGAAACGGCAGCCACACGAAGGCTCCTTATCTCTCCTGCAGGTTTGTCAATTCTGATGTTATATTCCTTTGCCACAGGAATAATTGCATTGACAAAACCACCGGCGATCAGAAGGATGGATAGTGCTGTTGCGACAAGGAAAGACCATTTTTTGTATTCAACGATATTCTGGCTGTTTATAATCCCGGGAATACGCAATAAAAGTCCGGTTATGTCTGAAAGAAACAGGAATAAAAATCCATAAAGCATGAATCCCATCCAGAATCCACCTGTTATATTCAGAATATCGGAAAGAACTGTTGAATGCCTGTATTCAAGGAACTTACCGGCAATGAAAGTAAGAGCCAGTGAAATGAATAAAATGGTATAGAGTATCCGGCTATCCCTTGATGACGCTATAGCGTAATATCCCCTGAAAAATATATAAGTGTTTGTAAGAGAGTAGATTGTCAGTACAATGGATAAGAATACTATCATCTGGTAATTCTTCATTTTGATCAGAAATTCGTTTTCAGTTTTGTAAAAGTCTTATTCCTTTTAATATAAAACTCAAAAACGACAAACTTGTTCAAAATCATTTCTGTTGATTTATACTCACAGCTATTTTCGATCAATTTTCTTTTTTCCCTGAGCTTATCATGATGTTTGTAATAATCCCTGTGCGCCTTCCATACCGCTGCGGTACTGCTGAACTGACCCTTTATAAGAAAAAACAGTGCGGCAATCCCATCCAGTATTTTCCTCATAAGCATGATTCCGGAGAAGTTTCTGTCAGGCAGGTTCTTGTAAAGCAGGTAGAGACTGTTGCGAAAATTGAGATATGTTTTAAAAGGAGAATTATATGGTAATGCACCCCCTCCGACATGATATACCTTTGAACCTGGAATATAACAAACCCTGTATCCCATTCTGTGAAAACGCCAGCAAAGGTCTATCTCTTCCATGTGTGCAAAAAAATCAGGATCGAAACCACCGCACTTTCTCCAGGCGTCGGAACGGACCATCATGCATGCTCCTGTGGACCAGAAAACATCGCACTGTGAATCATACTGACCAGCATCTTTTTCAACATGTGTCAGTATCCTGCCTCTGCACAGCGGATATCCCAGCCTGTCGATAAAGCCTCCTGCAGCACCCGCATATTCGAAATGATCTTTTTGCAGATACGAGAGGATCTTAGGCTGGCACGAAGCTGCATCGTGATTATTTTCCATAAAGCTTAACATTGGTTTCAGCCATCCGGGAGAGACTTCAATGTCTGAGTTCAGGAGAAGATAATATTTTGCTTCGATCTTCTCAAGGGCAAGGTTATATCCTTCGGCAAATCCGAAGTTCTTTTCAAGTCTGATCAGCTTCACATCCTTGAAATTTTCAGCAATCCATTCAGCAGAGCCGTCGGTTGATCCGTTATCAGCTACATATAATTCAGTTTCTGTATCCGATGAATAACGTCTGACGATATCGAGAAACATTTTCAGGTATCCGATACCGTTCCAGTTCAATATGACGACTGCGGTTTTAACCATCCTGTTGTTCTCTTTTGTGTTTCCACCTGCGATGGCTCCATATCCAGAATTCGGGATTTGCCCTGATAACCTCTTCAAGTTTTTTAACATGCGTTTCAGTGATGAAGTGTTCAGGGAGACCAGCAGTATGCTCGAACAGAAGTTCAATATTTAAATCGTAATAGCCCCTGTTAATCTTTCGTATTATGAAAAAAACCATAGCCATATCATATTTTGAAGAGACCTTTTCGGCGCCAAGATAGACGGGTGTCTCCTGGTTCAGAAAGTTAGTCCAGAAATTAATATCACCCCTGGAAGGTATCTGATCTGTTATGAATGCATATAGAGTTCTGATATTGTTCTTTCTGTTTTTTAAAACCTCCCTGATGACATACTTCATTGGTGAAAGCATCATCCCTTTTTTAGACCGGATGTTAATCATAAACCTGTCAAAATGTTTGTTTTGGAGGGGTTTATAAACAGAGACAACCTTAAATTTCGTCATCAGTGGAAGAATGGCCAGCCATTCCCAGTTTCCATAATGACCAAGGGCAGCAATTATATCACGGCCTTCACTGTGAAGCCTGTCGAGAAGTTCAGTATTTGTCACCCGGAAATGTTTCATCAGTGTCCTGTCACTCATATGAGTGAGCTTGAATGTCTCAATGAACAGGTCGCAGAGATGATGGTAGAATTTTTTTTCAATCACATGCAGTTCTTCAGGAGTTTTTTCAGGAAGGGAGTTTTTCAGGTTTGTTGCAACAGTTTTTTTCCGATAACCGGGGATCCTGTATAAAATCAGGAACAGGATATCAGAAAAAATGTATAACACCCTGAGAGGCAGCAGAGTAACTATCCAGATAAATGTATAAAAGATATAATATCCGGTGACTTTCATTATCAGAGAATTTCTAACCGTGCATAAATTTAGTTACATTTTCCAGAAATTCCGGGAAAACGAATCTGTTGCAAGCAACTATTTCCCTGCCATCCAGGTTTTTCTCATTCCCCTCAAAGTCGCTGACACGTCCGCCTGCTTCGCGGACAAGAAGAATTCCTGCGGCGACATCCCATGGATTCAATCCATATTCATAGAAAGCTTCAAACCTGCCGCATGCAACATATGCAAGATCAATGGCAGCTGATCCAAGCCTCCTTACTCCATGGGTCGTTTTGCAGAAATATGTCAGGCAATCCATATACTTTTCGATATGGCTGAAATTGCTGTAAGGGAATCCTGTTGCAACAAGGCTTTCTGATAGCTTATCTGCACCAGATACATGGATCTGATTTCCGTTAAGCCAGGCCCCTCCATTTTTCCACGAAGTAAAAGACTCATTTCCACCCACTTCATAAACCACTCCTGCTACAGCCTGATCATCCTCCATAAGTGCAACACTTATTGCAAAAGGATGAACCCCATGTACAAAGTTTGTGGTACCATCAAGAGGATCAATTACCCAGCAGTATCTGAGACCTTTTTTTACGGATGTTCCCTCTTCTGTAAGGAAGCCTGCCTCAGGAAGGATTATGCTTAGCCTGTCAACAAGCATCTTTTCAGATCCCTTGTCAACATAGCTTACCAAATCGTGAAGCCCTTTGGTTTCTGTCCGGCTGATATCGAATCCTTCTGATTCTTTCAGAATGAATTCTCCCGTTCTGCGTACAACCGCTTCAACCTCGGTGCAGATTTTTTTATAGTCAATCATTTTCAGTCAAGTAATTCAATGTTCATTCTTCCATCATATGAAATATCCTTCAGAAATACATTTCTTATCTGACCGGAGAGGCTGGTCTGCCAGAGATATTCCACCCTGATATAGTTGCCGGTGTAACCTGTTATCATTCCGCTGCTCTTTGTTCTTTCAAAAAGCACACTGGCAGTATGTCCCGAATTAAGTTTAAGAAATTCAAGGTGTTTAGAACCGGAAAGAGCAATAAGCTTTTTACTCCTTGACTCTTTTTCATTGTGGTTTACTTTACCCGGCATCTCTGCGGCAATAGTCCCGGGACGTTCCGAGAAGGTAAAAACGTGCAGGTAGGAAAGTGGAAGGTTCTCCAGAAAATTGTATGTCTCCTGAAAATCTGCAGCCATTTCCCCGGGGAAACCGACAATTACATCAGCACCGATCCCTGCCAGAGGTAAGACTTCCCGGATCCTCTTTATCCTGTCAGCAAATACCTCCCTCTTGTACCTTCTTCTCATAAGCCTGAGGACATTGTTGCTGCCGCTCTGGATCGGGATATGAAAATGGGGCAGGATCTTTGTATTGCCTGCAGACAGATCAATTATCTCATCAGTTAAAAGGTTGGGTTCGATGGAAGAGATCCTGTACCTCTCGATGCCGTTGACTTTTATAAGCTCTTTAAGAAGAGAATAAAATGTATCACCGGTGGATTTGCCAAAGTCCCCGATATTAACCCCGGTCAGGACAATTTCCCTGACTCCGCCGGCTGCAATACTTACAGCCTCTTTTATAAGTGTATTAATATCAGGGTTTTTGCTGGTACCTCTTGCCATTGGAATTGTACAGTAGGAACAACCATAGTCACAACCATCCTGAACCTTAAGGAAAGATCTTGTTCTGTCTCCAATGGAAAATGACGTATTGAACCTGTCAGAAGAGGAGAGTTCGCATGAGTGGATCTCTCCGTTTTTCTTTTTTTCAAGTGAAGTCAGGTATCCGGCAATATTAAATTTTTCATTAATACCCAGGACCAGATCAACTCCCGGAATTGCTGATATCTCCTGCGGTTTAAGCTGTGCATAACAGCCGACAACTGCAATAAAAGCATCCGGTGACTGGTTGATGAACTTTTTAATGGCCTGGCGGCATTTCCGGTCAGCAACATCTGTTACAGAACATGTATTTATAATATATACATCTGCTTTCCTGCCGGCAGGGACTTTTTCAAACTGCTCTTCAGGAAATGATCTTGAAATCGTTGATGTTTCGGCAAAATTTAGTTTACATCCGAGTGTGTGAAATGCTACTTTCTTCTTTCTTGTGTTCATAAATATTTTGCCACAAAGGCACTAAGGCACCAGGTTTCGCAAAGAAATACCCTTATAGCATTTTTGGATAATACTCATTTTTTAAGTTTAGTGAGAACTACATTTCTGAATTCGATATCTTTTCCTTCACTCTGGAGACAGATATGTCCTTTACTGATACTCAGCCCGGTTCCTTTATTCTGAAGGACTCCGTTAATACTTACTTCAATGTTATTTGTTTTGCAGATGACCTCCATAGTATTCCATTCACCAACCGGCTTTTCTGAGGAGGCAGCCATTTTTTTGACAGGTTTTTTTGATTTATCAGTGCGTTCATTCATATCAGAGCCATTAGCACAGATAAAATCACCTGCATTTCCTGCAGCCAGCTGGCATTCAATACATCTTGGCCAGATTGTATCAGGCAATTGTACATGTATAAATACCCCGCTGTTTGTTGCTTCTGAAGGCCATCGCCATTCAACATGCAGGCTATAATCTGAATATGTATCTATTGTTCGCATGTATCCGAAGGGACTTCCTGTTATATGAATTACCCCATTCTGTACCATAAAAACTTTTGCGGGATCTGCAGAGGGGTCTTTCAGATGAAAAGCCCAGTTGCTGAGATCTTTACCGTTGAAAAGTTTAATTTGTTCTGTTTTGACTTTTTTGGAATTCTTTACCTTTTTCTCTTTTCCCTGTGTAAATGAATCTGCAGAGACTCCTGTAAGGAATAAAACCAGGAGAACCATTATTTGAATTGATTTGATTTTCATTGTGATTTTTTGGTTTATAGATTATTACAATAATTTGCTTGCCAGTTCTGCCAGGAAACTTCGTTCTCCTTTGACAAGGTTAACATGTGCAAAGATATCCTGGTTCTTCATTTTGTCCGACAGGTAACTTAATCCGTTGGAAGCAGTGTCGAGGTATGGTGAATCAATCTGTTCGATATCGCCGGTAAATACCATTTTTGTTCCTTCACCGGCCCGGGTGATTATGGTTTTTATTTCGTGCGGGGTAAGATTCTGAGCTTCGTCGACTATAAAGAAAATGCTTGAAAGGCTTCTTCCCCTGATATATGCAAGTGGTGTGATTACCAGTTTTTCTTCTTTCACCATTTCGTTGATACGCATGAATTCCGGACTCTGATGACTGAACTTATGCTTTATTACTGTAAGATTATCATATAATGGCTGCATATAGGGATCCATTTTCTCCTTTACATCCCCCGGAAGAAACCCCAGATCGCGATTGGCAAGAGGAACGATAGGGCGGGCAAGGAATATCTGCTTATATCTTTTGTGCTGTGCGAGAGCAGCTGCAAGAGCCAGCAATGTCTTTCCCGTACCTGCCTTGCCGGTAAGTGAAACAAGCTGAATATCAGGATTTGCCAGAGCATCAAGTGCAAAAGTTTGTTCAGCGTTCCGCGGATCGATGCCATAAGTAGTCTGCTTGATAACCCTGTTAAGTATTTTATTTACAGGATTATAATGAGCAAGAGCACTGGATCCGTTGTTTTTCATTATGAAAAACTGGTGTCCTTTCAGATCAGATTCAAGCTTGAATTCGTCGGAACTTACCCCGTCCGGTATCTCATAAAGTTTGCTTATGAGATCATGGTTGACACCCTCAAGCACCTTTATTCCTTTGTAGAGGTCGTCAATATTTGCGACCTTGTCATTTTCATAGTCCTGAGCAATAATGCCAAGCGATTTGGCTTTCATCCGTAAGTTGATGTCCTTGGTTATCAGGACAACTGTTTTATCCTTGTTTGCAGTGCGTACATATTCAGAAATTGCCAGTATACGATGATCAGCAGTTCTTTCCGGGAAAGATTGGTTTACCTTTTCCGAAAAGTCCCTTCCTGTTTCAATGTGAAGATTGCCAAGATTTTCACCAAGGGGAATATTGGCAGTAAGCAGCATGTCGCCGGATAGTTTGTCAAGCTCCCTGGTGAACTCCCGGGCATGGAAGTTGATGATATCGTTGCCTCTCTTGAATTTATCCAGCTCTTCCAGTACCACTATTGGAATAATAACGTCATTTTCCTCAAAATTATAAATGCATTTATAGTCGTGAAGGAGGACATTTGTATCAATAATGAAAAGTTTCTTGTTATGTTTCTTTACCATGGTTAAGTACTTTAAAATCAGCAGAATATCAAAGTTGTGTCACTTGCCGTCTGCTCTGCAAAAATAACGAAATTATAGTATTAATTGGTATCCATGTTGAAAGTATGTTAATTTGTAAAAGAAAGTGACTAAAGAGCCTGAAGTTTGTAGTGATTAGAGATGAAGAATCCTGTCGCCTGTCGCCTGATGCCTGACGCCTGACGCCTGATGCCTGACGCCTGACGCCTGATGCCTGATGCCTGATGCCTGATGCCTATATGACATATAAAGAGACTGTGCATTTCCTTTATAGCCGGTTGCCGGCATACCACAGGATTGGTAAAGCTGCTTATAAGGATAGTCTGGATAATATCCTTGCTCTTGATAAATATTTTGGTCATCCCCACCTGAAATTTAAAACTATACATGTTGCCGGGACAAACGGAAAAGGATCTGTGTCTCATATGATCGCATCAGTTCTGCAGGAGGCAGGTTACAGGACAGGCCTTTATACTTCACCGCATCTCAGAGATTTCAGGGAAAGGATCAGGATAAACGGTGAGATGATTCCTGAAAGTGAGGTGGTGCTTTTTGTTCAGTCACACAGGAGTATAATTGATTCGCTAAAACCATCATTCTTTGAGATGACAGTTGCAATGGCATTTGATTATTTTGCCAGGGAGAAAGTCGATATAGCTGTCATTGAAGTCGGCCTCGGAGGGAGGCTCGATTCAACAAACATTATCATACCTCTGATTTCAGTAATAACAAATATCGGACATGATCATATGGACATTCTTGGTGATACAATGGAAAAAGTTGCATCAGAGAAGGCAGGGATAATCAAGAAGGGTGTTCCGGTTGTTATTGGTGAAACTCAGCCGGAAACAAAAAAAGTATTTACCGCAGTGGCTGAAGAAAAAGGATCAGAGATCATTTTTGCCGACAGGAATTTCAGTTGCTTTTTTGAGGATTCTGAGTCTATTAAAGGCGGGCGGCGCTATATGATAAATGATTTGCAGGACAACCGGAAGTATTCCGGTACAATTCCTCTGGGTGGGGATTATCAGCAGAAAAATATTCAGACACTGTTCGGATTTTATAAGAGTGTAAAAGGTACACTTAAAATTTCTGAAAGGAATCTTAAAGAAGGTATAAAAAAAGTTGTTATAAATACAGGATTACAGGGGCGATGGCAGATACTAAGCACTGATCCTCTTACTATATGTGATACCGGGCATAACAAGGAAGGACTTGAATATGTAATACGGCAGATAATGAAATATACCCCGGCAAATTTACATTTAATCATCGGTTTTGTCAGTGATAAGGATCTGACTTCAGTACTTCCTCTTTTCCCCGTAAAGGCAAATTATTATTTCACAAAAGCCACTGTTCTGAGGGCTCTTGATGAGAATGAGCTTCGGTTGAAAGCATCCCGGTACGGACTTGTCGGGAATAGCTATCCTGATGTAAATATGGCACTTAAGGCAGCACAGGAAAAAGCTTCTAAGGATGATCTGATTTTTATCGGGGGAAGTACCTTCGTTGTGGCTGAGATAATATAATTTTTGTATTTTTATATTTCTAAATGATAATATGATGAAAAAGTCATTTACTTTTTTCTTTTTAGCCTTTTTCTTTATTCCTCTGGCAGCACAGCAGGAAAGAAAAATCGTGATCCTTCACACCAATGATATACATTCCAGGGTCACGGGGTATGCGCCTGAAGCATCATACACTCCGCTTACAGTGAATGATGACAATACCGTTGGAGGGTTTGCACGAATCGCCACTGTAATTAAGGAGGAGAAAGATAAGAACAAAGATATTAACCTTGTCCTTGACGCAGGAGATTTCCTTATGGGAACACTTTTCCAGGCGCTCGAAACGACAACGGGATTTCAGCTTGGGTTAATGAATGACATGGGTTATGATGTCGTATGCCTGGGAAACCATGAATTTGATTATGGACCTGAAAAACTATCTGAAATAGTATCTTCTGCAAAAAAGAGAGGTGAAATACCTGCTACTCTTTTAAGCAATGCACAGTTCGATAAAAATGATCCGGGAGACAATTCTCTGGAGCAACTTTTTTCAGATGGTACAATAAAGAGAAAGTTTATACTTGAGAAGGGTGGCCTTAAGTTTGGATTCTTTTCGCTAATGGGGGTAGAAGCAGACGACAATGCTGCGTTTGCTCCTCCGGTAACTTTTTCAAAACAGATACCGGCAGCAAAGAAACTTGTAAAAGAACTCCGGGATGAGAAATGCGACCTGATTATCTGTCTTTCTCATTCAGGTGTCAAAAAGGATAAGAACGGGAAATGGAAAGGTGAAGATTTTAACCTGGCAAAAAAGGTAAAAGGGATTGATGTGATCATCAGCGGTCATTCACATACAGAACTGGAAGAACCATTAATCGTGAACGGTATTCCTGTTGTTCAGGCCGGTGTAAATGGGCAGTATGTTGGCAAATTATCGCTTACATATAATAATGGTATTGTTACTGTTGATGGATATTCTCTTATTCCGGTTAATGACAGGATTGAAGGCGATCCTGGTATAAACCAGATGGTTGAAGATCAGAAAAAAGAAATAACAAAGAAAATTCTGAGTCCGCTTGGATTGGATTACGAAAAGACAGTTACAGAAACGGATTTTCTCCTTGAGTGCGTTGAGCTCGGCGACATTAAAGGAAGTAATCTCGGTCCCATGGTTGCTGATGCTATTCACAAATATGTAAACAACCATGTCAAACCAGGAACAGATATCAGCATGGTTGCTGTGGGAGTTATCCGTGATAAATTTGTACCCGGACTGCAATCTGCTCCTGATGTTTTCAGGGTCATGTCGATGGGAAATGGTAATGATAATGTGCCAGGGTATCCACTGGCAAGGGCCTTTTTAACAGGGAAAGAACTTAAAAAAGCACTCGAGGTACTACAGATTGCATATAAATCTACGCCGGGAAATTATTGTTATTATTCAGGTCTGAGGGTCGAATTTGATCCTAAGAAGGGATTACTGAGAAAGATTAGCAAAATTACTATTATTCATCCTGATGGAACTAGTGCCAATGTAGATTTCTCGAAAAATAACAAAACTCTATATTCGATAGCTGCCAGTTCATATATGCTTGAAAATGTGAGCATTATTAAAAAAATGAGCTTCGGTCTCATTAATGTTGTACTGAAAGATGCAATGGGGAATCCAATTACTGTAATGAAGGATGCCATTATAGATTTTGACGAAAGCAGAGAAGGTTTGCAGGAAGGGAAGGAGTGGCTTGCCCTGATGGAATATTTATCGTCGATGAAGGATTCTAACGGGAATGGCATTCCGGATATTGACAAAAGATATAAGGAGGCAATTCAAAGTTTCTTTACAGTTAAAAAGTAACCTTATTAAAAGCAAGGATTACTTTTTTGACAGCTCATTGAGCAGACCAATATGTTCATCAACCTGCTCAAAGGTTGACATGGCAACAGCTGCAGCGCCAATGTACTTCTTCTGAAGAACCCAGTTAACAGCCTTCCTGTAACTCTCCTCTGTTTCAGGCGAAGGAGAAAATTTTCCTCCGGAACAGGTTTTCATGGCAATCACCCCGATACCTTTATTATATGCTTCCTCAAGGATGCTTATAAGTTTTACCTGGTCCCATTCGGAATACCTTCCGGAGACTGAGTGTATGAAAGATCCCTTGTGATTAAAGGGTACCATAATGACATCATAAAATTTTTCCAGGTTGTTCCTTGCCGGCAGGTTCATATAATCATTGTGCGTTGAAAACCCATTAGCCTTTATGGTTCCGGCTTTTTTCATATCTGAGAAGAACCTCACAGTTTCCGGATGGAAAAGTAAATTTTCATCAAGTGCGTCATGACAAAGCAATATGTCGATATAATCTGTATTGAGTGCTTTAAGGCTGGCTTCCAGTTTTGACATGAGAGCTCCTCTTACCTCGTCGGCTCCTTTTTTCCCTTTGCCTTTTGAAGGAAGTTCATTCCATTCGAGTTTTATTTTGGACTGGATCACCACATTCTTTCGCATTCCTGCAAGGGCACTTCCGACAAGAAGTTCATTATTCCCATTGCTATATACACGACCGGTCTCGATGAAGTTTATGCCTTTGTTTATGGCATATTTTATCAGTGATTCTTCATTTGTACGTGTTGCTCCTAAGCCGACAGGAGCAACACTTAATCCTGTATTGCCGATGCTTCTTAAAGCCCTGGCTTCAAAAGATTCAGCTTTTACTGAATTGTTAATGAGACTTATGCCTGCAATCCCGGTTATCGCTGAGGCAATGAATTTTTTCCTGGTAATAAGTTTTTTCACCATTTGCTGAAAGGATTATCAACTACAATTCTTGTCTTCCTGTTTGCTATATTATAGCCAATACGGAACATGGTTTTTGTGACTATCTCCAATTTATTAAAATCGATCTTTTCGATAACATCTCCCGGTGTATGATAATCGGAATGCAATCCTGTTGTGAAGAATAAAACAGGGATATCCTTCGTTACGAAATTATAATGGTCGCTCCGGGCAAAAAGCTGCAATGGATGGTTCTTCCCGCTGAGGCTATAATCAAAGTCCAGGAGGGTTCCCTGATCTACCTCATCTGCTATTGCGGTCAGCTCCCTGCTCTGGTTGTCGGTAATAACGAACACGCCGGCAGGTCCTGTCATAGGAGTCTTGTCGGTTGAATCTGCAACTCCTTTTACTCTTCCTATCATATCCATGTTAAGATCAGCAATTGTATTTTCGAGAGGAACGAGCGGATTATTAACATAGTACCGGGATCCATACAACCCTATTTCTTCACCGGAAACCCAGAGAAACAATATTGACCTGAGCGGCTTCTTTTCAAGACTCTGAAATGCTTCAGCTATTGAAAGAAGTGCGGCGCATCCGGAAGCATCATCATCAGCGCCTGCATTTATTCTTCCACCTGATCTACCTATATGATCAACATGCGCGGAGATGATAACATATTCATTTTTTAGAACAGGATCGCTTCCTTCAACAATTGCTGCCACATTATAGAGTGTAATTCTCTCCGAAACCGATGATTCCGGGATTATGAGTTTTTTATCATGTATAATCTGATAGACAGGTTGTTTAGTTATAATTGTATCATTGGTCCCGGGAATTATACTCATTATGGATTTCTCAGTATCAATGGATTTTTTTATCATAGAATACGGTTGAAAATAGCTTAATCCGGCGGCAGGCTTAAGTCCAATAAGCCTGGCCTGTGAGGCAATATATTGCTGTGCAATTTCGAGACCGGGTTCACCATTCATTCTCCCTTCTAACAGTGGTGAAGCCAGAAATGATACATAGCTTTCAAGGTCAGCAGATGTTATAGCATCTGCACCTGAAGGTATTTTCTGTGAGTAGGTCTGAAACGAGAAAGAAATCAATAATGTTAATAATATCAGCCAGCAGACGGATTTCCTCATTGCAGGATAATGGAGTTTTAATAATTGACTGGTAAAGGTAAAAAGTTTTCCGGATTTATATGCACTAAGGTTTGCACCCGGAGGAGTCTCCCTGAAGTTCTTTGATACTCTGACCAGGACGAAAGTGTCTTAAATTGGATATAATAGTCTTTTTTGTAAATTTGCAGACTAATAATTTTTAAATGGAAGTCAGTATTTTATTCTGGTTAGGATTTCATCTTTTTATTTTCTTCATGCTTGCCCTCGATCTCGGGATCTTTAACAGAAGGGAGCATGAAATACCTGTAAAAGAGGCTGTTACCTGGACTGCTGTCTGGATTTCACTTGCACTGCTATTCGATATTTTTATATTTTTCGAGTTTGGAAAGACAAAGGCACTTGAATTTATTACGGGTTATGTCATTGAATACTCTTTAAGCGTTGATAATATTTTCGTTTTCATTTTAATATTCACCTACTTTTCAGTTCATGGCAGGTACCAGCACAAAATATTATTCTGGGGAATAATCGGTGCCCTGGTTATGAGAGCTATCTTCATTTTTGCAGGTGTGGCTCTGATAAACAGGTTCCATTGGGTTGTACTGATATTCGGAGGATTCCTGGTAATTACTGGCATAAAAATGCTGTTCCAGAAAGAGACCCGGATGGATCCTGATAAGAATCCGGTGGTAAAGTTCTTCAGAAAGTTTCTGCCTGTTACTGATGAATTGCATGGAGGCAGTTTGTTTGTGAGGAAAAATCACAGGATATATGCCACTCCTTTGTTCCTGGTTCTTCTGGTAATTGAATCATCCGACCTTATTTTTGCCGTTGATTCTATTCCGGCCATTCTGGCTATAAGTCATGAAAGGTTCATTGTTTATACATCGAATATTTTCGCAATACTTGGTTTAAGATCATTATATTTTGCAGTGGCAGGGATCATGGGTTATTTCCGTTATCTGAAGATAGGACTTGCATTTGTTCTGACATTTGTTGGGATGAAGATGCTGGCATCATTTTTCAATATTGAGATACCTATTTTATTTTCTCTGGCTGTGATCATTTCTATTCTGATTACATCAATCCTGGCTTCGGTTATCATCAAAAAGAAGTAATAATGAAGGGAGTCCGGTTATGAATTTGCAAGAACAAAAACCGGCCACGCCATGGCCACTTATTTTACTCTTTCTCCTTATTTCGGCAGGAGCTCTGGTTGTTGGTATTTTTTACATCACCAGTCAGAGAAAGCATCTGCTTGATGACAGTATAAAAGAGCTTTCTTCAATTGCCGACCTGAAGGTGAGGCAGATTATGCAATGGCAAAGGGAACGAATAGCCGATGGATCATTCTTAAGTCAGAACATCTCCTTTAAAAGGCAGCTTTCAGGATTTATTTCCAGGTCCGGTGAAAAAGAATTGCGTGAAGATCTTCTTAATGATCTTAAGATCCTTACGGAAAACTATGATTACAGGACGACTATTTTTGTAGATAATAAATCTAATGTCAGGCTCTCTTATCCGAATCAGGATACGGTGATCGGAGATTACCTTAAGAGAATATTACCTGATGTTTTAAAAAAAGGAGAAGTTTTGCTTACCGACCTTCATATGACAGGCAAAGTCAGCTTTATTCATCTTGATCTGCTCGTTCCTTTTAAGGGACCTGGCGCAAAAGACTCAGCAGTATTTGGATTGCTGGTAATCAGGATTGATCCGCAGAAAGTCCTCTGGCCGCTTCTTAAGTCATGGCCCGGAACCAGTAAAACATCTGAAACTTTGCTTTTCCATCGTGAAGGTGATGAAATCGTATATCTGAACGAACTCAGGCATCAGAATAACTCAGAAATGGTTCTCAGGAAACCAGTCTCTGAAATAAAACTTGCTGCAGTTATGGCACTTCATGGAATATCTAAGTCGGCAAATGCAGTTGATTACCGTGGAGTTCCTGTAGTTGCCGCAATGAAGAAAGTTCCCCTCTCACCATGGTATCTGGTGGCAAAAACTGACCGGGAGGAGATATTTGCATCATTCGACGACCGGGTCAGAATGGTTTTAATTATTATGATCCTTCTAATACTTACTTGCGGTTCATTTCTTATTTTCCTGTGGCGGAACCAGAATGCAAGATTTTACCGTGAAAAATATGAAACGGAGCTTGAACGGCTTGCACTCGTAAGACATTACGATTACATCCTGAAATATGCAAACGATATTATTCTGCTTGTAGATTGTGATTTTAAAATAGTCGAGGCAAATGACAAGGCATTGGAAACTTATCAGATTGACCGGACGGAGCTCCTTGGCAAGAATGTTAGCGAGCTACGTTCAGATGACATACCCGGCAACCTTGATGAAGATTGGAAGACGCTTGATCAGACAGGATCTGCAACCTTCGAAACAATTCATAAGAGAAAAGATGGCACAACGTTCCCAATTGAGATAAGCGCACGAGGGGTTGATATTGAAGGTGTTAGGTACTATCAATCGATAAGTCGCGACATAACAGAAAGAAAAAGAGCGGAAGAGACACTCAGAGAAAGCGAAGAAAAATTCCGTAAGATTTTCGAGGATAGTCCTTTCTGTATGATAATGACTGGCAAGGATATGGGGATTATCAGAGCAAATTCAGCCTTCTGCCATATGTTTGGATATACAGAGGACGAGCTTCTGGGCATGACCTTCAGAAACTTCACCCACCCTGATCATATCTCAAATGATGAAGTCTCAATTCTTAAGCTTGTTGCAGGAGAAATACCGATTTATCATACCGAGAAACGTTATATCAGAAGTGATGGCTCAATAATCTGGGGTTCCACTACAGTGAGCATAATCCGGAATAATAAAGGAGAGGTCCATCTCATCCTTGCAATGGTTGAAGATATAACTTCACGAGTAATTGCCAAAGCTGAATTGGAAAAAATGTTTTCTCTTCAGAAGGCAACACTGGAATCAACTGCAGACGGCATACTGGTGGTTGATACTAAGGGGAAGATTGTTCAGTATAATAAAAAGTTTGCAGAAATGTGGGGGATCCCCGAAGAGGTATTGAAACTTCGTGAAGATGAAGCAGCCATTAAATTTGTACTCTGCCAGCTGAAGAATCCTGATGATTTTGTCCTACAGGTAGAGCAATTGTATTCTGATCCGGAGGCAATTACTTATGATGTACTGGAGTTCCTTGATAACAGGTTTTTTGAACGTTATTCCCAGCCTCAGAAGATAGGGGGTAAAACGGCAGGTCGTGTTTGGAGCTTCAGGGATATAACTGAAAGAAAAAAGGCAGAAGCTGAAATTATTGCAGCAAAAGAAAAGGCAGAGGAGAGTGACAGGCTCAAGACTGCATTCCTCCACAATGTGTCCCATGAAATAAGGACTCCGATGAATGCAATCCTGGGTTTTTCGACCCTTCTGAATGAGCCTGACCTGGCAGAAAAGGACCGGAAACTGTTTATTGATATGATATTCCAGAGTGGAAATCAACTGCTTTCCATCATTAATGACATTGTTGACCTGGCAAGCATTGAGAGCGGTCAGATGAAAGTAAACATAAAGGAAATAAACCTTAATACTGAATTAAGGAAGCTGAGTGAGCAGTATAGCTATAAAGAGAAGCCTCGAAAAATTACTTTGGGCCTTAAAACACCACTGCCAGAGAGGGATGCCGAAATCAGGATAGACAGCATCAAGGTGATTCAGGTACTTTCGAACCTTATTAATAATGCTTTCAAATTTACCAGAAAAGGGAGAATTGATTTTGGGTATGATCTGAAGAAAGGATTCCTGGAGTTTTTCGTAAAAGATACCGGTATCGGTATTCCTTCAGAACACCATTCAAAAATATTTGAAAGATTCTATCAGGTCGACAGTACAGTATCGCGTCAATATACCGGTACAGGACTTGGTCTTTCAATCTGTAAAGCCTATGTGGAGCTTCTTGGAGGCAGGATATGGTTGAGTTCGACAGCAGATATTGGAACAACTTTTTATTTCACGATTCCTTATGTGAGGAAAGAAGAAGCAATCTAACAATCAGGCTGGTCAGGACTGAAGTTCTGAAGAGGATAACGATGACCAGTAATCGGCATCTCTCCTTTCAAAACATTAAAAATCTGAGGCAGTTCATCCAAACCTGATTTTCTAAGAAATTTCCCGATTTTTGTAACCCGGGAAGCTACTTTGATATTAGACTCAGAACCATCTGTCTCATTTTTCAATTCAAGATTAGTACTTACCTGTCCGGTATCTGCAATCATAGTCCTGAATTTATAAAGATTAAACTGTCGTCCCCTTGATCCAATCATTGCTTGTTGACAAATTACAGGTCCTCTTGATGTCAGTTTTATCATAACACTGATGATTATGAATACCGGACTCAGTATAACAATCATCGAAAGGGACAAATTAATATCAATAGATTTTTTTATTGCCACCACAAATGAATTATGGTGTATGTTAATGAAACTCAGAAACTTTCCATCAGCAAGATTTGTTGTGACAGCGCTGGACAAGCTCTTTTTTGGATCATCATGTCTTATCCTTAGTGTAATGCCCAGCTCTTCGCACGATCTGACCGTTTCCCTGACTTCTGACGGCACTAAATTACTTTTCAAATAAATTACTTCATCGATCAGATCCACTTCAATCAGATCCATTAGTATCCCTAAATATTTCTCCGGAAGGATTATCGTTGTCTTTTCAAACCTGTCTTTGATGCGGGTTGATTCAGTAAAGATCACGACAATCTTATATCCCGATCCTTTCTTTGACAAATGACTTTCAATAAAAGGTATAGATGAATCGTCGGCAATTAGTACAATATTTTTATTATTATACCCTTGAACGATGAAATTTTTAAAGGTTTTATATGTCAGAATACGAACAACAAATAAAAACAAAGATCCTAAGAATGATAGTTCTAAAAATAAAAATCGTGGAAACGAATATACCTCAAATAAAAAACAGATCAGTATCAGGGAGAATAGAATCAGGATTGACGAGTGCAGATACAGGAAAAACAGAATCCGATAATGTTTTATCGGAATCTGAGTTACTTTTATCAGATATAGAATCAGAAGCCAGAAAGGCATAATACCCAGGAACAGAATTAACAGATCTCTTTCTGAAAAAAATAGTCCTTCATTCACAGAGTAGCTAATATAATAAGAGCATTGGAATGCAAAAGCAACAGCTAAGATTTCAATTAAGCCGAGGATAAAATTCAGAAGATTCCATCTTTTCAGAAAAGGAATTATATTAAGATGGTTTTGGGTAATGAAAACATCCATACACAATTAAGTTCTGCATCAGGAACTCCACTTAATCCTGTGAAGATTCCCGAAATCGGCCCCAAAGTAATAATTATTCGTTAATTAACCAGCAACCAGTAACCAGTAACTTAGGTTAAATCAAGGGGACAAAGAGTAATTAACCAATGATGATAGAAGATGCCGCTTTCATTAGATTCATTGATGAACAGACAAATAAATTGATAATCGTACGTTAGTTTTTGATAAAGAGTTATATACTTACAACTGCAAACTATAATTTTGATGATTGTTTTATTAACGAACAGGTTAAATTGTTTTAAAACCTCTAAGGGAACCAAAGATGGACGAATTTAAAAGTTTAATAGTTGAGCAGACTCCTAAAACTCCACAAATTGATCTGAATCATTTAAGTGGTGAACTCATTTTGTCCGGCAAATCAGTTCCGGAGAATGCTGCAAAAATCTATGAACCAGTACTTAACTGGGTTAACGAATATATTCTTCAGGCACGGCCTAATACCAATTTAAGACTCAGTCTGGAATATTTCAATACTTCATCTTCAATATGGATTTCAAAAATACTTAAGGCTCTGACCCGGATCAATAATCCTGATTATATGTTATTGGTGCATCTTTATTTACCTTTGGATGAATATGATGATATAAACGAATTAGATGATATCAAAGATGCATTTAACCCAATTACAGATATTTTTCAAAACACGATACCATCTGTTGGTCTTAAGCTGTATGCTATTAATGATAAATCTGAGATAGTTAAAGATGCGCTGGTTCTGGCGTAAACTACAGTAATATTTCTTTTCTTATCAATTTATTTCCCCGCTAGTTGCGGGGTTTGTTATCTGTGGGCGATGAGGGATTCGAACCCCCGACCCTCTGGGTGTAAACCAGATGCTCTGAACCAACTGAGCTAATCGCCCAAAATTTTTATCAACGAACCACCGCCCCTCCCGACTGGAAGTCGGGATGCTCAACCAGCTGAGCTAAACCCCCTTTGTTCTTATTTTTAAAAAGAGAGTGCAAATATATGCGACATTTTCTTTTCTGCAAAAGAAATCTATAATAATATGATTTGTTCTGATAGCACATTGAAGCCTAAATTCTTACACAGTTAACGATGGATGATTTATTTTAATCAAAATATAAGTGCATTTTAATACATATATACTTGCATTGGTCAAAATATTAAGAGGGAAGAATATTCTCAAAAGACCATTTTCCCTGATTATAATGTCATTTAACTTAATAGCTTATAGGAAGCAACCAAAAAAACTCTTTATAAGTCAATGTAATATGTTCAAAACACATGAAAAATATAGCCATACAGTTGTTTAAAAAATGTATATATTCGCTGATTATGGAGATTGAGAGAGAATTTCTGCTGCTCAATAAGGAAGAACCATAACCTGAAGGAATTTATTTATTTGATATATTAAAGCTCGTATAATTTTGAAATTATTGAACCTGATCTATATGGGAAGCAAGAATTCAATTTCTGCAATATCTAAAACGCCGGTTTTTGTTTTAATACCTTCTGTAGCTAAGGAATTACCTTTTCACAAAAAAATGATAATTCCTTTTCTATCAGAGATAAACAGAATCCGGAAATGGGGAATAGTTTTGGTGGGATTACTATCAATCTCGCTATCATCTTTTGCACAGGTTGACGGGGATTACCAGACACGTGCCACAGGGAATTGGGATGCAGATGCAACCTGGCAGGTTCGAAGCGGTGGATTATGGGTCAATTGTTTGCCAGGCGATTATCCCGGTGCAGCTTTAGGAACAGGTACTGTAACTATTCTTAATAGTCATGCAGTAACACTTAATTTAAGTCCGGCAAATCCAATTGGTGCGTTGACTTTCGCCCCTGGTAATATTGCACTTAGCTCTGTAGCATTTAGTAGCAACTGGATATTAAATGTTACCGGTGCTGTGACTTTCACAATACCCGGAGCCAATAATAACGGCGATCAGACTTTAGATATTGGCACCGGTAACCTGAACTGTGCTTCAATATCAATGGTGACTACTACAAATAACAATAGAATTCAGACATTGTTACTAGGTACAGGTACAATAAATGTAACAGGCGGTATAACCATGGCAACCGCATTACAAAACGTTATAACTGTTTCAGGCACAGGGATTATTAACCTTGGAGGTAATTTTACTCCGGGGACCGGGACATTTACGGCAGGAACAGGCCTGGTTAACTATAATGGTGCAGATCAGAATCTGGCAGGTTTAACCTATTATAATCTGACTATTTCCGGAAGTGGTAATAAAACACTGCAGGGCAATGTTACAGTTGGAGGAAATTTAAATGTAAATGCTGGTTCATTAGATTTTGGAAATACTGTAATCAGAACTTTGACCCTGACCGGAGATTTAACCGGAGCTGGGATTATTGATATGAGCGGTGGCAGTCTGGCTCACGTCTTAAACCTGGGAGGAGTAAATAATACAATAGGTACACTAACTACTGCAGCAGGCGCAAGCATTATTAATTATAACAGGGCAGGGGACCAGTCTGTTTTTACAAATGCAAATTACCGGAACCTGACCATTTCAGGGAGTGGTAACAAAACCATGCAGGGGGATGTTACAGTCGGCGGAATAGCAACATTCAGCACTGCAGGCTGCTCGCTGGTTATTAATGGGAATACATTATTTCTTGCTAACAGAACTGCGGGAACTAATGGTACGATTACAGGTAGTCCAACCTCAAATATTGTGATCACGGGAAATGCCACTCCTGCAATGACTTTACCAAATATTACAGGGGGGTTAAATAATTTTACCATTAATAAAACCGGCGCAACTAATGTTGTTAATTTAGGTGGAGCCCTTGATATTGGAAATACCCTAACCCTGACAGCTGGTGCTTTATCAATTGGGGCAAATACACTAACGTTGCCTGATGGAGCAAATCTTTTTTATGGAGCCGGATCCCTGACTGGCGGTGTTACTTCAAACTTTACTGTTGGCACCGGAGCAGATATAAGCCTGAATGCAATAGCAGGCGGACTGAATAATTTTAATACAAGCAGGAACATAACTTTAGGATCAGGTTTAAGTCTGAATGGAACGCTAACTATTACGGCAGGTACTTTTACTGTCGGAGCAAATACTCTTACATTAAACGGGCCATCCGTTGCAGGAACCCCATCAAATTTAATTACAACAGCAGCATCAAGTCTTATATTCGGAGGAACCACAGCCGGAGTCTTAATCCCTTCCAGTGTTGTTGCATTAAACGGTCTTTCAATAACCAATACCAATATTGTCTCTTTGCAAAGCTCTCCGACAATAAGCGGAGTATTTAATCCTGGCGGTGGCGGTTTATCTATTGAGGCTAATACATTAACACTTAACGGACAGATTAATTGCGGAACTCTTGCAGGAGGTGCAGCTTCAAATATTATAATCGGGAATGCAGGTGCTGCAAACCTTTCAGCAGTAACATTGAACAATCTTACGATTGGCAGGGCTGTTACCTTATGCGGAAGTGTTACAGTCGGTGGAACCCTTACTCTAAATGCAGGAGCATTATCGATTGCGGCAAATACCCTTGCTTTATCTGATGGCGCGACTCTGAGTTACGGACTCGGTTCTTTGACTGGCGGTGTAACTTCGAACCTTACAATTGGAACCGGAGCAGATATAACTCTTAATGCAATAGCAAATGGAATAAATAATTTCAATGTAAGCAGGAATATAGTGCTGGGGGCAAATTTAGTTATAAATGGCACTCTTACTCTTACAGCAGGTAATTTTACCGTTGGTCCAAGAGTACTCACACTTAATGGACCTGCAATTGCAGGAACTCCGGTTAACTTAATAGCAGGGGCTGCATCAAGCTTATCCTTCGGAGGATCTTCTGCCGGAGTTTTTATTCCTTCCAATGTTGCCAATCTGCTTAATCTTACAATAAACAATGCAAATGGTGTCACAATGAATAGTGACATTTCACTTGCAGCCGGTGGTGTTTTAACTCTTTCAAACGGTATACTGCAGGCTGGAACATTTGTCATTAAAATTAATAATACAAGTCCGGCAGGAGCCATAGTATGGACTCCCGGATCATTTATTAATGTTACTACCGGCGGTGTTGAGAGAACTTTATTGCCAAACCTGGTAGGGACAGCCAATAATTATTTATTTCCTGTCGGCGATGGAGGGGCTTTTAAGGGTATTAACCTCAGGGAGGTAAGAACCGGTGTAACCGGTCCGGTTCTCAGAGCCTCAGTGAGCGCAACAGGCGCATTAACGGGTGATGGTGTTACAATAGGAACTGTAAATCCACGGTATTGGTCCCTGATAAATTTAAACAGCGGAAATTTAACAAGTGCAAAGGTTGAGTTGTATGAAAGTGGTCTGGATTTATCAAAAACAATTGGAATGTCTCTGGCTGTCGGAGGAAATTATACAGCGATCGGAGGTTCCAGCAATGCTCCATCAATAATATCACCAACGGTTCTTAACCCGGGCCCTTATTTTTGCATTGGTGCAAGTATTCTGGATACATATTATTCCTTCCAGACAGGAGACTGGAATACGCCAACCACCTGGACTTCAGACCCAAGTGGCACACTACAGATTGGATCTACTGTTCCTGGAGACAATGATAAAGTTATAATCCTTTCAGGGCGAACAGTTTCATTACCAGCCGACATTGCAACCCTGACCCTTGACATTACAATTGATGCCGGCGGTTTCCTCGATCAGAATATTTACAGATTTACAAATGGCATTTATTCGCTTCGCGGACAGGGAACCATTAAACTGGCTTCTGTAAATTTCCCGGTTTCTGTTATCAATACATTTGTTAACTCAGGTGGCGGAACTGCCGAGTACAACAATACTGCTAATTTTACTTTGCCTGCAGCACAAACTACCTACAATAATTTAACAATCAATACTTCAGGCTTTATTGCCACACAATTAAGTAACATTACATTAAATGGAAATTTAAATGTAAAAAGCGGAACATTACAAATAAACAATAACGTTTTAGTTGCAAAGCTGAATCTGACAATCAATGGAGATGTAACCGTTGACAATGGAGCATTTATTACTGTTGGAAACGGACCAACCAACCCTGTTATAGGTGGTGCCGGAGGAGTTGCTCCATTCCTTAATTACTATCTTAATTTTCATACTGTAATTATCAAAGGTGATTTTACTAATAATGGTACCGTAAGGTTCACAAATCTTCCATATCCTATTTATAATGCTTTTCCACCAATTGTTGCAGGTCCAACTTCAGGAGCTGCTTCGGTGTATTTCCAGGGAAACACTAATAATACTATTACCTGTAATGGTATTACTGATTTTTATAACCTTATTCTTGATAAAGGTATTGACCAGACCTTTAAGCTGACAATTAATTCGACCAGTTATACAAATTTCAGGTTGTTCGGAGCCAATACAGTTGCAACTGATGGAGCTGTTTCAGCAAATCCAAACATAAGAAAAGCAATTTGGATTCGTACCGGTACTCTGGTACTTAAAGGGTCAGTGATTATTCCTTCACTTTCTGAAGGGATCGCCGGAACAGCAGATTATTACATTCCTTCTAACGGTGCACTGGTATTTGACGGTGTTGATGTGGTTGTACTTTCCAGTTCCGATGACTACAGGGAAATAAATACTGCATATTCGGTTGCAGCGCCTGGCGATGCAGCCGTTGGGGTTACAAGAGGGGGAGTAAGCGCTCTCTATATATTTGGTAAACTGCAAATCGACAATGGCTATCTGTCTGCTCGTGAGTCAGGTGGGCTAATTACTTCAAATGTGTCCTCCGGACAATTTATTATTAATAATGGAACAGTTGACGCTAAACAGTTTCTTTCTTTAACAGGTTCTGCTTCTTATACCCAAAACGGCGGATTGTTCATTCTTCGTGGCCGTTTCCAGCGTACACCTGTGGCTTATACTACTGTTGCTGACCTTTCAAATGTTTCGGTTGCAACTTTGAACACTTCAAGAGCATTAAATAGTATCAATCCTGGCTTTGGTTCTTTCAATCTTGAACAGGCAACCAATATTTTTACAATGTCCGGTGGAACAATACGCATTTACGATGTATGTGGTATAGGTGCCGGAGAACAGGAGGCTTTTGATGTTAAATCATCTTCATCCAATATTAATGTAACAGGCGGTACAATTGAAATAGTGCCGACTACCGGCATCGTTTTGGCAGATGCAGCCAATTATTCGGTTTATTCCAGTGCATCGCTGAATGATGTCATTATTAACCGAACAAGCAGTGCTTCAATTGTCAGATTGAATGCTCCCTTGGTTGTACTTAATGACTTTAGTCTGAATTCAGGAGATTTCGATGCCAATAACTTTAATATTTCAATTGCCCGTAATGTTATCATTGAAAATGGTACATCATATACTTCAGGAACTAATACAACTATTTTAAATGGCACTGGTGATCAGACATATACAGTTAATCTGGCAGCCCCTTTATCCTTAAATAAATTTACTATCGACAAACCTGCCGGGGTAATTGTTAATCTCGCTGGTTCACAGAATACCATAAATGTGAATGATAATTTCAGGCTTGTTTCAGGAACCCTTAATGACAATGGGAAAACAATCAATATTGCCAGGGATGTTTATAATTCAGGATTACATAGCGGCACAGGCAGGATAGTTCTTAACGGAACACTGACTCAGATTATTGACGGTAACGGTATTTTTGAGAATGTTGAACTTAATAATACCAATGCAGCAGCGGCACCTGTATCTCTGGCAGCTAAAATGACAATTAACGGTACACTGACATTTTCTCAGGACAAACTTTTCAATATTGGTACAAACAATTTAGCGCTTAATGCTTCTGCTGCTTTTGCGAACATAAGTTCGGCAAGATATATTCAGACAGGAGGTAATGCAGGTGATGGCGGAGTTACAAAGGTATATAATTCAACTGGAGCATTTACATTCCCTGTTGGAGCACCGACCATTACTCCTGCCGGTCTGGTAAAATATACTCCTGCCACTATTGGATTTAGTTCTGCCCCGGCAGTTTATGGCTCAGTAACTGTTTACCCGGTCGGATATGAACACCCTGCTACTATTATTAATGGTCAGAGCCTTACCTATTTCTGGCGTATAAAATCAACGGGATTCTCAGGTATTGCTCCCAATTCTGTAACACATTCATTTACTTACGCTCAGGGTGATGTGGCTGGAAATGAAGCAAATTATATTCCTGCTCTCTACACCAACAATGATTTTACATGGAGAAATGGTACAAATGCTAATCCACCAATTGATATTGCCAACAATTTAGTCACTGACTGGACCATACCGACAAACAGCACAGATTTTCTGGATGCCGATTATACAGCAGGTGATGCTGCTTTCGGAGCTCCTCAGATATATTACAGTCGTCAAACAGGTCTGTGGGGTAATTTAGCAACCTGGTCACTGACCGGGCATACAGTTGATAATCCTCCCGCTGTGCCTCCCGGATTAAATGACATCGTTATTATAGGTGGACAGGATTCTGTTTACCTGGCTACTGATAATACAGTTCCTAATACTGATGTACGAAACTGTGCAAGTTTGCAGATTGAAATTGGTTCCGCCCTGGACATTGGATATAATTTCAATTCGAATTTTGGGATAGTTCAAAACCATCCGAACGGCAATGGGAATTTCAGGCTTACAACATCCTGGACAACCGGCAGTACATTCACATTCCCGTTGGGTGACTTTACAGATTTTAATATTAATCTGGGAACAACCGAACTTTATTCGACAAATGCAGGACCCGGGACTACGTATTGGCTTCCAAACGGAGTCTTTTCTTACGGTAATTTAATAATATCTCCTCTTGGAGGATCAAATATTATTTTTGCAAATAATGATATAACAATTTACGGGAATCTGGTTACCAGGGGTCAGAATGCAGACTCATGGTTCTGTCCGACCTGGAATATTCCATATCCGACAGCACCCACTGTTGTGGTTGCAAAAACGATAACAATAAATGGAGATCTTGATATACAGGGTGGTTCCCTTTACTGGTACGGAAATGGTGCAATTGCTCAGAATATTGTAGTAAATGGTAACGTAATCGTTGCTACATTTTCAGGTATTAATAGTGGTGGTGGTGCAGCAAACCAGAGATTATCAATAGGTGGTAACCTGATTAACAATACCAACGGAATAGTGAATCCTCCTGCCGGCAACAGAGCCTTTTGTAATTTTACTAATATCCCGGTAACGTTCTTTGGTTCAAACTCAGCAAGCATAAGTAATACTGCTGGTACTCCATTAACAATATTTGGACAAGTAGTAATTAATAAAGGAACATCACAGGCAGTTATGCTTACCTGTAATATTGGCGGTACCCTGACTACTCTTACCAATAATTGGTTGACCCTTCAAAATGGTACTTTCAGGTATATGCGGACTGACCCCGCAACAGATTTTACAATTTCTACAACCACAGCTTTTACAATTCCTTCTACTGCCGGATTAAGTATTGATTATGCCAACGCAAACAATAGAAATATCCTTATTGGTAATGCAGGAAACAATAGTGGTGATCTCCTATTAAGCGGGAAACTGACATTGATCTCGGGGAATGTTTTTATAGGCCCGGTGACAGCTCCGGCAAATAATAACGACATCGAGTATTCAGGCAGCGGAGCATCTGCTCTTGAAATTCAGGGTGGAACTCTTGTGGTGAATGGACAAATACGCAGGAATACTTCTACAACAAATGGGATTCTTAATTATACACAAAGTGGCGGTAATCTTACAATAAACGGGAATGCTGCAGTTGCAGGGTATGCAAAACTGGAAGTATTAAATGCAGGTAGCGCATTCAATATGTCGGGTGGCACTCTTACTATTGTCCGGGGCGGTGGTACTACATTTGGAGATCTGTATCTGAGACCTGCAGGTACTTCTGTAACAGGAGGTACAATAGTTTTTACCAATGTAATTCCTAATACGATTCAAAATTATTCACTGGATGCAAATATTCCGTTACACAACCTGACAATTACTGGTACTGCCGGTGCTGGTCTGAATGCTAACCTGGGCCTGATAGTTAATCCGTTGGTTATTAATGGAACTTTAACACTCAGTAATGCTCAGAGCATTTTAAATTCCAATAACCTCAATGTTTCAGTTAAAGGTGATTTAAGCAATAGTGGTACATACAACTTTGGTACTAATACTACCACATTTAATGGCGATGTTCAGGTAATTAGCGGAAGCTCTGTAACTAACTTTTATAATCTGAAAGTATCGTCTTCAAATACTTTAACTGTAAATAACAGTTTTTCTGTTAACAGGGATATGGAAATTGAAAGTGGCACTCTTGTTCTTGGTAATAATAAGGTAACTCTTTCAGGGGATCTTGTAAACAATGGTTCTTATACTGATGACAATACAACAGGAGGAATAAGTTTATCGGGAACAACTCTGCAACAGATATCAGGATCAGGAGCATATGGTAAGCTTGAGATCTATAATAATTCAGGAGCAAAACTGAATAACGACATTTTCCTTAAGAATGACCTTGCACTTACCCAGGGTATCTTTAACATTAATTCAAATCGCCTTACACTTAGCGAAAACAGTATCATCATCGGAGTCCCTGATGTTACCAGAATGGTTATGTGTGATGGAGTTACCAGCAGCTTAGGCCTGAGAAAGTTTTTTACTGCTGCTCCCCAATCATTTACATTCCCGGTCGGGGTTGCCGGGAAATATACTCCTGCAACTTTTACAATAACTGCAAATGGATCCATTGGTTCTATTAATGTTAATCCTATTAAAAGTAATCACCCGAGTGTTTTGGATCCTTCGAGTGTTCTTAACTACTATTGGCAGATTGAAAGCTCAGGAATTGACGGGTTTGATGGGAATTTACTTCTGCAATATTTGCCGGGTGATGTACAGGGACTTGAAAGTGCTTATGTTGCTGCCAGGCTCGAACTCCCCGGTAATTACTGGTATGAGGCACCCACCGGACCTGCAACTGATAATGTTGATGAAACAACACACCGGATTACTTTCAATTATTCAGGAAGCAGCAATTTAAATGGCGACTATACCGCAGGAATAGACGCTGCTATTCCCGGTGAAGTTTCGACATATGAAACTAATAGCGATGGTAATTGGTCTGACCAATCAATCTGGACACCTGTTGGAGCCTCTCCTCCTTGTCCTGCAGGTGGTCCAAACGGAGCTAATGTGGTTATTGACCATGTTGTAACCACAATATTTAATAACATATATGCCTTAAACACAACTATTAACAACGAGTTGAGGATTACTTCCCCAACCTTCGGGCATAACCTTGGGAATGTTGATGGTGATGGAACAATTTATCTGGAAAATGGTAATCTGCCGGCTGGTAATTACACCTCCTTCATTGATTGTTCAGGAGATGGAACGATAGAATATGGAGGAACGGGAACTTATACAATTATTGCAACCCAGTTCAGCAGTTTACCAAATATGTTTATCTCCGGAACCGGTACACGTATTCTTCCGAATAAGGATTTAACAATATGCAAAAGACTTATCATAGACGCTGCAACACTTGATAATAGTGTAAATAACTATAGTCTTACAATTCTTGGTACCATGGAACGTTACAATAGTGGCGTTTTCACTTGTGGAACAGGAGCCTCTCCTGCTTCAACGGTTACTTTTGCAGGTTCAGTGGTTCAAACTCTTGGTGGGCTAACCGGTGACTTTACAGGATCTAATAAATTTAATAATCTTGAGATTAATAATCCTGCCGGGTTGAATATAGATGGCCTGATTGAGGTTAACAATGAATTGTTGCTCACCAGTGGCATTATTAATACAACCAGTGCCAACAAGCTTACATTATTAAGTACCTCTTCAGCAGCCGTTTTCCCGACAGGAGGCAGTGCTAACTCTTTTGTCAGCGGACCCCTGATCAAATATATTAATAATGGTGGCAGTTTTATTTATCCTGTTGGAAAAGGAACAACCAAGGGTCATAGTTTTACCCTTACATCATCAGCAGGCAGTACAATACCTTGGACCGCAGAATACTTCACACCAAATCCTACTGCAACCTCATTAACCCTTCCTTTAAAAGTATCCAATACTAAAGAATACTGGAGTGTATCAACTATTGCCGGAGCAACTGCAAAAGTCAAGATAGGATGGGATCCGTTGAGTGATCTTACACCCCTGATGACAGAAAACGGTATAACTGATATGAGGGTTGCCGATTATAATGCCCCTTTCTGGACTGAATTGGCATCAACTACATCAGGTAATAATAATAATGGAGATGTGGCTACTACCAATAATGTAAACATTTCCGCGACACCTAAGGACTTTACAACTGCAAGTATCTCTTCAACAATTGCGAGAGCCTCATTAACTCCTGCAGGTCCCATATGCGGAATGGCAGGAATCCCTGTCAGTTTTACATCCTTTAATCCAATCAACCTGGATTATACACTCGATTACTCAGTAAATGGTGCTGCACAACCAACTATTAATGTGACAACATTACCCTATTTCTTACCAACACCTGTACCGGGGGCCTATAGATTAACAGGCTTCACATATAATAACGGAGCTAATATCGGGGTTGTAGACGGAACACCTGTCAATGCGTATGCATTACCTACTCCGGCAAACGCCGGATCTGATCAATCACTTTGCGGAGTCTCAGGATTGGTTCTTGGAGGCAATGATCCGGTCCCTTATCCGGGCTTGTGGACAATAGTAAGTGGTGCAGGAGGTACTTTTATTAACAATGCCCAATATAACACTGTATTTACAGGATTACTGGGTGTCACTTATACCTTACGCTGGACAATCAGCAATGCTTCATGTTCATCATCAGATGATGTAATTATTTCATTCCCTATTGTGGCGTCAATGCCTTCGAACTTTACTTCCGGTCCAACACAGGTTTGTCAGGGCTCAGGCGGATATGTTTATACAGTACCGAATGTTCTTGGAAATACTTATAACTGGACCTTTACAGGATCAGGACATACGATAAACGGTACCGGAAATTCGGTAACTATTGATTTCAATTCATCTGCTACAAGCGGGACATTAAATGTTACTGCAACAAATTCATGTGGCACGAGCGTACCCAGAACCCTGGTTATCACCGTCAATACATTACCGGCCCCTTCTATTGTAGGGAACCTGGATGTTTGTGCGAATGCAACCGGAATTACATACAGCACAACTAACAATCCGGGAAATACATATAGCTGGGTAGTTTCGGGTGGAGTAATAAATGGTTCCACAACCGGAAGCAGCATTTTAGTTGATTGGGGCGGGGTGGGTACCGGAACGGTTAGAGTGACTGAAACCAACCCGGTCACCGGTTGTACTTTTACAACCCCATTTACCAATGTTACGATTAATAATGACCTTACACCTCCTGTTATAGCAGGTTGTCCATCAGATATTTCTGTAAATAATGACCCGGCTTTATGCTCTGCTGTTGTCAGCTGGATAGAACCGACTGCAACAGATAATTGTACCCCGGCAGGAAGTATTATCTGGACAAAATCTCATCTTCCGGGTGCTACATTCCCGGTTGGAACAACAGTTGTTAATTATACTGCAACTGACGGGTCATCTAACACAAGCCTTGTTTGTTCATTCACTGTTACAGTTACAGATAATACAAGCCCGGTGATTACCTTGCCGGCACCACCTGTGTTGAATGCAGATGCAAGTTGCCAGGCAACTGTTCCGGCTATTGCTGCTACTGCAACAGACAATTGCTCAATACCGGCAAATATTACGATCAGCCAGAATCCGTTAGCGGGTACCATAATTGGAGCCGGAGTAACTGTTGTAACTGTTAATGCAACAGACCAGACCGGAAACAGTGCATTATCAAACATTAATGTTACAGTACTTGATGTTACCCCACCAACCCTCACTCCTGTCGGGAACAGGGATGAGAACTTAAACGGTAGCTGCAGCTTTGTAATACCTGATTACAGATCCCTCTCAACGGCGGCAGATAATTGCGGTGCTCCGGTTGTAACTCAATCCCCAATAGTTGGAACTGCAATCAGCGGAGCAGGAACTGTACAGCTGATTACTCTTACTGCTACAGATGGAGGTGGTAATACGGCAGTTACTAATTTTGCCATCACACTTAAAGATGTTACTCCCCCTGTTGCAAATTGTAAAAATATAACCGTAATTCTCGATGCCACTGGTAATGCCTCAATAGTAGCAGCAGATGTAAATAATGGAAGCATTGATAACTGTGGAATCAATACTCTTTCGGTTGACAGGACCAGCTTTACATGCGCTGACATTGGTGTCGTTCCGGTAACTTTAACAGTTACTGACAATTCATTCAACACCAGTTTCTGCATTTCTAACGTAACTGTGACCAGTTCTCTTAATATCAATAATGTAACATTACAGACTTGTAATGCAATTCCTGGTATAGCAGCCTTATTTGAAGCCAATGTGGTGGGTGGTGATGGAAATTATACATATTTCTGGGATGGACTCAATGATGCAGTTGATCCGTTCATGGAAATTACATTGGTCCCGTTATCAATAACTACTTCAAATACAACCACTCTGGAGACTCCTTTTCTAAACTGGTTCCTGCCTGATGGTTTACATAGTGTCCAGCTTACCGTAACAGATGGTAATGGTTGTACAGATACATTTATTATCAACTTTACAAAGACGGGTTTAACAACAGACAATATTTCGGTTAATTATTCGAATGCCTGTGAGGGAGAAATTAAAACTTATTCTGTAGGTTACGATGTTGATGCTAACTATGCATGGGAAGTTGAAAACGGTACAATACTCTCTGCCATAACCGACACTAACGAAGTAGATATTGAGTGGGATCTTGGAGTAACATTAGGTGTGGTCAGAACAAATATTACCCAACCATCTTTGTTTGGAGATTGTGAATCATCTGTAATCGATTCAGTAACTGTATATCCAACTCCGGCACCTGCGTTCCTCGCTTCTGATATTGAAGTATGTCAGGGTTCAGTTAATACATATACTTTGTCCAATACATATAGTATTTATAATTGGACGATCACTGGTGGTTCTATAATATTCGGAGGGGCAGGAAATAATTTTGCAACAGTTTTGTGGACGACAGCAGGAACAGGAAATGTTGAAGTAGAAGTCATTTCTGCTGCCGGATGTTCAAACACAACAGATGTCGATGTCGCTGTTTACCAGGTTACGGGTAATATAGACAGTCAGATAAACGAAAGTTGTACCGGAAACGCTGATGGTTCAGTAACAGTAAGTGGTTCCGGTGGACTCGGTGCACATCATGTTTCAATTAACGGTGGAATTACCTACTTTAACTCACCACATACATTTTCCGGATTATCTGCAGGTTCTTATACAGTCATTGTGAGAGATGATCTTAACTGCACTGATAATCTGTCTGTTAATATTATTGTTGATGATGCTGTACCTCCAATCGCTATCTGTAAGGATATTACTGTCCAGCTAGACGCCTCGGGTAATGCCTCCATTGTTGTTACCGATATCAATAACGGTTCATTTGACAATTGCGGAATTGCCAGCATTACCTTAAGCAATAGCCTGTTCGATTGTACTGATATAGGACCAAATAATGTTACCCTCACAGTAACCGACGTAAACTCAAATGTTTCTAACTGTGTTGGCATTGTTACAGTTGTGGATAATCTGCCTCCTGTTATGACCTGTCCGGGTCCTCTTAATGTGCAGTGTATAAGTGATGTCCCTGTTGCATACGCAAACTATGCGGCATTTACTGGAGCAGGAGGTAGCGCTTCAGATAACTGCAGCATTGACGTCTTAAGCTTTATTCTCCTTAGTGAGGTGGATGATGGCAATACCTGTCCAAAGTTAATAACCAGGACATACCAGATTGCTGATGTCAGTGGAAATACAGTTACCTGCACCCAGACTATCACAGTAGACGACAATATCAATCCTACGGCTAGCAACCCGGCACCAGTATCAGTATCATGTACCTCTGGTATCCCCGTACCGAATATAGCAGTCGTCACCGACGAGGCAGACAACTGCGGAGTACCGGTGGTAGCATTTGTAAGTGATGTAAGTAACGGACTGACCTGTCCGGAGATCATCACCAGGACCTACTCGGTAACGGATGCATGT
>JALONT010000026.1 GCA_025454795.1 Bacteroidales bacterium | reverse complement strand
AGATTAATTCTCTAATAGAATGAAAATATATTCTGGTTCTTTTAGCTCTAAAGATCTATATTTCAGTTAAATACAAAAATGTGTATAAAGGGTAGTGCTTTCGCAAAGAGGGGGAATTGTTTCATATACAATGAGTTAAGCCCCCTTCTTTGCGACAGCTGAGAAGAGCCTGTCCCGCATCAGCGGGAGGGTTGGGGGATGAGTAAATGTGGTGCAAAGTTGTTTTGTTGAAAACTCTTTATAACCATTTCGATTATCTTATTAATATTGCTGCTGAATTTCGAAAGGCAGATTATGTTCGGGGAAAATATTTTATTAACCGTTGTTTTTTTAGTATTTGCGTTAACAGCAGCTCTTCAGCTTTTCTATTATTTCTATTATTACCTTGCGGTATGGCTCCATAAAGATCAGGTTGTCAGTACTTCAAAAAAACCGGTTTCTGTAATCATCTGTGCAAGAAATGAGGCCGAAAACCTTGCTAATTTTTTACCTTCAGTACTGGAACAGGATTATCCTGATTATGAGGTTATTGTTGTCAATGACTGCTCAGAAGATAATACCTATAAAGTGCTTGGTGAATACCTTATTAAGTATCCCCATCTGAAGGTCTCAAACGTAAATAAGGATCCCAAATTCACTCATAATAAGAAATTTGCCCAGTTCATTGGCATTAAAGCTGCCAGGAATGACATTCTGGTTTTTACGGATGCTGATTGTAAGCCGGAATCTGTCAGGTGGCTGGAAGGAATGACATCTCATTTTAATGGAAGCACTCACTTCGTACTTGGTTATGGAGGTTACATTAAAGGAAAAGGCTTGTTGAATAAGTACATAATTTACGAGACCATGACCATTGCCCTGCAGTTTCTGGGCATGGCGATACGAGGGATACCGTATATGGGTGTTGGCCGCAATCTTGCGTACCTGCGCACTACCTTCTTTGAGAATAAGGGATTCGGAGCACATAACCATATTATTTCAGGAGATGACGATCTTTTTGTTAATAACAATGCAACCGGAAACAACACTGCAGTCGAATTCAGAAACGGAACCATCACAAGATCAGTCTCATGCCCCTCTTTCAGTAAATGGATAACACAGAAGAAAAGGCATCTTACAACAGCACCATATTATAAATCAGGAGATAAGTTTCGTATTTCCCTGGAACCACTTTCAAGGATTCTTTTCTACATGACTTTCATTATATTGCTTTCAAGGCTTTTTTTATGGCAGTACGTATTGATTATCTTTGGTTTAAGACTCATAAGTATGGTCACGGTTCTTACTCTCGGACAGAAAAGACTAAATGAATCCGGGCTTACAGGATTTTCATTAATTTTTGATATCTTTTCACCTGTTATTGCTGGTATATTATTATTAAGCAACATAAGAAAGAGACCAGGTCAAAACCAATGGAAATAAATCAGGGGCTCTCGGAAAAGGCAAAAAATGATCTTTTGCTGGTTGATGAAGCTAAAAAAGGAAATGAAAAAGCTTTTGCAAGCCTGATGAACCGGTACCGGGATTCTATCTATTTCATGCTTCTGAAAATGGTAAATAATCCTGTAGATGCTGAAGATCTTACTATTGAAGCATTTGGCAAAGCTTTCAGAAATATTGACACCTATACTCCACGCTTTGCATTCAGTACATGGCTTTTTATGATCGCCACAAATAACTGCATCGATTTTATCCGTAAAAAACAGTCAGCGCCAATTCCTCTCGATCAATTGCAGGATGGTACTTATTACATGAATGTCAACATTCCTTCAGACCTTATGGATCCTGAGGAGGCTCTCATCAACGACCAGAAAATTGCCATCTTAAGAAAAATTGTGAACCAGCTGAAACCACCCTACAGGGAGATTATTGAACTGAGATATTATAAAGAGTATTCATACGAAGAAATTGCCACCGAACTTAAAATACCGATCGGAACAGTCAAGGCGCAGCTCAACCGGGCAAAAACATTATTATATAACATTTTTATAAAAACAAGCAACAGGTAATGCCCGAAACCATTCTAAGATATTTCCCTGCGCTTTCATACGATCATAAGGAAAAGATTTCGCGATTAAAAGATATCTATGACCACTGGAACAGCATGATAAATGTTATTTCAAGAAAAGATATGGATAATTTCTTTATTCACCATGTACTTCATTCGATGTCGATTGCAAAGCTCATTGAATTTACTTCCGGTTCAAAAATCCTCGATGTTGGTACAGGTGGCGGCTTCCCCGGAATTCCTCTGGCAATAATTTTCCCTGATTCTGAATTCACACTTCTCGATTCGATCGGAAAGAAGATAAAAGTTGTTGCTGCAGTCTCTGAAGAACTGAAGATAAAGAATGTCAGGGCAGTAAGAAAAAGAGTGGAAGAAGAAAATGGGAAATACGATTTCGTCGTCAGCAGGGCAGTAACAGAATTCCCATCATTTGTCAAACTTACCGCAAAGAATATTTCAAAACACTGTAACAATACTATGAATAACGGCATCTTCTATCTTAAAGGAGGCGATATTGAAAAAGAGCTTGCCAGGTTCATGGACAAAGTTAAAATATGGGATATCAGGGATTTTTTCCTGGAACCGTTCTTTGAAACGAAGAAGATCATTTATCTTCCCCTCTGATTTTTTTGAAAAAAGTGCCCCCCGGTTTAATTATTTGAAAAAATAACTATCTTTGCGATCTCAAATTGACAGATTACTGAAATTTAAAATATTACGCAGATGAAAAGGACATATCAGCCATCGAGAAGAAAAAGGGCAAACAAGCATGGATTCAGGGAAAGAATGTCCACTCCCAACGGAAGAAGAGTTCTTGCATCGCGCAGGGCTAAAGGAAGAAAGAAACTCTCCGTCTCTTCCGAGCTTAAATTAAAATCATAATATATTACTCCATACAGTAACGAAGGTGTCTTGCGAAAGACACCTTTTTTATTAATTTTAAACTCTGATTCCACTAAAATGATCAATATTACAAGCTATATAGAAGATATTGATCTTAAGAAGATTGCAGAAAAAATTCAGAAGAATGTCAGAATTTCTCCTTCTGAAGGATTGCTTTTGTTTGACAAGGCCGAGCTACCGCTTCTGGGGATTCTGTCAGGTCTCACCAGGAGAAGGATCAATGGCAATTTTGCATTTTACAACAGGAATTTTCATATTGAACCTACTAATAAATGTGTCTATAACTGCCGTTTCTGTTCTTACCACAAACCTTCCGGGGATCCGGAAAGCTGGGAGTACAGTCATGAACAGATGCTGGATATCGTAAAAAGATTTGACAATAAAGATGTTACAGAGGTTCACATCGTTGGTGGAGTTCATCCATCTCATGATCTTTTTTATTATGGAGAACTTCTCAGGAAAATCAAACAGCACAGACCCTCGTTGCATATCAAGGCATTCTCGGCCATCGAACTCGATTACATGATCAGCAAAGCCGGACTGACAATTGAAGAGGGTCTTAGTCAGCTTAAGGATTATGGTCTCGATTCAATTCCGGGTGGCGGTGCAGAAATCTTCAGCGAGGAGCTGAGAAAAAATATCTGTGATGAAAAATCATCCTCAGAAATGTGGCTCACTATCCATGAAACATCACACAGGCTTGGAATACCATCAAATGCGACCATCCTTTACGGACATATCGAAACTTTTGCCGACAGGATAGACCATATGGAAAGGCTTCGGACTCTTCAGGACAGGACCGGAGGTTTCAACGCCTTTATTCCGCTTAAATATAAAAAAGAGAACAACAGTATGGCTTATCTAGGAGAGGTAAGTATAGTTGAAGACCTACGTAACTATGCCGTTTCCAGGATTTTCCTTGATAATATATCTCATATTAAGGCATACTGGCCAATGATCGGAAAAGAGACTGCGCAGCTTAGTCTGTCGTTCGGTGCTGATGATCTGGACGGCACAATTGATGACACCACAAGGATATATTCCATGGCAGGTGCGGAAGAAAAGAATCCTTCAATGACAACGGACGAAATCCGTAGCCTCATAAGTGAAGCTGGATTCGAACCTGTTGAAAGAGACTCTCTGTATAACCGAATTTAATTAATAATTTTATCAATACTTTTGCGTTATCATTAACGTACTATCAGCCTGCATGAGCTTAAAAGAATTCATATTCAGCAAAACATTCATGAAGCACCTTGGACTTGCTGTAATCATTACTGTCGGGGTGATAATGATCCTCCTTCTCTGGCTTAATATTTATAGCAGGCACGGGCAATCCCGAAAAGTCCCTGATTTCTTCGGACTTACAATGGAGCAGACTGCTGCTCTTGCAAAAAAGAGCAAAATGAAATACCTGATTATAGATTCGGTTTATACCTCCCTCGTTCCCCGTGGGTGTGTGGCAGAACAGAACCCCAGACCAGGCTTTAAGGTAAAGAAATGGAGAAGTATTGCTTTGACCATCAATGCTTTTCGTCCTGAAATGGTGGCAATGCCAAACCTGGTTGACCTTCCGTTAAGGCAGGCTAAAGCCCTGATAGAGAGTTCCGGGCTGGAAATGGGAAATAAGACTTATAAATCTGACCTTTCCATTGATGTGGTTTTAAATCAACTGCACAAGGGCAAGGATATAGCCGAAAATGATTCCATTCAGAAAGGTTCCATTATAGACCTGGTACTTGGGAAGGGACTTAGTAACCAGAGAACATCCGTCCCAAACCTTATAGGGATGAACCTTAAACCGGCAAAAGACAGGATCCTTAATACCTCCCTGAATCTTGGCACCTATATTCTTGATAACACAATTCTTACAACAGAAGACACTTTAAATGCATTTGTTTATAAGCAGAATCCGGAATTTAAGGACGATGCCACACTCCAGTACGGATCATCCATATATATCTGGCTTACAATTGATTCTCTTAAATTGCCAAACGATTCTTTGACAATTGTCGCTGATACTTTACTGCCTGAGTTATTAAATTAATGGCCTGTTAATTAGACCTTATGTTAAAAAAACAAATACTGAATATCATCTTCCTTATTTTTTGTCTGGGGTCAGTAAAAAGCCAGGAAATTATAACCGGGTTACATTCAAATCCAATTCTAAAAAGCGAAAAATCCAGATCAACATTAAGAAAAGGATTAACGGATACTCTGGAATTACCCTTTTTTGATGATTTCTCAGGCAGAGGTGTATTCCCTGACGCCAATAAATGGTCAGATGATGATGTCTTTATCAATAATACATATGCCGACAACCAGGTAAGTACAGGAATTGCAACTTTCGATGCTTTGAATAATTCCGGCCGGATGTATGAGACCGCATCATCTTTAGGATTTGAAGCCGACAGGCTTACCTCACTGCCGTTGAATCTGAACTTCCTTCCTTCCGATAATATCCGTTTAAGCTTTTATTATCAACCAGGCGGACTTGGTGATATGCCGGAAGAAAGGGATAGTCTTGTCCTTCAGTTTTTTGCACCTGATGATGAGGAATGGTATTCCGTTTGGAAGGGATCGATAAGCAATGCCCCTGATTTTAGAGCTGTTATCCTTTCTATTAACCAACCAGAGTTTTTAAAAAAAGGATTTATGTTCCGGTTCATAAACTATGCAAGCCTGAGTGAAAACCTGAGTGATCCCTCAATGGTTGGTAACTGTGATCAGTGGAATATCGACTATATCCTTCTTGATAAAAACAGAGAACCTGGCGATACGGTCTTTCACGATGTTGCATTCAGACTTCCTCTAAGGTCTCTCCTTAAAACTCATGAGGCAATGCCGTGGAAGCAGTTCAGACAGATCTACCTTCAGGAGATGGATACTATAATGCCTATCCATTACCGGAATAATGATAAAATTGCCCGGAATGTAACCAGGAATTTTAAGATATGGGATGTTTATGAAGATACCCAGGCTGACCTGTTTTCAGCCGGAGCAATAAATCTAGCTCCACTTAAAAATGAAAATTATAATGCCAGCCTCATCTATACTTTCAACACAGTAAAAAGTGATTCCGCCCTCTTCAGGATTACCAGCTGGCTGATTACAGATGACTTTGATCCTAAAGAAAATGACACACTGGTATATTATCAGAGGTTTGGCAATTACTTTGCATTCGATGACGGATCAGCTGAAAACGGGTATGGCATAAACGGATTAGGTTCAAAAAATGCAATGGTTGCCGTCCGTTTCAAATCATTCATGAATGACACTCTGAGAGCAATCAATATCTGCTTCAACGACAGTTACTTGAATGCAAATAAAACAGCTTTCAACCTGATGGTATGGGATGATAATGGTGGCGTACCTGGTAATGTCCTATATTCCAGTAACGAGGTAATGGTTGAGCAGGGTGAGGCAATAAATGGTTTTCATACTTATCATCTTTCGAAAGGAGTTGCTGTTGATGCTATTTTCTATGTAGGCTGGAAACAACTTACCGATGCTTTTCTGAACGCAGGACTTGATATCAATACTCCCCATTCGGGACGACAATTCTACTATATAAACGGAACATGGAACATGTCACAGGTTACCGGTAGCCTTTTGATCAGACCTGTTGTGGGTTCCTCTCTCTTTACCGGGACAGATGATACTCATTACATGAAAAATAATCCTCTTCATTTCCGGCCAAATCCGGCAAAAGACTATATCATTATTGATCCGGGAGACTCACCGGCTACGGAATCAGACTGGATTTCTTTTATTGATTTAAATGGTCGCGAGCTCCTGAAGGTCAGGTATAGTGAAATAGTCGATGTCTCCACCCTTCATGAAGGTCTATATATTATCGTCGTGAGCCAGAATGGCAGACCCGGATCATACAGCCGGCTGGTTAAAATAGATTAATCCCTGAAAATGTCTGAAGAGGAATTAGTTGAACAACAGGAGCTTTTTGAGCATCACCGCTTTGCGATTGATCCTGGCCAATCGTTGCTGAGAATTGACAAGTTCCTGTCTTTAAGGCTGGAGAATACCTCAAGGACCAGGATTCATGATGCCGCCAACGCAGGTAATATATTAGTCAATGACAATCCTGTAAAACCAAATTATAAGGTCAAACCAAACGATATTATTCAGGTCGTTTTGCCAAATCCACCAAGGGAGATTGATCTTATTCCCGAAAATATTCCCATCAAAATTGTTTATGAGGACGATGACGTTGTTGTCGTAAACAAGGAACCCGGAATGGTTGTGCATCCTGCATATGGTAACTATACAGGTACTTTAGTAAATGCGCTAATGTGGCATTTCAGAGATCTTCCCCTGTTTTCATCAGGGGAATCCAGACCCGGACTTGTTCACAGGATTGACAAAGACACATCCGGGATACTTGTAATTGCAAAAAATGAACTGGCTTTAAACAGGCTTTCAAAACAGTTTTATGACAGGACAACCGACAGAATATATATTGCTCTGGTCTGGGGCCAGCCAGATCCACCTGAAGGAACGATAACAGGGCATGTAGGTAGAAATATCCGCGACAGGAAGATCATGCAGGTTTTTCCTGACGGAAACCAGGGGAAGCCTGCCATTACTCATTACAGGATTATTGAGAGTTTCAGTTACATCTCATTGGTTGAATGTAAACTCGAGACCGGGCGTACTCATCAGATAAGAGTACATTTCAGCCATATCAGGCATCCATTGTTCAATGATGAAGTATATGGTGGTAATCAGATAATTAAAGGAACCACTTTCTCAAAATATCAGCAGTTTGTAAAGAATTGCTTTAAGATACTGCCTAGACAGGCTCTGCATGCAAAATCACTTGCATTTGATCATCCTGTAACGGGGAAAAGGCTGTTTTTCGATTCAGAGATCCCTGATGATATGAAGCAGGTAATTGATAAGTGGAGAAGGTATATAGGCGGGAGAGAATAGCTGGTGGCTCGCGGTTGGTGGCTCGTGGGAAGAAATAATGATCTAATATTGTTTTAGGCTATTAATTAATGCGTTAAGCATTTTATTTAAGACGAGCCCTTCACTTTCGAGCTTCTCAACTTCTTCCTTGGTCATCCAGTTCAGTTCTCTAAGTATACTAAGGAAAGTGATAGTTTCATAAATTGATCCCCTGGCGATATATAAAAATTGCTTAAATTCTTTTTTCGAGTACCGTCCCTTTCCCTATGCAATATTTGCAGCAATTGAAGTTACAGCAGATTCAGTCTGCTCCATTATTCTATAATGTCTATTTTCAGAATTTAATTTTTCAATTTTCTCAATTACATGTTTGGCAAATTCAATTGCTTTTTGCCAAACAATTAATTCTTTGAATCCAAATTCCTCTTTTATATCCATTCCAAACTAATTCCAAATTTGCATTTTCCTACGAGCTATGAGCTATGAGCTAATAGCCATTAGTTACCAGCTACCACCAGCGCCACCTCCACCGAAACTGCCGCCGCCAAATCCTCCGAAGCCACCACCGCCTCCTCCACCTGAAAAGCCTCCCCATCTGCCGCTGTTAGAACCTCTGCCGGAATTCATCATGCTTAAAAGGACCCATAATGGCAGCCCTTTGTTACTGATATGCCTCTGGTTCTTCCCACCGTTGCTCCGGAAAAACATTAAAATAATGAAGAATATAATGAAAATAATTAACGGGGTAAAGCCACCAATATCTTCCTTCTTGTTTTTTCCGTACCGATCTGCGCTGAATTCACCGCTTGCCAGCGACATCAAAGTACCAGTAGCTTTATCCAGCCCTCCATAGTAATTACCGGCTCTGAATGCAGGAAGTATCTCATTATCTACAATTTGCGAACATATAAGGTCAGGGATTGCTCCTTCAAGACCATAACCCTGGGCTATAAATACCTGTCCAGGAGATGTTTCAGTTTTAGGTTTTATCAGGATAAGAACACCATTATCAAGCCCCTTTTGCCCAATTCCCCATTTTTCAGCAAGCCGGGTAGCATAATCTGCTTTATCATATCCCTTTAGATCTTCAACAGTGACTATTGCAATCTGTGTTGATGTCGAATCGTTAAATTCAACCAGCTTATTTTCCAAAGCATTAATTTCCTGAGCCTTGAGCATCCCTGCAAAATCATTCACGAGTCTTGGAGGAAACGGTTTCTCAGGAAAATCCTGTGCACTTAACATTCCTGAAAACAGAGTAATCAGGAAAAAAACCGGCCAAATTTTAAATAAATGTCTCTTGATCATTTTGTTCCGGTTTAGTCGGGGCCATCAAATGAGATATTGTCAGGCAGTTCATTTATATCATCTTTTTGACGAGGAAAGTGTTCCTTAAGCTTCAACCCTGCCATAAGTACCCCTTTTGCAAGACCCTCAGAAAATTGCCCCTCCCTGAAATGGGTTTCGAGTAACTCTTTTATATTATCCCAGAATCCGTCAGGAACCTTCGCATTTATACCCCAGTCACCTATTATTGCGAATTTCCTGTTTGTGACAGCCAGGTAGAAAAGCACACCGTTCCTGTCTTTTGTTTTGTTCATTCCGATTCTTGTAAATATCCATGCAGCTCTTTCAAGAACATCTCCCGAGAGACTGGTTTCCAGATGAACCCTTATCTCTCCTGAAGTGGCTTCTTCAGCTTCCGTGATTGCTTCACGGATATGAGCCTGCTGCTCCTTCGTCAAAAACGATGAGGCCTTCATTAAACTTATTTATTATATCAGAAAGTAACCTGAGGAGCTTTTTCAGCACCCTCCATGGATTCGAAATATGGCCTGGCTGTGAATCCAAACATTCCTGCCAGGAAGTTCTGCGGGAATCTTTTTATATAGGCATTGAATGTCCTGGCCACTTCGTTGAATTTTCTTCTTTCAACAGATATTCTGTTTTCTGTGCCTTCAAGCTCCACCTGAAGATCACGGTAATTCTGTGTCGCTTTAAGCTCGGGATATTGTTCAACGACAACCATCAGCCTGGAAAGCGCGGAGCTTAGTTCACCCTGTGCAGCCTGGAACTGCTGCATATTCTCAGCAGTCATTTTTGTAGGATCGAGTGTAACCTGTGTAGCTTTTGCCCTGGCTTCAATGACTTTTGTAAGAGTCTCCTGCTCAAAACTGGCTGCACCCTTTACAGTATTTACAAAGTTCGGGATGAGATCAACCCTTCTCTGGTACTGAGTCTCAACATTTCCCCACTGGCTGGTAACACCTTCCTGCATTGTGACCATGGAGTTATAAACCTTTGTGCCCCAGAGAAGAACACCCAGGACTATCAGACCAAAGAAAGCAACTATAATAATAGTAACCAAACAACCTTTTTTCATATTCCTCTATTTAAATATTTCATCAAATGTAATATTAAAACTGCACTTTTCAATAACAAGAAAAACTCTAAACCAAAATAGTAAACCACGGAGTTACGCGGAGTTTCGCGGAGTAATTCACAGAGTAAACCCCAAGGTGAATTATTTCTGTAAGATTGCAGTAATATGTTATTTTTGGTCAGGTAAAACCGTGTAGCTCTGTGTTTACTCCGTGTGACTCCGAGGTAAAAAAATAAATTAGGATTTCACTTAATTGTCTAAATTTGACCTTAAAATCATGAGAAATAAATGAAGACAATAGCAATTGTAGCCGGCGGTGATTCATCTGAATACGAGATATCGCTTAAGAGCGCCGATGAGGTTAGTAAAATACTATCGTCCAGGTACCTGGTCTATATTATTATTATCAAAGGGATCAACTGGTACTGGGAAGACCAGAAAGGCCGCTATCATAATATCGATAAGAATGACTTCACTCTGGTTGTCGATGATTTTCACATCAGATTTGACGCCGTTTTTGTTGCAATTCACGGAACACCTGGAGAAAACGGCTTGCTCCAGGGTTATTTTGACATGATGAAGATTTCCTACACCAGTTGTGATGCGTTTTGCTCTGCACTGACATTCAATAAACAAGCCTGTAAGCTGTTCCTCAAGGAATATAAAATACCTATGGCAGATGCTGTCCTGCTAAGGAGAACCGACCATCCGGACCTCGTAAGTATTATTAAAGAAACTGGTATTCCATGTTTCGTTAAACCCAACGACAGCGGATCGAGTTTCGGTGTCACCAAGGTGAAAAAGAAAGAAGACCTGATTGCTGCTATTGAAAATGCCTTTAAAGAGAGTGATGAGGTACTTATTGAAGCATTTATGGAAGGAAGGGAGGTGGCTTGCGGGGTCATAAAGACAAAATCCAGGGCTCTGGTTTTACCAGTTACTGAGATAATCAGTAAAAATGAATTTTTCGATTATGAGGCAAAATATACACCCGGCATGTCTGATGAGGTGACTCCGGCAAAAATGGCTGGAAATATTACGGAAGAGATCCAGAGACTCAGTTCCCGGATTTATGATCTCCTTGGCTGCAGGGGAATTGTGAGAGTCGATTTTATTGTCGTCAGGAATAAACCTTTCTTTCTTGAAATCAACACTGTTCCCGGCATGACAGAAGAGAGCCTGATACCCAAGCAGGCTATGGCTGACGGGATCAGGCTCGAAGATCTGTATTCGCTGGTTATCGAGGATCTGTTCGACTAATTCTCTTTTGCTTTCTTAAGTGCACTGGTCGTCGTAAAGTACTTTGTTATCATTCCTGGTACTTCCCATTCCGGCATATTGCCTTCTTTCAAATATTCAAGGTATTTAGCCGTAACCTGTCCGAAATGCTCTTCATGTGATACCCTGAATTTTTTAGGAATGTTGATCTTCAATGCATTCTTCCCGACTGGCTCAATCTGTAAACTGTCGTAGGGCAATGTAGCCAGAGTTTCTTTCAGCCTGGCTGTTAAGTCATTAATTTTCATGCCTTTCAGATTCTCGAAATAAAGTGTAGGAAGAAATTTCTCTTCAGCACCCTGCTTGATTGCAAGGTCGCACTTTGTTCCATGCATTACCGAATAATGTGTATCGCCGCCACCGGGAGGAGCTATAAAATTCCATGTAACAGATACTTTTGCCCAGATACCCTTAAGCTGATAGATCATCTCTCCATTCGAGAAAACATTAAGTTTACCATCTTTAACGTCTTTCTGCAGATAATCGGGAAATTCGTCCAAACCGGTCGACCCTTTAAATTCTTCTTTCGAGATCAGTGTAGGCCATCTCTTTGCTGTAATCATATTTACATCTGACAAGCTGAGGATCTGCCCTGGGAAACACTCCCACTGAATCAGGTCGACAAGATGGGTTGTGACATCAACAATACCTTCTCCCTGCTGCTCAACATCATAAAACCATGCAGGACGCTGTAACTGAGCACCTGAGACGATCTTCGAAAAATGATGAACACTTACTTTCGTTACTGCAGGTTCTTCTTCAGATCCGGTTGTCAGGGAACCGAAAATTTCTTCGTTCTGTGAAAACAATTTCTGCAGGATGGTCGTAATTTCATAACGTTCTGTCATTATATCATAAAGAAGGATGCCCTTTTCTTTAGCAACTCTGAATGCTGCCTCAAGCTTCGGAAAATCTTCCGGTATAATGATCATCGGCTTGTCGGCCAGAACGTTGATCCCGGCATCGATTGATCTTGAAATATACTCGGCCTTTTTCTTATTGTTTCCTGAAAGCACTACAACATTCCCCGGTTTATCTTCAAGCATTTTGTCAAGGAAATCCCACCCGGTATAAATGATCTCATCCCAGGAAGTAGGATTTTCCGCACGATTGTTATAGGCATTTATCCTGTTAATATGCTGCCTATAATCCGGCCCATCCGGAGCATAAACATATACCTCCGGGGATACCTGTTCGTACATTATCTTTTGCACCAGGGCAGCATGGAAATGGCCCGGGTCGACCGTCATTAGCTGAACCTCATACTTGTTTTCCATAGTAGCTTGAGAGTTTTCACCTGATTGTTTTTTTGAACCTCCTGATCCGCATGAAACGAGGATCAATGAAGAGAAAATTAAGAAAATTAGTTTTTTCATATTTATCATTTTTTTATCACAAGGAACCAGGACTCAAATATACACAAAGGAGTTATTATATTCCCGGTGAACCAGAGTCCTTTTTCTGTTTTAATATCTGATGTTTATTTCGTTACGATATGAATCAATTGGATCACAGGTACAAACGAGATTCCTGTCGCCATACCCATCATCAATACGCCCAACCGTCGGCCAGAATTTATTTTCGATAATCCATTTGGCCGGGAATGCTGCCTTTTGCCGGTCATACTTATGACTCCATTCATTTGCAGTGATTATCCTGACAGTATGAGGAGCATTATGCAGTACATTATCTTCCTTATCGGCTTTTCCGTCCTTTATCTCCTGAATCTCATTCCATATAGATTTCAATGCATCTATGAACTTGTCAAGCTCCTGAAGCGACTCAGATTCAGTAGGTTCTACCATTAGTGTGCCATGAACCGGGAATGAAAGTGTAGGAGCATGGAATCCGTAATCCATAAGCCTCTTTGCAATATCCGCCTCTGTGATACCTGCTTCGGCCTTAAAACTCCGGCAGTCAAGGATCATCTCATGGCCAACATAACCTGTTGAGCCGGTATAGAGTGTTTTAAAACAGTCTTTAAGTGCTGCAGATATATAGTTGGCATTGAGTATTGCATATTTTGTGGCCTGAGTAAGACCGTCAGGACCCATCATCATGATGTAAGCATGTGAGATTGTCAGAACATGACCGCTACCGAAAGGAGCTCCTGCAACTGCCGTTGTTCCATGGCTGCCTCCTGTTTTTACCAGAGGATGCGATGGCAAAAATTCAGCAAGCCTGTCATTTACGAGAATAGGTCCCATGCCTGGCCCTCCTCCGCCATGAGGAATAGCAAATGTCTTATGCAGGTTGAGATGGCAGATATCAGCACCGATACGGCCGGGACTGGTTAGTCCGACCTGTGCATTCATATTTGCACCATCCATATAAACCAGTCCTCCAAAAGAATGGATTATATCAGACATTTCAGTTACTGCCGCTTCAAACACTCCATGAGTTGAGGGATAAGTTATCATGAATCCGGAAAGGGTTGCCTTATGCTCTTCAGCTTTCTTCTTCAGATCCTCAACGTTGATGTTACCTTTATCATCGCATTCAACTACTACTACCTGCATTCCTGCCATTACTGCACTGGCGGGGTTTGTCCCATGTGCTGAAGAAGGAATAAGGACAACTTTTCTGTTTCCATCGCCCCTGCTCAGATGGTATTCCCTGATCACCATAAGTCCTGCATATTCACCCGCCGCACCGGAGTTTGGCTGGAATGAAATAGCTGAAAAACCAGTTATTTCCTTCAATGCTTCACCTAATTCGTCCATTAGCTGGTAGTATCCCTGTGCCTGATCTTTCGGAACAAATGGATGAATGTTAGCAAATTCCGGCCAGCTCATGGCAAACATCGAGGTTGCAGGATTCAGTTTCATAGTGCAGGAGCCCAGTGATATCATGCTGTGTGTCAAAGAGAAATCCTTCCTCTCCAGCATCTTAATATAACGCATCATCTCTGTCTCGCTGTGATATCGGTTGAACGTTGATTCTTTCAGAAATTCTGAAGTCCTGAGAAATTTTTCTCCGATGCACTTGCAATCACAATATGATTTGACATGCTTAAACTCTTTCCCCGAAGCCTTTGCGAATATTTCAACTATAGCATTTAAATCATTAAAAGATGTCACCTCATCGGTACTGATGCTTACTGTCTCTTCATCAGGATAGAAGAAATTGATGCCGGCATCTACTGAAAGACTCATTATTTCTTCCTGATATTTACCGGAAGGAAGCTTTATATTAATAGTATCGAAGAACAGGTTATTCTGCTGGGCAAATCCAAGCTCTTTCAGCGAACAACTCAGTGTACAGGCTGACTTATGAATATGTTCCGCGATATTCCTTAAGCCTTCAGGACCATGATATTGGGCGTACATTCCGCTCATGGTTGCAAGAAGAGCCTGTGCTGTACAGATATTAGAGGTAGCTCTTTCGCGCTTGATATGCTGTTCTCTTGTCTGAAGAGCCATCCGCAGTGCCATATTCCCCTGGGCATCTACAGATACTCCAATTATTCTGCCGGGCATGCTCCTCTTAAGTTCATCCCTCGTAGCAAGATATCCTGCATGAGGCCCGCCAAAACTCATTGGAAGGCCAAAGCGCTGATTACAACCTACAACAATATCTGCCCCCCATTCTCCCGGAGGTGTCAGAATTGCAAGGCTCATCAGGTCGGCAGCCACGCCAACCAGAGCTCCTTTAGCATGAGCTCTTTCAGTAAACTCTTTATAATCCTTTATCTTACCTGAGGCGGTCGGGTACTGGACAAATGCCCCAAAAACCATTTCATTGAATTCCACCTCATTATATCTGCCTGTAATCAACTCAATTCCAAGTGGTTCTGAACGGGTCTTAATGACATCAAGAGTCTGGACAAAAATATCCTCATCAACAATAAATTTGTTTGCCCCGGTTTTTATAGTTGAACGTGATCGTGCATTAAACATCATTATCATTGCTTCAGCAGCAGCTGTAGATTCATCAAGTAGTGAAGCATTTGCAATCTGCATCCCTGTAAGCTCAATAATCATGGTCTGAAAATTAAGCAGAGCTTCAAGTCTGCCCTGTGATATTTCAGCCTGGTAGGGCGTATAAGATGTATACCATGAAGGATTTTCCAGAACATTCCTTATGATAACTGAAAGAGGTTCAACGCCATAATAACCCTGTCCTATGAATGACCGGAACAATTTATTCCTGGATCCGAGTTTCTTGATGTGATTAAGATATTCATATTCGCTCATGGCTTCAGGGAGCCTGAGTGGTCGTTCAAGCCGGATATTCTTTGGGATTGTTTTATCAATTAACTGATCGAGTGAGCCGGCGCCAATCAGGTTCAGCATCTGAGGAAGTTCATTTTCCCGCGGACCGTTGTGGCGGTTAACAAATTTATCTGATGACATATAATTGATTTTTTCTGATAACAATTATTACAAATTTTAATTCCGGAAGTTCATAAGAGGATGGATGCAAAATTAAAGAATTAATTACTTAAAATAAGGATTTGTAGCCATCTCTGTTTCAATTGTTGTCTCCTCCCCGTGTCCAGGATAAACGATGGTGGCGGGAGGAAGAGTAAATAGCTTGCTTTGTATGCTGTGGATCAGTGTCTCAAAATTACCTCCTGGAAGGTCAGTTCTGCCGATGCTTCCCGAGAAAAGAGCATCCCCGGTAAAAACTACGTTGTCGTCTTTGCAGTAAAAAGCTAAACTTCCTGGTGAATGTCCGGGAACATGCAGCGCCATTAGTGTCACTGATCCAAAAGTCACTGTCTGATAATCATTTATCAGCCCTGCAGGTTCAGGAGGTGTCTCCATCTTCAGGCCAAAAAGCTCGGCATGTAAAACAGAGTCTCTCCGGTTAGCCTCTTCATCCTTGTGACAATATGCGCCAAGATTATATTTTGCCAGGAACATTCCGTTGCCAAAAATATGATCAAGATGACAATGTGTATTCAGAAGCAATACAGGTTCAAGCTTTTTCTGTTCAAGTAATCCGGTAAACCTTACAAATTCACTCCTGTTGTAACAAGCGCAATCAATGACAGCGCACTTTCCATGCTCATCGGCAAGTATATATGTATTAACCTCTATCGGAGAAAAGACAAGCTTAAATATTTCCATTATTTATTATTTTCCGTTTACAGTTCCTTTAAGCATCGGAACAAATACAAAACTCCCATGAGATGAATAATCCCAGGTATCCTCTCCTGTTCGAAGAACGAGTGTCATCACCTGTAAATCATTGTCACCCAGGGGAACAACAAGCCTTCCCCCAATTTTAAGCTGTTTAAGGAGGGTATCCGGGATCTCCTTTGTGGCAGCAGTAATAATTATTCCGTCAAAAGGACCATACTGAAGTTTCCCGGTATGGCCGTCGCCATAAAAGAAATCAGCTGAATAACCAAGAGATGAAAGTGTTGTCTGAGCCTTCAGGAACAGGTCCCTGAACCGTTCAATTGTATAGACCTTCGCTCCCATTTCGACAAGAATTGCTGCCTGGTATCCGGAACCCGTACCTATCTCAAGGATCTTATCCCTTTTCTTAACTTTCAGTAGCGAAGTCTGAACCGCAACGGTATAAGGTTGTGAGATTGTCTGTCCGGAGGAAATGGGAAATGCTTTGTCAATATAAGCATGATTCAGGAAAGCAGGATCCATGAATATATGACGTGGCACCGTATCAATCGCCCTGAGAACTTCCTCATCGGAGATACCTTTTTGTTTCAGCTCTTCAACCAGCTTCTTTCTCTTGCCTCTTGCCTCAAAATTATCAATCATCCGGGATAAAGGGAATCAGATTTAATGCACAAAAATATAAAAAATGTCATACAGGAATCAGAAAGGAAATCATTCCTTTCAAATTATTGTTGCTATCTTCATGGAAATATTTTATTCATTCAACAATCTCTTCTAAATGATCCCGGATAACTCATCAACAATCAGCACAAAATCAGGGAATTCAGGTTATCTGTCCCCCTTGCAGTCATGTATTAAAATAATGATGGACTACCTGATTTCAATGGTTTTTCTGCTTATCATGAGTCCGGTATTTCTAATAATTTCGGTTCTTATTAAAATGACTGGAAAGGGACCGGTGATATATTCGCAGGACAGGATAGGGAAAGGCGGAAAGCCGTTTTCTATTTATAAATTCAGATCTATGGTTTATAATGCCGAGTCCGGAGAGCCAATGTTATCAGCGACCAACGAAGAGAGGGTCACAAAGATCGGGCGTTTTTTAAGGAAATACAGGATTGATGAGATCCCCAATTTTTTCAATGTTCTGAAGGGTGAGATGTCAGTTGTGGGTCCTCGTCCCGAACGAAGATATTTCATTGACCAGATCGTAAAGAGGGCACCGGAATACAACGAACTTCATGAGGTCAGACCAGGCATCACTTCATGGGGCCAGGTCAGGTTCGGGTATGCTTCAAATGTCGATGAAATGATCAGGAGACTGGAGTACGATCTCCATTATATGAAACACAGATCATTGTGGTTTGATCTTAAAATAATCATCTATACAATAGAAATTATTTTCAAGGGAAAGGGAATCTAAGGAATGATGGGGAGATGGGGAGTGCCTCCTTCGCTGAAGCTTAGGCCTTCGGTCACCAAAGTCGACCTATGGCTGATGAAGACGGAGGCCGAAGGAGGGGGAGTAAGGGAGCGATTTATGACAACTTATATATTCCAATCGGTTTGTACACTGGACCGGTAAATTTAAGGATACTTTCATATAGTATTACTTCCGTCACATGTACTTCCTGAATAAAAGTATCCTGGTGCCTTAATACTGCTGATTTCAGTGCCTCAAAATCTTTCAGAAGTTTAATCCTGCCTAATGTTATGTGGGGTTTAAACGGACGATCTTCAATAATAAATCCTGCGCCTCTTAATCCATTGATAATATGTTCATTTAGCTTCATCAACTTTTCAGCGTGATCGATCCCTGTCCATATTACACGAGGATCGCGAAAATTCTTAAATACGCCTGTCCCTTTCAGATTAAAAGTAAACTCACCAAAGCCGGAACATTTCTCCTTCAGAACAATTCCGGCTGTTTTAATCATTGCATCCTGTATATCTCCGAGAAAAGACAGAGTCAGATGAATATTTGAAGGATCTACCCAGCTAATTTTTTCGCTGTTCAGCAAATATTTCACATCTGAATAAATTCTTTGAAGATTTCCGTCAGGCACTACCTTAATTGCGATAAAAACTCTTTTCATGAAATCGGATGTATATCAGATCTATAATCTCCCGGCTTCTATATCCTGAATTATCAGTTCTATCATAAAGTCTGTACCATAAGGATCATATTCCTCTTTAAGGTTTGTTCCGAAAATACGGGCTATGCCCTGCCAGAATGCTGCAGACAATCCACCACGATACTGTTTTATCAGGTCATATGATGTATTCTGTGTCTCCCTGTCAATCAGTTTTATCAGGAGGCGTCCCTGTGTGATTGTCATATTCCTGATGTCATCCTCATACTCTCTGAAGACATCTTTTTCAAACTCCTTAAGATACTGTCTCCTTTCCTTTTCACCAGTTATGGCCGACATATCTTCATTCACCCTGTCCAGCTTTACGCTTACAATCATGGAATACGGATAAACTCTTTTCAGGTTATAAATCAACCTGTCGTACTTTCTGATCACAGATTTCCTTGAAGTGGCCCTGGTTCCAGCTACTGTAACTTCTTTGATCTGGATTTCCGGAAGGGACACACCATCCCTTTCAACAGTCTGCAACAGATAAACGCGCTCAGGTATGGTATCATTCCTTAACCTGAGAGAATCGGTCTGCCCTGATACTTTCACAGTGATCAGAATTAAAAATATTGCAACTCCTGTCCTCACGAAACCTTTTTTACAAATTTACCAAATAATCCTCCTTATACAGCAACATACATAACAGTCCCAAAATTGTGCCAAACACAGATTTAAATTATAATAACCTTTGACTTTAGACTGTGAAAAGGTAAATTTGATGAAAGTTTAAAACATGGCCTTACGGATTGAAGATCTTGAGGATGAGACAAAATACAGGCAGATACTGAAAATACCTTACGAAGAGCTGGTGAATTTTGTTTTTGATTATATCCGGAGGAATACCGGCGTTATGGTTTTTTTCTGGTCGTCCTGTATGATCTGTCTCGGGATAGCAGTTTATGTAAGAATCAATATTACAGGGTATTATCAGTTAAAGTATATCATTTCACATACAATTCTTGGATTGATAATTTTTCCTCTGGTCAGTATCCCTTTCCATGAAGCACTTCATATAATTCCATTTTTCCTGACTGGTGCCCGAAAGATAAGGATCGGAATGGATCTGAAACAGTATATATTTTATGTCACTGCACACCGCCATGTTATAACCTCAGGGCAATTCAAAATGGTCGCTCTGATTCCCTTCATTTGTATTAATATAATACTCCTGATAATGATCTGGAGTCTCCCCGGATTATGGAAATGGAGTCTTTCATTGTTCCTTTTCGTCCATACGACAATGTGTATCGGCGACTTTGCCCTGCTCAACTTCTATTATATCAACAGAAAGAAGAAAATATATACCTGGGATGATGCAGATCTTAAAGAATCCTATTTTTATGAGGAAATCAGGTAATGCTTCAAGGGAAAATTGATTGAATAGTTGAAGGGAGTTGAAGGGAGTTGAAGGGAGTTGAAGGGAGTTGAAGGGAGTTTCAACCTTCTTCAACCCACTTCAACCCACTTCAACCTTCTTCAACCTTCTTAGAACCTCTCCTTAGCCAGTTTCAGGACGTCATCTTCCCTTGTTATCGGGCGGAGTCTGAAGGAGTATTCATATTTTCTTTCCAGCAGCCTGTACTCAGGATGTATCGGTGCTCCCCATGAATTATCACCTCCAACTCCCATCTGTCCTAGGTCTACATTCAGATTAACCATTTCATGTGGTTTAACATCGATGGTATGAGTGTTGGCTGTTCTAGCATCTTTGCGATACTGAGATAACTTCCCGGGGGATTCAAAATCATCATGCACATAATTCAGGGCAGCAAAGCAGATCAGGGGATTTCCACTGACCAGGATTCCTGTACCGTTATCATCAGTCAGAGTCAGCCAGCGTGTATCAGTTTTATAGCTGTTCTCCTGGGGACGGATGTATGGTACATACTGATCTGCAACAGTACTCTCATACAACCCAATTTCAGCCGATGTTTTCCTGTCAGTATAGTTTTCATGCGGACCTCTTCCCAGCCATTTCAGGTTTATGAAATCTTCTGGAAGTTGCATCTGCATGCCCATCCTCGGGATTTCCGGGATCTTTTCCGATAGTTTTTCGAATGAATTAGAGACCATCAGGTCTGAGGTTCCAAGAATTGTATAGACCGTTGAATAGCCTGCGATCTTTTCACCCTCCAGTCCCTTAATATCATACCTGAAGACGATAACCACTTTCCCTATCTCAGGCTGGCTGATGCTGGCTTTGGTAACAACGGTTCTCTCCCCTGCTTTTTTCCATACAGCCATAATCTTTTCCATGCCATATCCATAATCATTATCTGTTGGTGGTCTCCAGAAATCAGGCTCCGGTCCTTTTAGAAAAAGTTCTTTTCCCTTAAATATGTACGATTCCAGCTTTCCACTTTCCAGGTTAAAGATGACTCTCATATCGGTCCCTCCGATTTCAAGCTTATTGCCTGAAGTTTTTGTCTGAAGCACTCCCAGGCTGGACTGGCTTATTCGGGGCTGCTCAGATTCGACCGGAAGTTTAAATTGTTCATTTGCGTAAACATGGCCTTCGGGAACTGAATTCCATTCTTCTGATCTTGAAACCCTGAAGTTCAGAAAATATTCCGCTCCACTCACAGGATTGATTTTTTTAACGGGCACCTTTACAAGTGTTTCCGTCCGGGGGTTGAGGCCGGGGAATGATAATTTGCCCGATTGAGTTATTGCACCGTCAGAAACAACCTCCCAGTCTATATTGAATTCTGAAAGATTAGTAAAGTCATATTTATTTGAGATCCCGATCAACCCCGCTTTCAGATCATGTGGTTTGAAACCAATGTATTGATAAACTTTTTTAACCTCTTTCAATCCGGGTTTTGGTGTACGGTCAGGCCATGTAAGACCGTTAATGCAGAAGTTACCATCGCTTGGAATTCCCTCTTCTCCATAATCGCCACCATAGGCCCAGTATTTTTCACCTGATTCATCAGTTTTCAGGAGTCCCTGGTCGACCCAGTCCCATACAAATGCTCCCTGCAGTATCGGGTATTTCTCAATCACATCCCAGTAATCCTGAAGGTTCCCTGTTGAATTACCCATCGCATGGGCATATTCGCAAAGGATCAGAGGCCTGTCACTCTTCGGATCTTTTGCATATTCATCTATCTGGTTGATCCTTTCATACATAGGACAATAAATATCGGTATGTCTCTCTGTTGTATTTGTACTTTTTTCTGCCCGTTCATACTGGACAGGACGCGAGGCATCTCTCTCTTTTGTCCATTTATAATTATTCAGAAAATTATTGCCATCACCAGCTTCGTTGCCCAGCGACCATATTATTACTGAGGGATGGTTCTTGTCGCGTTCCACCATGTTCTGCATACGGTCCAGATGTGCAGCAGTCCACTCAGACTTATCAGCGAGCGTAATATCCTTGTCATATCCTATACCATGTGATTCTATATTAGCCTCATCGATAAGGTAAAGTCCATACCTGTCGCACATCTCATACCAGAGCTCCTGCTGAGGATAATGGGAGGTTCTTACAGCATTTATATTATGGCTCTTCATGACACGTATGTCCTTCAGAATCATTGCTTCATCCACAACATGCCCATTAACATCATTATGTTCATGCATATTGGTGCCCTTTAACAAAATTGCAATCCCATTTACAAGAAGCCGGGAATTAATAATTTCCACTTTCCTGAAACCGATCTTTGAGCTTACGCTCTCAAGAATATTCCCATTCTTTTCTTTAAGACTTATAACCAGTGAATAGAGAGCTGGCGACTCTGCCGACCATCTTTTAATTTCAGGAAATTTCTTCTGAAAATTCACATCGACTTTATTATCAGCAAGTTTAACATCCTTCGATTCAGTATAGATTTCTTTCCCGCTTTCGAATAATGAAGCTTCAACGACATAATCATCTTCCTTTTTGGTTTCGCATTTCAGGGATACATCCAGTTTAAGAAGACCATCCAAATATTCGTTCTCAAGATCTCCAAAAGCAAAAAAGTCCAGGATATATGTTTGTGGTCGCGCATGAAGGAAAACACTTCTTTGTATCCCGCTCATTCTCCAGAAATCCTGATCCTCAAGATAACTGCCATCGCACCAGCGATAGACTTCAACAGCGAGAGTGTTATTGCCTCCTTTCAGGTATTTTGTTACGTCAAATTCAGCAGGTGTTTTACTATCCTGGCTGTAACCAACAAGCTGTTCATTTACCCATACATAAAATGCCGACGCAACAGCTCCAAATTGCAGAAATACCCTTTTGTTCTTCCATTCAGACGGAACTTTAAAGCCTCTTTTATAAGACCCGACCGGATTATACTCGTGCTGAATGAAGGGCGGATTCTTTTTATGCGGATAGGTTATATTAACATATATCGGAACATCGTATCCTTTCATCTCCCAGTTTGAAGGTACCTGGATATTATCCCAGTCACGCGTATCATAGTCATCCTTAAAAAACCAGTATGGTCTCAGATCCGGCGATTTGACAAGATTAAATTTCCATATCCCGTCAAGGGACAGGTAATTAGGTGAGTTCTTTTTATCAGCCAGGAGTGCAGACTCTTTATCATTAAAGCTGATAATAGTTGCATGAGGAGCTTCACTGTTCTGATTGAACATTCCGGGATTTTCCCAGTCCCGGGGTTCCTTTTCAGTAAATGAGACTCCTTCATATTTGCTGTATCGTTTGCATGCTGATAATGAAAGAGCAATCAGCAAGATATAAAAAGGGAGTTTCTTCATCAGAAGCCGGTTTTAAAATTTTGATAAAGTTAAAAAAAAGTATAATGACTTGAGGGAAATATCAGCGATGTGTAAATCAAATCAGAAGAGGCCGCTTATTTTACCATCGGCTGAGATATCTATTTTCTCCGCCGACGGATTGGCTGGCAGTCCCGGCATACGCATTATAGTTCCGGCAATCGGAACAATAAAACCTGCACCCGAAGAGAGTTCAATCTCCCTTATCCTGATAGTAAATCCTTCAGGGCGACCACGTAAATTCTGATCATCGGAGAGTGACTTCTGGGTTTTGGCTATGCAAACTGCAAGATTTCCCAGTCCAAGCTTTTCGATCTTTTCAAGCTGAGATTTTGCTTTGATTGTATATTCAACATGATCAGCACCATACATTTTTTTACAGATCGTCTCAATCTTATCCTCATATGACCAGGAAAGTTCATACAAAGGTTTAAAGCAATCCGGGCAGTCAGAGACGGATTCAAGTACTTTTTTAGCCAGCTCAACGGCACCTTCTCCTCCCCTTGCCCAGGATTCATTAACAGCAACTTTCACGTTCCGTGATTTACAGTGCCCTGAAAGAAGTTCAAGCTCGCTGTCAGTATCAGAATCAAACCTGTTTACTGCTATAATAGGGTTGAATCCGAAATATTTCATATTCTCGATATGCTTATCGAGGTTATCAAATCCTTTCCTGAGAGCTGAAAGATCCTCAATCTTAAGAGAAGAGAGCTTTGCACCACCATGATATTTGAGTGCTCTGACAGTAGCAACAATTACGACGGCATTTGTCTTCAGATTCCCAAATTGCGATTTGATATCGAAAAATTTCTCGGCACCAAGCTCACTTGCAAAACCGGCCTCGGTTACAACAAAATCGCTTAGTGAAAGTCCTGTTTTTGTGGCAATTATTGAGTTTGTACCCTGTGCTATATTTGCGAACGGGCCGCCATGGATTATTGCCGGTGTTCCTTCGAGTGTCTGAACAAGGTTTGGTTTGATAGCATCCTTAAGAAGGGCTGTCATAGCACCCTGTGCTTTGAGGTCCCGGGCAAAAACAGGTTTATCAGAATGAGTATATCCTACAAAAATGTTACCGAGCCTGGTTTTCAGGTCAATCAGATCATTGGCAATACATAGTGTTGCCATCACTTCCGATGCTGCTGTTATGTTAAATCCCGATTGTCTGGGAACTCCTTCGGTTGTACCACCCAGACCAATTACTATATCCCTTAACGACCTTTCGTTCATATCCATCACCCTCTTCCATGCGATAGTCCTGGGATCGATTCCGAGATTTTCTTCCTTCATCTGGATATTATTATCAATAAGTGCGGCAAGTAAGTTATGAGCCTTTTCGATTGCAGAAATATCGCCTGTGAAGTGAAGGTTGATATCCTCCATTGGTATAACCTGCGCATAACCTCCTCCTGCCGCCCCTCCTTTTATGCCAAAGACCGGTCCGAGGGAAGGCTCGCGCAAAACGACTGTAGCCTTTTTCCCAATCCTGTTAAGTGCCTGCGCCAAACCTATTGATGTTGTTGTTTTTCCCTCTCCTGATGGTGTGGGTGTTATTGCTGTGACAAGGATTAGCTTAGCCTTCTTAATCTTCTCTTCATCAATAAAATGCAGAGGAATTTTTGCTTTGTATTTACCATATAACTCAAGGTCATCATGAGGGATACCGAGAATATCGGCAATTTTTACTACTGGCTTTATTTTTGCCTCCTGAGCGATTTCAATATCCTGCTTCATATAATAAAAGTTAGTTTGAAATATAACAACGAAACTAATATTATGTTAATTATATGTTCTTAATCCGCAATCAAAAATCCGCAATCCGGAATCGTTTAAAAACCAGTATCAATCCCTCCATTTTATAACATTATCCAGGCTAACATTTGATATATTCATTCTGATCCTCCATTCAACGGGGTAATAATTGTTAACCCTCTTCCCTATATTATTCAGGAAGCCCAGGATAATTCCATTAAAGGATACAGTATTCCATCCTTTTGAAGAAGCTTCAACCAAAATATTTTCGCGACAGAGATAATGCAAAGCTTTATCCTGACTGGCTCTTACATCAGGGAAACTTTCCTTTTTGAAGTATACAGACATAGCCATTTCATGTGCAGGTATGAAGTTTTTTGCTTTTACCGCAAGGACTTTCGTTCCAGGTTTGATGACATTCAAATGTTTTACAAGATGAATATAATCATTATAACTACCTGCAACAGAAACGATTTCATTGCCATATCTGACAAAGCTCTCCTCAGGCAAGCTGGTCCATTCACCTGCCGCAATTCTTTCCTCCCTATTTATCTTTCTGTCGCTCCCCCATTTGTCTCCTGTCCGCAGGTCAGTCTCTTTTCCTGATTTCCTCAATACAGATATAAACAGACCTTCACCTCTGATCTTTCCCGGATAAAAACCATATCCATAGATCCCTTCAAAATCTATCTCTGTAATACCCTTGAAATCAGAAATATCCAATCTTATAATTTCAGCATCCTGTTTACCTGTGAGCCATTTTATATTTTTCTCATTTTCGCCGGGATTAAAAGTACATGTGCTATAGATAAGAATCCCGTTCTCTTTCAGTGATGGCCAGACATCCATTATAATTCTTTTCTGCCTTTCGGCGCAAAGAGCCGTGTTTTCCTCCGACCATTCTTTTATTGCTACCTGGTCCCGGAACATCCCTTCTCCCGAACAGGGCACATCTAAAAGAATAAGATCAAAAAAACCCGGCAGAAGGCTGAATGAAGATGGATCATTCTGTGTCACAATACAATTTGACAAACCCCATTTAGTAAGATTTTCTTCAAGGATTCTGGCCCTGGTACGAATTACTTCATTAGCAACAAGAAGCCCCTTTTGCCCGATCAGTGATGACAGATGAGTGCTCTTACCTCCGGGAGCGCCGCACAGGTCAAGAACTCTTATATAATCTGTCTGATCCGCCGTTTGCCTGAATACCTGCTCAAGGAACATGCCTGACGCTTCCTGAGGGTAATAGCATCCGGCATGAAACAGGGGATCCAGAGTATATGAAGGACGCGTATCAAGATAAAATCCATCGTTGCACCAGGGAACGGACCCGGCATCCAGTGGTTTCAATGTCCACTTCAAAGGATTGATCCTTATGCTGACAGGAGAGGGTTCCTTAAACGCTTGCTGAAGAGCCACATTATTAATATATTCCTGACTCTTAAGCCTTTCTATAAAATTCTCCGGCAACATATTATAGGTCAAATCCATTAACTGCAAAGTACGCAAAGTTTTTTCAAAGGAAGCAAAGAATGTCCCCCGGAGAATGAGCTGCATTTCGCAGATCAATTTCTTTTGACATTTCCATTCCCAATGAGTACAAACGGGGCCCAGTACTGAGGCTGCGGGTAAATCTTTATCACATCTCTCTGTGCCAGGGTAAGTGCCTCCTGCAAATTATGATCCTTAAGATACCTGTAAAAGTTTGTCATTAATATAGAAGTAGGGTAATCTGCCACTGCCCACAGACTGACAATCACTGAAGATGATCCGGCAAAGAGAAAAGCCCGGCTTAGTCCTACCAGTTCATCCCCCTGGCTGATATTTCCGAGACCTGTTTCACAGGCACTTAAAGTTACAAGGTTAGCATTGATATTAAGCTCAAAAACCTCAAAGACATTGAGTCTCCCGTCATCATCATCACTCTGGGGAAAAAGAAGATGCGAATAGAGTGGCTGATCATAATTGTAACTCCCGTGAGTGGCAAAATGGATGAAATCATAACCGGATGCATTCTTTTTAACAAATGTTTCCGTACTCTGTTTTCCGAAGGCTGAGATATTATCAGGGAAAAGAGGTAATATCTTACGTACCTCATCCTCTGTTCCCGGAAGACCTGTTTTATCTTCAACAGCAAAATCGGAGAGTGCCATACCCATAAATCTGGACCCTTGTTTTGCCTGCCTGCTGCTGCAGACCATGAAGACGCTGGCTGAGGGTGCATAGAGAAGATTGTATCTCTGGACAAGATATTCTCCTCTGCTGCTGATAAGCGCCTGAAACGGCAGAAAATGAAGTGAGCCGTTTGGTATAAGGATCAGGTCGGGAAATGAAACAATATTTTTCTCTACTGGAGCGATCAGGTAGGAATAGAGTAACGAGAGATTTCTCCTGGCATCATCAAATGAATTTGATTGAATGGATCGCCTGGTCTTTTCTATCATCGATGAGAGAGTTTTTTCACTAACCGGAATTATTTTATAAATGATCTCCGATTTTGTAATTAACCAGTAAATCAATTCATTTTTGCTTATCCAATACGTAAGGACAGCTGTTTTTTCATCAAGTCCTGCTCTAAGGGCTGTAATGTCTATCGGCCTCGCTGTCACCATTTCAGCATAAGCAGGATTATGAAGCTTTATTCTCCGGAGGATATCTTCATATTCAGTCTGAGTTGTAATAAGTGTCTCCCTAAGCTGATTGAGGCCTGAGTTCCTTGTGCTTTCATCTCCATAGGAACTGACATCTCCTTTCTGAAGAAGTTTATAAAGCTTCTGTATTTCTGTCCTCTTTGACTGTTCCAGAGATATCAGGTCGCCGGATACCGAACCTTTAAAGTCGATCTTTTTGTTTGCAAGGATATCATAGAATGCCCTTGCTCTTGCCTGCTCAGAAACCTGGAATGCTTCAACCGGCTTATCCATCTTCAGCAGTATCCGCAGGAGGTAGTCATAAACCTCCCTCTTGGTTTCAAAATATGTGCTCTTGAATTCGTCGATTGTCAGGCTTCCGCGGATCTTTTCAATTACTGCAATTGAATTCCTGTATGATTCGACAGCTTTCTCATCCTGATTAAGTTTCTCATACATTCTTCCAAGATGAAACCATGCCTGCCATACCGTTTCAGGAAAGTCAGTCACCCGGGTGGCAGATTCAAGCATGGGACGAGCAGCCTCCGGATCATCTGCATCAACCAGAATCCGGCCCTTGAGAAGCAGAACATTTGAAACACCTTCCCTGTTTTCGGCAGATGTGAACTTTTCTTCAGCCTGGTTGAGAAATATGATTGCACTATCTTGTTTTCCCTTCAGCATCAGCATCTCTCCTATTCGCAGTGATGATATTGCTTCTCCCGTATTGAATCCCTGGGATGAGAAATACTCATTTGCGCTGACGATCTCACCTAATCTCAGATTCAGTGATGCATCGAGGCTTTTTGTCTCCATTTTTAGAGTATCCCGGACACTCCTTGCATCCCTGTAAAATTTTTCAGCTTTGTTGAAATCTCCCAGTCTGCTATAAATGTCACCCATTCCGATTGTTGTCCAGATAACCTGCCCCATAATACCGAAATCCTTTGCTTCGCTTAGAGCTTTTTCCTGGTACCTGAGAGCATTTTCATATTCACCTGATTCGGTTGCAACAGATGCAAGAAGCTGGTTATGCCTTGATGTTCCAAGTCCAAGTGCTGAAGCTTTCATTAAAGAACTTTCAACCAGTCGTCTGGATTCTTCAATATCACCCAGATCGGAACGGATATTTGCGAGCGTAAGATCTGACTCCATCTCACCCTTTAAGTCATTTGCCAGAGAGAATAGTGAAAAAGCCTTTCCGGTATAGTCGATAGACTTTTCGGACATTCCCATCACAGAATATAACTGACCAATTACCAGGTAGTTATCTGCAATAGATATCTTGTTTACATTCTTAAGGCTCTGTTCCATTCCCTCACTGAGGGAAAGAGATTTTTCAAGCGAAATGATGCCATTCCGGCTTAATCCCATATATATAAATATCTTCCCTTCATGACGGTAACCGGCGATTCTGCCGGCCAGGTTATTTTCAAGAGAATCTATCACCAGCGAAATCTTTACATGGGATAGTGCTTCCTTATAATCTCCACCCATCTCATAACAGTTAGCTATTTTCCTGTGGACCTCTGATTCCATTGAACGATTCCGGTATATTCCCAGTTTCCTGCTGGCGTCAAGCATAAGATTATAATGCTCCACAGCCTCCTGGTAATTATGATTATTGAACAGAAAGTCCCCCTGGTTCTGTTCTCTGGTAACCCTTATAGATGGGGTTGCGCAGCTTAACAGAAAAATAAAAGATGCAATAGCTGCCTTCAGTGAAAGAGAAAGGAGATAGTTTCTAAAGCAGGTTGACCTTTGAAATATTTGCATGAGGGGAAATTAAAAGACATATTGTGCCAATAAATTATAGAGAGGATCTGCCGGAACGTTTTTCCCTGTTATCGGAATTCTAATGGATTCTCCCAGCCTGAACCGGTGAACCTGAAAAATAAGACTCGGCTCATATGACAATGCCCATGATGAAGGCATCAGTGGAGAAGGAATATTCTCTATTTCGCCCTGACCCTCTTTGTAATAATTTATCTCGTTCCCGAATACAATCCATTCATTCAGGTGCAAATTTCCTGTTAATCCGGTTTCAAAAAGGTTTCCAAACCTGAATTCCCTTTCAATCTGATTGACCGTATTAAAGATCTTCCTGCCTTTAAAATTATGAGTAAAAGCTGCAAATCCTGAGAAAGAGTAAGGATATAATATTTGCCTGGCAGAAAGGGAAAATCCCAGTGCATATGTTCCATCACCAACCGGCAGGTCATACTGATTTTCGCTTTTAATGTTTTTTGGGTTTTTATTACCAGTAGGAAAAGTAATCTTCAACCTGCCTGTAAGAGAGAATTTTTTATCTCTTTCCGGAACGATCTGGTACTTCAGAGCTATATGGCTGTCGCCAAGACCAATACCTTTTTGTTTTGATACGGTAACCTTGCTGACATTCGTTTTTGCATCCACTTCAGTATTCAGATTCTCCTGAAGGGCATTCAGATATTCTGAAATCAGCTCAGTCTGAAACCTGTCGGATATGCCATATTGCAACGTGATCCCATAAGCAGCTTTTGATCCCCACGAACTGGTGCTATAGTACTCTTTAGCTCCCGAACCGTCAAAATATCTGTCAGCCACCCTGTAGTTCAGAAGGAGACCCGCCCTGAAGTATCCTTTTTTCAAGGTAACCGGCTCGGTAACAATCGTCTGCTGCTTCAGATCGGAAGGTACGATCAGCTTTTCGGTCTGGGCAAATCCGGCCGTTGCAGATAAGAGAAGAAGGTAAATTATAATTGTCTTTTTCATGGAACTCATTATAAATTTACCTGAGGAAAGGAAACAAATTATAGCTGATTGTCGTAAAAAGATAGAATGGAGCGTCGCAGTTCTTCCCTTTAAGCGGAAATCCGGCTACCTGGTAAACCGTCAGACTCGGGGATACCTGCAACTCAAATCCCGGTTCCAGATTTATCAGGCTTTTTTCAGGATTTTTATACTTATTACCCCAGTATTCGGTCCATCCTCCTTTTGATTTGAAAAAACTGCCGTTCAGATAAAAGTTAAACCAACCTGTAGCCTGATAGTGCATCGAAATGTCCAAAGTGTATGTATTGCTGAGAAGAAAGCTGTATGATTTATCGTAATACGAAAATACTTTTTCCGAAAGGGACTCTTCCCAGTTTATGTTTTTGCCCTCTTTCACAGGTGTCCGCATTGTCCATTCAGCTTCGGCTGTGATTTTCTGGTAACTCAGTTTAGATGCAGCCGCGATCATATAAACAGGTACTCCATACCCGTTTCTTAAGTTATAGCGAAGGTCTATTGTATAGCTATTAACCGCAGTAATTGAGGTCGTCATGGTATTCGTCGGACGCTGTGGTTCATATTTTGCGGAAGGTATGAACAAGCCACCCCTGAGACCAAAATCAAACCACCGGAATTCAACCGGTAATCGTAATGTAGTATACAGAACAATATCTCCCATCCCTTTTGATTCAGTCAACTTATTGATTGTCACATTCTCAGTCGTTGTAAGTGTTGTGCTGACAACAGAAACGGTTGCATCACGGATTCCCCTTCTTAAAAAATCGGTTTCCACGCCGATCTCTAAAAAATTTGTCAGTCCGTACCTTAACCTGACAAAATAATAATGGTAAACGGACCCGGTTCCATTATTTTTAAGAGAGATAAGGTCTCCGCCAGAATTGAAAGACTGGGACCGGACGGCAAACTTATAACCTGTATTTCCCTGGAGCTGTCCCCTGAAAAGTGTAAGAGGGCGCTTATTATAGGGCATTGTAAGAAGAACGAATTTATCTCTTGAAGGTTCCCCGGACTGACTCTTCAGATCAGAAACTGAACCGACCGAAAAAAGTATTGCCAGAGTGATACAGTAAATGTTTTTCATCTCCGGCTAATTAATTGGTAAAGTATATCTTACAACACCTTTGCTCTCGAGGCCAAACCAGAGACTTCCGTATTTGTCTTCCCCGATAGACCTGATCTTGTTTTCAGGGAGGCCGTCGTTCTCCCTGATTGAAATTGGAATAATACCGTCATATTTAATAAGACCGTCGTAAGCAGTTGCAAACCAAATATCTCCACTCCGGTCCTCAAAAATATCATTTATTGAGCAAGTGTCCCTTCCATTAAGTAAGGATAACTGATGCATCCCTTTTCTGTCTATCCAGGAGACTGTTTTACCAAACCTGGTACCTATCCATAACCTTTTTTTGCTGTCCCTGCGAAGAGATGAGATCTTATTATCCGGAAGACCATTCAGCAGAGAGAGATAGGTATAGGATGTACCGTTCCACTTTATGAGCCCATTATCAGTGCCAATCCAGATGTTACCGCTGGCATCCTCTTCAATTACATTAATATTTTTATATATTTCGCTAAATGTTTTGATAAAACCTGATCCACTGTCTACATAAAATCCCTGGTCAGCCGTTCCTACCCACACTTTTCCGTCCGAGGCAACTTTGATTGCAGTCACTGACATTGTTGTTACCGGATCAACATAAGAATCCCAGGTATTGGTTTCAGAGAGAATCGAGAGGCCGGTTGAGGTGCCGAAGATCAGGCTCCCGTCACTTGTTTCAGCAATACATCTGACGGTATTGCTTAGAAGCGGGCTGGTTACAGCCTTATAATATGTCCATACACCGTCGGAATATTTTGCAATACCCTGCCCTGGAAAAGTCATCCACAAATTTCCATTTCTGTCTTTCCGTATATCTTCTACACAATTTCCGGGAAGCCCGTCGCTGGTATCGAAAAGAGTCCACACACCTGCTGATTCAGGATCAAGAAGCTCATAATCTGTTCTTTCGCAGGAAATGAAGATCATTATCGAAAGGAGAATTCCTGCAAAAGTTTCAAAATTCTGAAGAAATCCGGTTTTTCTCATAAAATTTACCTTTATAACTGTTGAAAAGCTCAAATTTCGTTCCAGATATCTTTTACTGAAAACAATAATATAACAATTGAAGACTAAAATTATTATTTTTTGAAGGATTTACAATCTTATAAAGAATCCACAAAAGTATCATTATCAATCAACCTGCCTCTGTTTTTGGAATATTTCCTCCAGAGGAAGAAAACAGGTATCCCAAGAATAACTATCAGCAGTCCGGGAAAAGTATAATCCGGCTTATATTTCAGCAGAATTATCATGATAGTGGTTGTTGTAAGAATGTAAATGGCAGGTATTACCGGATATCCGAATGCTTTATATGGACGTGGGATATCTGGCCGCTTCTTACGGAGTACGAAAATTGCCAGTATTGTGAGGGTAAAAAAGATAAGTACGGCGAAGATCACATAATCGAGCAGGTTGCTGTAGGTTCCTGATAAGCAAAGCAATATCGCCCATATCCCCTGGATCACCAAAGCAAATCCGGGTACTCCGAATTTATTTATTTCACTTACTTTCCTGAAAAAGAGTCCATCCCGGGCCATTGCATAATAAACTCTTGAACCGGCGAGAATAAGCCCGTGATTACAGCCGAAAGTACTTATCATAATAAAAACAGCCATAATTATAGCTGCATAATCACCAAATACAACACTCATTGCAGAAGTAGCTACCCTGTCGTCAGTAGCAAACTGGATCCCTTTGCTCAGTACATCGGCTCCATCTGGTGATCCTGAAAGAGGCAGTATTTTAATATAGATGAAATTTGTGAGCAGGTATATAACAGATACTATCAGAGTCCCGAAAAAGAGGCTAAGTGGGACATTTCGTTTCGGATTGATCACTTCTCCCGAGATGTATGTAACATTATACCAGGCATCTGCTGCAAAAAGTGACCCCACCAGAGCAGTCCCGACTGCAGCTATAAGCGCAAAACCTGCAAGCGGGATCACCTGATTATCAGGGCCTATCTGACCCGCATCCCAAAATACTTCTTTATTTATTTCGAAGGAACTGATAGTCTTTGTAGCAAATATACCTATCAGAATGAATCCGAAAAGAGCAATTACTTTTGTTGATGAAAAGATATTCACAACAGTTTTCCCGGTAACTATACCCCTGGTATTGAGCCATGTAAGAAATGCAATCATGGTAATTGCCACTGCCATAGTACTGTTTATCCTCAGAGGACCCGCCTGTAAAAGAATATTGTTTTCGGATATCCAGGGAAAAAGGACACCGCTGAATTTTGCAAATGCCACAGCCACAGCAGCTATAGATCCACACTGGATCACCAGGAAAGTAGTCCAGCCAAAAAGAAAACCCACAAGCGGATGATAAGCTTCTTTCAGGTATACATACTGGCCTCCTACATGAGGCATCATTGAAGCGAGTTCTCCATAGCTTATTGCTCCAATAATGGTGATAATTCCGGTGATTAACCAGACAACCAGAAGCCATCCGGGAGAACCGACATTCCTTGCTATATCCGCACTCACAATGAATATCCCGGAACCGATCATGGCACCGGCAACTATTGAAATTCCGTCAAAAAGATTGACACGTTTCTGGAGGAAATGGTTTTCTGCCGGCATTGGATCTGATTATAAACAACAAAAATAAATAATCAAAAAGAACAGGGTTATAATGCTTTGTCAATAAATTACTAAAATAGAGTTTTATTAATATATTTAAACTAATAATTGAAATCTTAATTTAATCATTATGGTAAAAGAACTAAATCCGTCTATCCGGGTTCTTATGGGACCCGGGCCAAGTGATGTTCATCCACGAGTTTTGAAGGCAATGGCGAAACCATTAATAGGACATCTCGATCCCCAATTCATTCAGATTATGGATGAAGTAAAGGAGATGGCACGACAACTTTTTCAAACTGAAAACCAGATTACATCAGTCATATCAGCAACAGGTAGTGCCGGAATGGAGACCTGTTTTGTAAACCTTCTGGAGCCAGGAGATGAAGCCTTGGTTTGTGTTAGCGGTGTATTTGGAAACCGAATGTGCGATATTGTGGAGCGGTGTGGTGCAAAGCTTATTCGTGTGGATGCTCCATGGGGAACGCCAGTTGATCCGGCAAAGGTAAAAGAGGCGCTTGAGAAATCCAATCCAAAAATAGTGGCTATTGTCCATGCAGAAACATCCACCGGAGTTTTACAACCTCTGGAAGAGATTAGTAAAATGGTACATGATGCGGGTGCACTATTCCTGGTTGATGCAGTAACCTCATTGGGAGGGACTCCGGTAAAGGTAGATACCTGGGGTATCGATGCAATTTACAGCGGCTCACAGAAATGTATCTCTGCTCCTCCCGGACTTTCTCCAGTGTCATTCAGCCCAAAAGCGCTGGAAGTTATGGATTCCAGAAAAACAAAGGTACAGAGCTGGTACCTTGACATGTCAATGATACGTAATTACTGGGCAGGAGCGAAACGGGCATATCACCATACAGGACCAATATCGATGATATATTCTATTCATGAAGCATTAAGGATAGTGCTTGAAGAAGGTCTCGAAAAAAGATTTGAACGGCATCTTCGTAATCATCAGATTCTGAGGGATGGTCTTGAATCTATGGGATTTGAGTTTTTGGTGGCACCAGATTATCGTTTACCGATGTTAAATGCAATAAAGATCCCGGCGGGATTTGATGATGCAATAATACGTGGAAGACTGTTAAACGAATATAATATAGAAATTGGTGCAGGGTTGGGTGAGTTTGCCGGGAAAGTGTGGCGTATAGGCCTCATGGGAGAAAGCAGCAGCTTGAATCATATTAATATGTTACTATCTGCATTAAGGCAGATAATGGGATAAGTAATACAAAGTGTCTGATATTTTCCTGTTTAACCAGCTTTTTTCCTGTTATAAATAATTACAGGCAAGGCAAATAATACCAGCACTACAGCTAAGATCAGAATGTACAGGAAACCCTTTGATGTGCTGGAAACCGCCGTTATTGCGGCTGTTTCAATCAACTTATATGCAGGAATTACCCGGGGAGTAACATATGCCTGAATAATTGTAATTATACAAATTACAAATAATAATATAAAACTATGCTTTAAGGTGAAACGGAAAAGCTCCGACTCTTTTCCAACCAGTCCAACTGAAGCTGCTCCAATAGCTAAAGATTGAGGAGATATCATTTTGCCGGTAACACCACCTGAAGCATTTGCTGCAACTGTCAATACCGGATCAACACCGATCGCCTGAGCAGTTTCAGATTGAAGTTTGCAGAACAAAGCATTTGATGATGTATCGGAACCGGTGAGAAAAACACCCAACCACCCGAGAACCGGAGAAAAGAAAGGGAAGAGGACTCCTGTACTGGCCAGTGCCATTGCCATTGTAATAGACATCCCGGAATTATTTGCTACAAATGCAAAACCCACAATAGAACCGATGGTAATAATTGGAAATCTTAACTGATAGAGAGTAGCAAAAAGAGTCTTAAAGCCATTTTTAATACTCATGCCAATTAAAGGAAGTGAAAGAAACGCTGCTATTAATACTGCAGTTCCGGCACTTGAAAGAAAATTAAAATCGAAAGGTTTTATAATAAGTGCGCTCCCATCGGGCTTTAAAATAGAATTTTGTAACCCCGGAATATAAAACTTTATCTGACCGATAGAATTCAGGGCCTCTTTCACAGGTTGCATACCCCATGCTATAATTAATAAAGTCATAATAATGAAGGGAGACCACGCCCTTATAATCTGCCAGCTTGAATATTTCAGTTCAGTATCTATTGTTTGCAGGGGCTCCTCTTTAAATCGCCAGATTGATTTTGGTTTCCAATATTTCAGGAACACTGCTAAGCAAACGATTGATGCTAATCCTGCCAATATACCGGGGAGCATAGGATTAATAAAGTTAGACGTTAAAAATTGAACAACAGCAAATACAACACCTGAAATCAAAATAGCAGGTAACACCTCCAGCGATTTTTTAAAGCCTGACATTAAAATGACCAGATAGAAAGGCACTATTAACGCAAGTATAGGAAGTGTTCTCCCTACCATCTGTGAGACCGCCATTTCCGGAATACCAGATACCTGAGCTGCAGTAATTACCGGGATACCCACAGAGCCAAAAGCAACCGGGACGGTATTGGCAATCAGGCAAATACCAGCAGCATATAAAGGATTAAATCCGAGTCCCACCAGCATTGCAGCAGTGATTGCTACCGGTGCTCCCATACCGGCCGCACCTTCAAGAAATGCTCCGAACGAAAAAGCAACTAAAAGTGCCTGTAACCTTCGGTCTGAGGTTATGGATGCCATAAAGTTCCTGATTATTTCGAATTGCCCGCTTTTAACAGTAACATTATATAGGAACACTGCACCAATGATTACCCAGCAGATAGGGAACAAACCATACAATGCTCCATGCACTGTCGATGAAACAGCAAGTTTTAACGGCATACCATAAATAATTATTGCAAACAAAATAGCAATCACAGTTGTAAGTAAGCTCGCTAAATAACCTTTCATTTTCTTAATTATCAAAGCCCAGAAAATAAAGAAAATAGGTACCGCAGCAACTAACGCTGATAAGCCTATACTATTTAACGGATCTATAACCTGAGCCCAATGCATAATTATTTCTGATTTATTATTGTTAATTATTTTGTCTTGAAAATGGTCTGGTCCTAGAAATTATGATTTTTTTTCAATGTTAATTAACTTTCTGATTCATTACAATAAATTAATCGACAATGTTCAAAATCTTTATTCCTCCATTTCAGCATTCGATCTATAAAAGGCTATTAATTCAAGCTGAACAAATAAATAGTGAATTATTAAATTGCACAAAATATTCGCGGAGTCATTAATCAATAAGCACAACCATTAAATCCATCACATTGGTCTGTGTTGGCCCTGTAATAATTAATCCTCCCTCCTGTTTGAAAAAATGGTAAGAGTTGAAGTTATTTATGTACTGGTCTATATCCAGTTGGAGATTGGATGAGTTTTTATATGTGAAGGTATCAACAACAGCACCGGCGGCGTTTGTCGGACCATCGGTTCCATCGGTCCCCGCTGATAATATTGTAATCCCAGGCAGATCTTTTATTAATCTGGCAGCAATGATTGCCAGATGCTGATTTCTGCCTCCCAAACCCGTGCCATTAACCCTGACTGCAGGTTCCCCTGCGAACAATAAGCAAATACTTATGCCAGCCCTATTATCCTTAATAACCTCAATAGTAGTATTAACAATATAGCTGGTAATATCCACAACATCTCCTTCAAGCTTGTTTGTAATTATCTGAGTTTCATAACCTAATGACTCCGCCTTCTCCTTTGCTCTTTTAAGTGCCAGATTATTAGTCCCGATTATTAAATTGTCAGTAAGAAGTAATGCCTCATCAGATTCTTTAAGTGTTTCCTGCCTTTTTTTCTCAGAACCATCCTGAAGTACACCGTAGATTTGTTTTGGTATCTGGTTTTCAATTTTGTAGTTTCTCATGATTGCAATGGCATCTGCAAAAGTCGTCGGGTCCGCCGCTGTTGGCCCTGATGCAATTACGTCAGGAGGATCGCCTATGACATCCGAAAGGATCAGGCTTATAACTCTTGCAGGAAAAGCTGCCCTGGCCAACTGACCTCCCTTCACTTTCGAAAGATGTTTGCGAATGCAGTTCATTTCAGTAATATTTGCACCCACTTTCAATAATACGCTGCTGACAATCTTCAAATCCTCAAGTGTGCAACCCTCCGGAACATCAGCTAAAAGGGCTGAGCCTCCGCCTGATATCAGACATATCACAAGATCTTCTTTTCCTGCCTTGTTAACGATTGAAAGAATCTGTTCTGTCCCTCTGATTCCATTTTCATCCGGGACGGGATGTCCTGCCTCAGTAATTCCGATAAATTTCAGTGGTACTGAATGTCCGTATTTAGTTATTATATGACCTTCTGTTATCCTGTTACCCAGTATTGATTCAACTGTCTGAGCCATTAAGGCACTAGCTTTACCTGCTCCGACAACATAAATATTCTTTATAGTTGAGAGACCAAGCCTGATCTCATCAATTTGAAGAGTATCCTGGTATATTGATACATAACGTTTTATCAGGTTATCAGGTTTTACACTTTCAACACCGGCTAAAAATATTTCAATCGCTTTTTGTCTTTGATTCATTTTACTATTATCTTATAATTACATTTTCAACAGCCAATCTGTTATCATAATTAAAGGAAGAGACAATCCTCTCCAATTAATCTTTAATACGATACACTTTTCTGGTAGATCTTATTTATTACAGTTCTACGACCTGGTGTTTTGCAATATAACCCGCATCAATCTCAATCCCTAATCCTGGCCCGGTCGGGACTGTTATCAAACCATCATCGCTCGTAAGTAGTGAGGATGTTTTGCATACAAAGGGCAGTTCTGTACTGAACCCTTTGAACTCATGATATGGACCGGCATTAGGTATTGCCGATATGAAATGCATCATGTAAAGGTATCCAAACCCTCCTGAAATATGAGGAGTACACTGCTTTCCAAACGCGTGTGCCATAAGGGCAACTTTCATCGACCGTATCATTCCTCCAAAATAGAACATGTCTGGCTGAACAATATCAAGAGCATCATTGGCTACAAGCCAACGGAAGTTGTGCAGGCTTGGTTCCTGTTCACCCCCTGCTATTGGAATGGATAAAGCATCCGCCACCTCCTTTGTCTCCTGGTACCAGTCGAAAGGAACGGGTTCTTCATAGAAATCGTACCGGTACTCCTCAAGTAATTTACCAATCCTGATGGCTTCAGCAACATTATAAGAACCGTTTGAGTCGGCATAAAGAACCATTTTATCTCCATATGTTTTCCTTACCATTGGAATAAGTTCTTCCGTCCTTCCGGCTGGATATTCTGTATGGCTCATTCGTCCACCCACTTTTAATTTGATTGCTTTAGCCTTGGATACTTCTACTTCCTCTTGAATCCGTTCCATAGTCTCCTCTACTGATATATCGCGGTCTCCGTTGGCAGAATATACCGCAACCTGTTTATTATAAATCTCTCCAATCAGCTGACCGATAGATTTTCCTGAAATATTTCCCAACATATCAAGTATAGCAAATTCTATGGTTGCCAAAGGAACCCAAAGGGCCAGACTTTGCATCTTATAATTACTTTGATAAACATAGACCTCATCTAACAGAACTTCAAGATACCTGGCATCTTTACCAATGAAAAATTGTTGAAGACGATTAACGAAGATGGGATATAACGATTTCATCTGGGCGTCATTTGCCACGGAAATACCAACTGCGCCATCTTTGGACCTTACCCTGCAAAGGAAATTGTTGTTCAACCTTAAAAGTTCAAGAGAGTCAATGATTACAGGTGATGAAAATAATTCCTTCTTCAGTACCGGCTGTTTAAGTATTTCATCAATCCTGGCAAATCGGGCTTTTATGTCTGCCAGAGGTCCGGCGGTTGTTGTTTCTGATCCGCACCCTGATAATGGTATCGTAGAAGCAGCCACACCGCCCATCACGGCAGTTGAAATAAATTTGCGTCGATTTGTTTTCATCTTTGTAATCTTATTTTTGATACTATTAATTTTATATCAGGTAATAACTGAACCAGCCCTAACTTTAAATTTCCTCCCTAATAGCTCCCCCTACAGCGTCAGGATCCGCGAGCTTCATTCAGGAATGTTAAATATATTCCACTAGGTACATGACAAAAATTTACAACATTGGTTAAATTTATCTGTATAGTTGCTAAAAAGCAAGTTGGCGATGTAATTCAGACCATATTTAAACAAGCTTTTGGCCCTCCTTCCATGTTTATGGTCAGCCTGTTAAGATACTCAAGCCATTTGTCCCCAACAAACTCCCTGTCGGCCAGCAGGTATTCAATACTCTGGGATCCGAACAGCCTGATAAAACGCTCCATTAAGTCTATTCGCTTCTGCATGCAGGAGTTACCGAACTTTGGCATTATATGGAACATAATCGGAAAGGCTACTCCTTTATATACGATGCCAAGAGTAAGTATGTTTATGTTCTTTGTACCGAACTTCCAGTTTGTTCTGTCCAAAACCAGTCTGTATGGTTGTTCTTGGGGCAGCAGAGCAAATATAAACCTTGCTGCCAGTTCCGAGTTAAGTGAATACTCCGATATAAATCTCTGTATCCTTCGCAACGACGACTCGGTTTTAACGCTTGAGTCAAATCCATAGGCCAGCTTTTCGAAGCAGACAGTCTGCACCTTGCATAACGCACTGATAAATAAGCCAAAGAACTTTATATGTGCTAAGTTCATTTTGTCACTAAAGAACTCTTTCAACGTATCAGATAAAACAGTAAACTTTGTTTTCAAACTTGATTTTCAAAGTCGGAAAATATATTGGCAACACATTTCCTGCATATTGAATATCAGGGTTTTATACTAATAAAAGAACGTATAATTATTAACAATTAACATATAACATATTAACAACCAACGCGTTAGCGTTTTTGTCATGTACTAAGTCATCAATTAGCAAATAATCCATCCGAAGTCCGAAGAAACTTACTTCAGACTTCATGCTCCAACACATTTAACACTGATTAGTAACATAAATTTTAATGTTCTCATTCAGAAGTAAAAATATTAAAGCGGGCAACTTCAGTTTTTTTTGTTCAAGAATCATTATCTCCTCTATTTACCTTACAATTTCAGGATACTGACCAGAGAGGTCAGTTTTTTCCATAATATCATTCTCAAGGTTGAAAAGTTCGATTTTCTTGTTACCGTTACGGGTAGAATCCCTGATACCTTTCCAGATATCTATCCTTACAGCCTGCTGACCTCTTCTTTCAGGATTCGGTGCAGCGTTTTATTGTTAATTATTTAACAGAAAACCTGTAAATGGTCTGAGTAGTAAGAGTTTCACCAGGATTGAGAACAGTTGTCGGGAAATCAGGATGGTTAGGACTATCGGGATAATGACCCGATTCAAGACAGAGACCTGACCTGTGGTTAAAAGGTTTCCCTCCGTGACCGATCTTTGTGCCATTGAGAAAATTACCTGTATAAAGCTGCATTCCTGGCTGATCGGTGATAACCTCAAGTGTACGACCGCTTACAGGATCATAGACTATTACATCCACAGGTTCTTTATTATCAAGCACATAGTTATGATCGTATCCGTTCCCAAGGATTAACTGATCGTAATTATCTCCAATCCTTTCGCCGATCATATGAGGCGTTGTGAAATCTAATGGTGTACCTGTAACAGGACGGATCTCACCTGTAGGTATCATCACAGAATCAACCGGTGTAAATGCCGATGCTTTTAGAGTGAGCACATGATCAAGGATATCACCGTTGCCTGCACCATGCAGATTGAAGTATGCGTGGTTAGTGATATTGATCACTGTCCTTTTATCGGTAGTTACCTTATAATCCATAATGATCTCGTTATTATCTGTCCATGTATATACAACCTGAGCTGTAGCCGTACCCGGGAAACCCTGTTCCATATCGGGGCTTATATATGTAAATTTAACTGCAGGGAATCCGCTTTCTTTAACGATTTCAGTTTCCCAAACCACGCTATGCCAGCCAAGAGGTCCCCCGTGAAGGCAATTCGGACCATTGTTTACAGGAAGCGCATATTCAACACTGTCAAGAGTGAATTTTCCATTTGCTATCCTGTTTGCATAGCGGCCGACAACTGAGCCGAACGACATATCCCCTTTTACGGTAGCATCGAATGTATCATAGCCGAACGTAATGTTTTCTTTATTACCGTTTTTGTCAGGAATCTCGATCCAGTTGATCTTGGCCCCGAAGTTTGTCAGTTTGAGAACATTACCCACCTTGTTTGTAAGGGTTAACAGGAAAACTTCCTTCCCCTGATGTGTTCCGAAAAGCTCTTGTTTGACCATCTCTTTACTTTTTGAAGATTGACCGCAGCCTGTAAATGCTACAACTGCAACAACCATTGTTAATGATAATAATTGATTCCTTTTCATTTTTAGTTCAGATTTATTTTTGATAAATGTAATAAACTTTATGAGTAGTGACCGCACATTTAAGAAACTGAAAAAAAATAAATTAAAAACTCATTTTAAAGGCTTCTCAAAATCCCACGTACTCACCCCCTCCTTCGCAAAGCTCAGGTATCCCCCTCTCTACGGCGTCTACCCTTTATACACATCTTTTACAATTTCAAAAATAATCACTGGGCAAGGAGGAGATTCCTCATTCATCCGTCTTGCGGCGGATTCATTCGGAATGACAGTA
>JALONT010000058.1 GCA_025454795.1 Bacteroidales bacterium | reverse complement strand
GGTTCGCGCCTTTTCCGGTTTGCCCACGCGCCATCATAAGACGTAATTTGTTGATAACTAATGAAAAGAAGGGGGATGCCTCCCCCCTCTAAAATCCTCTGGTTATGTAACTTGAGGTATGCAAAATAATAGTAGATCAAAGATAGTCTTTAAAGACTATAGTCCCAAACAGTCTGGAAATCGTAATAAAAAAGCCGTCTCAATTTTGTTATGAGACGGCCTCTTTTATAAATAGTCTGAAGTTTTCAGACGGTCTTAAGTACATCCCATACAAATGCACGGATACCAACTTCCTCATTTATTGCATCAATCTTCTTCACGGTTTCAAGCACCTTATCGACAAGATTGTCTTCAACAATAGTTAAAACGCTTTTATTAATCTCAGGCCAGGTATGTGTTCCCATGTGAGGGACACCTGTGTTGGTACCGCTGCCCTGTACATTTTCCCATAAAGTATAGCCTCTAATTCCGAGCTTATCAAGCATATATTCAATCTTCTCGGTGTGAGCCTGGTTGTATATTATCATTATTGCTTTCATTGTCAGTTATTTAAATGATTGATCATTTTAAAATACCATTATTTTCATCCAGAAAATTCATTTCCCGGTACTCAACAAGATGTTTGTTTCGCTCTCCCCTTTTTGCAAGAATTGCATAAACAACAGGAACGAGCACCAGTGTAACTACTGTTGAGAAGATAAGACCTCCGATAACTGCAACCCCCATTGGGCTCCAGAGTTCGGAACCTGATCCTGTGCTCATCGCCAGCGGAAGCATCCCCAGAATTGTTGTTGCTGATGTCATTATAACCGGTCTGAGCCTTGATCTTCCTGAGATAGCAATAGCTTCGTATAACTCATACCCTCTGTCACGCATAAGGTTTATAAAGTCAACCAGCACAATAGCGTTTTTTACAACAATCCCGATAAGCATTACTGCTCCGATACCTGAGATTACGCTCAGTGCAGTATCAGTAGCAAAGAGCGCAATAGCCACACCAGAAAAAGCAAAAGGAATGGAAAACATTATAATAAATGGCATTTTAAGCGATTCGAACTGTGAAGCCATAATAAGGTAGACAAGAATCAGACTGATAACCATCAGAAGGGCGATATCCATAAATGATTCCATCTGCTCTTTGATAGCTCCTGATATCTGAACCATCACTCCCGACGGCATCGACGTTTCATCAATAGCTTTCTGTATTTCTGCCTGAAGCTCTGTAAGTGATCTTTTATAAGGAGTAAACGAGACTGTAACAATACGTTCCTTACGCTTTCGTTCAATGCTTGGAGGAGCCCAGTATTCCTTTATTTCGGATATTTCTCCCAGTCTGATTACCTGCCCCATCGGATTGGTGATCGCTATGTTCTCAATATCGGTAAGAGTACTTGTAGCACTCTTTTTAAACCTTACAACAACATCATATTCATCTCCAAACTGACGAAGCCTGGTCGCAGTCAAACCATCAACCCTGTTTTTAACGGCAGATGATACCATGGCAGTGTTGAGTCCGTTGGCAATCATTTTATTCTGATCAAAAATGATCTGAAGTTCAGGTTTGGATTTGTCCCTGCTGATTGTGATGTCTTTTGCACCCTGCATCTTTTTGATCTTTTCTGCAAGTTGCTCAGCCACCATGTTAGTCTGGGCAATATCATAACCATACACTTCCACCCCTACCGTGCTTCCGCCAAAACTGCCCATATTATCGGAAGTACTTACTGTAAAATCGACTATCTCCGGATACCTGGTAAAATCGGCTCTCATCTCTTCGGCAATCTCGAAAACACTCTTCTTTCTTTCATTAATTGGTAAAAGGCGCAGACTGTAGCTGATTGTATGTGTCCCGCCTGATGAAAACATTGATGCAAATCCTCCCTGGTCATCAGAACCGGTCGATGTCGACATAATATTTACCTCAGGGTACTTGGTTTTAATAAGTTCATTTATTTTTTCTGAGGTCAGGATTGTCTGATCCACCCTGGTACCTGTCTGGAGTTCAAGAGTTGCTGTAATACGTGATTCGTCAGCCTGTGGGAAAAACTCCGTATCAATCACACCAAACAGGCTCATCGATCCTATAAATACAATGAGTGCAATGATTGCCACAACGGTTTTATGATGAAGCGCCCAGCGCAGGGTTTTTTCATAAAAGTGATCTAACCAGTTAAGTCCTTTTCTAATACTCCCGTCGTATGTCCAGAATGGAGCATCCTTTTTAATTGGATACCATTTCAGAAGAAGAGCACTCAGAGTCGGAGTCAGGGTTATGGCAGCAAATACTGATGTAACAATGGTAATTGTCACACTCATACCCAATTGCTTAAAGAGCACTCCTGTAAGACCTTTTACAAAGGTAAGAGGAAAGAAAACTGCAACTACCGTAAGAGTAGTCACAATAACAGCAAGCCAGACTTCATTGGTTGCATAGATCGCTGCCTCACGCGGTCTGCTTCCTCTTTCAATATGTTTTGTGATATTCTCCAACACCACAATAGCATCATCCACCACCATTCCAATCGCTATTGAGAGGGATGTAAGCGAAATGATATTTATCGAAGCCCCTGAAACAAACAGATATATGAATGCCACGATGAGGGAGATCGGAATTGTAAGAATAATAATAAAGGTAGCTCTCCACCTTCCCAGAAAGAAAAGTACAACCAGGATTACAAATATGGCAGCATACATTAAAGTTTCTGTAAGGTTACTGATCGAGTCCTTGATAAATGAGGCCGAGTCAAATAGCTTTTCAATCTTAACATCAGGAGGCAGTTCTGATATAAGGGTAGCCAGTGTTTTTTCAACCTCGTCAGTAACCTTGACAGTATTTCCTCCGGATTGTTTCTGAACATACATACCCATTCCCTTGGCACCGTTAATCCTTGTATCCAGCTTTGATTCACGGATCGTATCACGGACTTCAGCAATATCTTTGAGGTATATATTGCTTCCGCTGAAACTGCTTACAACAATGTTATTCAGAACGTCACTTTCGGGAAATTCACCCTGTATACGGAGTGGATAATCAGTTTTGCCCATCTCGATAAACCCGGCGGGCAGGTTCATATTCTCAGCCCTGAGGATGTTTCCAATCTGTTCAATTGTGAGGTTGTATGCTTCCATTTTCCTGGGATCGACATCGATATATATTTTACGACCAGGGACTCCATTCAGGTTAACAGAACCAACTCCCTCTATCCTATTCAATGGGTTAACTATCTTTTCGTCAAGTATTTTCTCAAGTCCGGCATAGCTCTCCTTTGCTGTAATTGCATAGAAGATTATAGGCATCATGTTAGTGTTGAACTTGATAATTGTTGGTTTTTCGCAGTCCTCGGGCAATGCTCTTTCAACAAAACTGAGAGCACTTCGGATATCATTGGATGCCTCATCGAGGTTTGTGCCATACTCAAAATTCATAAAAACGACAGATACCCCATCGTTCGAACGGGAAGTGATCTCTTTCAGTTTACTGACAGAGTTCAGTGAATTTTCAAGCGGCCGGGTCACGTTCGACTCAATATCGGTCGCACTTGCCCCGGGATATGTGGTAAAGACTACCACAAACGGAAGTTCCATCTCCGGATATAGATCCACCGGCAGCTGCACCAGGGAATAAATGCCCATGACCATCAGGGCAACAAAGATCAGGATGGTTGTTACCGGTCTCTTTACAGAAGCACTGTATATACTCATATTATTGTTTTTGAAGTTCTGATTTTTAATTTTCTATTCCAATCCTATCATTATTGATAAGCTTCGATTGTCCATCAGTTACAAGGGTTACACCATCTTTAAGTGTTTCTGAAATTATCTCAAGCTGGTCATCAAATCTTTTACCGATTAACACTTCGATACGTTTTGCAAGACCATTTTCATAGACGAAGACATACCGGATATTGGTCCCTTCCTGAACCAGGACAGAGGAAGCCGGTACGACAAATGTCTCTACCTCACCGAGATCCATTGATACTCTTACAAACATCCCGGGCCGTAGCAGATCATTCTTGTTAGGGACTTCAAGTTCGGTAATAAAGGATCTGGTTGCAGAATTAATAGTCGGGGCTACCCGGTAAACAGTACCTGTGAAATTCTCACCTTTATATATATCTGAGGTAATGCCAGCTTTCAACCCTCTTTTTATAAGGGGAAAATATTGCTCTGTGATGCTGACGTTTACCTTCAATGGATTTACCTGCATAACAGTTACAACTGCTGATCTGCCGGTTGTGGTTGTCGGTGTTCCCGAATACATCTCACCATCCTCAAAATATTTTCCGGTAACGACGCCATTGAATGGAGCTTTCAGTAGAGTGTTTGCTTCCATGAATTCCACATTTGTTCTGGTTACATCATACTGGGTCTTCAACTGGTCATACTGCTGCTGCTTGGCGCTGCCTGACTTTAGAAGAGTATCGAGCCTTGACAGGTCCTTGGCCAGGCTTGCCAGTTGTACTTTCTGCTGATAGAGCTGGGTGCGGTCCATCAAAAAGAGGTTATCTTCTTTGTTTACCCTGTCGCCGATCTCGACATAGATCTTTTCAATTCTTCCGGGAATCGATGGAGCCATATTTACCTCCTCGAACGGAAGAATTGTGGCTGTATAATCTATAGTCCTGGCTATTTTTGTTTTTGCAAGAGTCATAACCTTTACAGGAATTGCTGCTTTCTTTGCAGCGTTTGATATGGCATTGACGGCTGGTGCCTCTTTTTTACCATTTGATGAACAGGATGAAAGAATAAGTCCGCTTACCAGTATTGCCGAAATTGTTTTTGTGTATCTCATTATTTTGTGTGTTAAATGATACTGATTTTATTACATGTTATTTAATAGTTTATCTAATGCGAGTTTTGTCTGGAGCAGGTTCATAAGAGATGAAACGTAGTTGTTTTCAGCAGTAAGGTATAGGGAATTCGCCTGTGTGAGATCGAGGCTTGAAGCCATGCCCTGCCTGTACTTATTTTCCACGCTTGTAAAGACTCTCTTTGAAACCTCAACATTATCTTTCTGACTCGTATACTGGATATTTGCATTGACAAGGTTATATCTCAGCTGCTTTTCCTGCATTCTTAGCTGATCTGTCACAATATCCCTGGTGTTCCTTGCTTTCTCAAGATTAATCTGTGCTTTCCTGATTTTGGAGTATCGCTGACCGCTTGCAAAAATCGGAAACGATAACTGGAACATATAAAGTGAGCTGTTGTACCACTCAATTTCCGGAATTTTATCTCCCATTCCTGTTCTGGAACCTGTGATTACTCCGGTAAGAGTAGGTAATACAAGGGCTTTCTGTGATTTCAGGTTCAGAGCAGACATTTTTTCCTGTCCTTCAATCAGCTTATAATTAAGATTGTCTGAATAGTTGAATTCCTGTGAAAGCAGGGCTTCCACATTAAGCTGTTTTGTAAGATCGTCAATAGACTCTTTAAGTACTATCCTGGTATCGGTAGGAACTCCGAGCTGAAATCTGAGCAGATTATAATTAAGTTCTACTGTCCTTTCCAGTGAACTGCAGGAATTCTGAACCATTGTAACATTCGAAACCATCTGATCGACATCAGTAGATTCAGCCATCCCGACACTGTACATTGCCCTTGTCGATTTGAGAGTCTCCTGCAGGTTCGCAAGGTTGCCGTCAAGGATATTTAATGATGCTTCAGATATCAGAATCAGATAATAAGCAGATGCTATCGATTCACGGACATCCAGTTCAGTGCTTTTTACATTTGTTTCTGCTAATTTATTTGCAAGTTTAACAGTCTCGATTCCAACATAATAAGAAGCATTAAATATAGGCATGGCAGCCTGAAACCCTAAAGAAGAATTGAACTTTGATCCCATTGTAATCGGTGTCTTTTTATCGGTACCACCAATGAAGTCTGGTAAAAGGAATACCATCTGTTTTATGTTGTCAGTAAAGGATGCACTTGTTGAAATCTGCGGTAATCCTGAAGAAATTGTTTCCCATACTGCCATTTTTGATGCTTCGAGATCCATCCTCGCAGAATTGGTCATTTTATTATGCTGAACAGCATAATCCTGTGCCTCTTTCAATGAAAGACTCAAGTCACTGCTGTTTTCCTGGGCTATTGATATTGCTCCGGGAAAAAGCAGTATTAATGAGGATGCAATTAAAATTTTGTTTTTCATATAATCTGTATTATTCTTCATTTATTATTGGGTGACATATACGTCACTTTTTATCGTAGAAATTTATAAGATCAAGCCCTTTTTGTGTTGATATTCCCCTCAGGTAATTTATATACAAAGTCCTGATCACATCCTTGTTCATAAAATCATCAGGAGGAAATACACTTTTATCATTTGACATCCTTGCCACTTCGAGCAGGCACTTTTCTGTAAGATCGATATTAATGTCTTTCCTGAAAATTCCCTCTTTTATACCCCGCTTAATAAGCTCAGTATTGGTATCATAATATGGAAGATCATTTTTATCTTCAATTTTTTTCATTATTTCATTATGGTACCGCTTCATATCCATCTGAAATGCAGGGCTCATATTCTGTAAATGGTCACGCATCATGTCGAGCATTTTAAAGATGGCTTCAATGACATTTCCTGTTTCGCTGAAGATCTTTTTCATAAACTCATGTTGCCGTACCTTCATCAATCTGAGGACCCCCTGCAGCAATTCATCTTTATCTTTGAAAACCTCATAAATGGTTCTTTTCGAGATACCCATCTGGTTTGCAAGCATATCCATAGTCACAGCCCTTATTCCATAGGTCCTGAACATGACCGCAGCTTCTTCTGTTATTCTTTGCTTGTAATCCATCTCTTTAATTTACCGGTGCAAAAATGAGAAAACTTTTTTAGTTTACAAAGTTTTTTTAGATATATTTCGGTTTTATTCAGTGAACCACCTGAAACTACCGGTGATTGACGGAAAAGGTGTAAAGACGCAATGGGGTAAGGGCATTTTTAACATTCCTATATAACAAGAATTTTATATCTTGCCGTTGTACCGTAATTCCGGTATGCCATTTTAAATATTAAATAAAATGAAAAAATCAGAAACATCAAATGATATTTGGTACCTGATTGACAATGAGCAGGACGTAAACTCACCTGCCCTGTTGGTATATCCCGACAGAATCGAGCATAATATTTATAAAATGATTGAGATTGCGGGGACCGTAATCAATTAATACCTCATGTTAAACACACAAAATGGCCGGGACCGGATCAGACCTTGATGGCGCGTTTGGCAAGGAACAATGTCCTGTTGACCTTGATACAATAGCAGATCTTCAAAAAATACCGGATATGCTTGCTGAAATTGGTTATGTTGAAGAAGATATTAAAAACATAATGAGCGCTAACTGGATCCGATTCCTGAATAAGAACCTGGCCAGGTGAACCGTTGTACCGCTGAACCATTGAGCCGTTGCGCCATTATCTATACAGATACACAAAACCTCTGTATGCTTTGTCGTCATATTTAACATTATCCCAGCCATAAGCACGGATGATGTAGAAATAAACACCGGGACTTGCCTTAATTGAAGTGTTATTTATATTACCGTCCCAGCCGGTCCACTCTTTAAGTATTTCCCCTTCACCACTGAATCCATATACTTTTAATCCCGACTGGCTGAAAATCTCAACGCTGATATATCTTAGTGATTTCGATTCAACAATAAACCGGTCGTTGTACGTGTCTCCATCGGGTGTAAAAACATTTGGGATTGGGATGCTGAGTGATGACGGATCAACAACGATTTTATCAAACCTTAGTGAATCGACACAACCCAGATCACTCTCGATGGTAAGCTTCGCCGAGTATTCACCGGGTTTATAATAGATGTGAGTGAATGGATTATTTAATATCCACAATGAGTCCTTATTTATTATCCAATCCTTAGTTTTTTTCCCACCTTGTGTTATATCACCAAATTCCCATATGTATTTCTTTGATCCCCTGATTGATTCATCGGTAAATGTGACCTCAAGTGGTGCTTCTCCTGTTGCAGGCTCAACAGAGAAATCAGCCTTGACTAAAATAGAAGTAAACGGGAATGTTGATTCGGAAGAGCATTGGAAACTATCAACCACCTGAAGCTTATAAATTACATCTTCCGGGGGTTGTGTAAAATATTTATTTGTCAGAATAATAGTTGGGTACGGAATAACAGATGAAGGGGTAGATGACCACATGGTAGTGTAACCATTCCTGAGTCTTACTGCTGCCCCATCAGTGGGATCTTTATAAAAGAAGGTATCGAGAGCAGCGGTCCCGGTCAAAGCAACAATCTGACATTTAAAATCCCGCACTTGTCCATGCACAGAGGGTTTATCAAGAAATATCCAGCCAACAAAGGTTGTGTCATACCCTCCTCCATCTGTAATCCTGACACTATACCCTCCCTCATCAAGATCTGAATAAACTGAGTTGTTTACTGCTGCATCCGTTTTGAGAAATATGCTGAAACTTTTTGAGATATCACTCCATTTATACCATGAAAAATTATATGGAGATGTTCCTCCCGGACTATCCGCCATGATTGTTCCCTTTTGTGTCCCTGTTGAATTGCAGAAAACAAATACCGGATCTTTCAATCCTGGTGCTGATGGGTATGAAGTATATCTTACTGCATTTGAACCGGGTGCAGTAAGCTGAGCCATCATAGTTAACGGAAGCAAAAATGCAGCTATCGATAAACAAAAACGCACAGGCAGTTTTGAATTTCTATTATTAACGGATTCTTTAACCCTATTTGTATAATCCTCTGCAATATTAATAAAATCCATGGAAAGATGACTAAAAGAAATGCAGTACAAATCGTTCAGGTCTACTGTTGATAAATTATTCTTTTTGATTGGTTCAATGAACCTGTATTTGTTAAATTTGCCCTCCCGGAACGCTGTAATTCTTAATAAATGGCACATAATTATCTCAACGATCTAAACGAAGCTCAGCAGAAAGCAGTTATCAATACTGATGGTCCTGCTTTGATCATCGCCGGAGCCGGGGCCGGAAAGACAAGAGTGCTCACATATCGCATTGCCCATCTCATTCAAAAAGGTGTTCCGGCAGGGAAAATTCTCGCTCTTACATTTACAAACAAGGCTGCCGGTGAGATGAAAGCGAGGATATCCAGGATTGCGGGTCCTGAAATTGCACGTTTTCTCTGGATGGGTACCTTTCACTCGATCTTCGCCAGGATACTCAGGATCGAAGGTGACAGGCTTGGGTATAAATCAAACTATACTATCTACGACTCAACAGATACTAAAAGCCTGATCCGTACAATCATAAAAGAGCTGAACCTCGATGACAATATCTATAAGCCAGGGGTAATTGCAGCCAGGATATCCTCCGCTAAGAACAACCTGATAACCTCAAGCATGTATGCTGCCAACAGCTCAATGCAGGAGTATGATAAATCAAGCCGTATGCCCCTGCTTGCAGATATATATAAAGCATATTCATCACGCTGCTTCAAAGCCAATGCAATGGACTTTGATGATCTCCTTCTGAATACCAACATACTTTTCAGGGATTTCCCTGATGTGCTGGCATCTTACCAGGAAAGATTCAGGTACATTCTTGTTGATGAGTACCAGGATACTAACTATTCTCAATACCTGATAGTTAATAAACTGGCTGCAATACACCATAATCTGTGCGTTGTGGGTGACGATGCCCAGAGCATTTATTCCTTCAGGGGTGCAAGAATAGAAAATATCCTCGAATTCAGGAATGACTATACCGAATATAAACTTTATAAACTGGAACAGAATTACCGGTCGACACAAACTATTGTAAATGCTGCCAACGCAGTCATAGCAAATAATGAAGGCCAGATACAAAAGAATGTCTATTCAAAGAATGAACCCGGTGAAAAGATAAATGTTCTGCAGGCAATGACGGACACTGAGGAAGGATTCAACGTTGCTTCAGATATTTTTGATAAGAGATTCTCTCATCAGCTTAGCTGGTCCGATTTTGCCGTACTTTACAGGACCAACGCCCAGAGCAGAATATTTGAGGAGACTCTCAGGAGAAAGAATATACCTTATAAGATATATGGAGGACTCTCATTTTATGACAGGAAAGAGATAAAGGATATTCTTGCCTATTTCAGAATGGTGATCAATCCTGAGGATGAAGAGGCTCTGAAAAGATCTGTCAACTACCCCAAAAGAGGCATTGGTGATACAACTGTAGAAAAGATCCTCGAATTATCAGCAAGTCATGATATGACAGCCTGGACCATTTTGTCCGATGCGGGAAAATATCCTGATCATTTCAATGCGGGAACTGCCAGAAAACTTTCCGGCTATTCAGAGATGATCAATACTCTTGCCCTTAATAAAGAAAAATCGGATGCTTATTCAAAAGCAAAGGAGATTGCGTTCGGATCGGGAATAATGAAAGAGCTAAGGGACGGAAAATTACCTGAGGAGATCAGCAGGTACGAAAACCTGGAAGAGCTGCTTAATGCAATCAAGATATTTACCGAAGCCGCTGAAACAAATGGTGAACCCGCTACTCTAAGTGCCTATATGGAAAATGTGGCATTGCTAACCGACCAGGACAATGAAAAGTCAGAGGATCGGGATAAAGTAACACTTATGACGATGCATTCAGCCAAAGGTCTGGAATTCAAGCATGTATATATTGTTGGAATGGAAGATACTTTGTTCCCTTCACCCATGTCGACCGGAAGCGCAAAAGAACTGGAAGAAGAACGAAGGTTATTCTACGTTGCCCTCACCCGTGCTGAAAAACAGGCAACACTGAGCTATGCCAGAAATCGTTATAAATGGGGAAACCTGGAAACAAGCAATCCGAGCAGATTCCTACGCGAACTTGATCCAAAGTTCCTGCAATATCCCCAGACAGGAGGAAAACCTTTTTGGGCAAAAAGCGGACACGGAGATAAGCCATCTGTTTTCAGGGATGAACCTGCAGTCTATAAACCAGGATCAAAGCTGAAAAAGTTATCAAAACCTGTCGTAAAGCCTGCCACATCATTTAACGAAAGCTCCCCGTCAGAGTTTTCAGAGGGTGATATGGTAATTCATGAAAGATTCGGTAAAGGTAGTATAGTCTCAATTGAAGGGGAACCACCTAACAATACTGCAACAGTCAATTTTAATAAAGAAGGAAAGAAGAAGTTGCTTCTGAGGTTTGCCAAACTGAAGAAGTTATGACCCCCCAACCCCCCTAAAGGGGGGCTAATACGCAAATCTATAGATGCATATGTTTAAAAATAAGGAGTTTAGCCCCCCTTCAGGGGGGATGCCGCAAAGCGGCAGGGGGGTCGCTATTTCTTCTGCTGTGCTCCTGCCTGGCCAAAATTCATTTGCCTGAGAGTGTATCCCGCAACAGAAATAGTATGCGGGAATTTTAAATTGACCTCTTTAGTCTCTGATTTCATTTCAAGGACACCCTTCTCATTATAGGATTCCATTGCAAGAACAGCTCCGTCTTCAATCTCAGAATTACCATAATATGCAGAGAGTCCTGCCTTTGAGTATGTGCGTTTATCAGCCTTAAGCTTCAGGTCTTTAGTGACCCAGAGTTTGCCATAATCTTTACTCTCATTATCCTTATACAGATACTCATCACACTTGTAGCCTGCTATTACCTTGCTGTTTCCTGTTTTTGTAAACGTAGCTTCCGGCGCTTTCTCAGCCGGCTGATTCTGGGCAGTTGTTTCATCAGGAACTTCACTGATTATTCCCATCTTCATTGTTCCCATATCTGTCATTATGATAAAGGATTTATTTTCGCCATCGAACACGTACGATGACGTAACAGTGACCTCCTCTCCATCGTCTGATTTAGCTATCATTTTCGATTCGAATCCGGCAGTGGGGGTTCCATCGCTGAAATAGATGAAATAATCCATTTTAGTAACATCTTTCTTGTCATACATCTCCATCTGCATAAAGATCCGGCTGTTGAAAGAATAGGACTCATTATATTTAGAGGTCACCTTTCCTCCCATTAGTCCTCCCAGATTAAAGCTCTTTCCTGCCTGTTTTGGCTGATCAGTATTCTGATTTGCATTCTGATTAGCATCCTGATCAGCATTCTGATCCTTAATTTCATTTTCTGCCTGCTTATTTGCCTCTTCAATCTGTTTGTCACGCGCTTCAAGGACCTCTTTCTCTACTGCGCTATCGATTTCTTTATTGATCTCCTTGTCAACGGTTCTTGTACCTGCATTAATGACCCTGTTAATCTTATTTTTAAGAAGGCCTCCAACCTGTGCATTAGAATTGGCCGGCAATATAATTAAAAGCATAGCCGTCAAAAAGAATACTATTCGTGTCTTCATATCGAAATTTTTTATGTATAAACTATAAAGTTAATGAATTTTTCTTGTTCACTCTCAAAGCTTGTGCCAAAAATGTAAACCATTGCCGGAGTTGCAATCGGTTCAGGGACTATTTTAACAATATGTTTACGTGCTTCCATATTATCGATTATTGCCTGATCAGTAGAGTAAATGTCCAGTGCTCCGATTTTTAAGAATCTTTCTACGGGATCTGGTGAGGGATTAAAAGAATCTTCGGTATGATAGGTATAGAACCTGGGCGAAGATAATGCTTCTTTAGGTTTCATTCCAAATTCTAAATTATCAGGCAGAAGCTGCAATGAAACCTAGTCCTGCATGTCACCTCCTGCAACGCTCATCGCAATAACTATTTTCTTATCCTTTAGTACAATTGTAGGTGTAAGCGTAATACGCGGACGTTTGCCAGGCTGTATGCAATTCGGATGGTTCTTCTGAGTATTAAAACTGGTCATCCTTGTATTATGAGCTATACCAAGACTTTCACAGATGCCGTACTCACCATTTGAGCTCGGAGTTGCAGCCACAGCGTTTCCCCATTTATCCACTACCACACAGGTAGTTGTACCATGCTCGCCCGGCCAGTACTGACCCGGACCTGTATAAGCAGTCATATTGTAAGGATCACCCGGCCGGATCTCAATTGAAGCATTATTCATATCTATCAAAGGGACCCTTGGTTTGGTATACTGATCGGAAAGTAATTGTTTAAGAGGCACAACAGAAAATGACGGATCTCCATAATATTTATCCCTGTCGGCATATACCAGTTTCATCGATTCGACTGCTACATGGATATAATCCGCAGAGCAGAATCCCATTGATTTCAAATTAAAATTCTCGAGAAGTCTTAATGACTGAAGGAGTACCGGACCCTGGGTCCAGGTATCGCATTTGTAAACACCATAACCCCGGTAATTTATTGTTACAGGATTATCGGGAAGAAAAACAAGTAAATGGTCTGTGTTTTTGTTCCTCTTCTTCAATTTCACCCTCCTGGCTTTACTGGGATACTTCATAACCCGCGAAAATTCGTTGAATCCTGCTGCGCTTATAAAGGAATACTATGTTATTATGAACCTGGTATATACGTTTATTGCAGCATATCTTATACATTTCCCATGGAAAGGACGTCCGCTTATCCATGATTATGACAGGAAAATTATTGCGCCTGCACTTTTTATCATAATGATCCTCCAATGTCTCCCCCTGATCTTTTACAATTCCCAGCTACGGTTAGGGATTATAATTATTCTTGCATTTTTTGCAGGGAATACATTTCTGCCGATCTATTTAAATTACGGAACTCTCTTTTCTGATTATGCTTCTGATCCTGAAAAGAATATCTCATTTGAGGATTTCTGCAAGAAACTCGAAGTCTCGCCCAGGGAATCAGATATTGTTCGTGAGATATGTAACGGGCTTAGTAATAAAGAGATATCTGAGATGCTTTTTATCAGTCTTCAGACAGTAAAGGATCATACACACCGAATTTATATAAAGACAAACGTTAAAAGCAGGGTACAGCTTATTAATCTGGTAAAGGAAGAGATGGCCAGCAGATAATCTTCATTTATTCACATCCATAATCCTCTTTCTGGTCACATGTACTCACCCCCTTCTTTTCCCCCTCTCTCCTATCGGAAAGAGGGGGAATGATTTGATATGCAATGTATTACACCCCCTCTTTACGAAGTACTACCCTTTATACACATTTTTGTATTTAACTGAAATATAGATCTTTAGAGCTAAAAGAACCAGAATATATTTTCA
>JALONT010000025.1 GCA_025454795.1 Bacteroidales bacterium | reverse complement strand
GGATTCAATCCAACTTCCTCCTTATAATGCTGATGACCTGGAAGATCTTCCGGAAAGAATCCGTAAAAATATGGTCAACAGGTCGAAACAACATAAGGAACTCGAAGAATTGGGAGTATTGAAGGATGCTGTACTTGGTTACCTTGCTGCTACTTCTTTCGCAGATGCAATGCTTGGACGGGTTTTAGATGCATTGGAGGCAAGTCCATATAAGAACAATACGATAATTGTCTTCTGGAGTGACCAGGGCTTTCACCATGGCGAAAAAATGCACTGGGGGAAACATACTCTCTGGGAGCGTACCTCTCATGTGCCTTTTATCTGGGCAGGGAAAGGAATTCCAAGGAACAAAAAAGTGGAAACAACGGTTAGTTTAATCGATATCTATCCAACTTTTATCGAACTATGTCAACTTCCTGATGTCGAAAAACTTGAAGGTAAATCATTGGTGCCTGAGTTGAAGAAACCATCCCGATCGAAAGACAGGAACGTTTTTCTTCCAGGTAGTGACAAGGGTAGCTATGCAGTGATAAATTCAAATTGGCGTTATATTTCTCATTTCGACGGGGGAGAAGAGTTGTACAATGTAAAGGAAGATCCCAAAGAATGGGACAATCTGTCAGCGGATGAAAAATATCGGCCAATTATGCAGGATATGCAAAAATCGGCCCCAAAGGCATTTGCACCCGAAGTTACGCCAAAAAATGAGTTGAAGCTTATTATTGAAGGAGATTCATTTCATTGGGAAAAAAAGAAGAATCAAAATTAATTGAAAACTAAGTATCTCAATGTTCTTTTATTAAGTAGATATCAAATAACCAAAATATAGTATGTATAGATTCATCAGAGAAACATTGGTAATTGCATTTTTTTCTGTTTTCCCAATATTTAATTCCTTTTCACAGGAGGATTTTACAAAATATATTGACCCTACTATCGGTAATGTGGCGCAATTTTTGGTCCCGACATATCCAACTATGCATTTGCCAAATCAAATGATCAGGATGTTTCCTGTAAAGCAGGATTACCTCTCCTATCAGGTTGATGCTTTTCCCTTGCAGGTTGTATCGCACCGATCACCTGGTATTCTTCAAATGAGGGTAATCCCTGGGGAGATTACAAATTCTTCCTGGAAACAAAAGATGAATATTGATCACGATTTGGAAGTGATTCATCCATGGTACTATTCAACCTGGTTAATCGACGACAACATCAGGGTCAGCTTTGCCCCCGGAGAAAAATGTGCCATATATAAAATTGATTTTCCGGAGACCGGCAGGAAAAACTTATTGTTTGAGGGGTCGAATGAATTGAAATGTAAATTTGATAATCAGGGCACATTCACTTTTCAGGAGAAGACAGCTGAAACAACCAGAGGATTAAATCCGGTTAAAATGGTCGTTACAGTATATGTTTATGGTGAACTACGTGATAACAACAATAATCTTATTAAAAATGCTTCAGTAAAGATTCAGAATGGCAAGTGTTCTGTTTCATTCTTAAAGGCTGCCCCTGAATCGGTATTGGTCAGATATGCCGTTTCGTATATTAGTCCTGAACAGGCAAAAATCAATTTTGATAAAGAACTAACGAATATCACTTTTAACGATCTGACATTATCAGGGAAAAAGGCCTGGGAAAAAGTTATCAATCAGATCGAAGTAAAAGGTGGAACGGAAGCCCAGAAAAGAACTTTCTATTCCTCTTTGTACCGTACATATGAAAGGATGGTTAATATCAACGAAGGAGGCAGATATTTCAGCGGATATGATGGAAAGGTGCACGAAAGCACTCGTCCGTTTTATATTGACGACTGGATTTGGGATACATATCGTGCCACACATCCGTTGCGTACAATTTTAAATCCGCAGCTTCAGAATGATATGTTAAACTCATACGTTTTAATGTATGAGCAAAGCGGTTGGATGCCTACATTTCCGCAGTTTTACGGCAATCACATGGCTATGAATTCCTATCACTCATCGGCCATTTTTATTGATGGATACCGGAAAGGGTTGAAAGATTATAATGTTGAAAAAGCCTACGAAGGGATAAAGAAAAATCTTATGGAAGGAACTTTTATTCCCTGGCGCCAGGGAACACCCCGGCGTCCTATTGACGATTTCTTCCATGAAAATGGATACTTCCCTGGTCTTCACCCTGGAGAAAAAGAGCATGAACCCCAGGTTGATAGTTTTGAAAAACGCCAGCCGGTTCCGGTGACTTTGGGTATAAGTTACGACTTCTGGACTTTGGGTCAGTTTGCCAGGGAGCTTGGTAAAACCTCAGATTTTGAGAAATTTTCTCAGGCCGGCAACAACTACAAAAAACTCTGGGATCCTGAACAGAGATTGTTTATGCCAAAGGATTACAATGGAGAATGGATTGATATCGATCCCAAATCTGCAGGAGGGAGAGGATATCGTGAGTACTATGATGAAAACAATGGTTGGACCTATGCCTGGGATGTTCAGCACGATATTGACGGGCTGATCCAGTTGTTGGGTGGCAAGAAAGCTGCAGAAGAACGCCTTGATCAGATGTTCAGGGAGCCACTTGGGATGAAGAAAAATGATTTTTATGTGAACGGATCAAATTCAACAGGTATGGTTGGACAGTTCTCCATGGGAAATGAGCCTTCATTCCACATCCCCTACTTATACAACTATTTTGGAGCTCCATGGAAGACTCAGAAGTTTACCCGTTTTTTGCTCGATGTCTGGTTTAAGGATAATATCTTCGGAATGCCCGGAGATGAAGATGGCGGCGGGATGACTGCCTTTGTTGTATTTACCTCTATGGGTCTGTATCCTGTTACTCCCGGCTTGCCTTTCTATACTATAACAAGTCCGGTCTTTGAAGAAATAACGATTAATCTTAATAATGGCAAGACATTTACAATTCTTGCTAAAGGTGCAAGCAGACAAAACAAATACATCCAGAAGGCTTTTATAAATGGCAAGGAGATAATTAGCCCGTTTATTACACACGAACAAATTATGTCGGGATGTACTTTGGAACTTATTCTTGATGAACTGCCAAATAAAGAGTGGGGAAAGGATGCAGAGATCCCCAAATTTTAATTGAGAATTCCAGCATAAATTATGGTTTCAAAAAGGTTATTATATATCCTGTCGCTGCTGCTTCTGATTTCAGGAACTCTATTTGCACAAAATAAAAGTCCGGATGAACCCTGGTTTTTCATACAGATAACCGACCCGCAGTTTGGGATGTTTGAAAACAATGAGGGATTCGAAAAGGAAACTGTATTATATGAAAAGGCCGTTGAAAAAATAAACATTCTGAATCCGGATTTTATAATTATAACTGGCGATTTTGTTCATAATTCGAATTCCATTGCCCAGATCGAAGAATTTAAACGGATCACTTCAAAAATAAATCCGAAAATTCCGGTTTACTATACGCCCGGGAATCACGATCTTGGTCAGAATCCTACTGAGGAAAGCATAAGAACATATATTAAAAACTACGGAAGGGATAAATTCTCATTCAGGCACAAGGGCTCTTCATTTATTGGATTTAACTCCAGTTTAATCAAAGCCAGGTTGGCTGTGCCTGAGCAAGAACAATATAACTGGCTGGAAAAAAGGCTTAAAAAAAGGCAGGGCGCACAGCATATTATTTTGTTTTGTCATTATCCGTTCTTTAACAAAACTGTTGATGAGCCAACAGCCTATTCAAACATTGATTTGGAATATCGAAAAAAGTACCTCGAATTATTTAATACCAATAAGGTTGATGCTGTATTTTCAGGTCATTATCACAACAATAGCCACTCAACCTATGGAAATGTGGAATTGGTGACTACAAGTGCTCTGGGAAAACCATTGGGCACAGCTCCATCCGGTATGCGAATAGTAAAGGTATATAGCAACAGAATAGAACATGAGTATTTTGGATTGGAAGAGTTACCTGATTCCGTGAAATTCTAATAATCGCCAGGAAATATTATAATCATGAGAATTGAATATTTTTTAATGTTCTGTTTAAGTTTTATTTTTAATGCATCAGAAGCTCAGGCCTGTAAGAATAGGAGTTGCAGGTTTATCCCATTCCCATGTTCTTCCTTTGTTGAGAAATCTGGATCGGAAAGATATTCAGATTGTCGGAATTGCTGAAAGAGATACTGCCCTGTCACACCGATACTCCAGTCAGTTTAAAATCGATCAAAACCTGATTTATGAGTCTTTGGATGAGATGCTTGACAAAACCAAACCTGACGGAGTAATAACATTTACCTCTATTTTTGAACATTTAAAAGTTGTTGAAGCTTGCGCTCCCCGTGGAATTCACGTGATGGTTGAAAAGCTGCCTTTATCTCTGGCTCCTTTTAGCGATCCCTTTACATTTTTTGCTTCAGCCATAAAAGGAGAAATTAAAATTAAACCAACCGATTTAGCTTCTCCTGAAATTCAAATAATTATTTAAAACTAAAACTACTCAATTATAACACAAAAAGTTCTTGTTAAATTATTACTGATCGGTTTGTTACTGGCTTCATTTTCCTGTAAGGAAGAAAAAGCCGGAGATGAAGATCTGATACAGAAAAATGACATTTCATAGTTTTTAGGACAATGGACACTGGATATTGATGGAGGCGGTGTTGGTTGGCTTGAAGTTATACAGGAAGAGAAATATCTTGACGGGAGTATATTGTGGAAAGGGGGTTCAGTTTCGCCGGTAATGTTCTGTATGCGGGACGCGACACTCGAAAAGTGGTTAGGGAAAAAGATGCTGAAGGCAATGAGATTCGGTACTCCAATTACCCTGCTTAACGGTAAAGACCTTGCAGGCTGGAAACTGGTGAACCCAAATACAAAAAACGGATGGTCAGTAGCCGATGGATATCACTTTATGTGAACGCCATGTGACAGTCATCTTGAACGGAATAAAAGTCGTTGATAATCAGCCTGTTTACGGTCCAACTGGTGGTGCCTTAATCTCAGATGTTTTTGCATCGGGTCCAATCTACCTCCAGGGTGATCATAGAGCGGTACAATACCGGAATATTGTACTTACACCCATAATAAAATAGAATTTGGTTAGACATATTGCCTATGTATCTGATTAATATTAATGCGAATGAATAGTTAAAAATTAAAAATATATAAGCAGCTGCGATCCTTCCAAAAATATGAACAACTAAGCCACTGGTAGAACGCACCTTAGACACTCTTTGAATATCTGTTTTTTCTATAAGCCAATTGAATAAAGCCTCAATAGGTTGTCGGATTTTTGATACTGCTGTTGAATAAAGGTCATTAGCAGCTTTGTCTATTTGAGAAATCATTAGTGCTAATCCTTTAACGGCCTTAATTGGGATCATCATTCTTGAGTTATAGGAGCAAGTCATTTTGTTAAAGAAATCTATATCGTTATAGATTTTGTCACCATAGAATGTTCTGTCATAAAAATTGCTCCAGTACTGTTTTTGAACATTCAGGTCATTTTCAGATGCAGGAGTAACTATGAGGCTTTCAGGAAATAGCAAATGACCAGGTCTGGAAAATGCCAATGCATGAAGTTTTGATCCATGGCAGTACATGTTTTTAGTAGAGCAAAGGCCTTTATCTGTCAGTTCTTTTGCAACAGCATTTGGGCGCTTACCTGAGCTTGTTATAATAGGGAGTGAATCAATTAGGTTGGTATCAACCTGACAGTCGTCCGGGTAATTATTGCTCAACAAAGAGTTGGACAAATGCTTGAAAACTTCACTTACCCGGTTAATCCTGACGACAAAAGCTTCATATGAATGAAGACGAGGAAACCAGGAACGAAGATAATCGTTGGAGACTGTGTATTTGTTTTATCTTTAATCGTTGTTCTACTTGCATAACATAAAGATAAATGGGGATAACCTCCTGATCAGTAAACTCAGGTTCATTATTGTTACTGAAACGCGGACAGAGGTATTTAAGTTCAGAACCATATAAATCACATATATACAGACAAATAGAGATTAGTTTTAACTCTTTTGCCTTGGGAATCATGCTTATAGACATAACCTGGAGAATTGTATCTTAAGATATTGATTATCAAGTCTTCAAATAAACTAATTGCATGCATTTTATTGACAATCAATGTTTTATGTTAATAACTTACAAACATTCAACCCTTAATTCACATTATTAATAATCATTATTCGTATTTTAAATCGAAGGGAGTCTTCTTTTTTAAAACATTATTGGAAAATCCAGCGATCCTGACCATAATTGACCAGGTTATATTCTTCACCAAACGCCATATTCGGATACTTTTTATTTTGTATATATGCTAAGTTTCATCAGACCGTCGTTTGAAGTGGTCACAGAATAATGGATTTTGAAAAATATCAAACACTTGCAAAACTAAATTGCAAACGTTCTTTTGATGCCGGGTTGGTAAAGATTTTAGGACGAAGATAAGGTGTTTTGAAAAGGAGATTTTAAACCTATTCACACTTCAGATTTTTTCTTTCAGCTTTTGATGCTTCGGCGAAAGCCCCGTAAATGGCATTCTTAAATGAAGCACATGCATCAGCGGTTTTCCCTTTACCTGCCAGTGCAATGCCAAGTTGAAAGTAAAATTTTGCTTTGGCTTCGGCAACACCAGTTTCAAGATCCAGACCTTTTTGGGCATATTCTGCACCACTGTCGAAATTCTTCTGTTTGTTATAAACATCTGCAAAGAAGTAGAAAAGATCCTTGTCGTCACCATATTTAGCGGCCTTATTTAGCAGGGAAAGCGCCTCATCAATTTTATTTGCCTGGTTTGCCTGTGATCCGGCAGCCCGAAAATATTCAATAGCTAGTTTGGATGCCTGGCTTGCTTTGACTGAATCATTTACGCCTCTTACTTTTTCAAGAAATGAGTCAATATTTTCCTCAAAGGCGGTGGCATTATTCTGACTTCTGTATATAATTGCCTTGTTGTAAATTGCGGCAGTATAACCAGGATTGATCGATAAAAGACTGTCAAACGCCAACAGTGCATTATTATAATCTTTCCTGGTAAAAAATTCTATACCCATGTTGTAATAACCTTGCGTCAGTATCTTCCTGGCATTTTCCTTACCTGATGTGTTATCATATTTTTCCGCTGCCTGAGCGGCCACCTTTGCAGCCTTTATTATTTCTGTTGCCGGTTTTTTTCCATTCATGGCGCTGGAGGCAGCCTTGACATATAATCCGGGTAATACCTGGATGGCTTTTTGTTTGAGGTCAGCAGCGCTTTCCCCAACCTTATCTGACAGAATAATTACATTTTCAAATGCTTTAATAGCAGCTTGTACATCAGTTTGTGTCGTCGTCGCTCCTTCATTAAAAGCCTTAATCACATCATTCCGTTCCTGTGCTCTCAGGTTTGTACCGGTAATTGCAGAGACAACCAGAATCCATGCAAGCTTTCTCATTATTTTCATATTCATCTTAATATAAATTATCAGGTTATTATAAACACTTTTTCTTTTTAACGCCTGTAAAAATAAAAATTATTTTTGATTTATCTATTTGGGGAACAAACTCCAATTGAGTTTCAAGCCCTTAGTTGGTTGGAATAAATTGACCACTAAAAGCCAGAGTTAAATCCTTGTTTTTTTGTAATGTATGTTTTGTGTTCTCAGACCGGATTTTGAAACGGTCAAAGAAGGAAGGATTTTACAGTGATTAATAATTCGTTTTGTTATCTGTTGGTTCAGAATTATTTTAAGGGTACCTCGAATAACTATTTTTTTGATGCCGTTGTTTGAAACAAATATATTGTTTGATTTTCTAAAAACCAAATTTTACCCCTCCCCCCCCCACACTTTTTTTATTTACTTAATCATCAGATACATACAAATGGACAACTTTCACGTCCGGATATACCTATCCCATTAGTTCGGCGTTGCTCACTACAGGTGCAACCATTATTTTTAATTGGGTACAGCGACAAATATTGTAAGTGAGGTTCATCATTCCGATTTTTGCCTTGGTCCGTGCAATTCCAATGGTATGGATAAATGAACCGTTCATGCTGTTTTCTACAAACCCGAATAAGTGTTCGACTCTTGCTCGTGTTCTGGATTTCTCTTTGTTGTTGGCTTTCTGTTCTTCGGTCAAGGGTTTGTTACGGTATCCCTTCTCATTTATTTTGTTGATGACTTTTTTCTTTTTGTAAACCGCCTCCTGATCTTCACCGGGATATGCACTATCAGTATAAAGCGATTGTCCTGTGTCTTTCTCTGTCAGCAATTGTTCCATAGCTTGCGACCACGAAGTAGCGCCGAAGGCAATCATGTACAGAAGCATCAGTAACTAAATATTCCTCGATCAGTTTTGTTTTAGTATCAGCTTTTACATGATTTTTATATTTATAGAAAGTTGTGTTGTTTTTCTTCGTCCATCTGGCATCAATATCTTTCTGTGCCAATTTATGAGGCTTCACTTCCCAATCCTTGGCGCTGTCCTGTTTCTTTTATGTGCTTGTTTTCTTCGTGGGTATTACGCTGACGTGGCACTTTAACGAAACTGGCATCCACCATTTTTCCTTCATTGGCAAAAACTCCGGCTGCATAAAGGGTTTCGTTAAAGGTTTTGAATAAACCCATGATGATATTCTTTTCTATCAGTTGTTCCCTGAATAACCAAAATGTTTTACTGTCAGGTACTTTGTCACTTTTCTTCAATCCCAAAAACCGTTTAAAACTTGCCCGGTCAACAATCTGATATTCCAACTAATCATCAGAAAGATTATACAAACTTTGAATGACAAGGGCTTTAAACAACATCAATCGGTTGAATGGGGGGCGCCCACTTTTCGATAAATCCTTATCCTCATTTTCAAATGCTTCATTTATAGGTGATTCGAAAATTCTCCAGTCAATAAATTCATTCAGCTATTTTAGCGGATCGCCCGGTCTGGTAAGTTTTTCCAATAAAGAGTGGTCGTCAAATAGTCCAAGAGGGTTTATGTTTTTCATTTTGCTTATATTTATACTTTAAAACTAAGCAAATATATCTATTCTATTTTAGCTATGTTATTAACATTCAAATGATTATATTAACAATAGGTTTTTAGAGATGCCCTTAAGATTGGTGATTGTTACTTCCTTACAATACTGAATCCAAATGTTCTAATTCAGGCTTCCGGGTGTACGGATAAACGGGAAGAACTATTTGAAAAGATAATATGAGGTTAAAACTCGATAATCGAAATAAAAATTAGTTATTTTTAGGACTGGTTTTATGGGCTTCGCCAACAGCATCTTACCGAAACCTATATTGCAAATAAACTGGACAGGTCAGAAATCTAGTTGGAAGTTTTTACGAGTACGATAAATATTTTATTTTTCATACTGTTTCTTAAAATGAGCATTAACGACTACAACCGCAGGGATTTTATAAAAACTTCAATATTAGGAGGAGTTGGAATCTCCAATCCTTTCACTATAAATGCATTTTTTACTGATTCTGGTCCGGAGGGCGTTGATAAACCTGTATCAATTAGTACCGGTACTGACCGGGCTGATATGGCTTTCAAATCACTTAAGCCATTCTCCAGGCAGATTAAGCGTTCAATTGGAAATCGACGTGTAGTACTAAAACCAAACAACGTGCTTATTTATGTTCCATTAGCATGTACTCATGTTGAAACACTGGAAGGCATATTAGAGTTTCTGAAATCCATCAATAAAATACATAATGTCATTATTGCAGAATCATCAGCAAGTGGTCCGACTCTGGAAGGTTTTAATAACTATGGCTATTACAAGCTGTTATCAAAATATCCGGTTAAGCTGGTTGACCTTGACGATGGACCATCTGAAAATATGTATGTCATTGACGAAAAAGATTTCAAGCCGCACCTCGTGAAAGTCTCCAGTATAATAACTGATCCGGATTCTTATATTGTTTCCGTGGCAAGAATGAAAACTCATACCTCTGTTGGAGCTACTTTGTCACTCAAGAATATCCTATTTGGTGCACCTGTAAAAGATCAGGGATTTACATTATTTCATGAGGACTCCAGGTTCTCTCAATCAGCGAAAAAAAGCAAACCGGGAGCTACAAGCTATAAAAGGCTTTTACATGGAAGTGGATTCCACGCGACAAATTACAATATGGGTCTGCTTGCTCAACGATTACATCCTCATCTTGCATTCATTGATGGTTTTGTAGGCATGGAAGGAAATGGCCCTACAAGGGGAACCCCAATTGATCACAGGGTGTGTGTTGCCAGTCAGGACTGGCTGGCTGCTGACCGTGTTTGTATAGAATTGATGGGAATCGATTTTTCCAGGATTGGCTATCTCAATCATTGCGCTCAAATGAGGTTGGGTAATGCTAATCTTGACAAAATTGAAATTGTTGGAGAAAATTTAACTGATCATATAAAACCCTATAAGCTTCCTGACAATTTTGATGAGCAGATAATATGGATGAACCTTAAATCTTAAAGGTTTCATATTTAAATAAAATGGCAATAAAACTCTTCAGATCGCACATGAATTTCTATTATTAAAATTATGTGAAATCGAATTGATCTAAATATTAATTTAAAAATGATTTAATACAATGGAGAAATTAGAAGCTCAGCCAGGAATCAGCCGACGTGATGCTATGAAAATGCTTACAACCGGCTCTGCTGCAGGACTGTTAGGACTTTTCGGAAGTCCTTTAGCGAGGGCAGAAAAACGGGCAACACCTTCATATGCTTCCGGGATGGCCCCGATAAAAATTAAAAGTGTAAAAGCAATTCCCACTGCTCCTGAAGGCGCTAATCTGGTAATTGTAAAGGTCGAGACCACAGAACCGGGATTATATGGCATAGGATGTGCAACATTTACCCAGCGAGCACTGGCAGTTGTTACTGCCGTTGATAATTATCTTAATGATTTTTGTGTTGGCAAAGATGTAGACAATATAGAAGATATGTGGCAGTCGGCATATGTAAGCTCTTACTGGCGAAACGGACCGGTACTTAATAATGCCTTAAGCGGACTTGATGAGGCATTATGGGACATAAAGGGCAAAAGAGCAAATATGCCTCTTTATCAACTTCTGGGAGGAAAATGCAGGATTGCTGTTGATAGTTATGCTCATGCGAGCGGTCCGACTCCTGAAGCTATTGCAGATAATGTTCAAAAATATATGAGCCAGGGTTTTCGACATGTCCGCATTCAACAAGGAGGATATGGCGGAGTTGGTACAATGGAGATTAAACCTGATTTTAAAGAAGCTGGATTTGGAAAAGATAGCGATTCTTTTTCTGATCAGCATACCTATCTGAAAAGAGTACCTAAAATGTTTGAAGTCGTTCGCCAAAGATGCGGTGAAGATGTAGAGTTACTTCATGATATACATGAATTGGTAGAACCAATGGATGCTATTAATCTGATCAAACGTTTGGAACCCTATAATCCTTATTGGATAGAAGATCCTTTTTCTCCTGAAAATATCGGATGGCTAAAGCACCTCCGGGCAAACACAACAGTACCAATAGCCTTCAGCGAATTATTCAATAATATTAATGAGTTTAGAGGACCGATGGTTGACCAGTTGATTGACTATATAAGAATTCACATTTCTCAAATTGGAGGCATTACTCCCGCAATGAAAGTAGCCCGGCTGGGTGAGTGGTTCAATGTGAAAACTGCATGGCATGGACCTGGTGATACTTCTCCTGTCGGACATGCTGCCAATGGTCATATTGATCTTGCTGTATGGAATTTCGGTATTCAGGAGTCTCACTTCTGGTCCGATAAAGCTCAGGAAGTTTTTTCTGGTTGCCCAACTTTTAAGAATGGTTATATGTACATTAATGAAGCTCCGGGTCTCGGGGTTGATATAAATGAAAAGGAGGCAGCCAAATATCCTGTCGGAACCCGATCTAAATGGACTGTACGTAAAAATGACGGAACTATTTTAAGACCATAAAGTTCATTCCGAACAAAATGTTGTCTTTTTTTACGTATTTTGTTTCAGTTCATAAATAGGATAATTTGATAGTATGTTCCAGTGAATTTTTTCTGAATGACCGGAACGTCATGAATAAACATAATTAAACTCATATCAATACATTAATTTATATTAAGATTAATACCGTGAAAAGGATAAATTTTTATAAAATAGCACTGACCATTTCTATCATTTGTTTATTGAGTTCCCTCATCTTTCTATTCAATGGACACCCTTCAAAGGCAGGACCATTACTGATCACTTTTTTTATGACTCTGGCTATCGGGATTCGTGGATTTCAAACGTTTAAAAGCTTTTCCTATACTATCTGGATCTTTACTGCTGTTACTGCTTCAATGTTTTACCCCCAGATCTTTATATCATTTGGAAGTTTTAAATTGCAGACACTCATTGTCCCGCTCTTACAGATCATTATGTTTGGAATGGGATCACAGATGAGCTTCAATGATTTTGCCGGGATTATAAAAATGCCAAAAGGTGTAATTATCGGCGTTTGTTCTCAATTTGCAATAATGCCGCTGGTTGGTTTTTGCATTAGTCGTATATTCAATTTTCCACCTGAAATTGCCGCCGGTATAATACTGATTGGCTGTGTTCCCAGTGGTTTAGCTTCTAATGTCATGTCATACATTTCACGTGCAAACCTTGCACTGGCTGTTACTATAGGGGCAATTACAACAATTCTTTCTCCGTTTATCACTCCATTGCTTATGAAGTTGCTTGCAGGGCAGTATATTGAAGTTAATTTCTGGAAAATGATGCTCGATATTTTAAATATGATCATTCTTCCAATAGTTGCAGGTTTTATTTTTAATCTTTTCTTCCTCAGAAAGGAAAGCAAGAGATCAAGAATAATACAGATGACATCCTACCTTGTTTTCATTTTCCTTACTAATATGGTATTCATGAAAGTAATGAATGCGGGAACGACAGATCTGATAACACACTTTGCCAGATCAATGTGTTGGTTTTACTTCCTGCCAATGATTGGTGCTATAATAATCCGGTATCTGCTTAAAGGAGACAATGCATGGTTGGGGAAAATATTATCATTGATCTCAATGGCAGGAATTGCCGTAATCATAACAATTATTACAGCTGCCGGCCACAATAGTCTGCTTAATGTTGGAGCCTTTCTTATTATAACCAGCCTTTTGCATAATATCACCGGTTACGGACTTGGTTATACAGTTTCCTGGTTGCTGGGATTGCCTGAAAGAGACAGACGTACAATTGCGTTTGAAGTTGGTATGCAAAACGGGGGGCTGGCTTCAGGACTAGCTCTTCAAATGGGGAAAATAGCTACAGTTGGACTTGCCCCGGCTATCTTCGGTCCTTTAATGAATGTGACCGGTTCAGCTTTGGCAAGCTGGTGGAGAGCCAGACCTCCGGAAGATGAAAAATCTGCAATCACGTAACGTTCTGCTACCCGGTTGTTGGCACCACTCTGTCAGATTATTTCTTTTTACAGCTGTCTGGATAAATTTGCCGACAATTTCCCCTTCGTTCCAATCGCCTGTGTTTGGGTCAATGGTATTTGTACTCCAGGTGAATATAGCGGCTCTGCTGGAAGTTATTCCAACTTTATGGTCTCGGCTTCCGGCTTTTTAGTTTTACATTCAGATTAATAAAAAAATACTATCTTAGAATTCTGAATTATCAATTAAAACAATTAATCCTTAGTAAATATGACACAATATGGATTTCTTAATCGCAGGAACAATTTGATTTTCAAATCGTTTCTAATTCTATCACTGATTTTTTATGCATCAGCCCTATATGCTCAAACTACGGCAGACTTTTCAGGAGTCTGGGCACAGGATACTGAAAAAAGTGATGATTTTTATAAAGAATTTAATGTAACATGTAATATTACACAGACTTCTCAAACAATAACCATTAAAACAACATTTTCTGATAAGAGCGGTCAGGAAGTTACTTCGCATGAGAAATCCTTCACCCTTGACGGGAAAGAGGTAAGTAAAGAGGAAGAGGGCGGTATAAATAAGGAACTTGCCAATTGGTCACCTGACAATAAAACTCTTACAACAAAAAGCACACGAACAGTAGGTACAGATGTTTACGGTAGTACTACATCTTACTCTCTTTCAGACAACGGTCTTGTTCTGACTGTTAAGACTTCAGACATAAATCCCTCTGGATTATCAATAACTCAGGTCTTCAATTTAAAACAGTAATTCTAATTTAATCCCCACCAGGGAGAAAAAGAAATTGACCCTGACCAAAGGTGGCCATATCAATTTACGATCTATAAACCCGAGTTATAGGCTTGTTGTTCAGTTTTGTATGCTTTGAGTAACCTGACCGGCATGATGTGGTTAATGGTACCTGTTTTACAATTTCATGTGAACTTCCCTGAAAACTAATTTAAATCTATCTGGTTTTTGACAAATGGGTCATTATAAAGGATATAAAGTTCAATCTTTTACCATAAATAGCAAAGGAAAGCAGTAACTTTGAGTGCAATATATTTTAATTGCAATTCCTTATTTACCAAACTTATATTGGCATAAAAGAATAAACATAAATAAACTAAAAGTGCGGAGTTAGCACGATAAACACTTACAACCTTAAAATGAAAAGAAATTACTTATTTATCTTCGGATTGTTACTCTGTTTTACTTTGCAAAGTCAGGTCAGCCAGATCACTAATCCTTTAATGCTTGGCGGTGAAATAGAAGATTATACTCTACTCTCATCAACCTCTGTTTTTGTAGCCACTAATGGCGGAATATTTAAAACTGCTGATGAGGGACAGACATGGACAAATATAACTCAGAATTTTGACCCAAATACTGTCAGTTGTGATCAGATTCTTAAAATTGGAACTGCCTTATATGCAAAGACTAACAGCAGTACTTCTCAAAATGTTTATAAAAGTACTGACGAAGGAGGTACGTGGACACCTCTAACATTTTCCTCCTGGACCCCACTCTCGATCGGTAAACTTCCCGGAACTCTGTTTGCAGCCGGTGCTGATTATTCGTCCGGAGAAGGCCGCTTATATTCTTCAACAGATGGTAATTCATGGACACCAAAAGCTGTACTATGGACTAATTGGGAAGTTTGGGAATGTAAATTATTCTTTTTCCAGGGTTATTCCAGACTATATATAGTATTAAATGAAAAACTTTTCTATACAAGTGATGGAAATACCCTTCTCCCGGTTTCAACTACAGGTCTTGGATCAGGAGGTTTCTTTGACGGAGATAATGAAGTTGACGGGGATGCTGCAGGTAATTTATTTTTTCTCGGAGATAACTTGCTTTTTAAATATGATTTCACTTTAGATACATGGAGTGATATTTCATCCGGGAAGATTCCAGGCAACTATTCTTTAATGAGTTTTTCCGTAACAGATAATGTAATTTTTGTATGTGCGATGTCCGAAACACTTGGTATGAAATTTTACAGATCCACCGACCAGGGCACCATATTTACAGAACTTACTGCAACAGGATTATCATTACCGATGATTGGAAATATTATTCAGGTTTCTGCAAATGGATTTATCGGCAACTGGCTTGATGACCAAATCCTTGTTTCTTCAGATGGAGGAACTACCTGGTCGTCGAATGCGACTCAGTACAATGCTACTTATGCCGGAAACCTTACAAGATCAGGAAATTCCCTCCTGTTCTCCAGAGAAATTAATGGATTAATACTGTCAGCTAATGAAGGTATGAATTGGAGTGCTGGCAATAACGGGATCCCGGGCTTTGGAGGAATAGCCTATTTTGTAAACGAAATTACACAGGTTAAGGATACTCTTTTTTCATTTGTACAGTCAGATCCATTTTCGAATGCTATTCATCTATATAAATCAACTGACTATGGTACCTCCTGGACCTCGAAACCAATTCCTGCCCCTTATGATAAGGGAGAAGAGTATTCATTTGCCGGGATATGCGGATCAAGGCTATTTGTAAATTATTTAGACACCGTTAGTTTTCAATACGTTTTAATTAATTCATCTAATAATGGCAGTTCCTGGGCAAAACCAGCAATTCAGAATACCAATTGGAGAATCTATTTAAAAGGTCCGGAGACTTGTTTATTCGCGTTTTTTGGTAACGATAATTGGGATGATTTTGATAATGTTTACAGGGCAAATAGTTTTGGGATGAGTTTTTCCGATTTAAACACTGGTATATTTAATGGTAGTTTTTTAATTAAGAGGGTGTTATCCGGAAACTGGGATAAAGGCGGGCCTATGATGGATTTTGATGCAGCAAACAATAAAGCAATATTTGCTGTGAGAGACAGAATGATGGGTAACGGCATTGACAAACTTTACTTATACAATATTACTTCAGGTATGTGGTCTGAAATAAATGCAACAGGACTTCCGGTTGATTATCTGGCAAATTGCCTTAAATACATTGGTAACAATATCTGGCTGCTTGCTACAAATACCGGTTTATATAAAAGCACTAATGGTGGTGTTGACTGGACAATTACCCATAATGCAGGTGAATGGCAGAGAGGAATAGTTGTCAATAGTATTCAGATGATTGGAGATAAAGCATTCCTGGGAACAATCTCAAATGGTGTCTGGATAGTTGACCTTTCACTATCAACAGGAACTACAGAACAGATTAAGGATGATGGTCTGCAAATTTTCCCTAATCCCACTTCAGGCTCAGTGAGGGTTATTCTACCTGAAATGAATAATAAAACAGTGAATATTTCCCTTTATAGTTTAGATGGAAGAGAAATTATTAAGAAAGCTGTAAATGAGAATCCTTTTCAAATGGATTTGAATAATGTTCCATCCGGGAGCTATTTTATGGTTATAAAATCAAATAATCACATTTATAGAAAAGGAATCATCAGAAAATAAGTATTTACTTTATCCAGCTGTATAAATAACCTGTGAAATAAAATACCGGGTGCTGTTAAATATTAATCCAAAGAAAAGGATATAGTCCTTAAGTATTAGAATTAACTTAAAAATAGCAGATATAACCAGGCGGGTCTCCGCCAGGTTAACCATCTGTACGGATGGTTTATATCTTTTTAATTGTTTATTATCATCCTGTTTCTGCTTTCTGGTTTGATTTTCTATATTGTAGGTCCAATAATTAGTAACAGAAAGGTCTCAATCCACAAATAAGAGATTATGCCACGTCGCGAGGATATCAAGAAAGTATTAATTATCGGATCAGGACCAATCATCATTGGACAGGCTTGTGAATTCGATTATTCCGGAACACAGGCATGCAAAGCGCTTCGTTCGCTTGGTTATAAAATTGTCCTGGTCAATTCAAATCCGGCAACAATTATGACTGATCCGGGTATAGCTGATGCAACATATATTGAACCGCTAAATGAATATGCTCTTACAGAAATTATAAAAAAGGAACGCCCCGATGCCCTGCTTCCAAACCTCGGGGGTCAGACAGGCCTTAATCTCTCCTCTCTCCTTGCAAAAAAAGGTATCCTTGCCAGATATAACGTAGAGGTAATTGGCGTTAATATCGATGCCATTGAAAGGGGTGAAGACAGGATAGCTTTCAAGGAAACTATGAATCGTCTTGGCATTGAAATGCCAAAAAGCATCGCTGTTAATACTGTTGAAGATGCTGAGAAAGCAGCTGCAGAACTGGGATATCCTGTGGTTATCAGACCGGCATATACGATGGGTGGAACAGGTGGCGGCCTGGTATATAATGTTGAGGAACTCAGGACAATTGCCAGCAGGGGACTCTCGGCCAGCATTGTAACCCAGGTTCTTATCGAAGAGTCCGTACTCGGGTGGGAAGAGCTCGAGCTTGAAGTAGTCAGAGACGCTAAGAATCAGATGATTACAGTTTGTTTCATCGAGAATGTTGATGCAATGGGGGTTCATACTGGTGATTCCTTTTGTACTGCTCCCATGCTTACAATCAGCTCCGAACTTCAGAAACGCCTCCAGAAATACTCCTACGACATTGTCCATGCAATTGAAGTGATCGGCGGGACCAATGTTCAGTTTGCTCACGATCCTGAAACCGACAGGGTGGTAGTAATTGAAATAAATCCCCGTACTTCCCGTTCTTCAGCCCTGGCTTCAAAGGCAACAGGATTTCCTATTGCATTTGTATCTTCTCTTCTTGCAGGAGGACTTACGCTCGACGAAATACCTTACTGGCGTGATGGAACTCTTGATAAATATACACCTTCCGGTGATTATGTTGTAGTTAAGTTTTCACGGTGGGCCTTTGAAAAATTCGAAGGCCTTGAGGATAAGCTTGGCACACAGATGCTGGCTGTAGGAGAGGTAATGAGCATTGGCAAAAATTACAAAGAGGCTTTGCAAAAAGCTATCCGGTCACTTGAAATAGGCCGTTACGGATTGGGATTTGCAAAAGAATTCAACAGGAAACCTCTCGATGAATTGATGACAATGCTTACTCATCCATCAAGCGAACGGCAGTTCATAATGTATGAAGCATTGCGTAAAGGTGCAGATATAGAGGAGCTCCACAAAAAAACCCATATAAAGACATGGTTTATTACACAGATGAAGGAGCTTGTTGAAGAGGAAGAGAAGATTCTTGCTTATAAAGGCAGGATCCCGCCTGATGAAGTTCTGATAAGGGCAAAAAAGGATGGATTTGCAGACAAATATTTATCAAAGTTACTGGGTATTCCTGAAAAAGAGATCAGGGCAGGGAGGATATCTCTCGGGCTGACAGAGGCCTGGGAACCTGTGCCGGTGAGTGGTGTCGAGAATGCTGCATATTATTTTTCGACCTATAATGCTCCAGATAAAGTAGCTGTGACCAACAGGAAAAAGATAATGGTGCTGGGTGGTGGCCCCAACAGGATAGGGCAGGGTATCGAATTTGACTATTGTTGTGTTCATGCCGCTTTTGCAATACGTGCCGCAGGATTTGAATCGATAATGGTAAACTGTAATCCTGAAACAGTATCGACAGATTATGACACATCAGACAAGCTATATTTTGAACCTCTCACAACCGAAGATGTTTTAAGCATCTACGAGAAGGAAAAACCTGAAGGTGTGATAGTTCAGTTTGGCGGTCAGACACCGCTGAATCTTGCAAAAGAACTTGCAGAAGCGGGGGTTAAAATCCTGGGGACAACCCCTGAAACAATAGATCTTGCTGAAGATCGTGACCGTTTCCGGCATGTTATTACCAGGCTTGGGATACCCCAGCCTGAATCCGGTATGGCCAGCAATCTTGAACAAGCTCTTTCCATTGCAGAACGAATAGGTTATCCCCTGATGATCAGACCCTCATATGTTCTGGGAGGCAGGGCGATGAAAATTATTCTTGATGAAGAAATGCTGGAGGAATATGTTGCAAAAGCCGTAGGGGTGTCTCCCGACCGGCCATTGCTACTTGATAAATTCCTTGAAGATGCCATTGAGTCAGAAGCTGATGCGATTTCGGACGGAGTTGATGCTTTTGTTCCTGCAGTGATGCAGCATATTGAATATGCAGGCATCCATTCAGGAGATTCAGCATGTGTAATTCCACCTGTGGTAATAAACAAAGATCATAAAAAAACAATTTATGATTATACGAGGAGGATCGCAATTGAACTTAAAGTAGTCGGGCTGATGAATATCCAGTATGCCATATATGAGGATACTGTTTATATTCTGGAAGCAAATCCAAGGGCTTCACGAACAGTACCTCTTGTTTCAAAGGTCTGCAATATCTCCATGGCTACCATTGCCACACAAATATTACTCGGGCAAAAACTATCTGATTTTAAACTGAAGAAGAGGAGTATCAATCATTATGGCGTAAAAGAAGCAATATTCCCGTTTAATATGTTCCCAGCAATAGATCCGCTTCTTGGTCCTGAAATGCGCTCAACAGGCGAAGTGCTTGGACTTGCAGATTCATATGGAATGGCATTTTTTAAATCACAGGAGGCAACTCAGACTCCCCTGCCTATAAGGGGAACTGTATTAATTACAATCGCTGACCGTGATAAGGAGCGTATTATTGAAACTGCAAGGAACTTCAGAGATATGGGATTTACAATTCTTTCGACAGGAGGAACCAGGGAATTTCTTGCAAAACACGGTATTGAAGCCAGTCTTATCCTGAAAGTACATCAGGGCAGACCCAATATTGTTGACGCAATCAAGAACGGAGAAATAAACCTGGTGGTAAACACTCCTGCGGGTCGTCTCAGCGAATATGATGATTCCTATATCAGAAAGAGTGCAATAAAGTATAAAATACCTTATATTACCACCACTTCTGCTGCTCTCTCTTCGACGAAGGGTATCAGAGAGAGGCAAATCGGCGAGTACAAAGTAAAGTCATTGCAGGAGTATCATTCAGAAATTGAGGATTATTAAATAGATTCTTCCCTTATTTTGTCACGCATCTCTGCTTCGGTCAGGGTATTGGTAATAACATCATGAATTGAATCCCTGCGGCTGACATGCCCCAGCAGATGTTCAACATCCTCGAACCTCAGAATATCGCGTACTTCTGAATGAGCTTCAGCCACCTTAAAAATAACTCCTCTTGATTCCAGGTTGAAATAAAACTTTTTAATAAGCCGGGCTCCGCTTGAATCAATATATGCCGATGTGCTGAGATCGAATATCACAATTTTAAGTGTTGAGATATCCTTTGAGATAACCGGCCATACGCGGGAGTAAATATAGTTGACATTAAAATAGACTATCGGGGCTTCGACTCTGAACAGAAGAATTCCAGGCAGTACTATATTATCGGGATGGCGCTTAAGATCCGTAAATCTTTCCGTCCCCGGGATCCTGCCCAGGAATGCAACATGAGGGCTGGATACAAACCTTATAATAAGCAGAAGTGAAGCAAGCGCGCCAATAAGAACCCCCTGAAGGATACCGAATGCAATAACGCTTAATCCAGCCAGCAATGCTATTACAAAATCGAATTTGTTTACCTTCCACATGCGTCTGAATTCTTTGATGTTGATCAGTTTCTCAACGGCCACAAAGACTATTGCGGCAAGGATTACTGTCGGAAGGTTTTTCAATAATGCTGACAGGAATAAAAGGCAGATCCCTATAAATACCGAAGTAAATACGAGTGCCATAGGAGTCTTTGCACCGGCTTCATCATTGACTGCCGACTGGGATAATCCTCCGCTGACCGGATAACCATTCCCAAGGGCGGTTGCAAGGTTTGCGACTCCAAGAGCAAGCAGTTCCTGGTGAGGATTTATTTCGTAATTGTTTTTCTGTGCAATGGTCCTTGCGGCAGATACGCTTTCAATATATGCAAGCAGAAAACATGCAAATGACAGAGACATAACGCTTTGAATGTCTGCCATGTTCAGATGGGGTATATGAAGTTTTGGAAGTCCGGCGGGAATCAGTCCCACTGTCTTAAAACCATGGTCAGCCAGTGGAGTGAAAGAAATCAATAAAATCGAGAGGATTACCACATAAATGGCAATCGGTTTTCCATGAAAGTACTTCTCTCCCAGCAGTATCAGAATAAAAGCAATAAGTCCGAATACAAGCACATAATAATTTGTATCAGGCAGCTGTCTGACGATTTCTGCAAAACGATGGAAAAAGCTGCCACTTCCCCCTGGTACACCGAACATTTTTGGCAGCTGCGTCATCATAATTGTCAGTGCAGCACCTGCTTTAAATCCTGTCAGGACCGTTTCACTGATGAAATTTATTATGCTGTCAAGACGCAGAATATAAGCCAGAAGGCTCATCCCGCCAAGGACGACAGCGGTAAGGGAAGCCAGGTCGAGCCAGCGTTGCGGATCCCCTCCGGATAAGTTTGCAAGTGTCAGCCCGATTACCATGGATATTGCTGAAGTGGGCCCGATTGCAAGCTGCCGGCTTGTTCCAAACATTGCATAAAACAGACCTCCGAGAAGATATCCGAAAATACCATACTGGGGTGGCAATCCGGCCAGTGTTGCATATGCCAGGGACACCGGAATTGCATATGCAGTCAGCATAATGCCGGCAACAGCATCGGCTCCCATTGTTTTAATATCATAATCCGGCAACCATTGTAATGGAGGAAAGATCTTCTTCATAAATCTCTGATTTTTCCTGATTGGCCTTTAGGAAAAGGCACAAACAATTTATATCCGATTATAACCATCTGACAGATCGGATTAATTCATTCCATATGTGAAAAATGCACTTTTGAATACTATCAGGCCGCTTATTCTTTAATCTTCTTTGAAAGCTCTTTAATCTCCTGCTCTTTCTTTGCTATTTCTCCCTCCAGTTTGTTTATCTTCCCGTTAAGGTTTTCAACTGTATTATTCAGTTTCCTTACATCCTCTTTAAGACCGGCAACCTGTTTAAGCAGATCTTCTTTTTCTGCTTCAAGCCCTTTTATTATCGGAGTATATACTGATTTGGCATAGAACCATGCTGTAAGATACCCGATTATTGCTGCAACAAGTAGCAGTGCAATTATTGTAATGACTGCACCGGTTACAGATTGTGCTAGTTGTATTAATGATAGTGTCATATTATTGCATTTTTATTGAAATTACTGTTTTTCTGTTTTTTGCCCTGCCTTCTTTTGTGACATAATCAGAAGTTGCCATATTCTCACCCTGCGAATCTGTCACGATCCTCTCTGCACTTATTCCAAGTCCCTCAAGGTATTTTCCTGTTACCTGGGCTCTCTTCATCCCCAGATTCATATTGTACTCAGGAGTTCCTACAAGGTCGGTATGCCCGGTGACAGAAAGTTTTGAAGATGGATATTTTTCCAGCCATGCTCTTAATTCGGCAATACTGTTATTGTTTTGCGGATCAGGTTTGAATTTTGCATCATTGAATTCAAAGTAGATCTGAAGGTCCTTTGGCATCATTGCTTTAAGTTTCATTAAAGAATCTGCCTCATTAGTCTGATTTTCAGGTATTGCCGCAACCGGAACCGGTGCTTTAATAACAGGCAAAAGCTTGTCATTATAAAGCCATGCCGAAATAAAACACCAGATCACAAATGCAACAAACCCGGTAATTAGGATTCTCATTTTTCAAGTTATGTTAATTTAAGTTACAGATCAGGTAATTATCCTTACAAGTTATGAAATTTTTAATTGATAAGGAAATCAGAATCATAATTAAATGCAAATACGTCAGTGAAGAATGCTTTTTTTAAATTTTTTATAAAGTTCTTCTTCCCCGGTATTATTTTTAACCCCTTCAAGGAGTAACGATACCATTGCATCTATCTTTGAATACTCAAACCCTGCCTCAACAGCAAACCTCCTGATCATTTTTAATTCCTTATCTTTTACAATATCATCGGCCAGGATCATTTCAGCAATATTATATAAATGCTCAAATTTCTCTTCAAGAGAATATGGAGGTATATAGTTATGCGCCCTCTCTGAATGAATGAGCCTGTCTATTTCCGGATCGGTAAGTCCGAATTTCTTACCCTCCTTGTGAAGAAGCGCAAGTTCATCTTTATTAATTTTCCCATCGGTTTTCGAAACCCTGACAAGATGAATAAAAGCTTCCTTATTCACCCGTTTCCCGTTATTTGTTATAAAGTCTGAAAAATTCATTTTTATTTGTTGTTATGTTAACTCTTAACGACAACAAGTTATAATTTTTTTGCTTTGTTGATATCTCTATTTCAATTATTACGGATATTGATCCGAATTTTCGAAATTAAGGCTGATGTACCTGTTTCTTGCTAAATATTAGGAATAAAGTTACTATATTAACTGTCAATTAAAAAACCTTAATTAATCCTCTCTTTCCATGGCTGAAGAAAATCTGCAGAGAAAGGTTGGACTTTTCCCTGCCACCAATATTGTCATAGCCAATATGATAGGGGCCGGAATCTTCACCACTTCAGGCCTCCTGATGTCAGGATTGAATGATCCAATGCTTTTGCTTGCCTTATGGGCTGCAGGAGGAATAATTGCACTGTGCGGAGCCCTCGCTTACGGAGAACTGGGAGCAGCAATGCCCGGAGCGGGAGGCGAATATCTATTTCTTTCAAAACTTTATCATCCGGTTTTGGGTTTCTTAAGTGGCTGGGTCTCCTTCCTTGTAGGATTCTCAGCTCCAATTGCAGCCTCAGCACTCGGGTTCAGCGAATATTTCTGCAGAGCAGTACCCGGTTTGCCGGAATCCCTTTATAAAGCAGGGATCCTGAGCCCGGTAATAACAGGGAAACTTATTGCAGTCGGTATTATCCTGATATTCACCTCTATTCATTACCGCGGAATTAAATATGGGGCAAGAATCCAGAATCTCCTTACTGTTCTTAAAGTAGCCCTTATTTTGTTCCTTTTAATTTCGGGCTTTGCTTCAGGAAAAGGAGATTTCGGCAACTTTTATGAAGGGGGCAGGCTTGCTTCCGGCCTTGCCGGCTGGAAGACCATTGGACTATCACTGATGTGGATCATGTTTGCTTACAGCGGATGGAATGCATCAACTTACCTGGGAGCTGAGATAAAGAATCCTTCTAAAACTCTTCCACGGTCTCTTCTTTATGGTACTGGTGTTGTGATAATACTTTACCTGGGGATTAACCTGTTATTTGTATATGGAATTAAACCTGACGAAATGAAAGGTGTCATCCCGGTAGGGGGACTGGCCATGGGTAATCTTTTCGGAAAATCGGGGGACATTCTCTTCTCCCTCCTGATAGCTTTTGCTCTTTTATCTTCTCTAAGTGCTTTTATAATAATCGGACCAAGAGTTTATTATTCAATGGCTAAGGATGGATTGTTTTTTAAATCAGCAGCTAAAGTACACAGGAAATTCGGTGTTCCTTCCAACTCAATACTTCTTCAGTGCATAATTTCTGTCGTCCTGGTATTATCTGGTACATTTGAGCAGGTTCTGACATATATGGGATTTGCACTGGGTATTTTCCCAATTCTGACGGTAATGGGCGTTTTTATACTCAGAAAAAACAATACTGAAGCGCTCAGGTTAAAGGGATTTCCCATGACACAGGTAATATATGTTATAGCCGGATTACTGATCCTTGTTCTCTCTTTTCTCGAAAGGCCGCTTGAATCATCAATAGCTTTACTGACAGTGGCAATCGGGATACCGGCTTATTATATTTTTAAAAAGAAGTATTTAATAAGTTCTTAACAACCCGGTATATTTACCGTGTTTAGCTTATCAGGCTGATTTTTCGGTTTCAATATTAAAAATTAACATGCATTTTTCAAATGAACAATTGTAATTATTATCTGTTTCTATTATGTAATATTATTTTTAATATATTTGCCTGCTGTGAAAAACAGAAGATTCATATTACCGGTGCTTTCAATACTTTTTGGATTCGCTTTCCTGATCGGGAGTACTGGTATTACAATAATTATTCACAACTGCGCTGCCTGCGGAGATCTTTCAATGAAATCCGGAGTATTCCTGTCTTCAGCAGAACCTGAGGACCACTGTTGTGAAGCGGCTGAGAATCACTGCACACCAGAAGGTTCTATAACAGTCGAAGGGACCTGCTGTCATTTCAAAGTTGAAAAATTAAAGCTTACCGATTATACACCTGTTTTACAGGAACCTGTCTCTGTCCCGGCAGAATCAGAATTTTTCAATTCTGTATCTCTTAGCAGTAAAATAAATGAGGAGATAATTCTCCCTCATGATATTCAAAATAAACATGGCGGCCGTTATCTGATCACAGTTAACTGCCAGTTTATCTCCTGATCTGACATCCTGTTTTTATTTGCTTAAGACCCCTGTACAGTTTTCTGTACAATGTGTTTTTTATTATTTCAACATTAAACAGGATAAGATGAAAAAATATTTTTTGGCAATTGGCATCATACTGGTCCCTTTGTTACTGGCAGGTCAGAATAATCTGGAGGGGAAGATTTTTGATGCTGATGACGCTGATGAACTCGGACTTGCGGGTGCAAATTTAGTATGGGCAGGAACAACAACTGGAACATCTGCAAATGTTGCCGGATATTTCAAGATCAAACGTATAAAGCAAACTGATAAGCTGGTGGTCAGTTTTGTGGGTTACAAAACCGACACTCTGACAATTAAGCCAGAAGATGTATATATAAAACATTCCCTGACACAGGGAAAAGAAATGAGCGAGATAGTCATTTTAGGCAGATCTTCAGGAACTTATATAAACAGAGCGGATCCAATTATGACAGTAAACATCACCGGCGCCGAGCTCTGCAAGGCAGCATGCTGTAACCTTTCGGAAAGTTTCGAAACAAATGCATCTGTTGATGTCAACTATACTGATGCTGCAACAGGTGCAAAACAGATTCAGCTACTGGGTCTTGCAGGAAGCTATACACAGATCCTCACTGAAAATATTCCTGCAGTCTATGGGCTTAATACAGCCTACGGACTCAATTATATACCCGGTCCCTGGATGGAATCCATCCAGATATCCAAAGGAACCTCATCTGTACGGAATGGATATGAATCCATGGCAGGTCAGATAAATGTCGAATATAAAAAACCCGGAACAAGTGAAAAGTTCTACATGAATGGATTCATAAGCGATGCTGGCAGACAGGAAGTTAATACCAACGCTTCAGTCCTGCTTAGTGACCGGTGGAGTACAATGATCCTGGCTCATGCCGAACTTCAGAACAGCACCGGTGATCATAACAAAGATGGCTTCAGGGATGAACCTGATATTAAGCAATATAACTTTTTCAACAGGTGGGATTATATGACCCGAAATTTCACATTTCGAACCGGAATTAAGTATTTGAAAGAAGACAGGATCGGTGGTCAGTTCGGTTATCAGCCTGAGAATCAAGATACATGGACTAATGGTTTCGGAATAGAAATAAAAGCGGAAAGATTCGAAGGTTTCAGTAAAGTTGGAAGTGTCTTTGGCGAATATCAGAATATGTCAATCGGCTGGATCCAGAATGTTGCTTTACATAGTCAGAATTCTTACTTCGGAGCAAGAATGTACAACGGGACACAAAAAACCTACTATTCAAATCTGCTGTATCAGTGGAATCCCGGGTTAAGTAAACATAGCATTGATGCCGGCATTAGTTATAAATACGATCTTTATGACGAACAGCTTGACGCACTCACCTTAGGAAGAAATGAGTCAGTCCCGGGTTTATTTGCTCAGTACACTTATACAGACAGTGCAAAATTAACTGTGGTAGCAGGGATAAGAGCTGATTTCCATAATCTGTACGGCACGCTGATAACCCCCAGGGTGCATATGAGATATGTTATAAACCCGGCATTAACCCTGAGGTTTTCAGCCGGCAAAGGATACCGTGCTGGAAATGTACTCGCTGAAAATGCATTTCTCCTTGCAAGCAGCCGTAAAATGTTAATACCAAATAATCTGGATATAGAGGAAGCCTGGAATACAGGGGTCAGCCTGACTGCAAATTTACCTGTCGGGAGTAAGGTTCTGAAGCTCTCAGGTGAAGCCTACCGTACAAATTTTATCAGCCAGATAATAACCGATATGGATGCGGATGTAAATGAAGTGCAATTTTATAACCTCATTGGCAAGTCTTACTCAAATGTCCTGCAGATAGAAGCTTCAAGCCAGATTACCGATGGTTTTGACCTGCTGGCAGCATTCCGCTGGAACAACGTTCAAATGACTATTGACGGTGTTGTACGCGAAAAGCCTCTAACAAGCAGGTACAAGGGACTCCTTACGGCGTCATGGCTGACACGTCTGAGGAAGTGGCAGTTCGATTATACACTTCAGCTTAACGGACCCGGAAGGATCCCTTCAACTGAAGCGAATCCCGAACCATACAGACGTAATAACACCTTTAATGCATATTCCATTATGAATGTCCAGGTAACCAGGAATTTCAAAAAATGGAATGTCTATATCGGATCCGAAAACCTGACAAACTTCATGCAGCATAATCCGGTAATAGCTGCTGACAATCCGTTTGGTGACTATTTCGATTCAAGCCTTATCTGGGGTCCGGTCCATGGCAGAAAAATTTATGCCGGATTCAGGATATTTTTTAACAGAGATATGATATAAAACCAATAAACATTTAAAAAAAATAATTATGAAAACTTTTCAGAAACTGTTCATTACTATGTTGTTTGTTGTGGTTCCTGCACTCCTGACAGCCCAGGATAAAAACAAGACAACCGAAACTGTAAAATTCATAACATCAATTGACTGTAATAACTGCGTTAATAAGATCATGACTAACATTCCACAGGAAAAAGGTATCAAAGATGTGAAATGCGATCTCGCTACCAAAGAGGTTACTGTTACTTATCAAAAGGATAAAAACAATCCTGCAGAAATTAAAAAGAGCATTGAGAAGCTTGGCTATACTGCAAAACAGGTTACAGAGGACCCTGTTGTTAATAACGACAAGTAATATTTTCTCTGTGGAACTCTGTGACTTCTCTGTGTTACTCTGTGTAAGTCTCTGATTTTTTCATGTTTCACAGAGCACCATAAAGTAACACAAAGAGACACATACATCTATCTTGTAACTCCTGTCAGGTCTCGTATTACAACCGATGCACATGCTATCCCAAAAGCAGCTGGCATATATGAAACTGTTCCGACAATCGAGGCTTTATTCTGTTCTCCGGTAGCAGGGATAATTTTTGTTTTATCAATTACTTCCGGTGTCCAGACTGCTGTAACACCTTCTTTCACGCCCAGCCGGTGAAGTCGTTTACGAAGTATTCTGGCGAGATTACAGTCTGTTGTCCCGGAAATATCTGTTATACTTATTTTCAACGGATCAAATTTCCCCCCTGCTCCCATTGAACTTACAACAGGGTACTTCTTTTGAAGAGAATGAAATATGAGAAATATCTTTGGTGAAAGTGTATCAATGGCATCAACGACATAATCAAAGCCTGCATCAAGGATCTCTGTCATTCTTTCATCGCGGATATATTCCCTGACCACAGTCAGGTTAAGTCCGGGATTGATGTCCAGAAGCCTTGCTCCCATTACATCTGCTTTGAACGACCCTTCCGTGCTTTTCAGGGCAGGAAGCTGCCTGTTCCGGTTTGACGGATGTATTTTATCTCCGTCAACAATTGTCATTGAACCAACTCCGGCCCTGCAAAGCAACTCTGCAGCATAGGAACCCACTCCTCCCAGCCCTACTACAAGTATTCTGGCAGCTTTAAGCTTCTTCAAACCTTCATATCCAAGAAGCATCTCTGTTCTTGTCAGCCAATCAGCATCCATAATTCTTTTTTTTAACCACGGATCTTACGGATTTACACAGACCAACTCTGTGTTCTTTTCCGTGAAACTTTGTGTCCCCCGTGGTTATTACCTTCCATTGTTAAAAAAGATATTGAAATTTCTCAGTATTTGTCCTTTGAAAATTTCTAATTCAAAACCAAGATCATTTGATACTTTATTATATATGTCCCTGATATCGACACCTGAGCCATCTGTCTCCAGGAAAATCCGATCAGCAGGAAGACTTCTTATAAGTTTCGAGGATTCGGGTCTTAAAACATAATCAAACCAGAAAGATAAGTACATACCCCTTGAAATCAGCTGCATTGCCAGCTCCGGTTTCCCTCTGAATCCATGTACCAGCCATGGCATATCAGGGCTGAGCTTCTTATGCTCCTGAAGAAGTTCTTCCCATGCCCTCACACAATGAATAACAACAGGTTTTCTGTGTTTCTCAGCAATATTTACCTGTTCTTCAAAGGTTTTCCGCTGAAGTTCAGAAGAAGGACCTTTTATTTTATCGAATCCTGCTTCTCCTATAGCCACAATCAAGGGATTATCAACCATATCAACTACCCTGGACAGAAGCCGGTCATGATTATTTTCTTCAAGGAACCAGGGATGGATACCAAATGAATATATTATCCCGGGGTAATTCCCGGGTAATTTTTCCTCGTGGGCCATTAGCGTCTCAACGGAAAATATGCCTGGCAGAACCGTTGCCCCATGTGTATGAATATCAATATAATCGCCAGCTTCCGGAAGCTTCATTACTATTGTTTACCAATGACAGATACTCCTCTTTCGATCCGATTAAGCGTTTCTTTTTTCCCTATCCATGATATAATATCGAAGATATGAGGTCCGCGCGATGCTCCGACAATTACAAGTCTGAAAGCATTCATGACGGCCCCGGTATTGTATCCTTTACTTTCAACCCATTCTTTAACAACCGATTCAGTTATTGCAGGACTAAAATCATCAATATTCTCCAGAACTGCTTTCAGCTCAAGAAGTTGCACCGGAGTCTCAGATTGCCATCGTTTCTTGATCACCTCAACGTCATAATTATCAGGTCCCCTGAAAAAGAAATCTGTTTCTTTCCAGATATCCTTTACGAAGTTTACCCGTTCCTTTATTATACCCACAAGTTTTTCCAGATTGACAATATCATGATGATATCCCTTAGCTCTCAGAAAATCTCGGAATTCAAGCGCAAGCTGGTTATTAGTTCTGCATTGAAGATAATGGTGGTTGAACCATTTTGCCTTTTCAGGATCAAACCTGGAGCCTGACTTATGAACTTTCTCAATCGAGAAGACATCAATAAGTTCAGCCAAACTGAAGATCTCATTTTCAGTTCCGGGATTCCATCCGAGCAGGGCCAGCATATTAACAAATGCTTCAGGATAATAACCCTCTTCACGGTAACCTTTTGCAGTTTCACCATATGGCCAGAAAAGAGGAAAAACCGGAAATCCCATTTTGTCTCCATCGCGTTTGCTAAGCTTCCCTTTGCCGTCGGGTTTAAGAAGAAGAGGAAGGTGTGCAAACAATGGAGCATTCCAGCCGAATGAACGATATAGCAGGAAATGCAGCGGGAGGGAAGGAAGCCACTCCTCACCACGGATCACATGACTGATTTCCATAAGATGGTCATCAACGATATTGGCAAGGTGATAAGTGGGCATCCCGTCGGATTTGAAAAGTACTTTGTCGTCGAGTGTATTTGTGTTTACTACTATGTGTCCCCTTATTATATCATCAAAATGAATATCCTCATTAACAGGCATTTTGTAACGGATTACGTAAGGACAACCCGTTGCAAGCAGATTCTTCCATTCAGCTTCAGGCAATGACAATGAGTTTTTAAGTCTCACTCTTGCAGCTGCATTATAAATAAAAGTATCCCCTTCCTTTTCAGAATCGCTCCTCAGTTTTGCCAGCTGTTCAGGAGTATCAAATGAAATATATGCATCTCCTTTTTCAACCAGAATGTCTGCATATTGCCTGTAGATTTCCTTTCTGTCACTTTGCCGGTATGGGCCATATTTACCTCCTTCAGTAATTCCCTCATCCACAACTATACCACACCATTTAAGAGATTCCATTATGTATTCTTCAGCACCTTCAACAAACCTTCCCTGGTCTGTATCTTCGATCCTTAAAATAAAAGTGCCTTTATTCTTTTTAGCAAACAGATAATTATAAAGTGCAGTTCTTACACCTCCGATGTGCAAAGGGCCTGTAGGACTTGGGGCAAAACGTACTCGTACTTGTTGCATCTGTGTAAAATTCATTTGAAACAATACAAAGATAGATAAACCCCGATATATAATAGTATGGCATAAATCAGCTTTTCTGCTACAGATTTGTATTAACTTTGTGTTCCATTCTAATTGCAAACAGCTTTTAAAAAAAGCAAGTATGAAGAAGATGAAAGCCCTTGTAAAAGCCCGTCCCGGAAAAGGTCTGTGGATGCAGGAGGTACCTGTTCCTGAACCCGGTCTCAATGATGTTATAATTAAGGTTAAAAAATCGGCTATTTGCGGAACTGATCTTCACATTTATGAATGGGACTCCTGGTCGCAGAAAACTATCAAAACACCCATGGTTATAGGACACGAATATATGGGGTACATCGAAAAGATGGGTGCGGGTGTCACAAATCTTAAGATTGGTGAAAGAGTTACCGGAGAAGGACACTTCGCCTGCGGCCATTGTCGTAATTGCCGCCGAGGGAAAGAACATGTCTGTGAGAATACCATTGGAATAGGTGTAAATATTGACGGATCATTTGCTGAATTTGTTAAAATCCCGGCTTTAAACGTAGTACCTCTCGACCCCAGAATCCCTGATGAATGGGCTGCAATAATGGATCCGTTCGGGAATGCAACACATACCGCTCTTTCATTCCCCCTCCTTGGAGAAGATGTATTAGTTACCGGTTCCGGTCTTATCGGAAGCATGGCTATTGCAATTGCGAAATTTTCGGGTGCAAGATTTATTGTTGCCAGCGACCTTAGCGATTACCGCCTTGAAATCGCAAAAAAGATGGGCGCCACGCTCACAGTCAATCCTTCAAAAGGAGAAAAAATATCAGACGCAGTTAAAAAGCTGGGGATGAGAGGATTCGATATTGGATTGGAAATGTCCGGATCACCAGGGGCATTTGTTGAGATGATAAGTAATATGTACAATGGTTCAAGCATTTCACTACTTGGAATACTTCCATCAAATTTTGAAGTTCCCTGGAGCGAAATTATTTTTAAAGCCATTACCCTTAAGGGAATTTACGGAAGAGAAATGTGGGAGACCTGGTACAAAATGGAGCAGATGATCATAGGAGGTATAAACCTTAATCCTGTCATTACTCACCGCTTTCATATAAATGATTTTCAGAAAGGTTTTGATGCAATGGAACAGGGGAACTGCGGAAAAGTAATCCTTAACTGGGATTAAATTAAACTATTTCCCTTTGTGATACTTAGTGTTTTACTTCGTGTTACTTTGTGGTAAAAAAATTTAACCACAAAGGGACACAAAGGGAGTCACAAAGGAGCGCAAAGGATTAAATTATAGGATTGATTATGTATCAAGATTATCAAAAATACCTGGCTAAGATCATTGAAGAAATCAAAGACAATGGTCTGTATAAGAATGAAAGGGTTATCGTTTCTCCACAGGGAGCTGAAATTGAGCTGGATACCGGTCAGAAGGTGCTGAATTTCTGTGCCAATAATTACCTGGGGCTTTCAAACAATCCGGGCCTTATAGAAGCTGCGAAATCGGCTCTTGATGATCACGGATACGGTATGTCGTCGGTGCGCTTTATCTGCGGAACAACTGATCTCCACAAGGAGCTCGAGACAAAAATCGCAAAATTCTTTTGTACTGAAGACACCATTCTCTATGCTGCATGCTTCGATGCAAACGGAGGTGTCTTTGAACCTCTTTTAACCGAAGATGATGCTGTAATCTCCGATTCCCTGAACCATGCGTCCATTATTGATGGTGTGCGTCTTTGCAAGGCCGTCAGATACAGGTATGAGAATGCAGATACGGAAGATCTTGAAAAGCAGCTGAAGCTTGCCCGGGCTCAACGGTTCAGACTTATTGTAACCGACGGCGTCTTTTCAATGGACGGTAACGTGGCTCCGCTGAGAAAGATCATCGATCTTGCGAATAAATACGATGCCATGGTAATGGTTGATGAGTCTCATTCTGCCGGTGTAGTCGGCGAATCCGGACGTGGTGTTACCGAGCTTTTTAATGTCATGGGTCAGGTTGAAATAATTACAGGTACCCTGGGAAAAGCATTTGGAGGGGCAATCGGAGGTTTTACAACAGGGAAAAAAGAGATAATCGAAATTCTGCGGCAGAGATCACGTCCTTATCTTTTCTCAAACTCAATACCTCCTCTTGTTGCTGCAGCAGGCATAAAAATGGTTGATCTGATGACCGATACAAATGAGCTCCAGGATAAGCTCCACAGGAATTCCGGGTATTTTATCAGCAGGATGACCGCACTGGGATTCGACATAAAACCAACAAAATCTGCAATATGTGCTGTAATGCTTTATGATGCAAAACTATCCCAGGAGTTCGCGGCAAAGCTTTTAAATGAAGGTATCTATGTAATAGGATTCTATTATCCTGTCGTTGCGAAAGGGAAAGCAAGGATACGTGTTCAACTCTCGGCAGCTCATGAAATTGAGCATCTCGACAAGGCAATCAGAGCATTCGACAAGATCGGAAAGGAGATGGGAGTAATAAAATGAAATGGATATAGAGTTAGAGTTATAAATAAGATAAAGATTCCTTCCTGAAGCTACTTATGACAACATTTTGTGACCGATTGGTTTATAATATGATGAGATTTCTCACTTTGTTCGGAATGACAAGGTCGAGTTTAATGGATTGGGGAAGGAAGCAGGAGCGTTTCCAACAAGATTTGAGACAGTAAGGAAAATTCCTGCGAAACGCTCCTGCTTCCTTCCCCCCTTAGAAATAAAAATACCCTGTCATTCCGAATGAATCCGCCGGAGGCGGAGGAATGAGGAATCTTTAACTTTCATGGTAGTTTTTTTATAATAGGATATAATCTAATTTTATAATGAATAAATACCTTTTCCCGTTCTACAGGATTCTGGTTCCTAAACCACTAAGAACTATCATTCTGAAAAAGAATCTTCGCAGAAAGATTCTCGTGCATTTCTCATCACTTCCCGGAAATGAAGTCAATGATGAACAAAGGGACATCCTGAAGTACCTTGAAAACAACCCTGTTACAACATTTCCTTACCTCTTTTCGCATAATTATTCTCCTGAAAAAATTGAAGTATTTTCTGATCATTCCAACGGAATGAAATATGTGATCCAGGAGGGCAAAAAACTCTATTTTAAAAAAAGATGGTCAAAAAAAAGAATACAGAGAGCTTATTCAGATCTTTCCAGGGAACAGGATCCGGAGAGTCCTCACAGGTACCTGTCAGACAGTTTTTATCCTGAAATGGATAATGAAATAGCAGATATCGGTGCAGCTGAAGGTAATTTTTCACTTTCGGTTATAGAAAAGGTTAAAAAAATCTACCTCATAGAGAATGACCACGAGTGGATAGAAGCCCTTAAAGCAACTTTTGCTCCGTGGAAGGAGAAAGTCGACATAATCAGAAAATATGTTTCAGATACCGATGATAAGAAGAATATCAGGCTTGATACGTTAATGAAGTCAGGGAAAGAAATCACATTCCTTAAAATTGATGTTGACGGCTTTGAGCAAAAGGTTTTAAACGGTGCCCGCGAAACAATTTCAGGTAAAACCCCTCTGAAGATTGCTCTCTGCACCTATCATAAACACAATGATGAGAAGGATTTCAGTTTACTACTTGAAAATAACGGATTCGCAGTAACACCTGCAAAAGGTTACATGATACATTATTACGACAAAAAGATCCGGAAACCCTGGCTGCGCAGGGGGCTTCTCAGAGCAGTACGCTAATCACATCTTTTTTGATTACAGATCTGCTGCATTCAACAGATCTGCCAGGTTTTTATCCGCATTTTGAGGAGCCGCAGTCTTTGCAGATCAGGCATCCTTCCTCATACACCAGGTTATCTGAGCCGCATTCGCATTTCCCTTTTGCTTTGGTCCCATTGGGAATGTATTTCTTCAGTGCCCGTTCAACACCGTTTTTCCAGTTATTTATAGATTCACTGTCAAGATTAAGCGACTGGATCAGTGTTACAACATCTGCAATCGGCATCTCGTGTCTCAGCACTCCTGATATCAGTTTTGCATAGTTCCAGAACTCTGGTTTGAACATATGTGACAGACCGCCAATTGTTTTCTTGTATCCGTATTTATCAGTATACTGAAAATCATAGCGGGTCTTGCCGTCTTCATTCTTGATTTTTATTATCTGCCCTTTTATGATGCTTTTCGGGATCGGGAATATCTCCTCATCAGCAAGTCCTGTGAATATCTCATAGGGACGACCCTCCTTGAGGCCTACAAAAGCAACCCATTTTTCCTCACTGATATTAAATCTTATCACATCGCAATCAAGGACTTTGGGGCGTTTTGGCCTTTCTCTGATAATCTCTGATTTTCCTGTGATCAATACCCCGTTTCGTGATCCATCGCGGTAAACTGTTGCACCTTTGCAGCCTGATTTCCATGCAGTAAGGTACAAATCACTTACCATTTCTTCCCTGACATCGGCCGGGAGGTTTATTGTTACGCTTATTGAATGGTCCACCCATTTTTGAATCGCTCCCTGCATTTTTACTTTAGCAATCCAGTCAACATCATTTGCAGTAGCTTTATGATATGGCGATTTTGCGATGATCTTTTCAATCTCCTCGTCACCCATCCTGTTAACCTCATTCGGGTCAAAACCGTTAAGGTTCAGCCAGTCGACAAACTTATGGTGGAAGACATTGAATTCTTCCCATGAATCGCCAACCTCATCCTTGAAAGTAACTTTAACATCCTTGTCGTTGGGATTTACTTTTCTTCTTCGTTTATAAAAGACTGAGAAGATAGGTTCTATCCCTGAGGTGGTCTGCGTCATAAGACTGGTGGTTCCTGTCGGGGCAATAGTCAGAAGAGCAATATTTCTCCGGCCGAATTTTACCATATTATTGTACATTACCGGATCAACTTCTTTCATCCTGAGTATGAATGGATTATTTTTCTCACGCTCAGAATCATAGATTGTGAAGGGACCTCTTTCTTTTGCCAGGTATGTTGAAGATTTATATGCTTCGAGAGCAAGTGTCTTATGAACATCAACTGAAAAATTTGTTGCCTCATCACTTCCGTATCTTAATCCCAGAGCAGCCAGCATATCGCCTTCAGCTGTTATTCCGATACCTGTCCTTCTTCCCTCCTCTGCTTTCGTTCTTATATTCTTCCAAAGGTTTCTTTCGACGCGCTTAAGTTCATCGGCTTCAGGATCGCCGTCAATTTTTGAGAGTATTGAATCTATCTTTTCCAGCTCGAGGTCAATAATATCATCCATCATCCGCTGGGCCAGTCCAACATGTTCCTTATACAGTTCGAAATCAAACTTTGCCTTTTTAGTGAATGGATCATTTACATAGCTGAAAAGGTTTATTGCCATCAGGCGGCAGCTGTCGTAGGGACATAATGGTATTTCGCCGCATGGATTTGTGGATACTGTTGCAAAACCGAGGTCAGCGTAGCAATCCGGAACACTTTCACGGATTATTGTATCCCAGAATAGTACTCCGGGCTCTGCTGATTTCCATGCGTTATGGATTATCTTACCCCAGAGCTGGCTGGCATCGATATCGTTAATAAATTTTGGTTTATCAGAGGCTATCGGATATTGTTGTCTGAAAATAGTTTTAGCTTCGACCGCTTTCATGAATTCATCAGTGATCTTAACAGAAACGTTTGCACCTGTCACTTTTCCGCATTCCATTTTTGCATCGATGAATTTCCCGGAATCGGGATGCTTGATGGAGATTGAAAGCATAAGGGCACCTCTCCTTCCGTCCTGGGCAACTTCACGGGTGGAATTGGAATAACGCTCCATGAACGGGACGACACCTGTTGATGTCAGAGCACTGTTGAGTACAGGTGTTCCTTTTGGCCTGATATGTGAAAGGTCGTGGCCCACACCTCCGCGCCGTTTCATCAGCTGTACCTGTTCCTGGTCGATCTTCATTATACCGCCATAAGAGTCAGAGGTTCCATCGTTACCAATTACAAAACAATTTGAAAGGGAAGCGATCTGGTACTCATTGCCAATTCCTGTCATAGGTCCCCCCTGAGGTACAATATAGGTGAAGTCCTTAAGTACGTTATAGATCAGTTCTTCTGGCAGAGGATTTTTATATTTAAGCTCGACCCTGTGAATCTCCCGGGCCAGACGATGGTGCATATCATCCGGGGTCTTCTCGTAGAGGTTCCCGAAAGAATCCTTCAAAGCATACTTATTTGCCCATACTCTTGCCGCAAGCTCATCTCCTTTGAAATAGCTTATACTCGCATCCACAGCCTCCTCATGAGAATAAACAGCTCTTTCATTACCATGTTCCCCTGGTTTTTTGCTTTCCTTCACAACAGCTGTTTTCTGAGCATCGGATTCTTCCTGTTCTTCTTTTTCCTCAGATACGATAGCTGACTCCTGGACAAATAGATCTCCCATATATTGAAATATAATTCTGTTATTCTCTGATTATAATGAGATTAAACGACCACTGATTTCTAAAGCGGATAATTGCTAAATTAGGTAAGCATTTCCCCTGATGCAAGACAAAAAATTTAAGTTTATTAACATTTGACAACATAGTTATTAACCAAGATTAATCTCGTTGATATTCAGTATCTTGAAGAATCTGGTGTAATAGTCTGAAGTGATTCAGATTTGAAAGTGTTTAGTAATCTGCCAATTAAAAATTGTCTGGAAATTATTTTGGAAAATGATCCATATAAATAGAAAAGGGTGCTTTTTCAAGCACCCCTGTCATTTTGCATTTTCATCTGTTAAAACAGAAAGCTAATATGGTCCTGCAACAAGAGTAAATTCAGGATCCGGTGCTGATTTTGTACACTGGAACTTCATGGTGAATTTACCATTAGCCCCATCGTATGTTGCATAATTAACCACATACATAACATCAATTCCGCTGACCTTATCAACTGCTGCTGGGAATTTAGTCGGCAACAGAGCTATCCCGATAGCCGCTTTGACAGCATCTTCTTTCGTTGTAAATATTGCAGCATCCCACTTCCCGGCACGAAGGTCAAAATTTGAATAATAGGACCCTGCACCCGTGTAAAACTCCTGAGTCCCGTATGAGTCGATATAACTTGCTCCCTTATTTGTTTTCACCCAGTTTACTATCATCTGGTAATCAGCTGATACCATTGTAAATGAAATTGTTGGATCAAATACCCATCCTGATTCTGAATAAAGGAACTGGGATGTTTTGGGTTCAATGTAATTATAGGATGAAGTCCAGGCTCCATTATTAAACTTAAATTTATCAGCAAGAGTAATTACAGTCCCGGAATAATATTTGTAAACAAGTACCGTTTCAAAATCCTGCCCTGCAAGCGGATATAATTTATTAAGCAGAGCCGGAAGATAATTCTGAGGAGGAACAGATGAAGAAAAATTATCATTTGTACCCGGTGCTCCCATTGCATTGTAATCCACACTATTAAGATAGTAAAGCTTTTCAGCTTTTGCCCATTTGTTTCCGTCGAATTTATAAAAAGTCTTATAGGTTTCCGGAGCCAATCCCACAACCGGGATTCCGGGGACGAGCAGTTCAACCCTGTCAACTTCCCATGTGGGAGTTGATGTTGCAGGATTTGAAATATATTTGAATGCTATGCTTATTGTCTTATCTTTATAGGAAGAGAGGTCAATCTTTCCTGACTCAACAAAAATATAATTTGTGCCCGCAGGAAGAGTATATCCTTCAAGTGTGATCCAGGTTGCAGTTGATATTCCATCCTTTGTCCCATTCCAGTTTGTTGATACAAGGACTTTTGTTTGATCCCAGTATGTACCTACAAAATTAATTGTCTGCCTTAAATTTAAACTGGCATCAGGCACATCTGTCAGGTCAATGGATTCAGAAATAAGCCAGTCTTCATTATCATAATTTACACTACTGGCCCGGCCTGACATTTTTGCAAACTGGTCAGGAGAAAAAGAAGACCATACCCATGCCTGATCTCCGGTAATGCTGAAAGGTGTAAATTTCCCCAGTGTGGCATCAAATTTTTCCTGCCAGAGAGGGACATCTGCAACATTTGCGAAATCAACCGATGGATCTCCTGTTGAATAATCATAAGTTACAAGTAAAAGGTCTCCGGCTGACGGAGAGGTAACATTATCAGCAAGAATCTCAGGGATATAAACCTCCGGAGCATATTGGGGAGAAAAATATTTTGTTGCCTGAAGTACCCCATCAAAACTATTATAGTCACTTTTTCTAATAGTGTATGTTTCAGCTGAAGTGTATTGCTGTAAATCTTCCGGTAAAGCACCGTTGTAATTATAAGTTACCAGGGCACTTGAACCGAGAGTCAGTGCAGGATATTTACCTGCCAGGAATGCTGGTATATAGGTTGCAGCTTTTACATTATCACTAAAGTATTTTTTTGTTGAAATAAAAGATGCATCAGCAGGATTTGAAACTTTTGCAAGCGTACCGACAGTAGAATAATCAGCAGTTGCCAGAGTATATTCAACTTTGTTTGAATATCCTGTATCCTTCGCATCCATTTCGTCATATATCTCCGTCATTGGATCACATGAAGTAAGGATGAGTAATAATATTGTTATAAAATAAATAGCTTTTTTCATTGATTTTCTTTTTATCATTTTTGAACAACTATCCATATATTTCTAGAATCTAAGTTTGAGACTTATGATCCAGGATCTTCCCCATCCATAGTAAACCAGCGCATCCGACCAGGTATGTGTTGCCCCATCTCTTGCATCAGAAATATACTCGGTATCGAATACGTTATTTATATTCCCGGTAAGCGATGCTTTGTAATTGCCAAGGTCGAAGTTATAATTGAGAAAGAGATCAAAAAGATTATAAGCAGGAAGTTCCCATGCATCCATATTCACTCCGTCGGCAGGTTCGGATGTTCTTGATTCAGGATCAAATTTTGAAAATAACTTGTCATAATAGTTATAATCTATACCTACTTTAAATCCTGCAAGCAGTTCATAAGATGCATTCAGAGCAGCTGTAAACTGTGCGGCATCACCTACATGAATATCTTTAATATATACTGACTGTGTGGAGACAAGATTATTGCTTTCATCAAAGAATTTTGCATCTATAATATTATTCATCCATCTCCAGTCTCCTAATGATAACATCCCATCAAAAGAAAGCTTTTTCACCGGACGCGAGTTGAAATCGATTTCAACTCCCATATGCTGTGCGTTAATCCCGGTAAGGCTTGCAAAATAGTCAATTCCGTCAACGGTGTAGGTTAATGTCCTTGATTTATCTTTCCATGTGGTATAATAGCCATTTAGATTGGCTGAAAAGATCTTGCTTCTGAAACCATACCCGAGTTCGAACGACATTACTTTTTCATTCGGTGCTTCAGTGTTTGCATTATTATCATAATTATAGTAAACATTTCTGAAGTCGGGTTGATTCTGGAAGTATCCGGCATTTACAAAAACGTTATGATTGCCTGTCAGGTTATAATTTGCACCTCCTTTGGCACTGAATCCCATAAAATTGCACCAGGGAGCCTGTGTACCTGAGTATTCTTCAGCCCAATCAGTATTTGGTTCGAGAAAATATTCAATCCTTGAATAAGATTTATTTGAAGCTGCAACAGCGATAAATGCCGACAGATCTCCGAGGTCAGCTTCTGCCTGGCCAAAAAGTCCCTCCCAAAGTACCAGTCCGTCATCCCAATATGCAATTTTATCACCAACATATGTAACTTTATTAGGATGATTTATATCTGATTTTGCATCGAGGTAATAATCTCCGCCAAGCAAATCAACGACCTCCTGGTAATGCATACCTTTATAGTATCTCAGATCAACTCCTCCTGATACAGAAAGCCAACCCTGTTTGTAGGTTCCTGTTGAAAGCAGTCCTGACCAGAAATGATTATTTACAGATGATCTGAGGATTGTCTCTGATCCCAGTGCACCACTTGCAATATTTTCATCAACTATCTTGTCTATATCAGGTTGCCCCTGAACAAGATAGCTTGCTGTATAAAATTTATTCGTTCCAAGTGATCCCGTACCGCCTCCAGTCCCCAGTGAGAGGTATGCAGCTGTTGAGACATTCAGCTTATCATTTATCGTCCAGAAATGATTCAGAATTGCCATAGGTTTATGGTAATAATTCTTTCTTATATAGAAAACTTCACCATTCTTATACCCCCAGTCAGAATTATATTTTATGCTGTTGATCTGCGGACTTTTATATGTATCTATCCGCATCTGTGTGCTCCTCTGTCCATGCCACTGTGGTGCACCGAAAAGTGACAAAGCAAGCCTGTGATGAGAATTTACCAGTTTCGATACATTTAAATAATAGGACCACGACTCATATTGAGTTCCATCAACAAACCCATTCCCGGAAGACTTGGAAAGAGAAATAGTTGAGGCCCAGTTATTCTCGGTTAATCCTGTAGAAACTGTAAACCCGATTTTTGAATAATTGTCATTGCCTGTGCCATAATAAACACTTCCTCCTTTTTCTGCATCAGTGGTTTTTGTAAGAATATTAATTGTACCTCCTACTGAAGGAATTGCAATTTTTGATGCACCCAGGCCACGTTGTACCTGCATGGTTCTTGTAACATCTGATAAACCGGCCCAGTTTGACCAGTATACCCAGCCATTTTCCATGTCATTTACCGGAACCCCGTTAATCATTGTAGCTGAATTCCTTGAATCGAACCCGCGGATATTAATCCTTGAATCCCCAAAAGCTCCACCCTGTTTTGTTGCATAAACGCCCGGTGTGGATTTAAGTATTTCAGGATATTCCTGCATTCCAAGCTTGGTTTCAATAATTTCAGGTTTAATGTTTGAAACCGGAACGGGTGTTTTTCGGTCAACAGCTATGTTAGCAAAAACAGTAACTTCTGCAAGACCTACAGCATCACTTCCCATTATTATATTACCCATATCTATTTCACCTCCGGAAAGAGTTACAGGCTTTTCCTGCGGGATCATTCCGATAAATGAAATCACCAGAGTTTGTCCTCCGGACTCGCTGGCTGCGAGGGAAAAATTTCCCTTGAAATCAGCTACTGTGCCAACCATGGTTCCCTTGAGATAAACATTTGCTCCGGCAACTGGTTCACCGTTTGTGTCTACTAAGGCGCCTTTTATAACAGTTTTCCCCTGCCCAAACGTCAGAACTGACATGAACAGAAACAAAAGCACCGTAAACATGCGTTTAATTTGTTTCATCATAAAATTAGGATTAAGGATTAATAATTTTTTTACAAGATTATTGTATTATATTGATTGTCTGATTGCAACAAAATTATGTTTTTGCTAAATCCGGGACATCAATTTACATCTCTTTGGAAGATAGATAAGAATTTAAAAAAGATTACTTATTAACAAATTATAAGTAGGCAGTGTTAATAGTAATTCAGGCAATTCCGTGTATAATTTTATCCGTCGCACCGGCATTTGCTTTAACATAATTCCCTGCAGCATGAGATGCGTTTTTGTATTGTATTCCATCATTGATCATTATGTTCAGAATCCTTTCAAAATCAGCATACGTTTTAAATGATCTTGCGGCTCCAAGACTAATCAGATCAGCAGCTTCCCGGAATTTCAAATGATTCGGACCAAAAAGAACAGGAAGCCCCCAGCATGCAGGTTCAAGAATATTGTGTATCCCTTTCCCGAAACCTCCTCCGACAACCGCAATATACGCATAGCGATATGCTGAAGAGAGCATTCCTATATTGTCAATTATCAGAACCCTTGCATCAGAAGCTTCTTCATTGAATTCAGAGAACCTGGCACATTTCACCTTTAAAAGTTTCTCAATCCTTCCGATATTCTCACTGCCGATCTCATGAGGTGCAAAAACCCATTTTAATCTTTCCGGATAATTATTTATATATCCCGAGATTATCTCTTCATCAGGTTTCCAGCTGCTTCCTGCCAGGACAAGCTTTTCAGCACCCCTGAATATCTCCAGTTGCAGGATATCTTTTGTATTCCCGGCTACCTGCAGGACCCTGTCAAAACGAGTATCACCGGCAACAGAGACATTTCTTATACCGAAACCGGCAAGAATATCTGCTGATTGAATATCCTGAACATAGATCATACTGAACTTCTCAAGCATATCACGGAAAAATGATCCGTACCATCTGAAAAAATGCTGCTCTCTTCTGAAGATCCCGGAGATGAGATACAAAGGAACGCTCCTTCTTCTTAGCTCACAAATATAGTTATACCAGAATTCATACTTTACAAATATTGCCAGTTCTGGATTTATAAGTCCTATAAATTTTTCAGCATTCCCGGGGGTGTCAGGGGGCAGATAACATATATTGTCAGCCAGGTGGTAGCTCTTTCTGATCTCATATCCGGAGGGTGAAAAGAATGTAAGGATAATTTTGCAATGAGGTTTTTCTTTTTTAATCGCTTCAATAACTGGTCTCCCCTGTTCAAATTCACCCAATGAAGCACAATGGATCCAGATATATTTATCTCCGTAATTGATTTTCTCCTTTAACAATTTAAACCAGTTCTTTTGTCCCCTGATCCATAATCCGGCTTTATGATTAAAAGGAGAAATAAACCAGCCGCCGGCCTTGAAAATAAGTATCCCCAGATTATATAATAACTTCATATCCTGATCAGAAAACAGTCAAAGGTAAGAAAAAGGCGCAACGGCACAATGACGCATTGGCGTAAATGAAAAAAGGATATATAATCTGCGCACTTATGTCCAATCCGTTACGCCGCTTTGCCGCTGTGCCACTGAGCCGTTATGCCGTTGCGCCGCTGCGTCATTGTACCGTTATGCCATTGCGCCATTATACAAATTCTGCTATTTTTGTATTATAATATTCCCTTCGCCATGGTCCGACTTGTTGCCCTTATAATTTCAATTGTACTGCAGATATTTGCAGCCACCATAGCTCTTGGATTCATAAAAATGACAAAATACCGTCTTTCATGGATCCTCCTTTCCCTGTCTTTTGTATTTATGGCTGTTCGTAAAATCATACAGTTTTTTGAATACTTCCGTGGATCACCTTCATATTCATGGCAGATGATAGATGAATGGCTGGGAGTACTCGTTTCATTCATGATCATTGTCGGGGTTATCCTCATCAGGGAAATATTTTCTTCTCTCAAGAGAGCTGAAGTTGACCGCCAGAGGACTGAAAAAAGAGTTCTGAATGCAATAATTAACACCGAGGAAAACGAAAGAAAAAGATTTGCCAATGACCTTCACGATGGACTCGGCCCAATACTGTCAACCGTTAAAATGTCACTTTCATCACTTACAGAAAGGATAAGCGATCCTTCAGGAACTGTGATCCTGAGTAACACCAACCATCTTGTAAACGAGGCTTTAAATACAATCAAGGATATATCTAATAACCTGAGCCCTCATGTGCTTTCAAATTTCGGACTCTCAAGCGCCATCAGTGCTTTCACGATGAAGATCAATCAGACAAAAACAATTGGGATAGAATTTAAATCGAACATGGAAAACCTGAGACTCGAAAATGACAAAGAGGCTGTGCTTTATCGCGCTGTATGTGAGCTTATTAATAATTCAATCCGCCATTCCGGAGCATCCAGAATAGAGATTGAATTAAACAAACATGAAAAATTTATTACCTTGCAGTTTTCTGATAATGGAAGGGGATTTGACACCTCTGCATTGAGTAAGGAAGATATTAAAGGTATGGGGCTGGCAAATATAGAAACCCGGGTCAAAACAGTTGAGGGAGTATTTATTCTTGAAAGCACTCCCGGAAGAGGAACCAGTGCATTGATCAGAGTGACAGAGTAATCGAAACTTTATATCCAGTCAACCAGATGGGGAAAATACGCATAATAATTATAGATGATCATCAACTCTTCAGGAACGGATTAAAGATACTTCTCAATTCTTTCCCTGAGTTTGAAGTGACAGGTGAAGCATCCAATGGCGAGGAATTTCTGAAGCTGCTGAAAAACACCGAGGCGGATATTGCTCTTATGGATATTAACATGCCAGAAATGGATGGCATAGAAGCAACCAGGAAAGGTCTTAAAATATCTCCCGGGCTAAGCATAATAGCACTTTCTATGTATGGCGAAGAGGAATACTATTACAAAATGGTTGATGCCGGAGCGAAGGGTTTTCTTCTTAAAGATTCAGATATATCGGAAGTTAAAGAAGCCATTCTTACTGTCCTTAAAGGAGGAAGCTATTTTTCACAGGAACTGCTATATCATGTCATTCAGAAAATCAAACACCGTGAGCACGAGACCAAGTTGGCAAATCTCTCAAAAAGAGAAAAAGAGATCCTGCTTAAGATTTGCGAGGGACTCTCAAACCAGCAGATTGCTGAGACACTGTTCATTAGCAAAAGAACCGTAGACAAACACCGTGCCAACCTGCTTGGTAAAACCAACTCGAAGAACACCGCAAGCCTGATTCTCTATGCAATCCGAAACAAACTGATAGAGATTTAATATGGCTGAATCACATAATCTCGGAAAGAAAGGAGAGGAGCTTGCAGTTGAACATCTCAAAAAATCAGGCTATAAGATACTTAATCGTAACTGGAAAGCAGGTAAGCCTGAAGTCGACATCATTGCTGAAAACAAGGATTTTATTGTTTTCGTTGAGGTAAAAACCCGCTCCGAGGATTTCCAGATGCACCCGGTTACTGCTGTAACACAGGAAAAGCAAAGATCCCTTGTTTTCTGTGCCGACACATATATTAAGAGGTATAACATTACCAAAGAGTGCCGGTTCGACGTCATTACTGTTATCAAAGGACCCGATTCAAATAAGATCGATCATATAGAAGATGCCTTTTATCCGACTTTGAGATAACGATCATGAATACTGAAATCCTTCGTGAATACTGCATCTCAAAAAAAGATGTAACCGAATGCCTGCCCTTCGGCGATGACACGCTTGTTTTCAAAACTGATGGCAAAATTTTTGCTCTTGCCAATCTCGATGGGGATCCGACTGTTAACCTGAAATGCGATCCATCACTGGCAATTGAACTCAGGGAGCGTTACTCTTCGGTACTCCCCGGTTACCATATGAATAAAAAACACTGGAATACTATTTTACTCAACGGTACAATCTCCGACAAAGAAATATTTGCCTGGATTGACCAATCTTATAATCTCGTAAAAAAATAATAGCTAGCTTAGTATTTCCTTTTAATTATAAAGCTTAAAAAACTTGTTCTGATTATAAAAATATTTCTGATCATGAAAAAACAAATTTTCCTGTTGTTTGTTATAGCATTGATCCTGGTGCCTTCAGTCGCTCAAAAGAAAAGTACAGCACCTGCTCTTCCTCCGGAAGCAGAAGAGGGCTATATCTTTACTCCGGTTGTTGATCTAAAAACCACATCGGTCAAAGATCAGTCTGCAACCGGTACATGCTGGTGCTTTGCCACAACATCCTTTATCGAATCCGAACTTCTTCGTATGGGAAAAGGTGAATTCGACCTTTCGGAAATGTATGTTGTGAGAGAGAATTATATCGACAGGCTGAAAGACAATTATCTGCGGAGAGGAAAAGGGAATACAGGTCCTGGAAGTCTTGCTCATGACTGGATGAGAGTGTTTTCGGAATATGGGATTGTACCTGACGAGGTATATTCGGGTCTAAATTACAACTCACCTACACATAATCATAGCGAACTCCAGCAATTTATTAGTGCTGTGGCGGCTGTCCCGGTACAGCAAAGAAACGAAAGCGAACAATATCATAAGATAGTTGATGCTGTGCTTGATACTTATCTTGGAAAGGTTCCTGAATCGTTCATATATAAAGGAGTAACTTATACTCCAAAATTATTTGCTGCAAGCCTTGGCATAAATCCGGATGATTACATTGAGATCACGTCATTTACACATTTTCCATTCTATACCCAGGGTATACTTGAAGTGCCTGACAACTGGTCAATGGCCAGGTTCTATAATGTTCCCCTCAATGAACTCATCGAGATAATGGATTACTCTTTCAGCCAGGGATATACAGTTAACTGGGATGGTGATGTAAGCGAAGGCGAATTCTCCCATATAAAAGGATTTGCTGTAATTTCTTCCACTCCATCCGGTAGTGGTCCCCAGACCGAAAGGGCGCGCCTTGAAAAAGACGCTACGGGTCAGACCGGCACTGTTACTAAGGTACTAAAACCCGGACCTGAAATTAATGTGACACAGGAAATAAGGCAGGCTGGTTATGAGAATTTTACAACTACTGATGACCATCTTATGCATCTTACCGGTATTGCAAAAGATCAGAACGGGACCAGATATTATAAAACCAAAAACTCCTGGGGAACCGACAGAAGTTTGTTTGAAGGATATCTTAATATGTCGGAAAGTTATGTAAGGGCCAAAACTCTTTTTATTATGGTGCATAAAAACGCTGTCCCTCCGGCAATAAAAACTAAATTGGGTATTTAAATATTGGTCTTGCGGTCTTGCGGTCTTGCGGTCTTGCGGTCTTGCGGTCTTGCGGTCTTGCGGTCTTGCGGTCTTGCGGTCTTGCGGTCTTGCGGTCTTGCGGT
>JALONT010000078.1 GCA_025454795.1 Bacteroidales bacterium | reverse complement strand
TAACTGTTTTTGCTCCCTGAGGAATATCGATCGCATATTTGTACATATAACAAAAAACATACGCTTCATTTATCCCGGTAAAACTATGCCTGTGGGTTCCCACCCAGGCAATATTATTACGTTTAATGAAAGGATCAAGAAGTACCGGCTCCCCACGACGTAAATTATCATCGTATTTCAGTGCAAACCATTGGCCAATAAATCCCGTATAGGACTGTATCCCAACTGTAACAGGTTCATTGTCTATCAGGAAGGTTCCCTCTGTATCTTCATTTGCTGCTGCCAGAATATATAATCTGTTAAAATCACCTGATGGAAGGGAAATAGTGTCTCCACTGCATTTTACAGCATTCCTCCCGGATCCAAATTTGAAAAATACTCCTTCTGAGTTTAATTCTTCAGGAAATAATTCCTGTGGAAATGAATATCCTTTTCCGTCAAAGTTACCAGTTGTCCTGTTGTAATCACTTGACGTGATACTTAAATTATGTTTTAAGCTTAATGGTTGATTAATGACGGGATCAATTGATTTGGCAGGTTTCTCCAGTGTTATTGCAAATGTTCGCGGCTGGTAAGGCTTCATTTGAAGGTTTAATTTACCGTTTTGAATATTAGCAGTGCCAACCGGTTCTTCAACACCGTTTATTTCCCTGGCTGAGGCTATTTCTGCAGCGAATGAAACCACTACATTACCTGCATCTTCTCCTTTTAGCTCCTGTAAACGAATAACAATTTCCTCACTATTTTCAGCTTTTTTTATCGCTCTTATGGCAACCTGGTCAGAATTTACTTTAACAAACGAAAATGATTTTCCAAGATCACCTGCATGAGCATAAGTCTGAAATGCAACAAGTGGCTGGTTAAAACGGCCAGGTTGCCACAGGGTAGTTTCATTTTTCCAGTCACCCTTGTGACCAGCTAATGAATAAGAAAAGTAGTGTTTCCCAAAATCCTGAAAAGCCATAAAAGGCCTGCCCCGAAGAGAAGCCGGAGAAGGGTTATGAAATAAAGTAAGTCTCAGGGTATTGTCATCAGGTTTATCCCATCCATACTTGGAGTCGTTCATTATTGTGACACCATAATCAGAAGTTGGTGATGTAATATCGGCCCATTGTTGTGCTGGTACTTCGTAGAGACTTTTTGTATTATTACCTCTTTCGATGGTACCAAGTCCAAGATCATACCTGGCTTTTGGATTGGAAAAGTTGATCGGAAATGTTGCTTTTAACAGGGTCCCCTTGCTATTCCAGTCAACAACATTGTCAATATCAACACGGTTACCACTGTCACCATCTGACAGTCGCACATACTGTGTAAACAGTGATCCGTCAGCCTCTCTGACAATTTTAACAGAAATTCTGGCATGACCGCTTTCTTCGACCTTAATTTCTTTGATACCTTTCACATAACCTCTGCTGTGAGATAAAGTAGAATAAAGGATTTCCCATGCAGGCCAATTGAACGACGTGTCATTAAAAAGTTCAAGCTGGCATGGTTTGCTTAAAAGCTCCTTTTTTGCGATTTTATCAAAAATTGAGGAAATATCTCCATTTTTATCAATTGCAACTTTATATCTTCTGTTTTCAAGCGAATGTTCAGTTACACTAAGATTGCTAATTATTGTCGATGGTTTTTCCGATGTTTGAACATCGTAAACAGCAAAACCATTTGCGGGACATTGGGCTGTGAAAAGAATATGACAAAGTTGACCTTCTGATTTTATTATTTGGGAGGGAACTTCTTTACTGTCTAAATTAAGTACACGGATAAATTTAGTGTTCAGAGGTAACTCAATGGCAGCTTCCACAACATCTTCGCGTTCAACAGATATTGGATTAAAAACCACAATTGGGATACCTTTAACACGAGTATCCAATCCACGTGCAATTCCTCCGACTGCATTGTTTAGAACAGATTCAAACTGATTATGACTTATCAGTTCGTCATTCCATGAGAAATGATATGCTTCAGGAATGCTTGTACCTGTCAGATCATCATGAAACTGGTGCCAGAGAAAGCGGATCCAGGCATCATTAAGTTTTTCTTTAGGATACTTAGCAGCACCCAGCCAATCCGCAACAACCGAGGCACGTTCTGCAGCATCTGCAAGAAGTTCATTCTTCCGGTTTATTCTTTTCATAAATGCCTGAGAAGTATAACAGCCGGTTCCATGAAGAGAAAGAAGTAATTCACCTTTGTATTGTGGTAAAAGAGACATTTGCTCAGGAGTTAACTGTTTACAGAGCAGGTCTGATGGTGCAGCTATCACTCTTACCGGACCATTACTTTTAATACTTTTTTCGAGCCATGCAACAGATTCTTCAGGTGGTGCACCACCTATGTCTCCTGTACCATAATATTTATAAGCAATAAATAAGCCTGTTTTTTTGCCTGAATCATTAATTGTACTTATGATTTTATCATCATTACTTAAATCGCTGTTCAGTTTCGTTGAAACTGATCCGGGCTTTAATTGGGCCAGTATTTTTGATCCGTCAACTCCCTCCCAAAGACCAATATCAAATGGGATATTGTTCCCAAGTTTAAGTGTTGAAAAACCTTTCAATCCAGAATGAGCTGCAATGGAAGGTAAAGCATAGCCAAATCCGAAACAATCGGGTAAAAATATATCACTGCTTGTTTTCCCGAATTCTTTCTTAAAATAGTCCTGACCAAGAAGAATCAATCGCATTATTGCCTCAGGAGAAGGAATATTTACATCGCCGGCATCAATAGAGCTTCCCGAAATACTCCAACGTCCTCTGTCAATATATTCTTTTACCTTCAGGTAATCATCAGGATAATATTCCTTCATCCACATATATTTGATAGCCCCTTCAAAATTGAAGACATAACTGGGATATTTTTCAATCAACCTGAAATTATATTTAAGGGTATTGTGCAAATAGTTATTAATGGATGTTTGAACAGTCCAGTTCCACTGTGAATCAAAGTGGGCGGTTGAAACCATGTGCAAAACTTTCTGTTTGGTGAAATCCGGAATTTCCGGATCGTTTTGAGCTTTCAGGTTCAGTTGGGGAAAGAAAAAAAACAAAAGCAGGATCAAAGCTGAATTTTTCATATTGAAATTTATTAGAGCTGGTTAATAAAACTATTAATAAGATGTCTGCGATCGTATTCCACGGGAATAGTGATTGCTTCTGAAAATCAGGTCAACCCTTCTGATAAACGAGTGAAATTTAAGAATAATTATGGATCATTAACTACCTACATATATTAAATAAATAATAGATTTATTATAGATTAATGAATTATTAATCTTATCTTAATAAATAACATGAGAAAGTGTGTAAAATGTTGCCTGAAATAGGACTATTATTTACTTTTGCTTATAAAAAGAGCTGATTTAAACAGAAAAACAAACGAAATGAATTGCAAAATCACTTTTACCTCAATGTTTGCAGGAGCTGTTTTCCCACTTACGGGCTTCTGTACAGTAACAGAAATATCAAAACCGAATGTTGTTATTATTCTTACTGATGATATGGGTTATGGAGATATTTCATGTTATAATAAAAATCAGATTAAGACAACTAATATCGATCAATTAGCTTCCGAAGGAGTCAGACTTACTGATTTTTATGTTCCTACACCATACAGCGCACCCTCGAGGGCAACTCTTCTGACCGGAAGGTTCCCCCTCCGGCACGGGGTAGTTCAGAATCCGGCACCTGACGCCGGGATAAATGATCCCGGCATCAGAGCAAGTGAGATAACCATGGGTGAACTTTTCCAGGGTGCAGGTTATCATACCAAATGCATCGGGAAATGGCATCTCGGTCATAAAACAGAGTTCTTCCCGGTAAAACATGGTTTTGATGAATACTACGGCATACTTTATTCGAATGACATGCGGCCCGTACAGATCATTGAAAATATGGATACAGTTGAATATCCTGTTAACCAGAATCTTCTGACACAAAAATATACAGCCAAAGCTCTTGATTTCATCCAGAGAAACAAGGATACCCCGTTCTTCCTTTATCTGGCTCATGCCATGCCTCATAAACCACTGGGCGCTTCAGAATCATTTTATACCTCCGGAACAGCAAAAGATCTTTACGCTGCTGCAATAAAGGAACTTGACTGGTCGACGGGTGCGATTATCAAACAATTGAAAGATCTGGGAATCCTTGAGAACACAATTGTAATTTTTATGTCGGATAACGGGCCATGGTATGGTGGAAATACCGGGGGACTTAAAGGAATGAAAGCAACAAACTGGGAAGGTGGAACCCGTGTTCCGTTCATAATAAGGTATCCACAGAAATTACCTCAGAATAAGACAATCTCAACTCCCTGCTGGTCACCGGATATTCTTCCCACAATAATGAACCTGGCAGGAATTAAAACAGACCCCATCATAATCCTTGACGGACAGAATATTATGCCAATTTTAACAGGGAAACAAATGGCTCATAATCCTATTTTTACCATGAGAGATAAGCAGATCAAGACCATTCGCGATGGCAAATGGAAATTGTTTGTTGTCACTCCAGATTATTATAAAAGTCCCAATCTTGATAACTGGAAGGATGCCAGAGGACCTGACGGAACAACAATTATAGCTCCTTTTGAACAATTCACTCCTGCTGCCTATCCCGGAATAAAACCAGAAAAAATGGAAGGTGAGATGCTGTTATTCGACCTCGAAAATGATCGTACCGAAAGCATCGATCTGTCTGATAAGTATCCGGAAATAAAAAGAGAGATGATCAGAAAATATGAAAGCTTTCTCGAGTCTCTTAAATAAAATACAAATTATGTATATCTAGCTAATAACATGATTGCTAATCAGACTAAAATGTACAACCTGACCTGATCTTTTAAGCTTCAGGAGGGATTTTCGGGAGTAGAGACAAATTTCTAAAATGAGTAAGATTTTTAACCTGAAGTCTTACTCATTTTTCTTTTTTGGACAGTGAAGATTGTGTTTA
>JALONT010000077.1 GCA_025454795.1 Bacteroidales bacterium | reverse complement strand
GTCATTCCGAATGAATCCGCCGCAAGACGGATGAATGAGGAATCTCCTCCTTGCCCAGTGATTATTTTTGAAATTGTAAAAGATGTGTATAAAGGATAGAAAAAGGGAAGAGAGGATGATGCATGTAATATGCACATTAATAACGTTTTACGCAATAATGAAATCATTCTGACAAAATCAATTGTTAATAAAATGCAACTTGTGTTAATATTTCTGACCCTCAAGTGATACAATGTATGTATAGAATATATATTTTCGCCCCAATTAATTTATTTAGAAATTTAAATTTAAACCAATTAATTTAAAAAAGAACGATGAATTTTTTCATCATCTGTTATGAACGCTAACAATAATGAGGCTACGACTTTCCACGGAGAGAGTCGCCTCGTGGGTTGCTCTTCTGATGAAGAGCCTGGCGCGAAGACCACGATTTTTTCGCAAAATGAAATCCCAAAACAGTTAGTTAGCAACCGAAGTTCGGAGTTCATGCACCGCTACTTCCCCCTAACAACTATCGAATCCTGGAACGATTGGAAATGGCAGCTACGGAATGCGATCACAAGCATCGACGAGCTAAAGAAAATTATGAAGTTATCCGAAAAGGAGATTATGGCTATTAATAATCTGAAAGGCCGTCTTCCGATGAGGATCACTCCTTATTTTGCCTCCCTGATCTACGAAACAAACACCTCACACCCGCTGAGGCGAAATGTTATTCCTGTCGTTGAGGAATTGCTCCAGCACAGTACCGAACAGTCAGATCCGCTGCATGAGAAATCTTTTTCTCCTGTAAAAGGTATCGTTCACAGATATCCGGACAGAGTACTTTTTACTGTGACCCAGGTATGTTCAAATTATTGCAGATATTGCACCCGTTCTCATTCAGTCGGTAAGCTCGACAAGCTGGGAAGGCAGGATTTTGAAAAAGCCTTTGCCTATATTGCTGCCCATAAGGAAGTACGTGATGTCCTAATAAGTGGCGGTGATCCGCTAACGCTTACAGATGAAATTCTTGACTATATTCTTACAAATATAAGAGCCATTGAGCATGTTGAAATAGTTCGTATAGGAACCAGGATACCTGTTGTTCTTCCTCAGAGGATCACAGACAACCTGATCAATATGCTAAAAAAACATCAGCCTCTTTTCATCAGCCTGCACTTTTCACATCCCAGTGAGATCACTGAGGAGTGTTTAAAAGCATGCAGTAAGCTTGCCGACGGCGGATTCCCCCTTGGAAGTCAGACCGTTCTTCTAAAGGGCATTAATGACAATGTTGCCACTATGAAGGAGCTTATGCATAAACTCCTGAAGATGAGAGTAAGACCTTACTATTTATATCAGTGTGATCTGATCCCCGGCTCGGGTCATTTCCGTACAACGGTTAGAAAAGGTCTTGAGATTATTAAAGGATTAAGAGGTTTCACAAGCGGTTATGCTGTACCTACCTTTGTTGTTGATGCTCCCGGAGGTGGTGGTAAAATTCCATTGCTGCCGAATTATGTTGTTGAGCATAACAGTGAAAAAATTGTATTGCGTAACTATAAGGGTGTTCTGTGTGAATACCCTGAGAAATAAGACTTTTTAATGAAAGTTGGTTTAACTTATGATCTCCGGTCATGGTATCTTGACCGGGGTTATTCTATGGAGGATACTGCCGAATTTGACAAGCAGGAAACTGTTGATGCACTGGAAACCGCTCTTCGGAAAATGGGTTTCCAGACAGAACAGGTTGGTAATTGCTTTCAACTTATTGATGCCCTGGCTGCAGGAAAAAGATGGGATCTTGTATTTAATATTGTTGAAGGACTCTATGGTGACGGACGAGAATCGGTAGTACCTGCAATTCTGGATCAATACAAGATACCATATGTTTTCAGCGGACCTGTGATTCTGGGAATCTCGCTTAATAAATACCTTACGAGACTTATAGTTTCGGCAGCAGGTATCCCGGTTAGCCCGGGAATACTTATAACGAAAAAAGAAGATATTAAAAGGTGTAATCTTGAATATCCGCTCTTCATCAAACCGGTTTCAGAAGGGACCGGTAAAGGGATTAATGAGAAGAGTATGCTTAATTCTCCGGCCGAACTGAAGGAGATGGCAGAATGGATCCTGGAGAGGTTCAATCAGCCTGCCCTGGTTGAAGAGTATCTTCCGGGCAGGGAATTCACAGTTGGAGTGGTTGGAGCAGGTGACGATGCAATAGCAATCGGCGGTATGGAGATTGAGTGCAAGGATAACCTTCCCTATTCTGTTGAATTCAAAGAAAACTACCAGGAATTCTGCAAATACATTCCTATGGCAGAAGGTTTTCAGAAAGAATGCAAAAGCGTTGCTCTCAATGTGTGGAAGGCCCTAGGTGGCGTGGATGCAGGCAGAGTTGATGTGAAAGCTGACAGGAACGGGAGAATTTGTTTTATGGAAGTCAATCCGCTTGCAGGCCTTCATCCTGTTCATTCCGACCTGCCTATCCTTTCGGGAATGATCGGGATTGAATACCAGACCCTTATCGAGATGATCATGAAATCAACATTAAAACGACACCAATTATCTCTATGAGAGGGAAAAGATCCTGCATAATATACAATCAACCTCGTGAGGATGCACTTCCTGATGAACTGGATGTTCTTGACCAGGTGGAGATGATCGAAAAGACACTTCATGAGATAGGAATTGTGACCCGTAAAAAAGGGATCACGGCTGAATTCATGAAGGAGGTAGCTGAACTGGCTCAGGAAAAAGTTGATTTTGTTTTTAACCTTGTAGAGTCAATAAACAATAAAGGTGAATTATGCTACTTTGTTCCGGCTCTGCTGAACATGTATAACATTCCATATACCGGAAATCCGGTTGAAGCAATGTTCATAACAACCAGCAAATCACTTACCAGTAAAACATTAAGAAATGCCGGAATAAATAATCCGGGAGGATATCCACCATCGCAGCATAAGAATCTTATATCCGGACACCGTTATATTATCAAACCCATCTGGGAGGATGGCTCTCTTGGAATTACAGGTGAATCAGTATTTACTTATACTCCTGAATACGGGGAAAAAATTGAAAGATTTAAAGACTCGCACTGGCTTATAGAGGATTATATCGACGGAAGGGAGTTTAATATAAGTGTCCTGGCCGGGAAAAATGGTCCCGAAGTGATGCCTCCGGCAGAAATGGTTTTTCACAATTTCAAAGATCACCAGCCGAAAATTGTTGATTTTAAGGCTAAATGGGAAGAGGGAACATTTGAATATGAAAATACTATCAGGAATTTTCCGGGAGATAAACTAAATCCGGTACTGAAAGAAAGAATAATGAACGCAGCCCTGCAATGCTGGCATGTTTTTGGTCTTAAGGGATACGCCAGGGTTGACATGAGGGTCGATAAGAATGATAATCCTTTTGTTATCGAGGTAAATGCAAATCCATGCCTTTCACCAGATAGTGGTGTTGTAGCTGCAATTACTGCGGCTGGCCTGTCCTTTACTACTGTTGTTGAAAGGATAATCGACGATTTAAATATATAGTTATGGCAGTTATTTCGGCTGGATTAAAGAAGGCTGACAGAAAGAGGATCGAGGAAATACTTAGGTCTACAGATTTTTTTTATGATTTTGAGATTCAGATTGCCCTTGAAATTGCTGATGATACTATCTCGTTGGGTATGGATGAAAGTGGTTATTATTGGCTGACAATTTCTGATGATGACGGGTTGGTTGCTTTCAGTAATTATGGAAAGGATGATTTCTCTACGCACTCTTGGGATCTTTACTGGATAGCTGTTGATCATAATTCAAGGCATAAAAAGCTCGGTTCTGCCTTGCTCAAAGCTGTTGAGGATGATGTAAGAAAGAGGGGAGGAAAAATTCTCTGGATCGATACCTCCGGAAGACCCCTTTATGCTGCAACAGAAGGATTTTACATAAAAAATGGGTATAAGCTTCAGGCAAGCCTGAAGGATTATTATGCACCAGGCGATCCCAAGCAGATCTACTCGAAGGTTTTATGAGAGGTATTTATACTATTTTGCTTCTTGTGATGTCAAATGCCTTCATGACATTTGCATGGTACGGGCATCTCAAACTAAGGACAATAAGCCGGTTTGAAAACTTAAGCCTTCTTGCAGTTATTCTGTTAAGCTGGGGTATAGCATTATTTGAATATTCGCTTCAGGTTCCCGCAAACAGGATCGGTTTTAGTGCAAACGGGGGACCATTTTCGCTTGTTGAGTTAAAAGTAATACAGGAAGTAATTTCCATTCTTGTTTTCACACTCTTTACACTTATTGTATTCAGGGATGAGCATTTCAGGATGAATCACCTGATAGGTTTTATTTTTCTTGTTCTGGCAGTATATTTTGTGTTTAAAAAAGAGTATCACTATATCTGATTTTCATTTTAGCACTCAGGTTTACCAGTGACCTCATTTCCCTCTTATACTTTCTTTTTCTGATACGCGCAACCAAGTTTTAACATTTTTGGTCATATAAATCAGTATAGTTGAGGCTAATCTGATCACTTTTATCAAAATCCTGGAGCTGTTAATGTAATAAATTTTAAAAACTCCTGATTATTTGATAATTTTATTAAATAAATGTAGAATTTTATTTTTAATCATACAACTATGAAAACACGACTCTCCTTTAGTCTTTTGCTTTTTTCTCTGGCATTTTACACAGGTATATGCCAGGTTCCGCAGGGTTTCAATTACCAGGCGATTGCACGTGACGGATCGGGCAATCCATTGACAACTGCCACTTTGCAGGTGAGATTTTCAATACAATCATCATCAAGCGGAGGAACAGTCTTCTGGCAGGAATTGCATGCTTCGGTGACAACCAACAGCTTCGGTATGTTTACCCTGGTTATCGGAACAGGCACAAGGCAGAAACCACCAAGTACCGTTGATTCATTCAGTGCAATTAAATGGGATGGTACTCCAAAATACCTGAAAACTGAGATATATCCTGTTGGTGGC
>JALONT010000024.1 GCA_025454795.1 Bacteroidales bacterium | reverse complement strand
CTTAGAGTTGGGAGAAATGGATAATAAGGAGTTCAGTAAACAATTAGAGATCAGGACAAAGAAATTTGCGATAAGCATAATAAAGCTGTCTATTTCGCTGCCGAATACACCTGAAGGGAAGGTAATTAGAAATCAGATAACAAAGGCTGGGACAAGTATCGGGGCTAATTATCGCGAAGCAAACCGATCAAGAAGCAAGGCAGATTTTATAAACAAAATTAAAATTTGTGAAAGCGAATCAAACGAAACAATATACTGGTTGGAGATCATTAACGATCTGGAATGGCTTGAACCAAATATGGTTGAACCTCGAATTAAGGAAGCTGACGAACTACTGGCAATTTTTACTTCAATCGGCAATAAATTAAAAACTTAATAAACTCTAAGTACTTTAAGTACTCGAAGTACTCGAAGTACTATAATGAAATGAAACAAAGACTTCCGATAATACTGATCATATTCCTTTGCTGCCAACTTTCACTCACGGCCCAGCAGGAAACCTACACTGTAACCAAGGCCCCCTTCAGCTCCGACAAATACGACGAATACTCCCCTGTGTTCTATAAGAATGGAATTGTCTTCTCATCAAACCGTGGATCCGGTTCATTCGTTGATTATTCATCATCCGGCGGCATTGGTACTTTTGAGATCTGTTATATTGATACAACGAAGAAGATCACCTGGAGAAAATCAGGATTATTTTCAAAGAGTCTTAAAACACCTTTAAACGATGGACCGGTGACTTTCAATAAAAGCGGGGATACTATATATTTTTCCAGGAATCTGCAGGTTGAAGGTAAATTTTCTGACCTTTCCACAGGAAGGAACAAGCTTGGCATATTCAGTGCTGTACTTGATGGTAAAAACTGGACAAAGATCCGCGAACTGAGATTCAATAATGAATGGTATAATGTTACCACACCCTGGCTCTCTCCGGATGGTAAGAAACTATATTTTGCATCTGATAAATCTGGGGGTTATGGAGGATCTGACCTATATTTCAGCGAGTGGAAAGGAGATTACTGGGGCGATCCGGTGAATCTTGGTCCGGTAATAAATACCAGTGGAAATGAAGCTTACCCATTCATTAATTCTGCCGGAGATCTCTATTTTGCATCTGACGGGCACCCGGGAATGGGAGGGAAGGATATTTTCTTTTCACGGTTTGCAGATACAACCTGGCTTCCTATAGTACATCTGAACCCGCCCGTAAATTCTGAATATGATGATTTCGGGATCATCACTGATTCTCTACTGAATTCGGGATATTTCTCATCAGGCAGGGGCAAGTCAAATGATATATACCATTTCAGAACAAACATGCCGCAGATATTTTACAGTGATTTACAGAGAGAGAATCAATATTGCTTTAAATTCAATGAGGAAGGCAACATCAGGATTGACAATAATTTACTCAGGTATGAATGGAATTTCGGAGACGGGAGCAAAGCAGCCGGACAGATTGCTGAACACTGTTTCCCGGGACCTGGTACCTATATGGTAAAACTGAACTTAATTGACAGGAATACCGGCAGAGAACTCTTTACAAAGTTGTCATATAACCTTGATCTTAAAGATGTCGAGCAGCCTTATATTAATTCACCTTATGCTGCAATAGTCGGAGAGGAACTCAGTTTTGACGGATTGAGGTCAAATCTGCCAGGTTATGAAATTTTATCCTATATGTGGCAGTTCAGTAAAGGCGAAAGAGCAACCGGAGCCAGTGTAAAGCATAAATTTGAAGAACAGGGGCCACAGGAAGTTAAACTTGGGTTAATAATCAGGCAGACTGGTACAGGGATCATCTCTCAGAGAAGTGTCTCAAAAAAGATATCAGTTTTTAATACCAGACAGGAAGCAACATCTTATGCAGCAAAAGTTAAGGAATCGACACCCAAAGTCGACATCAGGGATTATGATCATGCATTCATTAATACTTTGTATTCTGCTGAAAATGAGTTAACTCAGGATGCTGTTTTTCTTGTTGAGCTGGCAAACACGAAAACCAGGCTTGGTATTAATAGTGCTACTTTCAAAAATATCCCTTTAAAATACAAGGTCAGGGAGATTTTTCTTCCGGATGAAAACAGCTATTCTTATGTGGTTGACAGAGAAATGGATCTGATGGCCACATTGCCTGCTTATAATGATATGATTTCACTGGGTTTTAAAAACACCCGAATCAGGACATATCCCATTAAAGATCCTGCTGAAAAAGAGATTTATGATCTTAAACAGTTATTCGGAGTGTCGGCCGATACTTATTTTGATAACAATAACAGGTTGACCTCCAATGGGTATCTTCTGTTAGATCAAATTGTAAGAGTATTGACAAAGTATCCGGGTGCTAAATTCGAAATCGAAGTGCATACCGATAATTCATGGACGCCTGAGAACAATCTGAATTTATCCAAGTGGCGCGCTCAATTAATGGTTAATTATCTGATTAATAAGGGCATTGATGGTAAGAGACTTTCTGGAATAGGATTAGGCAGCGTAAGACCTATAGCTTCCAATTATACTGAAGCCGGCAAAAAACTAAACAGAAGGATTGATTTTACGATTGTAATGCAGTGATTAATGTCCCGGGTTTTAACTCACTTTAGTTCACTCCAGACGATACCTCAGTTTTCTAAAAAGGAATCAGAATTACCCAGTAGTAGACCAAAGCCAGAGTTTCCTTGAGAATATTAAATCCCTTATCTGTTCTGGAATGGAAATTGTCCTTAGGCAGAGAAATGACTCCTACATTAAATGATTTATGCAAAACTTTGTTATAAGTCATCCAGGTTCGCCTGGAATGTGAGTCGACACTAATTATGTTTATCCCCTTAACCTCTATATCTGATGTTTTAAGCCAGTTCCGAACAGCTAATGCACTGGTAAAAGTTCGGTTAATTTTAACGCTCTCCCCCGGAACTGATATAACGTTCGAAGAATCGATTCCCAGGGATATGAATATTTCCCTGGCTCTTTGGGCGTATGATTTGAAATTGTTTTTAATGCGATTCTTCCCATCCAGTTCAAATATGTCGTATTCAGATAAATTCTGATACGGGATTGAAATGTCCTTATCGATAATAATTTGTTTCACAAATAGATTCCTGTCGCCATAATCGCCGACTCCATCGTTTATAAATTGAACCATAATAGAATCAATGTCAGATAGTTTGCCTTCCCAGATCATTGAATATTTCCTCTTCTTCCTGACAGCCCGGAAATCAGCATTAAGGGAATCATTGACATAAAAATTAAATTGAGCAGAATTCTCACCACCTAACTCACTATATGCATCAATCTCAATTAAATGTGTGGCAGCAACATCATCCCGGGGAATTTTTGCAGCAGGATAAAAGATCAGGTAACCGTCCATCGATAGCATTGTATACTCAAATTCTGATTCAATCCCGGTAGTTATAAGATAATCGTAGCCATTCTTTTCAAACTCCCTGGCAGCCATTTCTAAAGAATGGTATGGAAGCCATCCTTCGACCAATAATATGTTAGCATCAACTTTATGAGTTTTTGAAAGATGATCTGATAAATAAAAAATGGTCGGGAGCAGCAAAAAACTACCGGTGAGGATTAAGGTTAAGATGATAAAAATAAGTATTCTCCTCCCAGACAGCAGTTTCATATAATTACAATTTTCGTAAAGATAACAGAATCAATCTTCATTAAATCAAATTAATAATGTGTGGTTTCGTTGGTATTATTAATAAAGACGGGAAAATAGCAGATAGCAGCCTTCTTAACAAAATGTCATCGGTTATTAAACACAGAGGGCCTGATGGAGAGGGAATATTCATTGATGGGTCAGTAGGATTCTATCATATGCGACTATCAATAATTGATCTTTCAACAGGCGACCAGCCAATGACTTACAGGGAATGTACAATCGTTTATAATGGTGAAATATACAACTATATCGAACTTCGGAATGACCTGATTAAAAAAGGTCATAATTTTATCACAAGCTCTGATACAGAGGTGCTTTTGCATATGTATATTGAGTATGGGGATAATTTTATAAACGATTTGAACGGAATGTTTGCTTTTATAATTTATGACAAATTGAAGAACAGATTGATTGTTGCAAAGGATCATTTTGGCATAAAACCTCTTTATTGGTATCAGGATAATAATAGAATTGTATTCGGGAGCGAGATTAAAGCTATTATACAACATCCCGATGTCATGATTGAACCAGACAGGAATAACCTGAATGAATACCTGACTTTTCAATACATTCTTGGTGAAGGAACTATGTTCAAAAACATTTCGAGGTTATTGCCGGGTCATTACATGATATTTAATCTTTCTGCAGGGAGTTCTGAAAAAGTAAAATACTGGGAACCTGACTTCAAAATTGACAGATACCATACAGAAGAATATTTTATTGTCAGACTGGGAGAAATTCTTGATCAGACTATAAGTCAGCAACTCAGAAGTGATGTTCCCCTTGGTTCTTACCTAAGCGGGGGCTTGGATTCTTCTTTTGTGACAATCTTCGCAGCATCAAAATACAAAGAACAGTTTAAATCTTTCACGGGAGCATTTCAGGAGGGACCTGAATTTAATGAACTTGAATATGCAAAGGTAGCTGCAAAAGCTGCCAGTTCTCAGCTATATGAGGTATTCCCGACAGAGGAGCAGTTTATTGATCTTCTCCCAAAACTCATCTGGCACCTTGACGAACCTGTGGCCGGGCCAGGAGTATTCCCCCAGTATATTGTTTCAAAGCTTGCTTCAGAACATGTAAAGGTAGTACTTGGAGGACAGGGAGGTGATGAAATATTTGGTGGATATACCAGATACCTTGTAGCTTACCTCGAACAAGCTATTAAGGGAGCAATTTATGAGACAAACGAAGAGAAGGAGCATATTGTTTCACTGCAATCCATTCTTCCTAATTTACCTTATTTAAAGTCTTACGCTCCTATGTTTAAATGGTTTATGGAGAAAGAAGTATTTGAACCAATGGACAGGAGATATTTCCGTCTGATAAATCGCATGGGATCTTTAGCATCTTACCTCACAAAGGATTTCATGGCAGAATATAATGGAGGTGAAATCTATGAAAATTATTCAAGTATTTTCAATCATCCGGATACTTTGAGCTTTTTCAATAAAATGACTCATTTCGACATGCTTACAAGCCTACGAGGATTATTACAGGTTGAGGATAGGGTAAGCATGGCTGTCTCATTGGAATCAAGGGTACCTCTCCTGGACAGAAGAATTGTTGATCTTATTTCACATATGCCAGCGGGTATGAAATTCAAAGGAGGTGAAATGAAATACCTTCTTAAAAGAACAATAAAAGATATTGTTCCTAAGAAAATCATGAATAGAAAAGAAAAAATGGGATTCCCTGTTCCGTTGCATTTATGGGCTAGGAATAAAGCTAAAGGATTCATCCTGGATACTTTGCTTTCTCATGAATCAAGGAGAAGAAATATTATTGACTCAAAATATGTCGAAAAACTTGTCACTTCTGAACGCCCGTTCGGACGTGACTTATGGGGAATTCTTTGCCTCGAATTATGGTTTCAGCAGTTCATCGACTTGCACCACTAAAACCTACTTAAGAGAACTTCCCTCTCCCTAAATCTCCCGCTGAAGCGGGACATGCTCTCCCCCAGGAGGGAGGGACTTGAAAATCAACTCATTCCAAATCCCACTCAAAGGATAGTGGACCTTTATAGAGAAACAATCATCCCCCGTTCTTATGGGACCGAAGGACCGGAGGGGGTGAGACAATTCTAATCGAGAACTGACCAGATTGATTCTTGCAATAATTTTAGTTTATTCTTCATCTATTATTTTTTATGGGGAAAGTATTATTAACATTCTCTCCTGAAAACTGGAAAGTAGAAAAAATCGGTGTTATTGGTCCCGGTATTGTTGGAATGCCAATGGCTGCCATGCTTGCTCATGCCAGAATAAAGATCGGAACAGACAAGCCTGCAAAAGTCATTGTGGTTCAGCGTAAATCAATCAACTCAGGATGGAAGGTTGATGCGATAAAAAGCGGAAAGTCTGTGATTGGTGGGATCGAACCGGGGTTAAATGATATTGTTAAAGAATCTGTATCTGAGGGAGTTCTGTCAGCAACTCATGATTTTAATGAACTGTCCGATGCTGATGTGATACTTGTTTCGGTGCAAACGGATAAAAAAGGTTTTGAACCTGATTATGGTCCGATGTTCGGAGCATTGGAGAGCCTGGGAGAAGCATTAAGAAGGAAACCTGCCGGCAAAATACCACTGGTAATATTTGAATCAACACTGGCTCCAACTTCCATGGATACTCTGATCAGAGAACATTTTAAGAAATTCGGACTTGAAGAAGGGAAGGATATTCTTTTGGGAAACAGTCCTAACAGGGTGATGCCCGGTCGACTGGTGGAAAGAATACAGGATTCTGACAAGCTGGCAGGCGGGTTACATCCTGAATCTCCAAAACTGATCTCAAAACTCTATAATTACATTGTTACAAAGGGCGCCGTATTACAATCCAACAGTCTTACTGCTGAAATTGTTAAAACCCTCGAGAATGCTTACCGCGATGTCAGGATTGCTTTTTCTTCTGAGGTTGTAAGATATTGTGATAAGGAAAATATTGATTTCTTTTCTGTAAGAGATGAAGTCAATTCAAGGCTGTTACAGGCTGATAATGCTTCTGCTGATCCAAATGCAGTCCCAAGTGGTGGTATACTGGTTCCGATGCTGGGCGTTGGAGGACATTGCCTGCCAAAGGACGGAATCCTTCTCTGGTGGCGGAATATTGAAAGCGGTACTGACACTTCATATAGCCTGATACTTAATTCCCGGATTATCAATGATGAATCACCAGTTTATGCTTTAAGGCATGCTGAAAAGAGGTTCGGCAGTTTGAAAGGGGAAAAAATCGCCCTGCTCGGAGTCGCATACAGATTTAATTCTGAAGACTCAAGGAACTCTCCGACACTGACACTGGCAAACTACCTTAGGGAAAACAATTACTCATATATAATGCATGATCCTTATGTTAAGAAGGATGACCAGAACTTGCTCAGATTCAATCAGGATATTCATTTTACGTCTGATTTGGATGAAGCGCTCCAGGATGCGGATTATGTCTTTATGTGTACTGCGCATAAAAACTATATAGAAAAGTTTGAAAAAATTGCCTCTTTCAATGGAATTAAAGGATTAATGGATGCATGTAATATTTATTCTGCGAAACAATTTTCAGATAGCAAAATCGATTATGCAGGAATCGGCAGAGGTGCATTAAAGCCTGATAATGAACTTATTGATTTCGTCTTCGAAAGTTTCCGGGTAATGGGAAGAGGATTAGCAAATGAGCTGGCCGGTTTAATTGATTTCTATAACTCCAATTATGCATTTGACGATTTTAACAAAGTAAAATTTTCTGAAGTACAGAAGCTTGCAAGAACCTGCTCAACAGGATGTGAAATTGCGGATGTTGGCAAGATAGAGAGTATTCCTGAATATAATGGATTCAACAGCATTTTGGTGAAATGTGCTTTTGAAGCGCAAAGCGTAGAACGTAGAACGTAGAGCGCAGAACGTAAAACATAGCGTAAAGCGTAAAGCAAAGAGATCATTTCTAGATTATCCAGATATGAGTAAAATAGAGAGTTTTAAGGATTTAATTGTGTATCAGAAAGCTTATAAACTGGCAATGGAGATCTTTGAAATCTCTAAAAGTTTTCCAAAGGAGGAAAAGTATTCTCTTACTGATCAGATGCGTCGGTCATCACGATCTGTAACAGCCTGTATCGCAGAGTCATGGGCAAAGAGGAGATATGAAAAATCCTTTGTAAATAAGCTCACCGATTCGCTGAGTGAAGAGAATGAAACAGAAGTCTGGCTTGATTATTCAAAGGACTGCAAGTATATCACCAGTCTGAAGCATAAAGAGCTTCTATCCGGATATGATGAAGTACGAAAAATGTTAATTTCAATGATAAATAATCCTGAGAAATGGTGCAATTGAAACTTGACTCACCACTCAAATCTCACCGCTCACAACTCACCTCTCACCGCTCACAACTCACAACTCATCACTCACAACTCACAACTCACAACTCACAACTCACAACTCACAACTCATCACTCACCTCTCACCGCTCACAACTCACCTCTCTCCGCTCTCCGCTTTTCTCCCGACACTCACAAACTATTGTCTAAAAATCCAAATATGACAACTCCCCAAAAAACCTGGGGCATTATCGGCGGTGGTATAATGGGAATGACACTTGCCCTGCGTCTTGCTCAGAAAGGAGATAGAGTAACAATACTGGAGTCTGCCCCGAAACTGGGTGGGCTAACCTCCGCTATAGATATGGATGGAATTAAATGGGATCGTTTTTATCATGTTATATTATTATCTGATTTAAACACCAGAAGAATAATAAAGGAAATTGGTCTCGAAAGTGAATTGAAATGGGTCGAAACCAAAACTGGATTCTATTCCGGCGGGAAATTGTATTCGATGTCAAATATTTTCGAGTTTTTGAAATTTCCTCCAATTAATTTATTTGATAAGTTAAGGCTTGGCCTGACAATTATTGCGGCTTCCCTTATCAAAGACTTGAAGAGAATGGAGGCTATTCCAGTTGAAAAATGGCTTGTGAAGTGGTCAGGGAAAAAAGTATTCCAAAAGATATGGCTTCCTTTACTTAAATCCAAACTGGGAGATCATTATAAAATAACTTCAGCATCTTTTATCTGGACAACCATTCAGAGAATGTATGCTGCCCGAAAGACAGGATTGAAAAAAGAGATGTTCGGATATGTAACAGGGGGCTATGAAAAGATCAATTCAGCTTTTGAAGAGAAACTCAGAAGCGAGGGAGTAGCAATAATTTTAAATGTTCCTGTAAAACAGGTTGTTATAGATCCATCTGGCAGGATGAAAGTTGCAACTTTATCCTCTGAAGAATATATTTTTGAAGAAGTAATATCCACGCTTCCCTCGGATATTTCAGTGAAGATTGTATCCGCCTTATCCGTAGAAGAGATTGAGAGGCACAATTCTATCAGGTATCTCGGTGTTATTTGTCCATCTATTTTGCTTAGTCGGCCCGTTTCAAAATATTATGTTACAAATATTACTGATTCCTGGCCTCCTTTTACCGGAATTATAGAGATGACGGCGCTGGTCGATACCAGGGAATTGGGCAACAGGAGTCTTGTTTATCTGCCGAAATATATAGAACCGGGAAATGAACTATTCAACCAAAAAGATGATGAAATAAGAGAATATTTCCTGGGTGCTCTTTTCAAAATGTACCCGGATTTATCAGAAAGTGATATTATCTCATGGAATGTATCCTCAGCAAGGAGAGTGTTTGCGATTCCAACCTTAAATTACTCTGCAAAACTTCCTTCTGTAACTACCTCTTTAAAAGGGTATTATATAATTAATTCTGCCCAGATAATTAACGGTACCCTGAATGTAAACGAAACTGTGCAGGTTGCTGAAACAAAGCTGAAAGAAATTTTAAGAGATGAGAAATGAGAGATGAGAAATGAGAGATGAGAGATGAGAGATGAGAGATGAGAGATGAGAGATGAGAGATGAGAGATGAGAAATGAGACTAACCTCTCAAACCTCTCACCTCTCACAACTCACCTCTCACCACTCACTACTCACCACTCACGACTCACGACACACGACTCACAACTCACGACTCACGACACACGACTCACGACTCACGACTCACGACTCACGACTCACGCGACTCACGACTCACGACTCACGACTCACGACTCACGACTCACGACTCACGACTCACGACTCACGACTCACGACTCACGACTCACGACTCACGACTCACCACTCACCACTTGACCAGATGCCCAAAAACAAACCACTAGCCTCAATCTCCCTCGATCTCGACAACCAGTGGTCTTATATGAAAATTCATGGGGATGAAGGCTGGGATAAATATCCATCCTATTTCGATATTTTCATACCGCATGTTCTGGATATCTTAGATGAACTGGAGTTAAAAATTACATTTTTTATTGTCGGGAAAGATGCTGAATCGGAAGAAAACAGGAAATATCTCAAAATGATCACCGAACGGGGTCATGAAGTAGGTAACCATTCTTATAATCATGAATCCTGGCTCCAATCATATTCGTATGAAGAGATTGAAAAAGAAATAATTGCGGCTGAAGTAGCTATTGAGAATGCAACAGGTCAGAAACCCAAAGGATTCAGAGGACCGGGTTTCAGCTGGAGCACAGATCTGTTGAAAGTACTTGAAAAACGTGGATATTTGTACGATGCTTCTACCTTACCGACATTTTTAGGTCCGTTTGCCAGACTCTATTATTTCTGGAAATCGGATCTTTCAAAGGAAGAAAGGAATTCAAGGAAAGAGCTGTTCGGCAAATTCAGTGAAGGTTTCAGGAAGCTTAAACCTTACTACCATGATCTTGGGGATGGAAAGAAAATATTGGAAATTCCCGTAACAACCATGCCGGTATTTAAATTGCCCTTTCATTTAAGCTACCTGATTTATCTAAGCAATATTTCTATCGGTTTAATGAAACTTTACCTGAATATTGCAATTTTCCTTTGCAAAATCACAAACACTCCGATAAGTTTTTTATTACACCCACTGGATATTATTGGAGGAGACCAGATTAATAAACTGGCTTTTTTCCCGGGAATGAATGTAATGACATTGAAGAAAGTAAAAGTATTTAAAATTGTACTTAATAGATTAAAGATCTGCTATAGTTTAGCTCCCATGTCAGATTATCTATCCTTTTATAAATGTTAATGTCAATATGAAAATAACACAAGGATTTATTTCTAAGAATTGGCAAAGTACTGTTGTTGCAATTATTGTATTCTTTATCTCCGCTGGAATTTTGTTGCTTTTCAGAGATGATATCGGTGGTAAAACTTTCTTCATGTTAATTTGTTTGATTGCTTCTTACTATTCCTTTCGCAATATCAGACAGGAAGCATGGAAACGGATCTCATCAGGAATTCTTGTCGGTTTAGGTGCAGTGATGTTATTGCTCCTTATCGTACAAACGGTGAAAGCGGCAAGATCAGCTTTGGAATGGGATTTTATGTGTTTTTATATGCAGGGACTTCTTGGTGTACACAATCTTAATTTTTATAATCCTGATAGTTTTACGGTTATACTCGGAAAGATGGATTTTCAGTATACTTTTAGTGACACATTCAGATCTGAGATACTGAATGTCGGTCTTTTGTCTCCCCCTATTTCTATGCTTCTCTTTGCCCCATTAGCTTCATTAAATTTAGAAACATCAAGAATTATTTTAAGTATTTTGATATTTGTTTTTATCATAATCAATTCTTTTCTGGCAAATCTTATATTCGTGAAGAAAGAAAGATCATTTTACTCTTTCTTATTCATTTTCATTATAATCATAATTTTACCAGGAACAAATAGCACTGTTTCATATAATCAAACAAACTTTTTTCTTTTATTTTTCCTGTTGTTGACTATGCTTAACCTGAATAAACCATCTTCAGGAATTTTTTTGGCTCTGTCTTTGATAATAAAACCTGTTTCTGGAATTTTGATTCTGTTTTTTATCATAAATAAAAATTGGAGATCCTTAATTTATTTTATTGTTACAGTATTCATACTTTTCTTAATAACCGGATTAATCTGGGGTTTTGACAATATTATGGATTTTCTTATTTCACCTCCAACCAACAGATTACCGGCATTTCTGTACGAACAGGATAATAATCAATCATTGATCGGTATATTAATTCGCAACCTTAAATCTTATGGATTATCAGGATCCATAATAAATATTTGTTACTTTTTGCTTACGACTGTTTTAATTGGGTTGAGTATGTTTGCTTCAAAGAAGCTACTAATCATGAATCTGAAAATTTCTTTCTTAGTGTTCATACCTTGCATGTTAATAATATATCCCAGCTCTTTAAATCACTATATGGTTTATCTTATTCCTCTGATTATATACATTCTATTTGTTGAGAATAGCGAAAAATACTTCTGGGTATTGTTAATGCCGGCTTTGAGTTTTACACGAACGGAGACATTTTTTGCATATTTAATAATTTGGCTTGCCCTTATGATTATCAGTTTTTCCTATCTTAAATCAGATTCTTCCGGAAATAAACATGATTTTAATTTAACTGAATAACAGTTGTTATTTGAATTCTGTTGTGAATGGCAATTTGAATTTCTACCAAGCTTTTTAAGTATATGATAAATAATAAGGTTACTAAAGTTGTCCTGCCGGGATAAGATGCAGAATTGACTCTTAAGAAGAGAATATTTCTCCGTATTTAAATAGTTATATTTAGTCTATATTTTTCAAAATTTAAAATTATTCTTCCAATATCCTGAAATCTGAGTTATAAAACATTCCTTATACAATGATAGACGATAATTTACTTAAAAAAGGAAAATCCCTGGTATCCATAATAATCCCGGGATTCAATGAAGAGGCTATAATTACAAAAAACCTCAGTGTAATATGTAATTATATGAAGGAACTTGAAGAAAAATATCAATGGGAACTTCTTTTAATTGACGATGGCAGTACCGATAGAACAGGATTACTTGCCGATGAATTCGCAAGAACAAATCCTAAGGTTAAAGTCTTACATCATATAGTTAATCTTAATCTGGGTAATGCTTTAAAGACCGGATTTGCTCATGCCAAAGGGTGCTATGCTGTTACGCTGGATCTTGATCTGAGCTATGCGCCTTACCATATTGGTAAAATACTGGATACGCTGGAAGCAACAGCAGCTGACATGGTTATTGCATCACCTTACATGAAGGGAGGCAAAGTGACCGCTGTTCCATATTTCAGAAGAATACTAAGCCGTATGGTGAACAGGTTCATGAGGATGGTAGCTCAGCAAAAATTTTCAACGTTCACGTGTATGGTAAGAGGATACAGAACTGGATTTCTTAATACCCTTAATTTAAAAACCACCGATTATGAGATCAACCCGGAAATCCTTTACAAATCGATGATACTCAGAGCCAGAATAATTGAGATCCCTGCTCACCTCGACTGGACTGAACAAAATAAGATTGGTACAAAAAGGAAGTCAGGAATGAGGTTTGTAAAGACATTTTATTCCGGGCTCATGGCAGGATTCATTTTCAGACCTTATATTTATTATCTGGCCATCGGTCTGGTTTTACTTATCCTGGCACTTTATATGATTGTCTGGATTTTTATAAACACCTTCAGGGTGCTGTCTGAAGTAACAGTACAATCTGAATACTTTGATGATAAGTTTTCATATGCCATCGGCCTGGTATTTGATAAGCACCCCCATGCTTTTCTGGTTGGCGGTATAACTCTGCTGGCAGCAATCCAGGTTTTAAGCCTTAGTTTTATCTCCCTGCAAAATAAAAGATACTTTGATGAGCTTTTTCATCTTGGTTCTTCAATTATAAAAGACAAAAAGAAAATAGATTATGATAATAAAACTATTTCTTAAATATCCCAAACTTAATTACACAAATAATGAAACTTAAAAAGTTTAATAAAAATCCATGGGTACTCTTTTCTCCTTTTATAATACTTTATGTCGCACTTGTTTTTATTTTCAAAACTGACGGCGATTTTGGCGATGAATCGAGGTACCTTATTTATGCCGGAAACCTGTTAAAAGGATTTTACTCACCACCGGCCCCCGATGTTGATTTGGGTAACGGACCAGGTTATTCAATACTGATAATGCCATTTGTAGCCATGAAGCTGCCTCTGTTAGTAATAACCCTCCTAAATGCAGGTTTTTATTATGTGTCTGTTGTTTTATTGTTTAAAGTTCTAATGCAATTCGTCTCTTACAGATTATCATTGATATTCAGTTTGTTCATGGCTTGTTATATCAATGCTTATGAAAAAATCCCTCTTGTAGTACCCGAGACGCTGTCAGTATTCCTGGTGTCATTAATAATATATCTTCTTGTAGAAGGTTTCAAAACGGGAATATTATCCGGATTGAAAAAATTCTTAATTCTTGCAGGTATTTGTATTGGCTATCTGGTACTTACCAAACCTGTTTTTGGTTATGTTCTCATTTTCATGTTTCTAGGTCTGTTTTTTTTAATGCTAAAAGACTTTAAGAATATAAACTACAGGAAGGGATTGATTATTCTGTTTACAGCATTTATAGTTAATGCACCATATCTTATCTATACTTATAACCTTACAGGCAGAGTATTTTACTGGAGCAATTTTGGCGGAGATAATTTATACTGGATGACTACCCCGTTTAAAGGAGAATATGGAAGCTGGTATGATTATAATAATATCGAAAATGACTCTCTTGAATTTAGTTACATGATCCCGGGAGGAGAGGAGATTGTCAGGTCAAACCATAAATCAGATTATGAAGGAATTTTATCATTAAGAGGAGTTGAACAGGATGATGCTTTAAGAAAAATTGCTATTTGTAACATAAAGGCTCATCCAGTAAAGTTTCTTATGAATTGCATAAGTAATTTTGGGAGGATAATTTTCAATTTTCCTTATACATTTAAATTACAGACACCTCGCACACTTGTCAGATTACCTTTTAATGGGATCATAATGGTTCTGGCCTTATTTTGCCTAATTCCAACGATTATAAACTGGAGGAAAATTCCATTTGCTGTCAGGTTCATGTTGGTTTTCAGTCTGTTATATCTTGGAGGAAGCACACTGGGAAGCGCTGAGACAAGGATGTTTACAATTATTGTACCTGTTTTGCTGACATGGATTTCCTTCAGTCTTCAAAAATCTGTATCAGTCAAATTAAAATTTGAATTATAATAATCAAATTATAAAGAAATGAACAATATCTTTCTGATTCTAAGAAATAATATATTTAAGATTATTTATGTTATTACATATATAATAATATTTATCATTTTATTCAGTTTTGGGATTAAGTATTCTCCAGATTCTGATAGTTATGTTAATTCATGGATTATAAGATCTCCGATTTATCCTTTATTTATTGATTTCTTTCAACTGGTATTTAAAAACGGATTTGAGATGCCGTTACTAATTGTACAGCTTTTTTTAGGATTAATAGGAACCTTCCATGTCACAAAGACAATTAATAATTTATTTACTCTTAATAAATGGGTTTTGTTTGGAATCTCACTTATAATTATTACACCCTATTTGTATGTATCACAAATTGGTAATGAAGTCCTGACTGAGGCACTGACTTACCCATTATTTCTTTTATTTATCTCAAACATTTTATCAGGTTTTTTTCTTAGAAATAACAACAAGTTATACATTTCAGCAGCAATTCTTTTCTTACTAATCTTGACTAGAGGTCAGTTCTTGTTTATCATACCTATAAGCATTCTAATGATGGTTTATTTGGCATTTAAGAATAATTCAATTAAGAAATACGGGCTGATTATAATTGTTTTCTTTTTAATACCATTCGTTAGTAATTTTGTGGATAAAACTTATCATAGAATTCGTTTTGGCTATTTAGTATCAACTCCATGGACTGGGATTCATACAGCAACGCTTCCATTCTTTGTTTCTGATGAAGAAGATTATAAAATATTTAAAATTAAGCAGGAACAGGATTATTTTAAATATATCTATAGCGAATTAACCAATGCTGGCTTAACTTTAAATGAATACAAAAAAACAAATCCTGACAGAGGATACTCCTTTTATGCAAAGAACTCGACTGCTATTGCCAATTTTACAATTGATGCAAAGGGACGCCAGTTTCTTAAGATAGATGATCTTAACTTTAGTTTTATTTCAAATGATAGAATGAATAGAAACATTACTGTCCCTTTAATCAAGAACAATTTGAAAGATTGGTTTAAATTTTATATAATGAATATTGTAGCAGGAATTGGGCATGAAAGGTTGTTATTCCTTTACCCAATCTTTCTACTTTTTTCTATTTTAAGATTAATTAGAAGTGAAGATAGGCTAGCTGTTTTTATTGTTATCTGCTTTTTGATGTCTCTCTCAAATATTTCTATTGTAGCTTTAGTTCAACCGTTAACGTTTTACAGATATACTACATATTGTGATTTTCTTATTTATACTTCTTTTATACTTTTATTGACTCGTGTTTTTGAAAATAAAAGTGAAAATTCATAATTTTATTATACTTAAAAGAAATGATTATTTCAGTAATTATTCCGGTATTTAACGAGGAAGCTACTATTGAACAGACAATATTAGACTTTCATAAATACCTGCCTGAAGCCCTTTTTTTTGTTATTGATAATAACTCTACGGACCAAACAGCTGCAATTACATTAAAAACATTTAAATCCAATAACATAAATGGGAGAATAATATTTGAAAGAAGACAGGGTAAAGGGAATGCGATAAAGACGGCTTTCTCAGTTATAGATTCAGATATTTATATAATGATAGACGGAGATAGTACTTACAAAGGGATGGACGTATATAATCTACTTCGGCCTGTTTTAGACAATGAATCTGATATGGTGGTTGGTGACAGACATAAATCGGGGGCTTATCAGAAAGAGACTAAGCGATTATTTCATAAGTTCGGTAATAATCTAGTTCGGAAGACAATTAATTTTCTTTTTGATGCTCATTTGAACGATATACTTTCAGGATACCGTATTTTTAACAAATGTTTTGTTAAAAATTTCCCAATTCTTACCTATGGTTTTGAATTAGAAACAGAGATTACTTTACATGCACTTGATAAAAAATTCAGAATCACTGAGGTGCCTATTACTTACGAAGAAAGGCCTGCAGGTAGTTTTTCTAAAATTAATACTATAAAAGATGGGATTAAAATTATCAATACAATTTTTCAAATTTTTAGATATTATAAACCTTTTATTTTTTTTACTTTCATATCGATACTCCTGTTCTTAACCGCTATCTTTTCTGGACTAACGGTAATAATCGAATTTGTTAACACACATTATATAACACATGTTCCCTTGGCAATATTATCTACAGGATTAATGATAATGTCTTTGTTATGTTTTTCTATTGGATTGATTTTAGATTCATTAGGAAGATATCAAAAGTTTAATTATCATCTTCATTTATTAAACAGAAATAATTTCTGATAAATAAGAACAATCTTATTCTTTATCTTGAAGTATTCGAGATTTATCACATCCTCTTTTGTTTTGATTCTTTTTCCCCTGACAATGTTGTTAAAAATAAGAATGAAATATGCTTTTTAATTCATATCAATTTATTGTTTTTTTCTTAGTTATTACCTTTACATATTTTGTGATACCAAATAGATTCAGGTGGTTTCTCCTTTTGACTGCCAGCTGTTATTTTTATATGGCTTTTGTCCCTGTGTATATAGTAATACTTGGATTTACTTCTATTGTTGATTATTTTGCCGGGATATTTATTGAAAAAACACAGGGAAAGAAGAAAAAATGGTTTTTAGTTGCCAGTCTTTGCGGAAATATAGGAGTTCTGGCTTTCTTTAAATATTATAATTTCCTGAATGAGAACTTGACAGTATTGTTACAAGGTATTAACTTTCAGAATCCCATTCCATATTTATCAATTATTCTGCCAATTGGCCTATCATTCCATACCTTTCAGGCAATGAGTTATACAATCGAGGTTTATCGCGGAAATCAAAAAGCCGAACGGCATTTTGGCATTTATGCGCTCTATGTGATGTTCTTCCCTCAGCTTGTTGCTGGTCCGATAGAGAGGCCGCAGAATATGCTTCATCAGTATCATGAAAGACATTATTTTGATATTGATCGATTTACTGAAGGACTAAAAATGATGTTATGGGGATTTTTCAAGAAAGTAGTTATTGCTGACAGGCTTGCATTTTATGTCGATCCTGTCTATAACAATCCAACCGCCCATTCAGGTTCAACTTTTATACTGGCTACAATATTCTTTGCATTCCAGATATATTGCGATTTCAGTGGTTATTCAGATATAGCGATTGGTTGCGCTCATATTTTGGGATTTAAATTAATGCAGAATTTCAGATTGCCCTATCTTGCTGATTCTGTCAGGTCATTCTGGCAGAGATGGCATATCTCGCTTACCTCGTGGTTCAGGGATTATGTATTCTTCCCTCTTACAATCAGTATTTCCTGGAAGATTACAAAAAAGAAAGTATTATTCATCAGGTCCGACAGGTTTATTTATTTAATTGCTATGTCAGTTATTTGGATACTAACAGGCATTTGGCATGGAGCCAACTGGACATTTGTAATTTGGGGGGCAATAAACGGATTCTATCTGATTTTTGGAGTTTTTACAAAAGATTTGAGAAAGAAGTTCACTAAGATTACAGGTATTGATAAATTAAAAAGGATCAATAATATATCCGGGATTATTATCACATTTTTACTTATATGTATCCCATGGATATTTTTCAGGGCAAAAGATGTCGATACAGCCTGGTATATCCTGTCAAGGATATTCACACAACCTGTTTCAAAACTGTTTCTCGGAGCATCCCAGTGGATCACACTGTTATCGATATTATTGGTTTTATTTTTAATTGGCGTAGAAATATTGCAATCCAGAAAATGGGTATCCCTCTATTTCTCAGAGACAAGGTTAAGACAATCATTGAGATGGGCTGGTTATATTTTCCTGCTTATAACGATCAGCATTTTAGGCGTCGGAGGAAGTAGTTTTATATATTTCCAGTTTTAAAAATGGCAACGATCATGGATCCGAAACTACGAAAAATACTAACATTTGCAGTAAGATATATTATTTTCCTGTTTATATTTCTTTTGATTGATTTTTGCATTTCAGAATTTCTTTCTTCAGGATTAATTAAGTATTACGGACTTGATAAACCTTCGAAAGTGCTGCTGATAGGCCATTCCCACACAATGCTGGGTCTGGATAAGACCTTGATAGAGGAAGAGATGCATTGCAATGTGTCTAAATATGCTATGGAAGGTGCTAATGTAGCCGACAGGCTCGCCATGATAAAGCACTTCCTCCATCAGAATGGTGACTCAGTTAAGATAATCACCTACGATGTCGACGCTACTTTTCTGACTGGTATGGGTTTAAGCATAAATTCATATAAATTGTTCTACCCTTTTATGGATGATCCTTATATAAGAGAGTATGTAAAAAGTGAAGCTAAGCCTGAATATGATTATTACATAAAGAAATGGATAAGAACCTCACGCTTTACTGATCTTAATCTGAATGGCTCATTAAGAGGGCATATGCGCTTTTATACAAATATCAAGATAGGTTCTATTGACACTGTGGCATACAAGCAGAGGATAGCGGAAAATGATTTTGTAAAGATCACCTTCGACCGGAATCTTCAGGAAGAATTTGAAGAAACTCTTCAACTTATATCAGAAAGAAATGTTAAAATGTTCCTTGTTCTGATTCCAACAATAGGAATACTAAACAGGGCAGACCCTGAAAAATACAGTGAGGCAATAAAAATGATTGAAAACTATTCTAAGAAATATCCCAATATCTATTTTATAAATTATAATGATGAATTTGAAGATCAATACGATCTCTTTTATGATGAGATACATCTTAATCCAAAGGGGAACAAAACAATCACTGATAAACTTGTTGAGGATATAAAGAGAATCTTGCTTTAGTTTAGGTTATCCCAAGTTAGCTAAATAAAACAAAAAAGTATCAAAAGTACCTATCTACTAACAATGAGTTTTTGAATTCCGAGTATTATATTTTCTGAAGTTAACTGCACGATGAATAAGCCTGACTCAATAATATTGGAAATTGGAATTTCTTGGTTATTATTTTTTATTACGCTTTCTTGGCATTTTCTTCCGGATTGATCATAGATTTTAATACTAATTGGATTAAAAATTGGATCTCCAATAATTGAAATTTTGAAATTGTTACTTGTGGGATTCGGATAGATAGAGAATGATATGAGTGGATTATTAGGAGTGTTCCCTACATTATTTATTACTAGTTGTGAATTGAAACTTTCAGCCTCGATGTCGAAAATAGATTTTAACGAGTTTAGTGTAGGCACTGTATAAGAAATCGAGATTATATCACCAAAAAAAATTGCTTTTGATAAAGTCAATTGGACTTTACCTTCAATAATAGCAATTGAATTTATTATTCTTTCTAAAGAATTTACTTTAACAGCAAAATCAGTCACTTCTGGAATTGTTTCCTTAAGCGGTATATCAAAAGTTATTTCAATTAAATTGGGTGTCGCATTTTCAATAACAGATTTAATATATTCTGGAGGGGAAAATTCTGCAATAGTTTCAAAACATCCAATATTTGGTGGATTACTAACTGCTGTACCATCAAAATCTTTAGTTAATGTTGGAATTTGTAAACCGGCATCAACTGCTGGAGATGAAGCTTGTAAATGATAATTAGATTCAGAATAAAAATCAGGATTATCTATTATATTTCCTGAGTTTATAAAATTTGACGGATTACCAGTAAGCGCTAGAACATTATTATTCCCATTATTATGAAACATATTATTTTGCACATATAAATCATTTAAATTACTCGCACTTTTTAATAATAACCATCGTGCATTGAAATTTAAAAAAATATTATTTATTATTTTAATAGTTAAACCATTAGTAAATCCCCCAATAGCAACCCCGTAATAAACTGGTTGAGTTGGATTTGAATAAAAAACATTATTATAGACTTCATAACTTCCTAAAATGAAATCTTCCGTATCAGCCCAAAGTCTTATTGCACCCCAATAAAAATTATCATTTCCCCCTATATCTTCGAAAATATTATAACTTACTATTTGATTTGTAACCGTATTCCCAGTTCTTGGAGTATAATAAATTCCCACACCCACATTTCTGATACGATTATTACTTATAATTACATCAGATTGATTAAACTCAAGTGTAATTGCGGTGCCTGATTTCTCAATTGGCATTTCATGGCCAAGAATATTGTGATGGATATATGCCCCAAAAGCATAGGTTCCTTTTGAGCAGTAGTTTAAATCAATTGCTCCGGTGATTGTGTTATTATAAATTTCTAAGCCATAAAAATGGAGACCTTCAATACAAAAATCCCAATTTGTGTAATCATCTTGAAATAATGTATTATTATAAATCTTTAACCCCCTTGCCCATCCTCCGTTACCCCATATTTTTATAGGCCAACCATTCTTACCAGATGGTCTGCCTTTTTGACTTATATTGTTATCATGGATCAACATACCATCCTGTCCTCCAATATATAATGCACCGTAAGCATAACTTGTATAAGCAGCACAATTGGTTATTGAATTATTATAAAACTCACTCCCCGTAACGTAATTAGTTGGAGGATTGATTTCATCTCCACCGTCACCATCCCACGCAACTGCATAATAATGAAAATCTACAAAAGTGCAATTATGGATTTTTACGTCATTTCTTTTTTGAATTTTTATTGCTCCGGCAGCCGTTAACGCACCCCCATCAAACTTTAAATAACTTACTGATTGATTACCGTCTGCAATTTCATTAGAGAGTAATCTCAAAATTGAATATCCTTCCGTTGATAAGGTTGTAGATGTAATAACAGATGTAACTCCAACTCCTTCAATACTCACGCCAACTGCAAGCATTGAAGTTTTTGTTTCATTGTATATTCCTGAGTTTACATGTATGATGTCTCCCAGAAATATGGCAACTTCGCAAGCTTTGAATAGAGATCTGAAAGGAGAATTGATAGCCCCAGTACCTGTTATATCATCTCCATTAGGATCAATATAATAAGTTGTAGCTTTCAATAGAGTACCTATCGAAAACATAAATATTAGAAGAATCCTTTTCATAATTGCATTTACGTTATTAACAATTGAGATAATCAAAAATAATTACTATATAAAGTTATCACTTTAATCTGAATTAAAGAATCTAAAAAAAAATCTATGCAAGATTATGTTTTAATCTATTCCAAGTATTAAAATCTTAAATATCTACAAATTAATATTCTTAAGAACTGGTTATTAATATATTATGATATAATGGGTTATCCTTGGGCACAAATAAATAAAATTCTTAAAGGCTTTATAGGTAGGGGTCATGTAAGGAGTATTAAAGCAAAAAAAAATATTTTAGGTACTTTTATAATTAAAAGCTGTAGTATAGTTATAAGTATGATCCTTGTACCTTTAACAATAAACTATATTAACCCTTCCCGTTATGGTATTTGGCTTACGTTAAGTTCTATTGTTGCCTGGTTTAGCTTTTTTGATATTGGTTTAACCCAGGGATTACGGAATAAATTTGCTGAAGCAAAAGCTGTGGGCGATGATGCTATTGCACAAGCATATGTTAGTACTACTTATGCTATATTGTGCATTATATTCTTCAGTGTATGGTTAATATTTTTAATTATTAATCCATATCTAAACTGGAATAAAATACTCAATATATCAGAAGTTGGGCAATCTGAAATCTCTTTCCTTGTAATAATTGTCTTTACATATTTTTGTCTTTCGTTTGTTTTCAGGATGATATGTACAATCTTAACTGCTGATCAACAACCCGCAAAAGCCTCATTTATAGATCTTTTAGGTCAATTGATTTCATTAATTATTGTATTTATCCTTGTAAAGACAACAGAGGGATCTCTTATAAGGTTAGGTTATGCTTTATGTATTTCTCCATTATTAGTTTTAATATTTTCACATATTATTTTATTTAATGGTAAATACAAACAGTACCGTCCTGCAATTTTTAAAGTAAACTTTAAATATGCAAAAGGTCTTTTTAATTTAGGACTAATATTTTTTGTAATTCAAATTGCTGGTGTTGTCCAGTATCAGACAGCAAATATTATAATTGCTCAAAATTTCAGTACTGTTGATGTAACATTATATAACATTGTATATAAGTATTTTGGTGCTTTAAATATGGTATTTGTCATTTTCTTGACTCCATTTTGGTCGGCTTCAACTGAAGCCTATATAAAAAATGACATAAGTTGGATTAAAAATGGAATAAAGAAATATAATCAATTTAATCTTCTTTTAGTTTTAATTGGTACTATTATGTTGATATCTTCAGGAACTGTATATCGTCTTTGGCTTGGAGAAGGGAAAGTAGATATTCCTTTTTCGCTTTCATTTTGGGGGTTTTTATTTTTTAACATATTAATATTTGGGTCAAAATATGTTTACTTTTTAAACAGCATTAACGCTTTACGAATACAATTTCTAGCTTGTCTGATAAGTCCATTTTTGTATGTAGCTTTCGCGATCATACTAGTAAAATACTATGAAATGGGAGTTTATTCACTTTTCATTGCCTCCATTCTGGCAAATTTTAACGGATTTATATTAGCTCCTATTCAGTATTATCAGGTTATCAATAAAAATAAAAATGGGATATGGATAAAATAATAAAATAAATGATTAAAGTGGTTCAATTAGTGTTTTCCATCGAATCTGCAGGGAGGGCAGGTCTTCGACTGCAGCGAGCCTTTTTAGAAACTGGTATTGATTCAAGTATCATATCACTGCAATACGGAGCAATAGATATTGATAAAATAAAGTTCTTGGGGGGATGGTCAAGGCTAATAAGCAGGTTGGATTATTTTTTGCAATCATTTCTGACAAGAAATGCAATCAAAAAATTTGGTCCATTTTCGTATCCGGTTTTAGGTACAAACATTGTAAAAATGGACCAAATTATTGAAGCAGATGTTATTTATCTTCATTGGGTGCTTGGTGGATTCTTAAATCTTTCGATTATTGAGAAACTTGCAAAACTTCACAAACCAATAGTTTTCATAATGCATGATATGTGGACGATTACAGGAGGATGTCATCATAGCTTTACATGTGAGAAATATAAAGTAAAATGCCATAATTGTCAAATGTTCCGGACAAATAAAAAGAATGATTTATCAACCCTGCTCTTTAATAAAAAAATGAAATTTTATACAAGGTATAATAATTTATACTTTGTGTCTCCAAGCAAATGGTTATATGATTGTGCTATGTCATCATTTTTAACTAAAGACAAGCCTATTTTTTATATTCCCAATGTTATTGATAATAGACTTTTTAAGCCATTTGATAAAAAAGTTGCAAGGCAAATCTTAAATCTCGACACTGATCAAACCATAATATCATTTGGAGCTATTTCAATTAATAGTCCATATAAGGGTTGGTCATACTTACTTAAAGCAATAGAATTATTAAGCAAAGTTAGAAGTTTTGAAAAAATAACAGTTTTAGTTTTTGGAAGTGGATATAATCAACAAATTGAAGCATCAATCCCATGTAAAACAAAGTTCCTGGGATTTTTGGGAGATGAATATTCAATTGTATTAGCATATAATGCAAGTAATGTTTTTGTTATACCTTCCTTAGCTGATAATCTTCCTACAATGGTACTAGAAAGTTTGTGCTGTGGAACACCTGTTGTCGGATTTAATATTGGCGGTATTCCGGATATGATTAAACACAAAGAAAATGGGTATCTTGCAAAATATAAGAATGCTGAAGATCTTGCACTCGGGATTAAGTTTTGTCTTGAAAACAAAATCCAGGTGGAAATTTTACCAACTTTTCAAAAAGACCTGATAGTTAATAAGCACAAGGAATTATTGCTAAGTTTAACAAGATTAGAAAATAATTAATGATAGAGAGTCACGAAAATATTTTGGATGGATGCTATGAGAATAAAGTGAACAAAGCACTTAATTATTTTTGGTTTGGTTCTGTAATTTATATGGTAAATACCTGTTTCCTTAACTCAACCCTTTATAGTTATTATATTACACAAGGATTACAAATTTTAGGATTTCTATTATTTATACCGGCTTCATTAAAATTAATCAAATGGAAATTTGATAATAATTATCTGAGATTGGTTTTTACAATTTATTTTCTATGGTCTTTAAGTATTATAATAAGAGGATTCCAGTTTGAATATGAGTTTATCAAAACAATGCTTATTAATCCCATGCAAGGAATTTTCATGTACTTTGCGCCTTTTGTATTATTATTTCCAAAGAAAATATCATATTATAAAAAAACATTTACAAGTGTTGTAATTTTAAGCATTTTCTTCATCTTCTATGTTATGATGTTTTATCGAGTACTGATTTGGGGCTTTGGTGGACGCCTTTTATCTACAGGTGCTATTGAAGGTTTTGCTACTCTTGGATTTGCTAGTGGTTTCATTTTACTTACATATTTATATCATTCCGGCAAAAAGAATATTTTTGCCCTATTTGTAATTATCCTTCTATTCCTTCTGGCCGCAATAAGGGCCAGGAGAGGTCTGATGTTAATGACTGTTACTATTCTCCTTACTTCTTATATTATATTTTATTTTACAAACAAAGAGAGATTATTAAAGATATTATTATCACTTTTTTTAATAATATTTATGTTCATATACGGGAAAGAAGTTTATTCTTCGAATAGTAACGGCTTATTTGGTTTAATTACTGGAAGAATAGACGAAGATACCAGAACGGGAGTAGAAGAATATTTCTACAGAGACATGGATTTTAAGGATTGGATAATTGGCAAAGGTATAAATGGGCAATATTATTGTCCCGGGATTGAAGAACAGACTGGAAATTTTACGGTTAACAGGAGTGTAATAGAGACTGGGTATTTACAGATTGTCTTGAAAGGAGGATTAGTAAGTCTAGGATTATATATTCTTATTTTGATTCCAGCTATTTTCAAAGGACTTTTTTATTCTAATAACTTATTATCAAAAGCAGCCGCAATATGGATTTTATTATTTATTATATATTTATATCCGACCACAATAAATGGTTTTATCATAAATTATTTATTAATATGGATATCAGTAGGTATTTGTTATGATTCAGGAATCAGAGAAAAAACAGATGAACAAATAAAAGCAGAACTGGCCTTAAATGGTTAGTAACAAATAGACAATAGAAGGTATTTGTAAATTATTTCAATATTTATTCCCTGATGCTTTTTAAAATTTCGAAATCTTGTTATCATAAGATTAACGAGTAGGTTTGCTAAAAACTTAATAAAATCATAATAATGAGTGATTTAAGATATCCCAAAGTTTTAATAATCGGGGAACCTTTTAATAATATTCAGGGAGGTGGCATAACAATGAAGAATTTATTTCAGAATTGGCCAATAGAAAAAATAGCTCTTGCATCTGATGTTAATCTTCAGTACAATCTTGACACTTCGATCTGTAAATACTATTTTCAGCTTGGATATAATGGTAAATTACACCCCTTTCCGTTAAGTCTTATTCTTACAAAACTATATTGTGGCCCAATCTCTTACATGGAGAGTTTAATGTATATTCCAACCGGGAATATCCAGAAACCCGGCAGATATAAGACAATTTATAATCTTTTGAGATCTGTTATGAATTTTACTGGTGTTTATAACTTCCTCTATAAAATTAAAATAACTAATGAATTTAAAAAATGGGTAATTAATTTTAATCCGGATGTAATTTATTCTCAACTATCGACATTAGCTTTAATAAGACTGGTACAGGATATACATGATCTCTCAAATAAACCCGTTGCATTGCATATTATGGATGATTGGCCGGTCACAATTAATAAACCCGGATTATTAAGTAAATATTGGGAAAAAGTAATTGACAGGGAATTCAGGCAGTTGATAGATAATTCAGTTATACTTATGAGTATCTGTGATGCAATGAGCGAGGAATATAAACTGCGATACAAGAGGGAATTCATTCCTTTTCACAATCCTATCGAAGTCAATAAATGGCTTCCCTTCACAAAGAAAGACTGGTCTGTAAGAAACAAATTTACTATCCTTTATGCAGGGAGAATAGGTTTGGGTATGAAACAATCAATTAAAGACATTGCCAGGGTAGTTACGACATTATCATTAGTTTATTATGATATCATATTTGAAATTCAAACCAGGGATATATCTGAATTAAAAGGTCTGGTGAAATTTAGTGATAATGTACGGAGAGTTGATCCGATAGCTTATGAAGAACTTCCAAAAAAATTCTCGAGTGTTGATCTTCTTCTATTGCCAATAGATTTTGATATTGACAGTATTAATTTTCTTAGATTCTCATTCCCGACCAAAATAACTGAGTACATGATCTCAGGTACTCCCATCCTGTTATACGCTCCTGCTGAAACTGCCACTACTGAATATGCAATAAAAGATAAATGGGCATTTACAGTTACTGAAAGAAACGACAAGTTGCTTTATGATGCTATTGAAAGAATATATAGCGACCCTGATCTGAGGCGTGATCTTGGTGAGAGAGCCAGGGATATAGCTGTCTCCAGAGAAGATGCGGATCTCGTACGCGATAATTTCCGAAAAATGCTTACTTTTATTTGAAACTCAGGTAAACCGGAATTGAATATAAATAATTTTCTATTTAATATCAATAATCTAAAACTTTTTAAATTTTACAGACTTTGTAGTTCAATCCTTATATGAGGTACAGAAATTTATCGCACTCATCTGATGTATTAATCAGACGGTTACATTTTTTTTATGGTAACAGGAATAAGTTATTTGCTTTGTGGTGGGGAATAAGAACTGGTAGGAGACTAAGTTTTGACGGGAAATGTTATTTTAAAAGATATCCTGGATCAGAAATTACAATTGGCAACAATTGTCAGTTCCTTTCAAGGGCTTTTTCAAACCAGATTGGAATTAACCGACCCTGCATGATATCTACGCTTGCTGAAGAGGCTATTATAGAAATTGGAGATAACTGCGGATTCAGCGGAACGGTGATAGGGGCATTTAAGTATATTAAAATCGGAAAAAATGTACGCAGCGGTGCAAATGTCCTGATAACCGATTCAGACTGGCACCCGGAAGATTCCCGCAGTGGTTCTCCCAGACCCGTAATTATTGGAGAAAATGTCTGGCTCGGAGGGAATTCAGTTGTTCTTAAAGGAGTTAATATCGGAGAAAACGCAGTAATCGGTGCCAACAGTGTAGTTACAAAAAACATCCCTGCCAATGTTATTGCCGCAGGAAATCCATGTAAAGTAATAAGAATCATATCCAATAAATAATATTAAAATATAAATTAATTAATCTGTTATGAAAAAACTGGCACTAGTATGCGGAGCTGGTGGTTTTATTGGCAGCCACCTTGTAAAAAAATTAAAGCTGGAAGATTTCTGGGTCAGAGGTGTGGATCTTAAGTACCCCGAATTTTCCCCTACTTTGGCTGATGAATTTATTATCGGGGACCTGAGAGATCAGATTTTTGTGCAGAGAGTAGTTAATATGCCTTACGATGAAGTATATCAACTGGCGGCAGATATGGGTGGAGCCGGATATATTTTTACGGGAGAACATGATGCTGATGTAATGCATAACTCTGCGACAATAAATCTAAATATGCTTCATTACGGGGTTAAATCAAAAATCAAGAAGATATTCTATTCTTCATCTGCTTGTATCTATCCCGAATACAATCAGTTGGATCCTGATAATCCAAAATGCTCTGAGGAATCAGCATACCCGGCTGCTCCTGACAGTGAATATGGATGGGAGAAGTTATTCAGTGAAAGACTATATATGGCATTTCATAAAAATTATGGAATTGAAGTCAGAATTTCCAGGTTTCATAATGTATTTGGCCCTGAAGGAACATGGGATGGCGGAAAAGAAAAAGCACCTGCTGCTATGTGTCGGAAAATAGCTGCCGCAAAAGATGGGGGTGAAATAGAAATATGGGGCGATGGTAAACAAACAAGGTCATTCCTTTATATTGATGAGTGCCTTACAGGAGTAAGAAAACTGATGGATAGTACTACATTTCTTGGCCCTGTAAATATTGGTTCAGAAGAAATGGTTACAATAAATCAGCTGGCCGAGATCATTATGAGCATTGCCAATAAAAAGGTTAATATTAAACATATAAAAGGTCCGTTGGGTGTCAGAGGCAGAAAGTCTGATAATAAACTAATTATGGAAAAACTATCATGGGCCCCTTCCGAACCGCTAAGGGACGGTCTTATAAAGACATATGCCTGGATAGCAGAACAGGTTGCCAATCGATAAACTAATTGATTTTTTGATGAGATTAGCATTGGTCGATTCTGTCGATTTCCCTTTTGGTGGTGCACATAGCGTACATGTCAGCCTTTTAATGAAAGGTTTACGAGAAAATCATGTAGAGGCTGTCCTTATTATACCATACGGATCTAAACTTGAAAAAATATCATCAAAAAGACAGAACTTTGGACATCATGAGGGTATACCATTTTATTTTGTTAGGAAAAACAGGGATATAAGGAAAATCTTACGCTTCCTTGATATTTTTCTGGGTGTTTTTAAGACAGCTTCCATTTTAATAAGTCTTAGAAAGAAGAAGAAACTGGATGCAGTGGTAATTGCAGGAGCAGATATCCTCAGGGATAGCCCTGTGATAGCTGCCTGTCTAATTTTCAGGATTCCACTCTTTTTCTGGTTTGTTGAAAAGATGTCACTGTCTGAGGATTTTTCTGGAGTAATCGGATTTCTTAACCGTCAAAGTCAGAAGATTACGGAAAAGATCTCTCCAAAGATTGGTAATGGCCTAATTGTAATTTCAACAGCACTGAATAGCCACTATCTGAAGTATATCAAACAAAAAAAGATCCTTATAAATCCTGTCCTGGTATCAACAGAAATGATTAAAGTGCCTGATCAGGAGATATTTGGTATGATTAAGGAAAGATTGAAAAGAGAGTATAATTACAAGTATTTACTTGTATACAATGGCTCATATGGTGAAAAGGATGGGATATATTATCTTATTGATTCATTTCATTTGATTTTAAGGGATTTCCCTGATACTTTATTTATAATGACAGGGAAAAATCATGATAAGCTTATTATGAACAGAATAATAGAGTATATTAGGAATAAAGGACTTGAGAACAGGATAATACTGACAGGTTTTGTTAAATCTGAAGAACTGTCATGCTATAATAACCTGGCTGACATCCTTCTGGTATGTCGTTCTGACAGCCCTTTTGCAAACCATGGATTCCCCTGGAAACTGGGAGAATATTGTATGACAGGCAGACCTGTTATTGCCACAAAGGTGAGTGATATAGGACTCTACTTCAGGGATAATGAGGATCTGTTCATTGTAGAAGCGGAGAACTCAAAAGCAGTTGCTGAAAAAGCGGTTTACATTTTTAATAACTACGATAGTGCACTTGGCGTAGCGAAAAGAGGAAAGGAAACAGCATTAAAGTGCTTCGGTTATCTTGAAAGGACAAGAGAATTAGCTGAATTTATAAAAGATAACCTTAATTGAGAATTTTAAATTATAATTTATTTTATGACAGATACTAATGTTTTGAATGAATATGAGTTTATACAGCTTATTAAGAATGGTCCCCTTATATCTATTGACCTGATTGTCAGGAATAAAAATGGTGAAGCTCTACTTGGTTACAGGAAGAATGGGCCGGCCAGAAATATGTGGTTTGTTCCGGGTGGACGTATCAGGAAGAATGAAAGACTTGATGATGCGTTTAAAAGGATCACTTTTGGAGAGTTAAGCCAGGAAATTGACCGGAGGAATGCCAGGTTTGTTGATATTTACGAACATTTTTATGAAAATGAGAATAGATTTTTACTGCAGGATCTGGATACACATTATGTTGTTCTTGCTTACCTGATAGATAATTTTAATAATTTCAGAATAAAGGAGAATGATCAGCATTCTGAGTTCAGATGGATGACAGTGCATGAATTACTGGACAATAAGGAGGTTCATGTTAACACTAAGAATTATTTCAACAGAATTTCGTCCCCTCAGGTATGCAAGCAAGCATAATAAGGGTACAGATATTCCATCTTGTTTGGGTGGTGCAATAAAGTAGTACGAGCCGATTTATTAAATGAAGATTATAATAACCTCTCCTTCCCTTGATCCAAACCAGAATGTGAGTGGTATTTCATCGGTCGTTCAGTTTATTATTGATCATAATCAAGGACATCAATATTCCCATTTCAAGCTTGGTAAAAAGGATAATGAAATACGGAATATTAAATGGTTTATACAGATTCTGAGAGCATATATCAACTGGATTCAGTTAATCATTAAGTCCAAAGACGGGCTTATTCATTTTAATCTTGCCTTGAATGAATTATCAATTTTAAGAGATATCCCATTAATTCAGTTGGCCAGGATCTTTAACAGAAAGACGGTTGTTCACATTCATGGAGGGAGATTGCTTATGCAGGAGGACTCGCCCTGGATATTTAGAATGATTTTAAGATATTCCATTTCTTCCAAAACTCCTGTAATAGTTTTAAGTTCTCTTGAAAAGGAAACTCTTATAAAGAAGATTGGTACAAAAAGGATATTTGTCCTGCCAAATTGCATCGATTTACGGGAAGCCAGAAAATTCAAGCGCAATTATAAAGAAAATGATATTCTCAGGATATTATTCTTAGGCAGGATCTCAGTAAACAAGGGATTGGAATTTATTTATAAAGCATTAACTGCTCTGCGAAAACAGGGTTGCAGATTTAAATTTATTGTTGCAGGAGCAGGGTCTGAAGCAACTGATTATATTCAGAAGTTCAACATATTGTTGGGGCAGGATTTTGAATTTAAAGGCGTAGTACTTGGTGATCAAAAGATGGAATTGCTTAAGAATTGTAATGTATATATTTTGCCATCTTTCCACGAAGGATTGCCAATGTCGCTGATCGAAGGCATGGCATTTGGTTTAATCCCTGTAACCACAAATGCAGGTTCAATAAAGTATCTGGTAATTGACGGAGAGACAGGGATTTTGGTGCGTAAAAGATCATCAGAAGATATTATCTTTGCAATCAGAAAGCTTTCGGAAGAACCTGAATTAAGAGAAATGCTGAGTAAAAATGCGATAAAACAAATTTTTAGGACTAATGATGCCTCAAGATATATTGATGATCTTAACAGAATTTATCAGATTTGCATTGACAAGACAATTATATAATCAGGCAAATTGCGTATTGGTGACTAATGTTAAAACACTATGAATAAATTACTTTCTAAAACCTGGACATCAGGTCTCAAAATGGGAGAAAAATATGAAAAGAAGATATTAATAAATACCATAAATTCTCATTCTTTTAATGTTGCTCTAAAAGATATCGAATTTTATAATGCATTGCTGAAATCTGATATATTAATCCCGGATGGTATTGGAATTGTGTTTGCCCTGAGGTTTCTAAAGAATATTAAAATCAGGAAAATTGCTGCTTACGACCTGATGATATATGAATTTGAGAATCTGAACAAAGTAGGAGGGAAATGCTTTTTCCTGGGAAGTTCCGATAAAGTGCTGGATCTGGTAAAGAAGCGGGCAGCCATAGAGTATCCAAATATCAGTATAGCTACATATTCGCCTCCATATAAACCTGTATTCAGTGAAGAAGATAATAAAGTTATGATCCAGGCCGTCAATGAGTTCTCCCCTGAGGTCCTATTTGTAGGTATGACGGCTCCTAAACAGGAGAAATGGTCAGCTGCCAATTTTGAAAAGCTGAATGTTAAACATGTAGGATGTATCGGCGCAACCTTCGATTTCTATGCGGGAACTGTAGAACGTGCCCCGGAATGGATGGTCAGAATAGGGATGGAGTGGCTGTACAGGCTGATAATGGAACCAAAGCGTCTTTGGAAAAGGTATATAATTGGCAATCCAAAATTTATCTGGTATGTTTTAAAAGAAAAATTTAAAAGTTCAAAATAATTAAGAAATAAATGAATAAAAACAGTAAGATCTACATTGCCGGCCATAAAGGTATGGTAGGTTCAGCAGTATTCCGGCTTCTGCAAAAGAGAGGTTTTACAAATCTTCTTGTCAGGTCTCTTGAAGAGCTCGATCTGCGTGATCAAAGGAGTGTTAATAAGTTCTTTTCGGATGAACAACCAGAATATGTTATTCTGGCTGCAGCAAAAGTTGGAGGAATAAATGCGAATATGAATCATCCTGCGGAATTCCTATACGATAACCTGCAGATTCAAAATAACATAATCCATCAGTCCTGGTTAAGTAGAGTGAAAAAACTTGTATTTTTAGGCAGCTCCTGCATTTATCCAAGGGAATCACCTCAACCTATGAAGGAAGAATATCTCATGAGTGGGAAACTGGAACCAACCAATGAAGGATATGCTATTGCAAAAATAGCAGGGCTTAAAATGTGCGAATATTATTACCGTCAATACGGATTTGAATGTGTAAGTGTAATGCCGTGCAACCTTTATGGCCCAAATGACAGCTTTGACCTGCAGAATTCACATGTGCTTTCAGCACTGGTTAAACGTTTTTGTGATGCTGCTGAAAACAAACAGCCTGAACTTGTACTGTGGGGTTCAGGAATTGCACGCCGAGAGTTTATGCATGTTGATGATGCTGCAAGGGCAATAGTTCATATTTTTGAAAATTACAGGTCCCCGGAATTTATTAATATTGGATGGGGTGTGGATATAACAGTTAAAGAGCTGGCCGAAAAAATAGCTCAGAAAACAGGTTACACTGGAACAATAGAATGGGATAATACAAAACCTGACGGGATGCTCCGAAAATGCCTCGACGTTAGCAGGATGAAGGCATTAAACTTTAATCCTGAAATCACATTAAGCAAGGGGATTGACCAGATGATTGATATATATAAACAAACGCACTTAAAAAAATAGTCAGGAATATGATACCATTAATGAAAAATGCCTTTTTGAATGAGGTCGAAACCAGAAAAGCCCTGGCGGATTTTATTCTGAACGGTGGTCGATTGAGCATGGACCGGAACTGTTTTGAGTTCGAAAGGGTCTTTGCAGGGAAGCAGGGCAGGAAAGATGCAGTTCTGTTTAACAGCGGCGGAAGCGCTAACCTGGCCATACTTCAGGCTTTGAAAAACATGGAAATATTAAAGGATAATGATAATATAGGATTTTCTGCTCTTACGTGGTCGACAAATACAATGCCAGTTATTCAGATGGGGATGAATCCTGTGGCAATAGACTGTGAACCGTCAACATTGAATTCAATGTCGTACCATCTTTCGGAACGGATCAAACAAGTTAAACTCAGTGCCTTTTTTATAACTAATGCCCTGGGTTTTACCGGTGATCTCGATGAAATTAAAAACTTATGTGACAGAAATGGGATAATTCTTATTGAAGACAATTGTGAAGCTTTGGGCACCGAACTAAAGTCGGGGAAAAGCGGTAATTTCGGACTTGCATCATCCTTTTCATTCTTTGTAGCTCATCATATGTCGACCATTGAGGGAGGTATGGTTTGTACCGATAATGAAGAACTGGCCGAGATGCTCAGGATTGTAAGAGCCAACGGGTGGGACAGGAATCTCAACGCCCGCCAGCAGCTTAAATGGAGAAAAAGTAACAACATTAATTCTGAGTTTGAAGCAAAATATACATTTTATGATCTGGGATTTAACTTCCGACCTACTGAAATAACAGGTTTTCTCGGTCTTTTACAATTAAAGTTTCTGGATGAAAACAGCAAAACACGTGAAAAAAACTACCTGTGTATAGAAAATATAGTGAAAAAGAATGATGAATTGTTAGTTCTGAAGCATGACCATATTACATTGCTTTCAACATTTGCAATGCCTGTAGTTTGCAAGTCTCCGCAGTTAAGAGATAAGTACCTGTCCCAGTTTTCAGGAGCTGGTATTGAAATCAGACCAATGATTGCAGGTAATATCCAGGAGCAACCCTTTTATAAGAAGTATGTAAAAAGACTCTATGATCTCCCCGGTGCTGATTATCTGCATAAAAATGGATTCTATTGCGGTAACTATCCCGAATTGACCGAGACTGATATGGAGACCATCACCAGTTGCCTGTTTAAATATTGAAGATGACTATAATCGCTTTATCTGACTTAAATTGACATATACTAATTACAGAGGCGTAAAATATTATCAGAAGTTAAATTATCGAAAATTAACTTTATGAATTTCAGAGATCTGACAGGAAATTTTTTTTGGTACTCAACTTTTATCCGGGGACAATCCAATATTTTAATGTTTAACAAACTTATCCATCTTCTATGTTATATCAAGGGAGTCATTGTTGGCAAAAATGTAAAATTCAACGGATTCCCGGTAATAAGAAAGTATCCCGGTTCACATATATTAATCGGAGATAATTGTGAGTTTAATTCTTCACCACATTCAATAATAATTAAACTGTCAAAGCGATGCACTTTTATTACTGCCAGGAAAGATGCAAAAATCGTTTTCGGAAATAAATCAGGAGCCTCCGGGTTAGTAATTGTTGCAGCTGAAAGTGTGAGGATTGGCAATAATGTTCTTATTGGGGCTCACAGCACTATAATTGATAATGATTTTCATAATACTGATCCGTCCAAACGATATATTGTTGATAATTATATTGCCAGACCGGTTGTTATCGAAGATAATGTATATATAGGATTTAATTGTACGATCCTGAAGGGTGTCATAATTGGCGAAAACTCGGTTATCGGAGCTAACAGTGTTGTGATTCAAAATATTCCAAGGAACTCCATTGCAATCGGAAATCCTTGCAGGGTGATCATTAAAAAAGATTGGGAGAGTTCTGGGAATAAAGCTTTTTAGTATGCACAACGTATTAAAAAATATTAAGTTTTTCCTTGAATTCATCAGATGTTTTCCCCATCTGATTATCTTCTATTTGCACAGGAATAATTCAATAATTCGTGCCGATGTAATCCGGTCACTTTCACTGCTGGAGAAGCGTTATAGTATCCCGGTTGGATTTATTTACCTATTGTCATTTCACAAACCTTTCAGGAATGTGTTTTATTTCAGAATCGGGACTTTGAAATCCATTCTGAATATTTTCTGTTCTGAGATATCTTCACTCTATATTTACAGAAATCAGACAATCGGTGAGGGATTATTCATCTGGCATGGGTATGCAACCTTAATCGGATCAAAATCAATAGGCGAAAACTGCACTATTAATCAGCAGGTGACAATTGGAACTTTCAATGGGTATCCAACAATTCTGGATAATGTTACAATAAATTCAGGAGCTATAGTTGTTGGTGATATTACAATTGGCAATAACTCTGTAATTGGAGCCAATGCAACAGTTTTTCAGGATGTCCCGGATAATTGTACTGTTTACCCGGCTCAGTCTAAAATTATGCAATGGAATCACATTAATGACATTGCCAAATAAATATTTTATATGACAATAAAATACTTTACACTTATATTCGTGGGATATTTAGTCTCAGGATGTAATCCTGTGAATCGTGATAATGACTTAAATACAGATAAAATGATAGATATATCAGAATTTAATTCACTTTCGGGCAAACGGTTCTATTTTGCTCATCAGTCTGTAGGTTATAATATTATAGAAGGGTTGCATGGCATAGTCCTGAACAATAAAGATTTGAGTTTCATTAAGATAGTTACTTTTGAGGAATACCTTAAGTTAAAGGTTGATGAAGATGATAAATCTTTTTATTTTGTTCATTCCCAGATTGGAAAAAATGAATTTCCGGAATTGAAACTCGACGATTTTCAATACAGGATTGATAGCCTCTGCCAGATTGATGCGGCTCTACTGAAGTTTTGTTTTGTTGATATTAACCGGAATACGGATATAAATTTACGGTATAACACTTATATAAACAGGATCAGAGACCTGGAGGAAAAACATGATGATATAAAATTCGTTTTTTCTACTGTTCCATTAACCGCAAAAGACAATTATATAAAAAGATTAATAAAAACACTCCTTGGCAGGCAGGATCACAACAGAAAACGTAATCAATTCAATAATCTCATCAGAGGAACCGCTGATATAAATATTTTTGATATAGCTTATCTGGAATCTCATCATGAAAATGATACTCAGGATCTCAGGGTAGAATATTTATTAAAAGAATATACTTTTGATAACGGGCATTTAAATAAAATCGGTTCCGAAAAGGTTGCTATCCATCTGCTGATTTATCTTAACAACCTGTTCCGGAGAAAATAATTCAGGCATTGTTCTTAGTTCTTAATTTTTTTCCCGGTAGGACTTATTATAATTTGATCTTTAATTTCATAAATCTTCGGGATCTTAAATAATGCAAGGTGTTTTGAACAATGTTGTTTGATTGTCTCTTCATTAATATTATTCATTGTTCCCTTGCGCAATACTACTGTCGCCCTGAGAGCTTCACCCTGAAGCTTGTCTTCAACTCCTTCAACTGAGCAGTCAACTACTTCCGGTATCCGAAGGATTACATCCTCGATTTCCTTAGGACTGACTCGTTTCCCCCCCACTTTAATTATTTCCGATTTTCGGGCTGTAAGGAAGATGAAACCATCATCATCGACTGTCCCAAGATCGCCGGTATATAACCAGCCATTTCGTATTGCATTTCTGGTGCCTTGATTATCAGCAAAATAACCCATCATTATATTATCACCACAGGCTACAACTTCACCCAATTCCCCTGGCTTTACGGTTTCTCCTTTCTCATTAACAACCTTTAACTCGACACCCGGGATACCTCTCCCGATAGATCCTTTTTTCTTTTCATAAAGATCCGGGGGTAAATAGGAAAGACGTGCAGTAGCTTCTGTCTGACCATACATTACATAAAATAATATATCCGTAAAGCTTTTCCGGAACTCATCAATGAAAACAGGGGCAAGCTTACCTCCTGCCTGTGTAACATACCTCAGATCCGGGAATTTTGTTTTCTTAAAGGAGTCCGACATTCTCAGGATAATCTGAAAATGACTTGGAACACCGGCAAATCCTGTACATCTGTAGTCGAGAAGATTGTTTATTACAGTTCCAAGAAACATAAATGAATTGTTAAGCACTATCGAGCCGCCGATACGTAAATGAGTGTGCAATAATGAAAGGCCGTAGCAATAATAAAAAGGCAACACAACAAGCATCCTGTCGTCTAGTGATAACTTCAGATAGCTTATAATTGTTTCTGTATTTGCTTTAAGGTTTTTATGTGTTATCATTACACCTTTTGGCTTTCCTGTTGAACCGGAGGTAAAGATTATTTCGGCACAGCGTTCCTTGTCGAAAGGAAAGAGTTCAGGATTGAGTGGTGAGTGGTGAGTGGTGAGTTGTGAGTGGGGAGTAGTGAGTAGTGAGTTGTGAGTGGTGAGTTGTGAGTGGTGAGTGGTGAGTGGAGACAGTTCAGGTCTTTTTGTGCCGGATGCCGTCCCGATAGCTATCGGGAGCCGGTTGCCGGTCGCCATAGGAGTGTCCGGGAAGATAGATTTATCGGGGTTAACGGATAATCTTTTCTCAACGTCTCGTGTAAGGAATATTAATTCTGGATTAGTAAGGTTTGAAATATACCTGTAGTTTTCATTCTCAATATTCGGATCGAGAGGAATAATTATATTACCCGACTTAATTACTGCCAGGTAGACCTTTAGAAGAAATAAGTTGTTTACTGAAAGAAGTAAGATATGCTTGTTCTGGCCAACCTCTTTTTCTATCCAGGCTGCAAGGTCAATGCACGTTGAGTGGAGATCTTTGTAAGTGATCGTTTCTTTGCCGACCAGAAAATCCTTGTCGAGATGTGATGTGTTTTCAAAGAAGTAATCGAAGGCATTCATAGTTGATAGGCTCAGGGCGCAGGGCTCAGGGCTCAGAGCATGAAGCATTGAGCCTAAAGCTTTGGCAATTTAGACAAGTGATTTACGAAAATTGGTTATCATTTTACTTAATGTCAGAAGTTTAGCATATATTTTTGATTTTTCTTCCATAGTAATAACCTTTCTCCTAACAAAAATGAAAAGAATATTGGCACATTCAAAGACAGATCTTCTTGAAATATTTAGAAAATTTCCAAATTCCTTATCTGAAAAAGAACCAGAGCCTTCAGCAATATTATTTGAAATACTCATAGTTGCTGCCCTTAATTGCTCTGCAAACTTAAATAATCTCTTTTTATCAGCTATATCAGCATAATCGAATAATATGTCCGAGAGTTCAATCGCTTCTTTCCAGATCTCTAAATTTTCAAATCTAAAATCTTCCATATCTCATTAATTCTATTCTTTCTTCTTTTTTACTCTGCGCTCTGCGCTCTGCGCTCTGCGCTCTGCGCTCTGCGCTCTGAGCTCTGAGCTCTGCGCTCTGCGCTCTGAGCTCTGAGCTCTGCGCTCTGCGCTCTGAGCTCTGCGCTCTGCGCTCTGCGCTCTGCGCTCTGTGCTCTGCGCTCTGCGCTCTGAGCTCTGCGCTTTATACTCCAAAGTAATCCCTGATAGGCTGCATTCTCAAATACTCTGTAGTTTTTCTCTTCCTGTCAAAGTTCCGGAATAACGCTTCAACCCGGTCAGTAGTTTCCCCCATAACTTCAGCAACTTCTTTTGCCGGATAACCATTTTCAAAACCGTACCAGTACAAATCCATAAGGTCAAACGGTAACTGATAAAAAAACTCTTCCTGTGTTTGTTCTGCAGAATAAGTATCTGTGGTCGGCGTTCTTTCAACTATTTCTTTCGGAATACCAAGATAATCAGCCAGCTGGTAAACCTGAGTTTTGTACAGGTTGCATATTGGCATAACATCTGCAGCACCATCTCCGTACTTTACAAAAAATCCCTGTTCCTGTTCATGCTTATTTGGTGTACCAATAACTGCATAATGCAGTAATTCAGCATGATAAAATAATATCGACATACGTGTCCGTTGCTTAAAATTGGAAGCGGCAACAATCTGAAGATATTCTTTTACAGGAAGAATCTTCTCGTGAATAACTTGCTCCTTATCTATTATGGTTAGATGAAAAACAGGAGGAAGATAGTTGAATAACCCTGTTTCTTTTAAGCCGATTTTCATTGTATATGTTCCCGGATCATACTCCGGGAATATTCTCTTTACAGCTTCATCACGTCTTTCATAACATCTGGACCCGATAAGAGCGGCAGTTATATCCTCTTTGACAGCTTTTACTCTTAATTTGAGAGCTAACTCTCTGGCCAGCCTCTCACTGTCAGGGTTTGAATCTCTTTCCGGCATCATTATCCCCATTACTTTTTCAGATCCAAATGCCTTTACGGCAAGTGCAAGGCATACGGAAGAATCAATTCCTCCGCTTATTCCCACAACTGCTCCTAATCGTCTGAGTTTTTGCAAGACATCATCCCGTAGCTTTTGAACAATCTCATTTACAACAGCTTCAACATTCTGAAGCTGTATTATATCTTTTGAAAAGTGGGTCATGTGATAAATGATTAATTGATTTTACTCTCTAAAAATCTTCAATTATTTTCATATTTTTTAAAGTACCGCCTTTAAATTCCTCATTATAATTCTCAATGAACTGATAATACAGGAGATGAGTTGAAATTACTGAGGTAAGTACCATATTATCCACTTCGGATGAAATGCCTGTTTTTTCTATTCTTTTTAGCATAGAGGAAAACGAATCAAAATCAAAAATGCCAGCTTTTCTAGTGTAGTCTTCAGATAACATAACCCGTACATATTCAGGTGGATTTTCTGAAAGGAAAACACTTCTGACAGGAGCCCGGTAAGGCTGTTTATGCCGTTTAAGAATACTTTCAGGGATCCTGTTCAAAAGAAGTTTTTTTAAGAGATACTTTTCATTAAGACCGTTAAGCTTATAATTCTCCGGAAGCTTTGAACAAAACTCAATTAACCTGTAATCGAGAAAGGGGTACCTTCCTTCAACCGAGTTAGCCATTGCCATCCTGTCCCCCTGGGAGGAGAGCAAATAGCCTGACATAAAGATTGTTGTTTCAAGCCACTGTGATTTTGACAGTGGATCCCAGGAATTGAATTTTTCAGGTAATTTCTCTCTCAGCTCTTCAAAGGGAGAATAATTTTTCAGTTCATTCTCAAATCCACCTGAAAAATGCTTCCTGATATTATTTGAATTGTTCCACCTTAATAAATGAGAATAAAAAGGGTCGTTTATATCATTAAGCCTGTATCCGAAAAACATTTTCAGGGTATTAAGTCCTGAATTCTTAAGATGAGTAATATCAGGATAGATCTTCTTAAGTAAAAGAGGTCTTAATCTTGAATCAGGTCCCGAAGCCCAGAATCTCCTGATCTTTGCTTCCTTGAAAATGTCATATCCTGCTAATATTTCATCAGAGCCCTCGCCTGTTATGATGACTTTAATATTATTTTCTCTGACCAGCTGAGAAAGAATAAGCATCGGGGCAGGAGCAGTCCTCAAAACAGGTGTTTCAGAATGCCAGATAACTTTCGGAAAATATTCTGCAATATCACCTGAAGAACAGGTCAGGTAATTGTGATTGGTTTTGAAAAACTTAACCGCATCTTTTTGGTAGGATGTTTCATCAAATGCCTTTTCTTCAAAACCGATCGAGAAAGTATTCAATATCCCTGGTTCAATATCTTTAATATAGGCTACTGTTGCGCCTGAATCAATCCCTCCGCTAAGATAGGCAACAACTTCAACATCTGCTCTTAATCTTAATCTTACAGAATTTTTAAATAATTCATCAAAATTATTTATAGAGTCTTCAAGAGAGAGTAAAGGCTCTTTATTTTCAAAATCAAGTTCCCAGTATTTTTCTATTCTTATTCCTTTTCTGTTGTAAACCAGGAAATATCCCGGTGACAATTCGAAGATATCCTTAAATGGAGTATTAGGGTTAAGTGCAGCCCAGAATGTATAAATCTGCAAAAGACCCTCCGGATTCAGATACCTTGGAATTGAGTTATCCCTGAATAAAGCTTTTATTTCCGAAGCAAAAGAAAATCCTGCAATCCCTTTATGATAAAATAGAGGACGGATTCCGACCCTATCGCGTGCTAGAAATAATTCTTCATTTAATTTATCCCAGATCGCAAAAGCAAACTGTCCGTTTAAAAGACGGAGACACTTCTCCCCATAAACAGAAAATAATTGTACCAGGACCTCAGTGTCGGACTGAGTATGAAATACATAGCCTTTTATTTCCAGATCCTTACGGAGCTCCAGATAATTAAATATTTCCCCGTTAAATACTATAAAAAAACGACCGGACTGATCAGCCATCGGTTGATGGCCACCTTCAATATCAATTATGCTGAGTCTGACATTCCCTATTGTTGCATATGGAGAATCATAAATGCCGCTATCATCAGGTCCGCGATGACCAATAGCTGTCAGCATACTTTCAACAACTTGTTTCCGCGCAGCATCAGGGGCAAAATCTATTTTACCGGCTATACCACACATATCTGCTTATGGTGTTTTCCGGATAATGAAGTCAGATATTGCGTTAACTGATTCAAAGTTTTCTTCAACAAGATCGGCATCAACAGTTTTTACTCCGAACTCTTCCTCTATAAATGTGATTAAAGTAATAAAACCCATAGAATCAAAATAACCTTCTTTAAATATCAGGGAATCATCTTTTATTTTATCATGACCTGCAAACGTTGCCTGCACCAAATAATCCCTTACTCTCTTTTTTATTGTCTGATTCTCTATCATTATGTCGGTAAATGAAACTTTGTGACAGGATTTTTATAATATTTTCAGGAATTTATATTCTTGATATAATAATTGCTGTATAATCTGTAAGGGCTCTCCTTTATGTTCATATCATTATAGACAATATCATAATTTTCAAATTTATGCGTTTCGAGAGTCTCTGTAACATTTGTAAGAACATCTTTTCGTGTATAATTTTTCCTTGTAACAACAAGAATATGAGAAGCGTACCTCATCAGGAGAACTGCATCAGCCACTATTCCTACAGGAGTTGTATCAATAATAATATATTCGTATTTGTTTTTTAGGTAGTCTATCAGTTCATCAAGCACGCCTGATTCGATTATTTCAGGCGGATTTGGTAATACAGGTCCGGCGGGAATAAAGGAAAGGTTCTCAATAGTTGTTTCATGAATAATTTCACTGACTATGGCTCCTTTTGTCATATAGTTTGAGAGTCCGGATACATTATCAGTTTTGAATTTTTCATGAATGGTAGGACGACGCAAATCGCCGTCAATAATTAAGGTTTTATGACCGACTGTAGCAACTGCAACAGACAGGTTAAATGAAATGAAGCTCTTCCCGTCGCGGGGTTGGGAGGAAGTGACCAGGATAATTTTTGACTCAGGAGATTTGAATTTCATGAATATATTGCTTCGCAGATTTCTGAAAGATTCTGACACTGCGGATATTGGGTAATCGATTAAAACAGACTCACTTTTTCTGTCATTGGAATAAACGATTCCGAGTACTGAACGATCTAAAAGGTGTTCAATGAATTGAACGTTCTGTATTTTATTATTGAAGAGTTCTCTGACTACAATATAAGCAATCGGGATGAGTAAACCAAGTAATAAGGCAACAAGGTAATTGAATATGGTCCTTGGCGCAACCATTTCAGAAGTTACCTCGCGAGCCGGTTCCAGTATCTCATAGTCCGGGTAATTGGAAGCCATTGTAATGGCTGCTTCTGATCTTTTCTGAAGAAGGTAAGTATAGATGGCATCATCAATATTGAACTTCCTCTGAATGCTTACCATATTCAGTTCTGTCCTTGGCAGGTTCGATATCTCATTTGAGAGTTTTTCAGCCCTGTAATTAAGCTCATTGAGGGTAAGATTCAAAGTATTCATGTTATTATTTACATTCTCAATGATCGCCTGTTTCTGTGTATTTATTTTATTTTCAATTTCCCCAAGAAAAAGGTTTCTTGCACCTCTGTTATTAATAATATTCGATCTTTCAGTATTTAAAGCAAGCAGTTCTCCGATTAACTGATTCAATATCGGATCTTCCACATTCATAGACGATGGTGGTACTACCCCGGACATATCGGAATTTTTCTTAAAATAGTCAATGATGTAGTCATAATAACGTTCCTGGGTCTTCATATCTGTTATTTCTGCATCAACCTGTTGTAAACGGTCGTAAGCCATCTGCCCCTGGTAACTGAGGTTCGTAACCTGATGAGCAGATTTGAAATTTCTGAGTTTGGATTCTGACAATACCAGGGAATCAGATATTTCTGAGATCTGGGAATCGATGAAATTAATTGTATTTACAGCTATTTTATTCTTTTTTATCAGACTCTCTTCAAAATAAAAATTGAGGTAGTTATTCAAAAATATGATGACTTTTTCAATATTCTCACCACTTAGCTGAATATTTAATATTGATGATGTGAATACTCTTGAAACAATAAGTTTTTCCAGGTAATCCTTTGCAAGAAGGTCGAGATTGTAAAACTCAAAAAAATACTGAACTTCTCCTCTTGACCTTTGTATTTGGAATTTTTTATTGGATGTAACCGAGAATTTAAAATTTCTGTTACTTATTGTTTCGTTAAATCTGCAGATTGTATCTGTTTTTATGCGGTTATTTTCACTGATAACCTTATTGTCAATATAGTTATATAAGGAAACATCCTTCTCGTCTGATGTTAACCGGAATATTGAATCGTTGAGGATGGAAACATAAAATCGTGTATCGATTGGTTGCACATGTGATTTATCGACATTGATATAAAAAGGAGAGTTATCTGATATTTCAGTTGTCTCCTTAAATAGTTTCTTTTTTTCACTGAAATATCCCAACTCAAGATTAAGCTTGCTTATAGTAGAAGAAATCAGTGTAAATGACTTCAGGTTGCTTATTTCGTTTTCAATTTCATTATAAGCCTGAAACGTTTGAAGTCCTCTGAAAAGATCGTTTGAACTTAATATGGATGAAGCATCGTTATTAACCGGGCTGATGGTAGCATAAGTCTCGTATTCTTTTTTAGAATAGCGGTTAAAAAGAAATGCTATAGTGATAAAAAACAGAAGGCAGGCAATAAAAAAGTATTTCAATGAAATTACCTGCAGGATAAACTGTTTATTACTTGAAAAGATTGTTGGTTCAGGTGTTCTAGCTTTTGTCATAATTAAAGTGAAATTTAATTGCTTTATAGCCCGTAACGGGTAATATAAAAAATTGTAAACAATGAAGTAATTGTTGTAAGAATAGTAGAGTAAAGATTACTCTGGGTGGTCCCCGAAATACTCTTTCGGGGTTCTACAATTATAACATCATTAGGTAAAACATAAAATAGCTTTGTTCCTGCAACCTTCGAATTTGAAAGATCCAGTCTGTAGTGTACGGGTTTATTGTCTTCCTGCCGTATCAGTATCACTTTGCTGCGATCGCCATACCTGGTAAGCCCTCCGCCAAGGGCAAGAGCCTCATAAATATTTATCTTATCCTGGGTGATTGGATAAACCCCCTGACTATTTACTTCACCCATGATAGTAACCTGAGTTTCAATGAATTTAACAATTACAACAGGATTGGAGATTATACTGCTAAGAACTTTCTGAATAACAGAACCTGCCTGGGAAAGCGAAAGTCCTGCAATTTTTATCTCACCGGCGAACGGGAAAGCTATATTCCCTTTCTCATCAACCATGTAACCTGCCATTCCCGGGGAACTGCTGTTCTGACTGCTTTCTGCAAAATTTAAAATATTTGCTGTTTGCTGATCTGTGCTTAAGACCCTGATGTATAATTTATCAAAAGGCATGATCACTTTTTGTTCCCTTGGATTTGCAACAGGTTCTTCAATATTGTCTATGTCGTTAAAGTAAGTCGTATCTTTATACGGAACACACGAAAAGGACAGTATCAGTATTAATGCAAAACTTAAACTAATTGAACTGTAATTTAATGTCTTTTTCATAAGTTTCACGTGTTAATAATATACTGTTAATTAATTACTACCATTAGAATGGCAGAAAAATATGCATGTTCTAATCAGAGTCCCCCTGATTCAGGAATCACCGATTAAAACCGGATCCTTTGTTATAGCAATGGAAAATATTTTCATTTTTCTTTATTTAAGCCGGAAAATTAATCATTTCAATAACTATCAGCAAATATCTTTTGTTCAGTTTCACAAAAACCTGATAAAATCAATTCTGTTAATCTGAATTTATATAATGTATATCAATTATGTATTATCATCTGCATGACTAATGTTGCTATTCATCAAAATTGCAGAAATTTGTTAATTTTTTTTTCGATTTTTGTCATGAGAAGAATCGAAATTGTTGGGATATTATTGTTTATGCCTTAATTTCTTATAACTTAATGATTTTATATAATCTTAAAACACTATAAATAATATTTATTAGAAATAATTATATATATTAATTCTTATAAAAATACAACATGGCAAGGTCAGCATTAATAACAGGCATTACCGGACAGGATGGAGCATATCTTGCAGAGTTTCTTATTAAGAAAGGCTATACCGTTCATGGGATTAAGAGAAGAAGTTCTCTCCTGAACACTGACAGGATTGATCATCTGTACCAGGATCCTCATGTTGAGAAGAGAAACCTCATTCTTCATTATGGTGATCTGAGTGATTCCATGAATGTTACACGTATTATTCAGGAGAGCCAGCCAGATGAGATCTATAACCTTGGTGCAATGAGCCATGTCAAAGTCAGCTTTGACATTCCTGAATATACCGCTAATACTGATGGGATTGGAACGCTCAGGATACTTGAAGCTGTAAGACTTCTTGGAATGATAAGTAAAACACGAATATATCAGGCAAGTACTTCTGAACTTTATGGTCTGGTTCAGGAAATACCACAAACTGAAAAAACTTCTTTCTATCCCCGAAGTCCATATGCCGTTGCCAAACTGTACAGTTACTGGATTACAGTTAACTATCGGGAAGCCTATGGATTACATGCGAGTAATGGTATCCTTTTTAATCATGAATCACCAATCAGGGGAGAAACTTTTGTTTCACGAAAGATAACAAGGGCACTTGCACGCATAGCCCTTGGAATGCAGGATATCCTATATATGGGGAATCTTTCTTCAAGGCGTGACTGGGGCCATGCAAAGGACTATATAAAAGCCATGTATCTTATACTTCAGCAGGATAAACCCGACGATTATGTCATAGCTACCGGGATTTCTACGGAAGTTCGTGAATTTATAAGGAATGCATTTGCTTTCATCGGTGTAGATATTGCTTTTTTCGGAGAAAATCTGGAAGAGACTGGAGTGATGAAGGCTGTGGATGAAAATCTATTCTGTGAAAAAGTCGGTGAAGCCCACCTAAGCGATATTAAGAACAGGATGAAGAATAATCCGGTTTTCGTCAAAGTAGATCCTGTTTATTTCAGACCTACAGAGGTTGATTTTCTTCTTGGAGACTCTTCAAAAGCAAGAAAGATACTCGGTTGGTCTCCTGAATATGATCTCGACGGACTTATTGCCGACATGGTTACTTCAGACATGATTTTAATGAAGAAGGAGCATTATATTAAAGAGGGCGGATACAAAACGCTGAATTATTTCGAATAAATTCTGCCAATTTAAGCTTTCAACGGTATACTCTCCTTCGCTATTGATGTTTTTCCGTTAATTATTGGTAAAAGTGCAAGCGCAATTGGTCCGAATACCAGGAAAATTAAGTTAGTAAAAGTATGAGCAACCAGCGCGAAAATCATACCGGTCTCTTTATCAATGCCGTAGAAGTACAAGCAGCTGATTATAATAAAATGCCAGGCTCCGATTCCGGCCTGGATTGGTAAAAGATAAGCCAGCGTTCCAAAGGCATAAGTAAGAACTGCCACCCTAAATGATAACTTATCTGTTGGTGGGTAAGCTAAGAAAACAACATAGTACATCAGTACCCATAAAAGAAATATAAGCAGCGTAAGAATAATATATTTTAACCTGCCTTTCATATGGATAATTACTAGTATACCCTCAATAAACTCCTCTTTCAGCTTCCTGAATTTTAACAATATTTTCCCGGTAAACTTAAATTTGACGAGAATGAATATTATGACGGATATCAGAGCAACCACCATCAAAAGTATCAAAAGGTTGCTGTGAATATCGGAAAAATCAAGTCTGAATTCTGGATAGCTGAATACAGTTTTAAAAAAACCGAATTGCCAGAATAAAATTATCAGGAAGATAATCAGGAATGCTATCAGATCAGTTAATCTCTCTATAAAAACTGTGCCTATAAGTTTTACGAACGGAATCTTTTCGTATTTGGAAATGACTGCGCATCTCGATATTTCGCCTCCTCTCGGAATGATAAGATTTGTAAAATAGAGAACTAATACAGAAAGGAAGAGATTCTTAATGCCTGCTTTATACTTCAGTGTTTCTATAAGCATCTTCCATCTCACAGCTCGCAAAAAATGACTGAGTAATCCAATTGCAATTGAGATTATAATCCATTTGAACCTGAGTTCCTGAATGGCCACCTTAAGCTGCCTCAAATCAAAACCACGGTATACAACCCAGAAAAGTATAATACCTGTGATAAAAAAACCCAGGGAGGTGAAAATTCTTTTCCTATCCATTTATGACTAATTGAATATTTAAATTCTGAAGATGGGCAGTCAAACTTAACCATTCTTCAATTTGATTTTAAACTAATTCCAGGAATATGTACTTTATTAATTAAATCAAAATTGTCATTTATTCTTTGTTTAATAAAAGAAATGAAAAGTTTCCCATTTATTTAGTAAACTGGTTTACAAGTTCTACAATCTTATTTACACTATCAAACGCCTCAGGGCTAGCTTTGCTTGGCGGTATTTTTATCTGAAATCTTTTCTCCAGAAAGACCAGAAGCGAGACCATTGAAAATGAATCAATATACCCGCTTGAGATCAATGGAGTATCATACGTTATTTCTTTATCCTCATCTTCGAGGTATTCTTTGATCACATAGTTCAGAATGAGATCTTTCATCTCTTCATTTTTCATCTTTTCCATTATTCAATTATTTATTTCTGTTTAATTTGAGTTTTTACTTTCAGGTTTCAAGTTTACCTCACCACTCACCACTCACCACTCACCACTCACCTTTAGGATTCTAATCATCTTCAAGTGTCGAAATATCACCAATTTCTTCACCCCATTCTTTTGCATGAAGGACCCTCCTCATAATCTTACCGCTTCTTGTTTTTGGAAGCTTATCCATGTATTCTATTTCCTGAGGCATCGCCATTGAGGACAACTTTTTCCTGATGAAATTCATGATTTCCAGCTCCAGGTCAGGATGAGATTCGAATCCTGGTTTAAGTGTGATAAATGCCTTAACTACTTCCATCATTATTTCATCAGGCTTTGCAACTACAGCCGATTCTGCAACAGCTGGGTGTTCAAGAAGTGCAGATTCAACTTCAAAAGGACTTACAAGATGTCCTCCGGTATTAATGACATCATCATCCCTTCCAATAAACCAGAAATAACCTTCCTTGTCAATTGTGGCTCTGTCTCCGGTCAGATACCACCCGTTTACAAATTTCTCACGATATTTTTCTTCTTTTTTCCAGTATCCTCTCATCATTGCAGGCCATCCGGGCTTGAATGCAATAAGTCCAATCTTACCGTTGTCTGGAATAGGTGTAAATGTTTTTGGCTCCAGAACAGCTCCGGTTATTCCGGGGAATGGTTTCCCCATTGATCCTGGCTTAATCTTCATTCCTGGGAAATTTGAAATCATTATAGATCCGGTCTCTGTTTGCCAGAATGTGTCATGAAATGGTTTACCGAATACTTTCTCAGACCAGATGACTGCTTCAGAGTTTAATGGTTCCCCGACACTTGCAAGGTGCCTTAAACTTGTAAGATTAAAATCCTTTACGATATCTTCTCCGGCTTTCATAAGGGATCTTATTGCCGTGGGCGCTGAATACCACATCGAAATTTTATATTTCTCAATGAATTTATACCAGGTTTGCGCTGAGAAACCAGCATCCAGTACGCACTGTGTAATTCCCATACTCCATGGACCTATAATTCCATAGGAAGTTCCTGTTACCCATCCGGGATCAGCTGTGCACCAGTAAATATCATCATCCTGTAAATCAAGAATCCATTTTGTAGTAAGGTACTGTGAAACAATTGAGTAATGAACATGCTGGACACCTTTGGGCTGCCCTGTTGTACCTGAAGTGTAGTGTAATAATGAAGGTGTCTCGGCAACGGAAGGAAATATTTCAAAGTTCTCGACAGGAGATGCAGATTCAAGATCGAATGGCAGTTCTTTTTTTTCTAAAGTTTTCTTTTGGTCATTATCAACAATAATCACGAATTCAAGAAAGGGTAATTTATCTATTATTTTCCGGACTTTTGGTAGATGTTTCCTTTGAGTAATGATTGCACGTGTCTGAGCATCTTCAAGTCTGACAAATAGCGACTCATCGCCAAAAGCAGAAAACAAGGGCTGGACGATGGCACCTATTTTAAGGATTCCAAGGAACGAAAGATATAATTCAGGGATCCGGTCCATAAAAAGGCAAATCCTGTCTTCATTCTGCAATCCGAGATTTCTGAGGAATGTTCCAATTGTATTCCCGGCAAGGCGGATATCGTTAAATGTATATTTCTTTTCAATGCCATCATAGCCCTCATAATAAAGAGCCATTTTATCAGCCTTACCTTTCAGACATATCCTGTCGGAACAATACCAGCCAATATTGATTAAATCTCCTTTATGATAGCCAAGTTCATTTTCAGCGATCGACCAGTCAAAATCTTTCAGTCTTTCTTCGTATGAACCAGCGTTTGACATAACTATCTGTTTGAATTGTTCTAAATTAAGCAAAAAAATTATAGTGCAACATGTCTGACTGTTCGAAAGTTCGAGAATTCGAAGATTCGAAGGTTTGACAGTGTGGAGGTTCGAAGGTATTTCGGATTGCGGATTGTGGATTGTGTACTGTCGATTTCTGAATGTGATCAGCCAACTGCCAGCTTATTTCCGAATTAGGAAATCGGAAGTTGAGGAACGAAGTTACGAAATCCCGAGAATCGGGAGACTACTTCCCGCAGAGAGGGAGCGGCTGGATAACTGCCAACTGTATTCCGGCATGCGGCATGAGGCGTGCGGCGTGCGGTAGGTACTGAACCGAAACCACCAGATCCAGGACATAAAACCTCAAAGCCTCATAATTTAATGGGAAGAGCATTAATTGCGGAAAATAATTCCGGGACAACTATTATAAAGGTTTAGCTTCAGATAAAGGATTGATAATCTGGCAAAGTGAATTATCGCGACCTAAAAGGAAGTCATCCGCGATCCGGCGCAGTGTCTTGCTGAAAAATTCCATGTCGACAGGTACAATATTCCAGTCTATGGATTTAAACATTTCAGGAGGGAAGCTGCATAATCTCTCTTCAATGTCAATCTCATTTATAGCTGAATTCTGTTTTGCATCATCGAAGATAGCCTGCCAGTTAAAAGAATAATTGAGCGCAATATGGACAATGTCGAAAATGTCTTTTGGCTCATCCCTTAATAAAATAGCTGTCATTTTATTCGATAATATATTCAGGGGAGTGTCAGGAAGGCCAAAATACAGAGGATCTCTGTTCACAAAAAAATCAAGGTCTTCGCTGCAGCGATGGTTTAAATAAAAATGTCCCAGGGCTGTCTCTCCTGTCAAATAAAAAGGTAATCCCAGATTGATCCACCATCTTAAAAACTTATCCTGTAACAGGTATAACTTCCTGTAATCTTTTTTTAACAAATTCATACTTTTTTCTTAAGGATGGAACTCTGAGTCTGGCAATAACATCAGCTGTTAACATCTTATTTATCTCTTCAGGGGTATAAATATTTAAAACAGTAAACCATGAGTATGATTCAAGTATTTTCTGAAAAAGTAACGTCCGGTTATAATGACCAGCCTTATCTTTTTCCCCTGAAAAAAGAGCTAAAACATCCTCTTCATTAATACTTTAATCCCACATTATTTGCCTTAAAAGCTTATCCCTCTCTGATTGATCCATAGTCTCTGCTGTTTATGAGTCTTATTTGTTTTGATATTAACCAGCTGGTATTATCGTTTTTACAAAAATACAAATATAAGGACAGGAATTAACAATTGTGGGTTTCGAATTTTGAGATAAAAGCGACAAACCGATCCGCCAACCGGCGGAGAGCCCGGCGAAGCCAAATCCAGCAGAGCGGGAGCGCTGGCTAAATGAAAACTGTATTCCGGCATGTGGCATGCGGTGTACGGCGTGCGGCGTGCGGCGTGCGGTTCAAATACAGAAAAGCGAATAAAACGGGATGCTTCTTATATTATTTTCATTTCCGAAGTTCCTGGTTGAGACACGGTATGAAAATGGCGGTTTAAAACGCCTGACATATTCATTCAGGCTCCTTGATCTGACATTATCAGATGACTTGACTTCAATCGGTATGACACTATCATTAATCTGAATAACAAAATCCACTTCTGCTCTGCCTTCTGATTCCCAGTAAAAGGGTATATATCCTGATGCGGTCAGCGCTACCTCAGCAAAATTCTCAGCAAGAGCTCCCTTAAATCCGCTATCAACAGTGCTTATGTCCAATAAGTTTTTTTCAGCAAGACCGGACATAGCCGTAAGTAATCCGGTATCGGAATGGTAGAGTTTAAAAGCCTCCGGATCGGAATTTGCTGTGAGGGGAATTTTGCCTGAAGATATCCTGTGACATGAAAGAACAATTCCTGAAGCTTTAAGCCAGTCAATTGCAGATCCGTATTCTGCAGCCCTGGCTCCGCTTTTTATCACCTTATACTGGAATTTATGATTCTCCTTTGCAAGTTGAGCGGGTAATGAATTATAGGCAGAAATTATCCGGATAGTCTCTGATTTTCCTGCATATCTCGCCATGTCAGCAATATGTGCATTGTTGATGTTCCTCTTAATAATACCTGTCATCAATTGATCCTTAGTTACAATATACTCACTTAACACCTGTGGCATACCCCCGGTAAAAAGATACGTACGGTAATGATCCATAAGAGTATCATGTAAAGAGCAGGAACTGAAGGATGTAAATGAATCCAGTATCAGCTCTGTTGCCTCTTTCTGGCCAATAGCCCATAAATATTCTTCAAAATCAAGGGGATACATATTTAAAGTTTCAACCTTACCTACAGGATATGAGTTGCCGTCACGGTTAATGGCTACACCCAGCAGGCTGCCGGCAGCTATGACCGGGTATTCCGGAGTCTCCTCTGCAAAATATTTCAATGCGGTGATCGCCTTACTGCATGCCTGTATCTCATCGAAGAAGATCAGACTTTTTCCCTTGATTAATGTTTCGCCCGAAAGTACCGATAACTCTTTCATTATTCTTACGGGTGAAAGATCACGCTCAAAAATATTGTGAAGTTCCCTGTTACTCTCAAAGTTAAAATACAACATGGAATCAAAATTCTTCCGGCCAAACGAAAGGATAGAAAAAGTCTTGCCAACCTGCCTGGCTCCCTGGACAATGAGAGGCAGTCTTTTTCTGCTTTTGATCCACTTTTTTAATTTTAAATCAATTTTACGTTCCATTTAATGTAATATATATACATAATGAGTATCATAAGAATGTAAATATATAACATAAATGGGAATATAACAAGATAATGCCTTGTTTTAAATCAATTAAGGATGATTTGTGGAATGGGATGGAGATACCTCACTTCGTTACTTATGACAACATTTTGTAACCGATTGGTTTATAATACGATGAGATCCCTCATCCCGCCTAAGCGGGATTCGGGATGACAAGTTGCTTTGATGGATTGGGGAGGGAAGCAGGGGCGTTTCGTATAATTTTTTCTTGACTGTGCCAACTCCTGTTCGAAACGCCCCTGCTTCCCTCCCCCCTTAGAAATAAAATACCCTGTCATTCCGAATGAAGCCAACCTGAACAAAGTGAAGGTTGACGAAATGAGGAATCTCCTACTGACCCGGTGATTATTTTTGAATTTGTAAGAGATGTGTATAAAGGGTAGCTCCTCCATCGTCTTCGCATAGCCGCTTCGGCCTTCGGTCGTCGAAGTCGACCTATGGTAGACGAAAGTGGCGGAGCAAGGCCGGGAAGAAATTTTAAAATGATGTGTCTTCCGTCTTCTTTTAACCACCGAAGATTTAGCATAGGTGGCCGTCTTCCGACTTCCGACTTCCGACTTGGTTCTTGGGTCTTTTGTCTTTTGTCTTCGGTCTTCCGACTTTCGTCTTCCGACTTCTAACTCTAAGTACTCTAAGTACTCAGGGCTGGTGAGACAAGATTAATTTCTTTTAAATATTGCTTATACAATTTTGTTTGATAGTAGAATACAATTATGTTTGATAATAACAAACAAATTTGTAGATTTGTAACAAACAATAATTCATGTTACTGAAGTCTGATATAAAAAAAATATGGGAACTCCAGAAAGAGGCGGTTTCAAAGGCTAAAACAGGTGTTCCCCGTGATGCATTGTCCGGTTTTCAAATCCCCGGGAAGTATACGCTCATTCTGACAGGCATAAGACGATGTGGCAAAAGTACTTTGCTCTATCAGCTTATTGCCAAAAAATATCCTGATGCCTTTTACCTTAATTTTGACGATAACCGGCTCTATGGGTTTGACAATAATGATTTCCTGCGTCTTGATGAAGTGATAATCGATTCAGGTTCACGAATACTCTTTTTTGACGAAATACAGGAAGTAAAAGCTTGGGAAAGATATATACGTCAGAAACTGGATGAGAACTATAAAGTAGTCATAACCGGGTCAAATGCATCTCTCCTGAGCCGGGAGCTTGGAACTAAGCTGACAGGCCGCCACATAGACATCGAGCTCTTTCCGTTCTCCTATAGCGAGTTTCTGAAAGCGACAAAAATGAAAGCCGGTGAAACGTCTGCAGCAATGTACATGAATACAGGAGGTTTCCCGGAGTTTATCACTGCCGGAAGGGAAGAGATACTGGCAGACCTTTTTGAGGATATTCTTATACGTGACATTGTCGTAAGATATGGGATAAGGGACATAAAAGGATTACAGAGACTTGCCCTGTGGCTCATTTCAAACATAGGTAACCGGGTAACCGGCTCTAAACTGAAACAAGTTGTAGGCATAGCATCAACCAGCACTATCCTTGAGTATTTCTCACATTTTGAATCATCATACCTGTTTCACTTTGTGCCCTGCTTCAGTTATTCCGTAAGATCCCAAATGATAAGTCCGCGAAAAATTTATTCTGCTGATAACGGTCTGATTACCATCAACTCTGCATCATTTACCGATGACCGGGGCCGGAAGCTGGAGAATACCGTATATAATAAGCTTCGTTCATTATACAAGTCTATATTCTATTTCTCAGGGAAAAGTGAATGTGATTTTATAGTGACGCAAAAAGGAAAGAAACCTCTGGCTTTCCAGGTATGTCATACCCTTGACAGGGATAATCTTGACAGGGAGCTTAAAGGATTGTATGAGGCGCTTGCTTTTTTCAAACTGAATGAAGGGATAATCATAACTCTGAACCAGACTGACACATTCACCGCTAATGGACTGACTGCCCATGTTATACCTGTCTGGGAGTTTTTGAAATTGAAGGTTCCGCGATAGCGGAACGATCTTCCGTCTTCCGTCTTCTAACTCTAAGTACTCAAGGCACTCTAAGTACTCTAAGTACTCTAAGTACTCTAAGTACTTTAAGTACTCTAGGCACTTTCTTCACAACCCTGTTCTCTGAAAAACAGTCCTGATTGTCTTAATAAGGATAATAAAATCTAACCTGAGCGACCAGTTATCAATATATGCCAGGTCCATCTCCATCCATTTTTCAAACTTAATGCTGTTCCTGTCGGGTTTTATCTGCCAGAAACACGATAATCCAGGTTTAACAGAGAGGCGTCTCAGCTGCCATCGCTTGTAATGTTTTGTCTCCTCCTTCAGGGGCGGACGCGGACCTATTAACGACATCTCCCCTTTAAGCACATTGATCAGCTGTGGCAGTTCATCAAATCCTGTTTTTCGCAAAAAATTGCCAATACCGGTTACACGGGGATCATCTTTTATTTTGAATACAGGTCCATCAGCTTCATTCTTTGATTCCAGCTCCTGCCTTAGCTGATCTGCATTTATGATCATTGTCCTGAATTTATAGAGATCGAACTGGCGTCCGCGAAGACCTACCCTGGATTGTTTGTATATCAATGGCCCTTTCGAGGTAATTTTTATCAATATTGAGATAGTTAAAAGGAGAGGAGATAAGAGAATAATCAGAAGGAGCGATAAAGTTATATCCATGATCTTTTTCACAGTCAGGGCATATGAGTTATAGGGTACATTAATGAAGGTCAGGAATTTTTCATTCTCAATATTTGTTTTTATTGCATTTGTCAGGTTAAGTCTGTCATCATCATATTTAAGTCTGAATGTGACTCCCAGCTCTTCACATGATCTGATTACATTACGTACTTCAGACGGTACAACCTTGCTTTTAACGTAAAGAACTTCATCAATAATATCACCTTCCATGAGGTCATGGAGAACTGCCAGGTACTCCTCCTGAAGAAGAATTATTGTTTTTTCGTATTTTTCTTTAACCTTAACGGATTCGCTGAATATTGAAATTATCCTGTATCCCCATTCCGGATTTGCTATCAGTCTCTCAATAAATGGTATGGAAGAATCATCTGCTATCAGAACGACATTAACATAATTATATCCTTTCGCCCTGTATATTTTAAATACTTTATATTCAAGAACCCTGACAGTTAACAGGAATACGAATCCCAGAATGGTGAATTCTATCAAAAACAGCCTGGAGATCCAGGCCATCTTAAACATGAAATAAACAAGCAGAAGAAGAATACCAATTACTAAAGCGGATTGAAAATATTCCAGAAACAGGACACGGTACCTTTTAGTTCTGGGGATTTCTGCAATATTAATAAAGTATAGTACTATCAGCCATAAAGGCATAATAGAGAGGTAAAGAAAAAGGAAATTTCTTTCAGTGAAAAAGAAGCCTCCGGTAGAAAGGTAATTAATATAATATGAGAACTGGAAAGCAAGCGTAATTGCAAGAATGTCAATAGCACCCAGGATACTGTTCAATAAATTCCATTTCTTTAAAAACGGAATTATTTTAAGACGAACAAGGGAACTAAAAATATCCATAATCAAAAGAGGTATAACTGATAAGTTTAAAGTTTAAGGTTTAAGGTTTAAGGTTTAAGGTTTAAGGTTTAAGGTTTAAGGTTTAAGGTTTAAGGTTTAAGGTTTAAGGTTTAAGGTTTAAGGTTTAAGG
>JALONT010000023.1 GCA_025454795.1 Bacteroidales bacterium | reverse complement strand
GCAAAAATTCTCTCGCCACTAAGACACGAAGTCACCAAGTAACACCAAGTCAAATCAAGTACTTTGTTTTTATGTCGAACTCACGTTAAATTAATAATTTTCTTTTATGACGGCACACGTCTGTGGGACCATCTTTTAAACTGTTTTACCATTAGACAGTTCAAATCCTGATTTGATTCCATGTGGTTCCAAAATTAACAAATCATTAATTGATCCGGATTTCAATATTTTTTGTAATTTGCATTTGTCTGTTGCATTGATTTTTAAATGTCGTCGCTGTTCAGAAACAAATACCGTATCGGATCAATCCGTTACCTAGGATATGATTATTCATCGCCCGGAAGATATTTCATTACAATATGTACAAAATGTAAAATCCCCAGTTTCGGTGATGTGGAAAACGGGGAAATGATTTTGTCGGAAATCGGGATGATTGCGAAAAAATTGTGGCAGGAAATACCCGATCATTTTCAATTTATTGAATTGGATGAATTCATAATCATGCCGGATCATATTCATGGAATAATAATTATTAATCGGAATACCGTTTCCAATACCGATTCCGATCCCATTATCGTAGAGACGCCCAAATTGGGCGTCTCTACATCGGTGGTATCATCATCCATGGCGGGTATTTCATCGGAATCATCATCCAATACGGGTACATCTGCGAAAAAATCAATCAAATTGAAAAATCCATATTGGAAATCAAATTCAATTGGATCGATTATCAATCAATATAAACGAATATGCACAATAACAATTAAATCATGTGGATATGATTTTCAATGGCAATCCCGATTTTACGACCGAATCATCCGTAGCAGTTCTGAATTGATCCGGATCAGAAAATATATCATCAATAATCCAATAAACTGGAAACGTTAATGTTTTGCCAGAAGGTCTCCGGAAAATGCCTTAAAACTCAATAATTTCCTTCGCCGCAAGAAGGTGGGTTACTCAAAAGGATGCTCCTTATTGAAATCAGGTCTGTAATTCAGGTAGCTGTCAAGATCCTGGATCCAGCCATTACGGAAACCAAGGTTCTCCATTGCCTCAGCAACTAATTCATATTCTGATTTATACAGGGAACGATTCAGAGTTTGATGATTCATCACAAATGGTGTGGGATGATATTGCGACATCAATGAAAGATGTACTCCTGTTGAAAGCTCATCTGCAATGCTTCTTAAAACTATCTTACTCTCTTCAGCATGTCCTGGCAGAACAAGATGCCTGATGAGAATTCCGCATTCCGCTCTCCCACGTTCATCAAGTTGAAGTGTGGAGCCTTTCTGGTAATACATTTTTTTTAATGCTTTCAGAGCCACCTCAGGGTAATCAGCAGCGTCGGAATACTCCTGTGCAATTTCCGATGTGACATATTTATAATCGGGAAGATAAACATCTATCAGCCCTTCCAGGCTCTCAATTACATTAGCCTTATCATATCCGTTTGTATTGTATACGGTCACCGGGGTCAGCCCTCTTGCATGCAATCCTTTTATGATCGCTTTTACCTGCGGTACCACGTGCGAAGGTGATACGAACCCGACTGACTTAACCCCTGATGATAGTATCTTTTCAATTTCGTCAAGTGCTTCAACAAGTTCAAGCGATCTCAGAATGACTTCCTTTCCGGGATGACTTATCTCGTGGTTCTGGCAATAGATACAATGAAGGTTACATCCCGAAAAAAAGATATTACAGATGCCATCGGGTCCGCTTATCACAGGCTCCTCGCCGTGGTGAATACAGATTGAGGCGATATTCAGCCCTGCATCCATCCCGCAGTAACCGTCGCCACCCTCAAATCTGTTCACACCGCATTCACGTGGGCATAACGTACATTGAGATAAAAGCTTACGATCTTCTCTAGTATAAATCCCTTCGGTCATCTGCTTTACTTTCTACTTAAAATATAACTCACCCCCAGCCCCCGCTGGAACGGGGCAGGCTCTCCAGGGAGGGGAGCAATCCTCTTCAACCCCTTTCAACCTTTTCAACCAGTTATAATAACCGCAAAGTTCGCAAAGTTTTCACAAAGAGTGCAATAAGATAATTATTCCTTGTAAAATTTGCTAATTCCAAAACTATATATACCTTTGCAACCGATTTGAGGGTGAATTGAGCTAGGGGACAGAGTCCCCTATTTTGTTATCTGAAATAAAAAATGATTGATAAGAACAAAATAGAAAAGCTTGTTAATGAGTTCATTACCGGAACAGGGATCTTCCTTGTAGCCGTTAAGTTGAGCAGCGCAAACAGGATTACGGTCCTGGCTGATACACTGAACGGAATAACCATTGATGAATGTGCTGCCCTTCACCGTCATATCGAGAAAAGTCTCGACCGTGATGTCGAGGATTTCGAGCTGCAGGTCTCATCACCTGGACTTGACATGCCCTTCGTCGTTATTGAACAGTATTACAAGAACGAAGGAAGAAGAGTCGAAGTGGTTGATAACGAAGAAACAAAGTTCTCAGGTTTATTAAGAAATGTAACCAGTGGCGGATTTGAACTTGAAACTGAAGTTAAGATTAAAGGCAAAACCAAGGAAATCAAAGAGTTTTCCTTCAACTTTGACCAGGTAAAATCGACAAGAGTAATTTTGACAATTAAGTAATTATAAGAGGCTTATACCAGATGGAAAATGTTAATTTGATCGACACCTTTTCGGAATTTAAAGAGCTGAAGAATATTGACCGGCCTACAATGATGAGCGTTCTCGAAGATGTTTTCAGGAGCATGCTTGCCAAGAAGTATGGTTCGGCCGATAATTTTGACATAATCGTCAATATTGATAAAGGTGACTTTGAGATTTGGAGAAACAGGATGGTTGTTGATGACAGCGAACTTACCGACCCGATAACCCAGATACCGCTTTCAGAAGCCAAAAAGATTGATGATGATTATGAGGTCGGTGAAGAGGTCTCGGATGAGGTTAAATTTCTTGACTTTGGAAGAAGGGCTATCCTGTCACTTCGCCAGAATCTTACCGCACGCATCCTCGACCTTGAGAAGAATAATATTTACATCAAATACAAGGACCGTATCGGCGAGATCGTTACCGGTGAGGTTTACCAGGTATGGAAGAGGGAGATCCTTGTTCTCGATGATGACGGCAATGAACTAATATTGCCAAAAAGCGAGCAGATTCCATCTGACCATTTCCGCAAGGGTGACTCAATTAGGGCGGTTGTCATAAAGGTTGAAATGAGGAACAACACTCCATTTATAATCCTCAGCCGTACATCACCTGTCTTCCTTGAAAGACTCTTCGAACTCGAAGTTCCTGAGATCTTCGACGGTTTAATTACAATCAAGAATATTGTAAGGGTGCCCGGGGAACGCGCCAAGGTTGCTGTTGAATCGTACGACGAAAGGATAGACCCGGTCGGCGCCTGCGTCGGTATGAAGGGATCAAGGATCCATGGCATTGTAAGGGAACTCCGTAATGAGAATATCGACGTAATCAATTATACATCAAATAATCAGCTTTTTATTCAGAGAGCACTCAGTCCTGCAAAGATCACTTCAATTAAGCTTGTTGAAGAGACAAAAAGAGCTGAGATCTATCTTAAACCCAACGAAGTATCCCTGGCAATCGGTAAAGGTGGCCTCAACATAAAGCTTGCAAGTCAGCTTACCGGATATGAAATAGATGTTTACAGAGAGCCGGGAGGAGAGGATGAAGAGGATGTTAATCTTGAGGAATTCAGCGATGAGATAGAAGACTGGATAATCGAAGAACTAAAGGCTATCGGTTGCGATACCGCAAGAAGTGTATTGAACCTTTCCATCAGTGATCTTGTTAAAAGAACTGATCTTGAAGAAGAGACCGTCAAAGAGGTGGTTAACATCCTGAGAGCGGAATTTGATTAAAAGTATAATTAATATAGAATTGTTCTGGAGGTTATTATAAAGTCAGGGAATATTTATGACAGAGGACGTAAAGGCAACGAGATTAAGTAAAGCGGCCCGTGAATTCAATGTGGGAATATCCACTATTGTGGAGTTTCTTCACAAGAAAGGGTTTGATCTTGATCCCAACCCAAACACAAAACTACCGCACGAGGCATACCTTTTTCTTGTGAAAGAGTACAGTACAGATCTCAGTGCGAAAAAAGAATCAGAAAAACTCATTCTGAAAGATCTTCACAGGAAAAAAGAGACTGTGTCAATTAACGATTTTTCAGAAAAAAGCGAAGCAGAAGAGGGTGAAGGAGACGAAGAAATACTCATAAAAGATTCTTCAGGTGCGAAAACCAGCGTTGACATCAAGACCGAGGTTAAAAAATCCGAGGTCAAGCTGGTCGGCAAAATTGACCTTGACAAAACAACAAAACAAAAAGCAGAGAAACCGGCTCCTCTGAAAGAAGAACCGGAACATAAGCCAGGGAAAAAGAGCCCTGAGACGGAGAAGAAAAAAGGCGCTCCTGAAAAAGAAACTGTTGATGAAGCTGAAGAGAAAAAGGCAAAAGCGGCTATCGATATTCATATAGTTGGCAAGATTGATCTCGATACAGGTACAAAAGAAACGAAGTCTCCGAAGAAAGAGGTACTCAAAGAGAAGCTTAAAGAAAAAGAGTCATTAAAGGAAGAGCTAAAAAAAGAATCCCGTAAAAAAGTCAAGGATACTGTCGATGATATTATTGAACAGATAGATGAAGAGATACTTGCTGATGATTTAATTGATAATGAGATCATTATTGAGCCTTTTGAAGAGAAAACAAAACTTTTCAGACCTGATTTCAAAAAATTATCCGGACCTACTGTTGTAGGCAGGATAGATCTGCCTGTTGAGGAGAAAAAGAAAGCAACACCCTATCAGCCTGTGAAGGTGAACGGCGACAATGACTTCAGGAGAAAGAAAAGGAGAAAGAGGATCACCAAGGAAAAAGAGCAGGTATCAGTTAACAAGACTGACCAGCAGGTCGACAAAAAAGATAAGCCCGGATTTAAGAGACCTTTAAAGAAAAGGCCGATAAGGGCTGAAGTTGATGATGAAGCCGTTCAGAAGCAAATCAAGGAAACCCTTGCAAGACTGACAACCAAAGGGAAGTCGAAAGGATCAAGATACCGCAGGGAAAAAAGAGATGCAATAAGTCAGAAGCACCGTGAGGTGGAGGATAAGATCGAACAGGACAAGAATGTTTTGAAGGTCACTGAATTCGTTTCAGTAAACGAGCTGGCTATCATGATGAACATTCCTGTAACAGATATCATATCGACCTGTATGAATCTCGGTTTGTTTGTCTCGATCAACCAGCGTCTTGATGCTGAGACCATGGCGCTCCTTGCTGATGAATTCGGATTCAAAATCGAATTTGTAAGCGCCGAGCTGCTGGAAGCAGTTAAAGAGGAGGAGGATAAAGAGGAAGATCTTCAGCCAAGACCTCCGATAGTTACTGTAATGGGTCACGTTGACCATGGAAAAACAAAGCTGCTCGACTACATCAGAAGGACTAATGTGATTGCCGGTGAAGCAGGAGGTATAACCCAGCATATCGGTGCATATGCCGTAAAGCTTGATGATGGCCGTCAGATAACATTCCTCGATACTCCGGGTCATGAAGCGTTTACAGCCATGCGTGCCCGCGGAGCACAATTGACGGATATTGCAATTATTGTTGTGGCTGCCGACGATGGCGTGATGCCACAAACCACTGAAGCTATCAATCATGCTTCAGCGGCAGGAGTACCTATAGTGTTTGCCATCAATAAGATAGACAAGCCTACCTCTAATCCCGACAAGATAAAAGAAACACTTGCCAATATGAATTACCTTGTCGAAGACTGGGGTGGAAAATATCAATCTCAGGAGATATCAGCTAAAACAGGGCTTAATATTGAGCTTCTTCTCGAGAAAGTACTTCTTGAAGCTGAAATGCTCGACCTGAAAGCCAATCCTGATAAACCAGCAATCGGAACAATTGTCGAATCCTCTCTTGATAAGGGAAGAGGATTTACTACAACAGTCCTGGTAAAAGCCGGAACACTCAGAGTAGGTGAAATAATGCTTGCCGGGGCCAGTTTCGGACATATTAAAGCCATGTACAATGAAAGAGGCCACAAAATTGAAGAAGTGGGCCCGGCCACACCTGCATTGATTCTTGGACTGAATGGAGCACCGCAGGCAGGAGATAAATTCAATATCATGTACAGCGACAAGGAGGCAAAGGATATCGCTACCAAAAGAGCACAGTTACAAAGAGAACAAGGGCTACGTACACAGAAACATATTACACTTGACGAGATCGGACGAAGAATCGCAATCGGTAACTTCCAGGAGTTGAATATTATTGTAAAAGGTGATGTTGATGGTTCCGTTGAAGCTCTCAGCGACTCTCTCATCAAACTCTCAACACCTGAGATTCAGCTTAATATCATTCATAAGGCTGTGGGGCAAATTTCCGAATCGGATATCCTGCTTGCAGCAGCATCCAACGCGATTATTGTTGGATTCCAGGTACGCCCTTCGTTCAACGCACGCAAGCTTGCCGAGAAGGAGGAGATCGATATCCGCCTCTATTCTATTATTTATAATGCTATCGAGGAGATCAGATCGGCTATGGAAGGAATGCTTTCTCCTGAAGTTAAGGAGGAGATAGTAGCAACTCTCGAGATCAGGGATGTATTCAAGGTCACCAAGGTGGGAACTGTTGCCGGATGTTATGTCAAGGAAGGAAAGATCACACGAAATACCAGGATACGCGTCATTCGTGACGGTATTGTAATCTATACCGGAGAACTAGGCTCGCTTAAACGCTTCAAAGATGATGTGAGAGAAGTGGTTGGTGGTTATGAATGTGGACTGAACATCCAGAGCTTCAATGATATAAAGGTTGGTGACGTTGTGGAAGGCTACCAGGAAGTCGAGGTCAAAAAAACACTATAACAACGCTTTATACTGATCCGGTGAAAGAAGTCCTTCAGCTTCAGCCGGATCATTTATTTTTATTCTGATCATCCATCCTTTACCATAGGGATCTTTATTAACCACATCCGGTGATTCTTCAAGAGCTGGATTCACTTCCAGAATCTCGCCGCTGACAGGCATAAACATGTCTGAAACGGTCTTTACAGCTTCAATGGTTCCGAATACTTCTTCTTTTTTCAGGGTCTCTCCCATTGTTTCAATCTCGATGAAAACAATATCTCCGAGTTCACCCTGTGCAAAGTCAGTTACTCCGACATAACCTTTTTCACCTTCAATACGTAACCATTCATGGTCTTTTGTGTAAAGCAGATCTCCCGGTACATTCATATCACTATAGTATTTATTTCTAGTCTGGCAGAATAATTATTTATCAAAAATAAAGATTTTTTGTTGATTAGTTGTAACCACTGATAGTTTTTGAAACAATAAGAGGAGTTTACTGGACAAGTGTAAACTTAAGGCTAAATCCGAAATTGGTATTTGAAGTGGGGAATGTATTCGCCACAAAAGGATTGTTCATTGTATGATCTGCAAAGATCTGTAGATTAAACCTGTCACTCAGGACATAATCGGCGCTTATCCCGGTAGTAAATACCTTCTGACCCACAACAGGCTGGTTTACATCTTCAACAAGTTTTCTGGCCAGCGTTTTGTTATCCCGTATAGACAAGTCGAACCGAAGATTCAGATCGCTCTTGAATGCCTTTTGTCCACCTCCGGTATTCAGGACAATCTGTACATCATCAAATCTATACCCGGCTCCAATTATTAGCTCATTGACCCGCGCATCTGCAATCTGGTTGCTGGTAAGATTCAGGGAAACGGTACGGGATTTTTTCCATTCAAACCGGGTTGTAAGGCTGTTTTTCCAGTTCAGGTCAATATTTATCAGCGGACTGAATTGTTCATTGATGGTAACGACATTTATTTCATACTCCTGGATATAATTATTCTGCAGATCTCTGATGCCGTTTATACCGCCCCCATCAGTGAAGTAGTTCAGGTTTGTTGTATAGCCTCCTATCTGGTAAGTGCTCCTGTACTGATGCGAAATGTTCACCGACCTGAATGCCTTCTGAACAAATTCAAATTTTGAGAGACCGTCAAATGAAATTCTCCAGTTTGGCATCATCTTTAGTGCCGAAGGGAATGTCTCAAGGGTAACCTTCTCCGGACTTGATTTTGTATATGCGGCAATAAATGCCGGGATCAGAACCTCTCTTGAAGTCATTCCATACCCGCTTTTAAATGGACCCTCAACCGGATCTCCCGTAACCGGATCGGTATCAGGGTCATAACCCTGGTCTATTTTTGCCCGTTCCATTGCCCGGCGTTCGGAAATGATCACAAGATTTTTCTTGAAAGCTTCAAAGGTGGCAGATACATATTCATTTTCCTTTGAGATTTTTTCAAATGCAGTTCCCCAGGAAATAATAGATATTGAGAAGTTTCCGTTGACTATCCTGTTACGGGTACTGTCGGGGAATTCTCCAAAGCGGTTGGCTACATAATAAGAACTTACACCCTCAAGGAATCTTCTGTCAGCGTTGACATCTATTCTCATGCCGGGGAAAGGTTCGATCATACTCCTGGCTGATATGTCGAATTTATCGTTGCTTGTTGCCGGGGTATTTAGAAGAGAATCCGTTGATAGCCATCCATTTGAAACCGCATTATCAAAGAAACTGTCATCTTTATATCCAAGGATGAAAGGCCATCCCGGGGCCATTACATTATTGTAATCAGACATCCCCAGATATTTTGTACCTGGCATATACCCCGGCAGAAACTGTCCCTGTGACGACGTAAATGTCAGGCTGGCGGATCGTACCCCCAGCAAAGCCCTTATAAGATACTCACCCGTAACTATCAGGGGACTTCTTTTTACCTGCACCCGTCCTTCAACGACTACCTGAGCACTATCAACCTGTTCAGCAGCAGTGAAATTCACCCTGTTTTCATTTACTATATCTATCTTCCCCTTAATCTCCCCGCCTAATGGCTTAAGCACCCTGACTTTTACATCCTTTGTCCTGAGATTATGGATAATCCCCCGAACGGCATTTGTCCTGAAGGTTACATTTTCCCTGGTATATGTTATGGTTTTATACTGCTTCTTCATGCGTTGTGCTGCATCCGGACGGGTATTGGCTTCAATTCCCTTCAGAAATTTTGACTTTGAGTAAAGAGTTGAGAGGTTTGCCATTAGAGTGAATGTGAGCTCATTATGGTTTTTTATTGAATTCCCTACGTTAATGTTGAGACTGTCGGGGAATAAGGGTCCTGCCAGCCAGGTATAATCAGATCCGAAGCGGGCATTGGCGTTTGCCCATGAAAGCAACGGAAGCTTATTAATAGGAATTGAATAAGTCACATTTATAAAATGGTTATAGGTGGTGGTCCTGCCGAAATTTCTGATATTGGTCATAACAGAATCACGCCAGAAGTCATATTCATTACTGTATCTTTTCTTATCTACTCCCCCTTCAGGTTCATCAATACGGGCAAGGTTAGTTGCTGTAAAATCTACTTTCAGCTGACGTGTAATATCATACTTAAAATCGTATATTCTGCTCCATTCAAAATCTTTCCTGAATGTTGGAGTTATACGGAGATACGGGTTATTTATATTTCTGGTTTTCACTTCATTATAATATCGGCTCAGGTCGGTTCTGAAGGCAAGGCTTCTAGGAAAAACATTAAAATTAAAATCTTTGATTATCCTGAAAACAGGGGCATCAAGGAATTTTACATTTTTAAAAGGCATTACATTGGCCGGCTGAGCTTCATAGTCGTAACTGAACCCTCCCTTATAGTTTTTTTCAAGATCTGTTTCTGTTTTTGTATTGCTCCGGTAGATTTCATTATACGTATAATTCACGCTAAGGTTTGCAACATCCCAGGCACGAGGTTTTTCTCCTCTTTTTGTAATTCCGGCGTTGCTCACGGTAATTGTTTTCCTCCTTGCAAAATCTTCTGCAATAGCTTTAATAGAATCCTTTACAGCCTGGTCACTGGCATTGTTAATGGCATCATTAAGAGGAATGTCCGGATCGAGGGGATTATACTGAGGTTTAATCCTTGTCTCAGAGAAACCCACATAAACAGGAAGTCTCACTCCAATTTTTTCAGGGAAGAATTTTCCAAACTCCACAGTTGATGAAAGGTCATACTTCACAATCTGTTCCTTGCTTCTCTCATTCACCTTTTTGTCAATGCTTCCCCATCCCGGAGTACTTGTCTGCCCTACCATATCGATGGTACCCAGATCGGCCAGACGTGCCTGCATATGTGCGTTTGCAGCCCATCCCCCATCCTCAATGAAATCGCTGAGGCGTAATTCATTAACCCATACTTCTCCCCATTTGGGTGTTCCATCGTCAGTTCCGGGATTCCTGGTCTTGATAGGATTCCTCACACCTACCATTATGACTTTCACATTGCTCATGTTCGGGTTCCCGGAAATGGATATCCGGTGTCCTTCATTTACATAAACAAATACATCTGATACACTCAGCGATGATCCGGGCAGCTGCATCTGCCTGTTTCTCTCCTGCTTGGCTTCCTGAAGGATTGACAGATCGATCTGAAAACTGTTTTCCTCTGGCCATACCATTGCCCTGTCACCATCAGATTTGCCATCATAATGCGCAGGTGAAGTAAGTTTCAGGGGAATTTCGTATTCATAAAAATTACTTTTATAATCAGACCCTATCCTGACAAAGGCTGTAAGCTCATTATCCTGCAGAGGCTGCCCTATTATTGCTTCGGCATGGACCTCCATCCGGAGCTGGCGGTACTGCCTGATATCGAGATTCACATTTCTGAAAGCAGCTCTCGCATCCCCATCTTCAAGATTCTGTACCCTGAGAACCATCGACTGTTCATTTAGCTGACGCAGCTGTGGGTTCTGGGGATCAGTAACCCTGTCGAATCCCGGAGGAAGAACATAATTCACGGGCTCTTTACCTGCATTCTCCTCAATGCTTACCGAACTTATCTCGAATGTCCCATCAGTAGCTTCAGGTACAGTGACTCTCTCTCCGCCCTCCATAAAAGAGATGTTGTATTTTCTCCATTCAGCCCTCACAAGGTCAAGCTTGGCAAAACGTATGATGACAGGTTCTCTGAAATTGCGCATATACAACCTCATGAACCGTATGGATTTAAAATCACTTATAGTGCCAACAACTTTATTATAATCTGTGATTGGTATCTTTAACTGATACCATCTTACTTTTGACCTGGTGCCATTGGCCATAGTCGCTTCATATTCAATTTCATCAACGACATAATTCGTTCCAACCTTTAAATCCTCAGGACGCATGCTTACCCTGTACTGGTAATAGCTTTCAGTCTCGCTGAGAGTATTGTCGCGATTGATATCCTCCATATCAGGCAGCGTAGATCCGGTCGTCGGATATGGTTCATCCGACATTTCTGATGTCGGAGAGTTGCCCTCAAGTCCATTATATTTCTTATACCTTTCAAGAATTCCCCGCTGTTCAGAATCATAATCTGATCCTCTGAAATAATGGAAGTCATCACCTGAAGGGTCATTTGCGATTTCCTGATATACATCAGGTGTAGTAATCACTGAAGCTTTCTGAAGGTAATCTGCATGAAAAGTTTTCTCATCCCTGTTCATAAGACCGTCGAGTCCAACATCCTGGTAAAGTCTCGATTCAGGATCGTTATCAAAAGCGTTGACTACTGACTGAACAGTAGGTACCCTGCCCCAGGCAGTTGTATCTATATTAGTCAAAATCGGGGAGCCTGGTAATCCGTTCTCAAAGCTTTTTCTGGAGTCACGGAGAATGTCTTCCGAAATATTTCCGAGGTTTATAAAGATATCTCCTCCATCATGATCAGGGTTTTCCACAAAAGGATCCATCAGCCAGAACTTGACATACTGAATGTTAGCCGTTTCAAAATCGCTGGTAAGAACTTCCCTCATAATACCACCCCACCTGGATTTTGGATCATTAAGCTTTCCTTCGGAATTTATACCCTCAGAATAGAGACCCGGATCAGTATCGAAATTGTACGGACCTCTTTCATCGGGGTAAAATGCCAGGTTAAGCACAGAGATATTTGTGGGAATCCCGCTTGGGCTTTCTTTATAAGGGAATATCTCGTTTTCATATATCTCTCTCACAAAATGGCTCGATTGTTCATCGGGATTCTGTTTAATGTACTCAGGTGTGGTTGATCCGTTGCGCAGGAAAAGCGGATCAATTACATACCATGCCGTTTTGGCCCTGTTAAAACCACTTACAATTTTATTGTTGAATCTTGCTTCAGGAAATATCAGATCCTGACCCTGAGGAATACTGGCAATCGTCCACGCATTGAATGATTTAAGATCAAGGGGTATTTCGCTGGCCTCAAAGTCGTCGATATATGAATTGCCGGCATTTGAAATAGCTTTTGAATGCCCGGGAATCAGGTGTGCAAATTCACCAAAGAATGAAAGTGAAGAAGGAGTTTTAGTTTCCAGGAAAGGAATCTTATCTATAAACTTTGTAAGCGCATGTGACTCTGTTCTGTAAGATGTATTCAATCCCCATATCGTATTGGATATCGGTTCCTCGCCAAAGTTAACTTTCTGGGTATATGGTCTTTCCGTAAGATGCAGAATTGTACCGCCGATATCTAAGTTTTCGGATATCTTATAATCGAGGTGTGTACCGACAAGGGATTTTGTCTGAAAACCAAAAAACTGGTTACTTTCAAGAGATACCTGGATAGGAGTCTGCGATTCAATAAGGGCAGCATTTATTATTGTCACAGTACCCATATAATAATCGACAGTATAATCTGTGTTTTCAGAGAGGGGTACACCTCCCGCAGTCACAGTAACGGATCCCTGGGGAATATTTGTTGCATTCAGCCGTATCTCTGATCCGGATTCAGAGGAGTATGTGCCCTCCATCTTGAATTTATTTTTCTCAGCCATCTGCCGTGCTACTGTCTGTGTAGAATCATAGAGTTCCTGGAAAATATATTTTGAAGCAACGACAGGATCATTGATCATTTTTTTCAAATGGCTTCCAAAAGGTTCGATGACGGGGAAGACTATCTTTCCCCTGTCAACGAGTACGGTTACACCATCAATGAAATCAAAGGAACCATCCGGTTCCCGGTCGAGCTGTGAATTGAGATTATCAAGACCCATGACCTGCAGGAGTATCTGATCCTGAAGTTTACCCTCAGGCAGATAGTTAATTGAATTCCCTGTTTTATCATCCTGGTAAAGAACATGCAGCGTGAAATCAGCTTTTTCAAGTTTTCCGGAGCCAAGTGAATAGATGTTCTTCATCATCAGGGCCCAGGTTGGCAGCCTGGAAGTAAGAGTGGTCCCTTTAAGCAGTTTAAGATAAAGTGTTTGTGGTGCAGTAATACCATCGGTGGAAAATTCCCCTACCTTATAAACCTGACCGTTAAGAGTATATTCAAAAGCGACAGCCAGTACCTCATCAGTATTCAATGCACTGTTCAGGGAGATATAGCCCAGCTGCTTATTTACCGTGAATTCTCTCTCATTAAGCTTGCGGGCATTTTCAATTTTCTCAAAATCACGCCCTATCTGAAATCCGGGGTATAACGGCTCAAGGGCATTTGTAACCTGGTCTACATCCCTTACAGCCGAGTAAGTACTATTCAGCTGTTCATAAAGGTTGTTTGCTCCGTTATCAGGATACAACGGGGCTCCCGCTGTTTCCTGAAAGGCAGGTATATTATTGAAAATATGATTCCTGTTTTCTGCCAGATCCATGAATGCCACGATGTTCCTGTTGCTTGCCTCTTCGAAACGACTTGTTTTGTTGGTTACCCATACCTCGATCCTTTCAATGTTAACACCTGAGGTTATTATTGGCATACTCTTCAGCGCATTATCAAAAATATCCCTGAAATACTGGGACAGGAAGAAGTGCCTGTTAGCTTCATATTCATCAGCAAAGATCTCAAATTCTGTCTGTTGCGCACCCCCCTCCACCTGAATAACCGATGATTCGCCTTTCTGTTGCGAAAGGACTGTTGTCATCGTGAGCTTACCGAACTGCATCTCTGTTTTCAGACCAAAAAGACTGTAACTCCCGGTAATAAGAGTTCCTGTAAGAGGCAGAGTAACATCTCCGGCTTCTACTTTTTTAATTATCTCATCTTCCTTCCCGGCATACTGCAACTTTGTTCTGTTCTCAAACTCAAACATCGCATCGGTATTGTAATTGACTCCCAGTTGCATTTTATCGCCAATCGTCCCGGTAACATTCATCTGGATCTTTTCCTTGAAATCGAAAGTAGGTATTGTCCTGAGCTTTTCGGATAGTGTCGGGTTCTGTGTCCGTGAGATATTTATCCCGAAGATCAGCTCAGCTGAACCCTGGGGAATTATGTTTATTGTATTGCTCCCGAAGATTTTGTCGAATGCAGCACCTCCTATTTCGATCTGAGGGATAAGCGTCGATCTGAAACCTGCCTCCTCACCTGAGATCCTTGACTGCCAATAGTCTCGCATAGCCCTTGCATACTCATATTTTCTGAACTCCTCAGGACTCATGTGAACGGGAGTACGGTAATCGAATGACCCTACCTTCTGGTACACGATATATTCGTTCTTATCGGGATCGTAGATTACAGATGATTTGATATTCGAAGGATTATCGAGAAAAAGCGGGGCTTTCTGTTTTGGTTCCCAGGGTATTCCGGATACATCCCTTAATCTGAGCACAGATTTGCGGGTGGTATCAGACTGAATGGAAATCTGGCCGTTTGCTTCAGAAGGAAAAAATAAAGAAGCGAACAGCGTAAGATATAAAAATACCAGAAGATTTTTATATGATTTCCCTGATCCCAATCGGCTTATATTCTGTGTTACAAGTTCTTAAGTGCTCTCTTTATCATGTCCTCGACAGTCAGATCTTTCTCTTCCCTTACAATTTTCTCGAGGACTTTTGAGACAGCGCCTTTGGAAAATCCAAGCATCACCAATGCTGATAACGCCTCATCGCGTCTTGTATTGTCTGCTAACGTAAATATTTCACCGGTTCCGGACTGTTTACCGAGCTTATCTTTCAGGTCAACAATGATCCGCTGGGCTGTTTTTAAACCAATTCCTTTGACACTTTTCAGAATGTTGACATCAGATCCTATAATTGCCCTTTCTACTTCAACGGGGCTTAATGATGAAAGCATCATCCTGGCGGTGGAGGCGCCCACTCCTGTTACAGAAATAAGAAACCTGAATATGTCACGCTCTTCCCTGTCTGAAAATCCGAAAAGCAGGTGTGCATCTTCCCGGATTACCTCATGGATAAGAATTTTATATTCGCTTTTTCCATCGAGTTTTGAAAAGGTGGTCAGGGAAATATTGATAAAATAACCTACTCCTCCTGTTTCAATAGTCAGAAAGGTCGGTGTAACCTGGGTTATAGTTCCTTTTATATAGTCGATCATATTGTCTGTTCCGGATTAAAAATATCGGGAGGAAGTTCATCAACTTTATCGGTATGAATTTCAATATGCTGATGTTTCAGGGGATTTTTTGATATTTCGGCATATATCTGTCGGTTCCTGAAAATGCTGCAGGCAAGATAAATAGACTGACGGAAGGAATTTTCGGAAGCTTCGCCTTTCCCTGCAATTGAAAATGCAGTACCGTGTACCGGCGATGTTCTTACAAAGGGAAGTCCGGCTGTATAATTAACCCCTGAATCAAATGATAATGCTTTAAATGGAGTTAAACCCTGGTCATGGTACATTGCAAGTATACCGTCAAATTTTGTAAAGGATCCTGCACCGAAGAAACCATCGGCCGGGAATGGACCGAAGGTCATTATCCCCTCTTTTTCAGCAAGGTTCATTGCAGGGATAATGATTTCAGTCTCTTCCATACCAAGAAGTGAATTATCACCTGCATGCGGATTAAGTCCAAGGACTGCAATCCTGGGCTTTCTAATCGCAAAGTCAAGGATCAGAGAATTATTCATCAGCCTGATCTTCTTCAACAGGGTCTCAATTGTCAGGATCCCGGAGACATTTTTCAGTGGAACATGTCCCGTTGCCATACCGATCCTCATATTTTCGCTTATCATGAACATCAGGACTTCATCGGCACCAGCTTTTGCTTTCAGATACTCAGTATGCCCATTGAATTTAAAACTCTCCGATTGTATGTTTTTCTTATCGATCGGGGCAGTGATAAGCACATTAATCTTTCCGTTTATAAGATCGTTAACAGCTTTTTCGAGTGAGACGAGAGCAGCTTCACCACCCTGTTCAGTCGATTTTCCGAGTTCTACCCTTATATTATCATCAAGGCAATTTACCATATTGGCCTTCTTTGGATTTGACTCCTCTGCAGACCTTACATTATTGAAGCTGAAATTATTGATATTCAATGCTTTCCGATGGTATGCAGCGACCTTCGGAGAACCGTAAACAACCGGTGTGCAGAGGTCATTTATCATGCTGTCCATGAGGGTCTTGATGATTACCTCATAGCCAATACCATTAATGTCGCCATGTGTTATTCCGGCTATTATCTGTTTCTTCTCCATAATTGTCATTTCAGTTTTTTATAACCGGCTGCAAGTTTCCGCAGGAAGGTTGCCAGCAGCCTTAATCCTGAACCAGGACCATCCTTCAACCTGTAATAATCATCTTTCTTAAGTATCCCTGTTCCGGCAATGTCGAGGTGAATGAGAGGATATTTTGTAAACTTCTCCAGAAACTTGCCGGCGGTTATCGCTCCTGCTTCACGTCCCCCGATATTTTTAATGTCAGCAATATCAGATTTGATCATCTCACCATACTCCTCCCAGAAAGGCAGTTCTGCAATCCTTTCATGAACCAGATTGCCGCTTTCCTCGAGAAGAGTGATATATTTTCTGTCAGCATTAGTCATCATTGCAATTGCCTGATTGCCAAAAGTGACAGCTGCTGACCCGGTAAGCGTAGCTATATCAATGATCAGTTCCGGTTTAAATTTAGCTGCATAACTGATTGCGTCCGCTAAAATAAGTCTTCCTTCTGCATCTGTATTTCCAACTTCCACAGTCATTTTATTATGCATTGTGATGATGTCACCCTGAGTATAGGCATTCCCACCAGGCCTGTTATCCGTTGCAGGCGTCAATCCGATAATATGTAGGGGTATGTTGAATTTTGCAGCAATATAGAGGACACCCGTAACGGTAGCTGCACCGGCCATATCACCTTTCATGTTGGCCATGTAATTACCGGTCTTAATGTTTAGTCCTCCCGTATCATATACTATCCCTTTTCCAACAAGTACGACAGGTTGCCTGTTGAGACACTTTTCAGGATGCCATTCGAGGATGCAGAATACCGGGGGATCGACGCTTCCCTTATTTACGGCAAGAAGGCCTCCCATCTTCAGTGCTTCGATCTTTCCCTTTGTAAGAATTTCAACTTTGAAGCCGGCAGATCTTCCGGTTTCACTTATTGCTGAAGCAAGTGCTGTTGCATTGAGATGATTAACAGGTTCATTTATCAGATCGCGGACAAACCAGGCAGCATCAGTCAGGTCGTTTATCCATTTAATTTCTGCCTTATCCGTATCACCATACAGGAGAAGTCTTGAAGGAAATTTTGTCTTTTTATCATCCTCATCTTTTGTTCTGTACTTGTCAAAAGAATAAAAACTGAGGAGAAGTCCTTCTGTGAAATCTTCAATTGCTCCTTTATATGCATTGAACGAGGTAATTACCAGTTCACTGTGGTTATTGGCTTTAATCAGTTTTTTTATTCCGGAAGCCGTTCTACGCAGTTCCTCTTTCGCTCTGAAAAGTGAAACTTCCTTTTTTACTTTTACAAGGTATGTGCACTTGAAGTAGGAATTAATAAAAACATGATCTTCTTTTCCCTTAAGTTGTTTCAGGGCATACTCCTTCTCTGTTTTGCTCAGCCTCAGGTTCTCAGGGATCTCATCCTTCCCAAGAATACAGATAACAGACTGATCTGGAGATATTTGTGAGATTTTTTTTATTTCGGGTTTCATACTTTTTCCTGTAATTTTTTGAAGTTGTAAAGTTAATTAAATTATTGATTGTTTCGTTTCCAAACCGTTACCTTTACCCGGGGCTGATATTTATTGATGAGTATCTACTTTGTGTAACTTTGTGTACACTTTGTGTGTGGTTAAATATTTTTTACCACAAATAACACGAAGGACCACGAATGAAGTTCTAAATAGTTTTGGCATATCTAAATTAACAATATTCTGGATCTTTTGTTTTATTCTATGGTTCTGGAAAATATATATGATAAAGCATTGAAGCTCATTCCTCTTGATGCAGAGGAAGGGATGACTCTTTATACTCAGGCTCCGGTTGAAGAGCTTATGTTTATTGCAAACCGCCTGAGACAATATCATAATCCCGGGAAAACGGCTGGATGGATGATCGACAGGAATGTGAATATTACGAATATCTGTTTCTCTCAATGTACATTCTGTAATTTTTGCAGAAAAAAAGGATCTCCGGATGCTTATATCACAACCACAGAAGATTATATAAGGAAGATAGATGAATTGTACACTCTCGACGGGAACCAGCTTCTTCTGCAGGGCGGAATGAATCCGGATCTGGGAATTGATTTTTATACTGACCTCTTCAGGAAGCTGAAGCAGCTTTATCCGTCACTTAAATTGCATGCTCTTGGGCCACCTGAAATAGTATTTCTGGCTAAGAAGGAGAAAACAACATTCCCTGATGTTCTTTCACAGCTTATTTCAGCCGGTCTGGATTCACTTCCGGGAGCAGGTGCTGAGATCCTTTCCGATCGTGTAAGGAAGATTGTTTCCCCTGCCAAAGCAACATCTGAAGAATGGCTTGAGGTGATGCGCGTTGCTCACAATTTAAACCTTCCGACATCTGCCACAATGATGTATGGGCATATTGAAACTAATGAGGAGAGGATAGAACACCTAATTAAAATAAGGGACCTGCAGAAGGAGAAGCAGAAGGATTATTACGGATTCATTACGTTTATTCCATGGCCATTCCAGGATGAGGGGACGGTGCTGAGGGAAAAATCCGGGATCAGGAGCAGCTACAACGGACCGGATTATATCAGGATAATTGCCATAAGCCGGATTATTCTGAACAATATCAGACATATACAGGCATCTATACTTACTGTGGGGAAAGAAACCGGGATGTTGTCGCTTCATGCCGGAGCCGATGACCTGGGATCGATTATGATTGAGGAGAATGTGGTAAGTGCTGCTGGTGCTGATAACCGTTTCAACGCAAAGGAAATACAGTCGGTAATAAGGGAAGCCGGGTTTATCCCGGTCAGAAGAAATCAGAAGTACGAAGCTGTATGATAAAAAAAGGGGCCTGTTCACAGCCCCTTTTTATATGCACAATATTTAGAATTACTCCTTATTTGTCGTCTTGTTCTCCTCTTCGGGATTAAATTTTGAAGCTTTTTTGAATTCTTTCATACCCTGACCGATACCTTTCATCAGCTCAGGAATTTTACGTCCGCCGAATAAAAGAACCACAACCAGCAGAATCAGAATTATCTCTGTCAATCCTATCTTTCCCATCTCTTTTGATTTTAGAATTTATGCAAAGTTATAAATTGTTTGATGATATACAAATCCTGAAAAATAATTATGCCAGACGGAAGACCGAAGTTACTTCCGACTTCCGACTTCTGACTTCGGTCTTACATCTTATTTCCTTATAAGCCTGATTATATCATTCCCGTTTGCAAAAATAAGGAGTGAAAACAAAATGACCATCCCTACTATCTGTGCATATTCCAGAAACTTATCGCTGGGTTTTCTGCCCGTGACAACCTCAAACAACAGGAACATAACATGACCTCCGTCCAGGGCCGGTATCGGCAGAATATTCATTACCGCAAGTATTATCGAAAGGAATGCGGTCAAATCCCAGAACCTCTGCCAGTTCCACTCCGATGGAAAGATACTCCCGATAGTAATAAAACCGCCAAGAGATTCATAAGCTTTTGTATGCTTTGAGAAGATGAGCTTAAACTGTTTAAGATAATTGCCAATCTCTTCAAATCCCCTGCTTATACCGGCAGGAATTGACTGGAAGAATCCGTATTTAATAGTCTTCATCTCAAAAAACATATCAACCGTTCTTACCGGGAATATTCCAAGCAAGCCTTTTTCATCAGGCATTACAGGGATATCCATCATTTGACCATTACTTTTTCGTATGATATGAAGGATCATTGTTTTGGTTCTGTTTCCACGCACATACTCCTGGAACTCATCATAATAAGAAAATTGCATGCTATCGATACCTGTGATTTCATCCCCTTCGAGCACTCCTGCTTTTCTTGCATTTGATTCCATTTTTGGGAATGCGATTATCATCGGGCTGAAGGGTGTTCTTACATCAATGAGGCCTCTGCCCTTGAGAAGGCTGGGAACATAGTCAGCCGGGATCGGGATATCCAGTTTCGCTCCGTTACGTTCAACCTGGATTGATTTACGGTTATTCAGTAGAATATCCTGAATGATCTCGTTAAAGACTTCAACAGGTTCATTATCAACAGAAAGAATCTTATCGCCGTTCATAAGTCCTATTGAATGGCCTGTCGAATCTGTGACAATCCCATATTTGACGCTTGATGTCGGAATGTATGTTTTACCCCATGTAAAAAGGACCGACACATAAATAAGTATTGCCAGGATGAAATTGAATAACACACCCCCTGTCATTATAAGCAGACGCTGCCAGGATGTTTTGGATCTGAATTCATAAGGCTGGGGAGGCTGTTTCATTTGCTCCTTGTCGAGTGACTCATCTATCATTCCTGATATCTTAACATAACCTCCCAGCGGGAGCCATCCTATTCCATACTCAGTTTCTCCTTTTTTGAATTTAAAAAGGGAAAACCATGGATCAAAGAACAGATAAAACTTCTCAACCCTTGTTCTAAAAAGTTTTGCCATGATGAAGTGTCCTAATTCATGTATTATCACAAGAATTGAAAGACTCAGCAGAAACTGAAGTATTTTTATTAGTATTGTCATTTCCCTGAATGGAGTTTATTAATATATTTTTTTGCAGTTACCCGTGCCTCTTTATCTGATGATTCAAGAGACTCAAGGCCGGGAGAAGAAACATATTGAGAGTTTTCAAGTGTATATTCAACAATATCTGACATTTGCAGAAAACCGGAATTTCCGGAAAGAAAAGCATTCACTGCGACTTCGTTTGCTGCATTAAGTATGCACGGTTTATTTCCTCCTTCTTTTAATGCCTGGTAAGCCAGTGAAAGATTCCTGAATTTCCTGTTATCAGGTTCTGAAAAAGTTAATGTCGGATGATCCTTAAAATCGAGCCGTGGAAGATCTGAATCAATCCTGTGCGGATAGCTGAGTGCAAAAAGTATCGGTAACCTCATATCTGGCAACCCCAGCTGCGCTTTAACCGAACCATCCTTAAAATGTACAAATGAATGAATTACCGATTGTGGATGAATTATAACATTTATCTGTTCCGGATTCAGGTTGAAAAGCCATCTTGCCTCAATAACCTCCAATCCTTTGTTCATCATAGAAGCTGAATCAATGGTTACCTTATCACCCATATTCCAGTTAGGATGTCTGAGGGCATCCTGAGGTCTGACTTTTGCGAGCATTTCAGATGACAAATTCAAGAATGGGCCACCCGATGCTGTAAGCGTGATTTTCTCAACAGAGTTTCTCTCTTCGCCTGACAGGCACTGGAATATTGCAGAATGTTCCGAGTCGACAGGAATTATCGTGCTTCCGGAATCTGAAATCAATTTACTAATTATCTCTCCTGCAACTACGAGTGTCTCCTTATTGGCGAGCGCAATTTTTTTCCCGGCTTTTATTGCTGCAATCGTGGGTCTGAGTCCTGAATATCCGACGATAGCCGCTAAAACAATGTCAGCTTTTGATCCGGCGATAACCTGTTCCATGGCTTCCTCACCGGCAAATACCTCTATTCCGGTACCCCGAAGGTTTTCATTAAGTTTCTGATAATGGTTCTTATTGCTGATGACAACAGTAGAGGGAAGAAATCTTCTTGCCTGACTCGTGAGAAGGTTTATATTACTTCCTCCTATAAGGACTTCAACTATAAATTTATCCGGAAATCTTGAAATAACATCAAGAGCCTGCGTTCCTATAGAACCTGTCGATCCCAGCAATGCAATTCTTTCCGGCATCTGTTTTCAGAATAAAATATGCTTTTCGGGATCCAGGGGGCTTCCCTTGTACCAGATTTCGAAATGGAGGTGGGGGCCCGATGTGTACATCTCTCCGGAATCACCAACAATTGATATCGGTTCTCCTGCACGAACAAGGTCGCCTGTTTCTTTCAGCAGGTTTGCATTATGTTTATAAACTGAAACGATATTGTTGGGGTGCTGAAGCTCAATCACAAAACCAGTCTCCATGGTCCATCCTGTAAAGATCACAGTACCGTCAAGAGCTGCAGACACAGGGGACTTTGGCTTTGTAACTATGTCGGTGCCAAAGTGTTTTGTTCGCATATCAAATCTGCCCGAAATTATCCCTTTAACAGGCGGGAAGAAGTGGAGCCCTGCAAGACTGGTTACAGATTCAGGTGATGACGGACCCAGTGTCAGATTATATCTCTCTTCATTTTCAACCTTTGCTCTTAATTCAGAGTCTTCCGGTATGTTATTGAATGATATGGCTTTATAGTTTCCGGTGGTATCCTGTACAGAATAGAAGTCGGTGGGTGTCTTGCCGGAAATTATGGCATTCAGGTTTGCAAAGTATTTATCTCTCAAAGCAAGTTCCCTGTCGAGGGAATCAAGCCTGATGGCGCTCATGAGTATGTTTCTTCTGATGGTAACATCCGGATAACCCGGAATAAATTCTCTCAGATTTGTGAAGGCGATCAAAGAGGTTGTGGCACCTATTATGAAGAGCACCAAAAAAGTTATCAGAAGGAAAGCATTATATTGTGTAAGCCTTACCCTCCAGACCTCTTCAAATGTAGTGTCGTTAATGACAGAGAATCTGTATTTATCGCGCCAGTTTTGTTTTTTCTTGTCGTTTTTTGCCATTAGCTACAATATAATAGGCTCGCAAAGATAATAATATCCGGCAAAAGGTTGTCTGCTTCCGGTTTCCGGCTTTGAAAAAATAAAAATCCTGTGATAGCCGGTTGCCGCATGCTGGTCCCCGGTAGTCACTTTAAACAACTTTAACAGCTTTGTCCTCGCTCTGCCATAATCCATGTTTGGTACAGACCGACATAGCAGAGAGGTTCATTGAAACATCGGGTGCAATGATATAAAAATCAATTTCTACATTTGATGGCAGGCTTCCATAAACACCTGCGGTATAGCGTGCTTCAGCAAGAAGCGTTTCCCTGTTCCATAGTTGTATCATGCTGATAAAATGGTCATACTCATCTGGATGAGGATACTCTTCACCCAGCTTTACCTTTACAGCAAATTTCTCTCCTCTTTTCACATGGTCGGGACAAATCACATGAGGCATGTGACGGTCGAGATAGTCGCGTTTTATCTCTTTATCCTCTTTTTCTATTTCAGTGGCTTTAAATACTCTTGGCATGGCGTATTAGTTTATGGCAAAATTACAAATTAAAATTTAAAAATGGCTGGAAGTCAGGAGTCAGAAGTCTTAATAGTTTTATTATGAATATTGTGCACCTGCTTGTTTTTCCAACTTCTGGCTTCAAGCTTTTTCCTTCGGACTTCCGACTTTTGACTTCGGACTTCTTCAAAAAGAATCTATTTCTTTTGGTATTCCCTTTTTAAATGCTAAATTTGCACCCACAATTGATATTGTGGGGTGGAGCAGTGGGAGTCCCGAAAAACGTCAAATCTTTGATTTGACTGGTTTTTCGAGGATGCTCGAAAATCTAAGCAAGCAGAGCTTGCTGATTTTCGGCACTCGCTGGGCTCAGGTTTTTTGAAATAGAGAATTGGATAACATATTGCGGGGTGGAGCAGTGGTAGCTCGTTGGGCTCATAACCCAAAGGTCGGAGGTTCGAATCCTCCCTCCGCTACAAAGGAAGCCTGTAAGTCAACAACTTACGGGCTTTTTTTATTGAAATTGGAAGCATATTGGAAACATTGCTATAAAAAAGGCTCCCATTTCTGAGAGCCTCAAACCTAAAAACACACATGGAAGAAAAAACTATTATAAATGCCATTTTTGATGGGATTCAATTCTGATCGCTGTCTCAAAAAACATCCGCATTATAAACACATCCAACCAGTCAGGGGAACGTCCAATATGTTCTTTAATCTTTTCCTTTGGCAGTATCCTTAACTTACCGTCTTTATCTGATTCATAAGTCTTTAACATTCCAAGTTCCTGCCGGATCATCTCTTTTTCCCTGTCTGGGAGTTCGCACTTAACCCAAATCAGACCCGCTTTTTCAGCTAACTTATAACCACATTCAGACTTTTGATTCTGATAGGTTGCCTTTGTCGGTTTGCCATTATTCAGGAATCCTTTACATCTCAGATGATCCACAACCCCGCCGCCAATCCCATCTTCATCAACAATTATATCAGATGTTTGAACTGCATATTTGATCTTAAAAGCGCTGATTGCGTTCTGAATTTCAACCATGGATGATATATTGAAAGCCAGATAGTCAATCAATATAAACTCATCCCAGACCGTTATCAAAGCTCGGTCACTTCCATACCTCGCAATATCAGCCACAATCCGTTTTTTACCGCCCTTAACAAAGTCATTTGTAAAAAGATCATTGATTGTATCATACCCGATTAATGTATTCGGGTCGCTGTCATATTCCCAGTTCCCAAATTTCAGCCGTTCCCTTTCATTCTCTGGAAGCCTGCCGAGTGAATCCAGATAATCACTTGTCAAGTATTTATTGTCAATTGGAAGTGCCTGAATGAATTTCCGGTGAACTGGTAACGTGCCGTTTTTATCGGGTAAGTAAAAGTTATTGTAAGCATAACCTTTGTTCGGGTTGCAGGTATGTAATATCTTCCGCTTTAATCCATACTCTGAATTTTTCCAACGTCCAGCCGCAACCGATAAGTTATCTATTGCAAGTGAATCTATTTGCCCTGTCTCCTCAAACCAACCACGTGTAAACTGTAAAGAGCCGAACCGATGATAAACAGGGTCGGACGGTCGGAAAGCACAATCAATATAAAAGACTTTTGAGCCATTATGCAAAGTGAAAACACTGTCCTGCCCGTTGTATGTAACGTAATCCGTAAAAGCCAAATCCATATTTGAAAACATTTCAATAACTGACGGCGTAGTGTATTTCTTTAAGTCATTCAGATTATGCCTTGCAATGAAATAAGACGTTCCCGGATACATCAAAGCATCAGAGAATATCAAAGCACACCCCAGAAAACTCTTTCCGCAGCCTTTACTGCCGCCATAAAGGATTTCCTCTGAAATATCATCAGTCCAATATCCGACTGCCTGAACCTGTTTAGGCTGTAATTTAAGCTTTGCTATCATCAATGATTATTTGAATACCTGTAATTGGTGAAGCTGCAATAGAGCCTGAAAGTTCTGTTTGCTGCTTAACCTTGCCATAAAGTCTGTCAAGTATTATCTCTATTGCCCGGATGTTCCCTTTCTGAGCCTGTTTCTTTAATGAAGTAAGAATAGAAATTCTTTCCTTTTCAGTGAATACTTCACTCAGAAGTATGTCGATGGAAGGAATAGTTAGCGGGCGTCCCGCCGGGTTTCCGGATACACCTTTTTTGAAAGGTTTTAAGTTTTGCGGGTTATTCGCTTTTTTCATTATGCCATTGTTTTGTCGTTGTTATTATCCCTGAACTACACGCCTCAGGAAATCAACATCAGGTGATACTTCTTGTAAACCGTTATATGATTGCTGTTTCAAAACAAACTTTCCCCTGCACCAATTATAAGTCCACGGGGTGGCTGGTAAGATTTCGCCATTAAGTCGCTTGTTTAAGCTGTTCAGTAGATCACAAAGTTTATTAAAGTCTTTTGCGAGTTTCGCCTTATCAGGGTCACTGGTAAATATTGATTGTGCTCCTGCTAAGATCTGAGCCTCGGTTTCATTCATTATAAGTTCATTTTCAAACACGTTCCATAAATCTCTGGCGTTACAGTATGGATACATACGGATTGTCCTTGCACTTGCGTACAATGGTGAAGGATCTGGCAAGTCAAGCGTGCTCAAATGAGATTCTTTTTTAACACTGAACCTTCCATTTATTGCTGGAACCTCAACCAGCTTATCAATTGCATTTTTATAGACACGCTCCGGGCGCATCACCAGTTCGTTAATGTCGGTACAATCACCAATGTTAAGTTTTAACCACTCATTCAGGAGAGTGCTAAGCACCTTCCCAGATGCTTCAATTTGTGATCTGATTGACTGCTCATACTCCAAGTTCCTGTAAACGCAAACGTTCTCAATTGTTTTCATAATTTAATTTTTAGATAAATCCATTAATATTAATAGTTGCTTCCTATATTCCTGAATGAAAAAAATATATGTCGGAACTGATATTGTCCCAGACAAGAGTGCCTCAATTAGCTTTTCTGATAGTGTCATTTTTGAATTTCCTTTTTGCAAGCTTCAACAATTCCTTTTCATGTGAGGTCTTTTTAAACTCGTCCCGGTTAATTATAATCCGGCTTTTAATTCGCACCCTCTCAGGCTCCACTTTTTGCGGAATATCATCATATTTTATCTTACTGTAATCCCGTCTTTTTTTCTTCATTTCGTCATTTTTTTTGACCAAAAATTATATTTCACTAAAATATTGATTAATTGAGACTTACAGAGGTTGTAACATCATATTGTATTATACAGTTATTATCTTCTTCTTTCTTCTCTAAGTAGCTGTTATAATCTTCAATTTTAATTTTGGGTGCAAAACCGACAAAAGAAGTAAGTTCATCAGCCATTATTTTGCGGACAGCCTCGACATCATTTGTAAGGATTCCGGTCATTATGCTGTCATGAATGGTAATTGCAATAGTACCGGGAAGCTCTTTATAGATTCGCTTCATGATAACATCCAGCATCAAATAACTCTCAATTGTGGCCAATAGGATAGCAAACCTGTTACTGTTTTCAAACTTAGTCCCCTGATCCCTTCCCCTTACTTTTGAAAATATCCGGTGAACAGTCGGGAACCTATCTTTAAAAATCAGCCTGCACTTTTTGTTAATGCCATTTTTCGGCAGTCGGTTAGGTGCAAATAGGATTCTTAGAACCTGTATTTTTGTCTCATCCCTAGTAAGGCTAAATTCTTGCATCAGGTTTTCATAAAACAGCCCGTCAGCTACCAATTTTATGTAATGCTTAACATCTTCATTTTGTGATACTTTCAAAGATTGTAACAACATTGATAAAGCCATGTTTTTTGCAAGCCCTGCAACCTTTGAGGGATAAGTCAAAATGATTGTGCTGAGGTATGGCTGTGAGTTCTTAATATCAATGTTTGTCAGGGGCTTATTGTTTACCCTTAGATATTGCCTCAGCTCCCGTTTCATATTTGTTATATTACTGTGAAACCGTCCCTCGGTTGCATCCCGGCTGTAAAAAATATCCCCGTTAACTATGCGCATGGCTGATGCGAGTATGGCATTATACTGGTTAGTATCTTCTTTGAAGCTCTCAACAAGTTCCTGCCAGCCGTCTGCAAGCGTCAACTGTTTTAAATACCTAACCTGACAAGCATGACCGTAAATCAACTTAACTGCATCTTTGCCTAATTCAGAATGAGCCTTTTTAATCCGGTGGATCAGTTTTGCATTATTAACAGGTAATGAAATATATTTGCTCTGATAATCCGGTGTGAAGGTGTATCTGTAACTTATTTGGCCGGGAATGTAATATGGTGACCGTTGAATAATTTCTAATTCTATTAATCCATTAAGATATTTTTCAGCATACGGCACTAACCGTCTTAAATATTCAGCTCTTAATGGCGAATCTTCTTTGTCATCTTTTCGCACATGACAGGCGACAATAGAAATAATTTCTTTGAGGTAATCAGTTGAATATCCTTTTATCTCAGGCCTCAGTGAATTCTCAATGACTGAAAGGTTCTGATAGACCTTCTCCGGGATGAGCTGATAATATGATCTTTTACTTATCAACGTAGTGTTCGTTTTTGTGGCAATGTTTCCAATATGCTTCCATTTATAACGTCTATTTATCTTTATATATCTGATTTACAATGCTGTTTCTTAGCGGCGCATACGCTATATACATAAATGCCATGGTTGCCATAAATACTACTTTGTTAGTGCTTCCAATAGCTCACTTTTCAGAAAATACACACGCCCACCAAGTACATGACCTGTTATGATTCCTTTCTTACGCCATGCTGTAAGCGTCTGGCGGGTCTTACCAAGGAATTTTATAGCGTCTGGCTGGCTGATAGGCTGCTCTGTTTCCTGTACTCTCAGAGGCTCTGGTTTTGAGTTAAGCATCCTGTTTGCTAAACTTTCAGCAAATCCCAGTAAATCTTCCTTTTTACAAATTAGAAGGGTTCCGTTTTCAAGTTGTGAAATATCCATGACTGCTTTTGTCTGTTAGAAAGTACAAAAAACGGCAATAAAAAAGGGGTCACCCCTCGGTAACCCCTGACAAAAAAGCTGACAAAATTAATCTGGGTAAATATCTTTGAATATTGTCATGGCATAGTCATAATCTGGTTTAAAGTCCTTTATCGCTTTTGCATAATTACCCTCGAAATTAAAAGCGTATTCCTCTTTATAACCAGTTTTTATAGTCTGATATATCGTATTCCCCGAAGCCTTAATTTTGGGTTGCGTTTTTATGTATTCAATAAGCTTGGTCTTTCCCAAACATACCAAATCTATAAGCCCCTCGGTGTCAGCCTTCATAATAACAAAAGCATATACCCGTCTAAGACTATCGTAAGGCAGCGAGATCTTGCTATGAACGCCGTCCGGTTTAGGGGACTTGTCACCGCCTTTGAAATGCTTCTCTAATTGAGCCAAATCCCTCTTTGGGGTCAGTTTAAGAAGTGCCTTAGTATAAGATTCGTCATGTTCTTCTTTGGACGGTAATGGAATATCACTGAACCGATGATACTCTCGATGAACGGGGGTTCCGTCCTTACGAACATATTTTTCTACTCTCGGAATAGGTTTCTTTTTCATCCTGCTTTCTGTTTTACAATGGTTAATGGTTCGTTGCTGTTTTTGGTTCTGCTTATAGCCTCCCGGCGGGCTGTTCTGTCGGTATTGATATATTTTTGCAGCGTTTTTAAATCTGAATGTCCGGTTATTTGCAAGACATGGGTAACGTTCATGTTGTAGTTATTCAGAAGGATTGAAACGCATGTTTTACGGGCGGTGTGGCTGCCGATAAATTCAAATTTCGGGTTGGAAATTTCTATCTCTTTGTCACCGACATAGCGCCTGATCTTTACCATGGTATTTATGCCAGCATCTTCGGCGGCTTTCTTAATATACAGGTTAAACTTTGTCAGGCTTATCTTTGGTAGCTGGTAATCGTATTTCTTAAGTATTTCAAGCGCCGGGGCTGCATAACCTATCAGGTCAATCTCAGTTTCCTTTTTAGTTTTATACGCTGTGAAGCACCAAATGTCGTCATGTATTTCCAGTTTGTCAAGGCGCTCTATATCGCTCCATCTTTGCCCGGTGTAAGCTCCAAAACAAAACAGATCCCTGACACGTTCTAAACTTGGTTTGCCTGAAAAGTCAAAAGCGTAAAAGTGTTTTAGCTCCTGCAATGTCAAAGTAACAATGTCATGTCCCTGCTTCTTACGCTTGCGATTCGCCTTGGTAAAGTTGGAAAACTCCTTATAAGTAGAATACTGGTTATAATTCCTTTGTTCAGCCCACCTAAGAAACGTTTTAAGACATTCTATATATTTTCCTATGGTATCGTTCAATAAACCAAATTGCTCGCCCTCAGGTCTTGTTTTCTGCCTTCCTCTTGGCTTTTGGTTCCTTAGATACTTAGTATAAGCATCTTTGAACTGGTGGTTAATCATGCTGAAAGTTAAAGTTTCATATTCTTTGTTGCTCTTTCCAAGTTCCAGTAAACTGTTTTTAAGAGTTCCAAACTTTTGAATTGTCCGAGGAGTGACTTCTCCTTCCAAGGACAAAATAAATTCATCCAATACCTGAAAAAAATCCTTATCCTTATTTAGGAATGGTATTTCTTTGGTCTTACCATAATCCTTCATGGTGCGTGCGACCTGCTCAAATGACATGTCAGGGTAATCAGTTATAAGCTCCTGATACTTGGTTAAAATATCCTCTTTAAGCAATACAAGCTTTTTGTTAAATTCAAGTGCGCCAGCAAGTTTATCCTGCTTCCGCTGGTTTCTAAAATCCCACTGTTGGGGAAATATCACATGCTCAGTCTTAATCTTAATCATGTGCGTACGGTCAATGATTAGGAATACATAAAGTCGTGTTTCCTGAGGGTTAAGCGTTTTACTGCCACTCTGTTTGTACGGTTGTTGAAGTAATAATTTCGTTGTTGCCATATCAATTATTTTTTCCGGGAGTTAATCGTATCGTACCTGAATAAAGAATAGTCCTCGGCGTAGGCATTTTATCAAATTCAATTAGCCCCGTTCGCCTTAATAACTCGCTTTCTATAGCTATTGTTAATGTTTTTGCCATTTCTGTAAAAGTGGTTTCAGTCGTTTCTCTAATTCTCTTCGGCTCTTCACATTTTAGAAAAAACATAACAAGTGTTGATATTATGTCAATAGCCTGCTTAGGCGCCGGTTCATCATTTTCAGCGGCATAATACTGCAAAATTTCATTGCATATATTAGATAGCTCTTTGAGCAGGCGATATGAAAGATTTTGAGGCAAAAGAGATTCTATTGGTTCCCTCTCATAGATTTCCTGTAATTCTTTTTTTAAATTCATAGCTTATAAAATTAAAATGCCTCGGATTTGTGGAGGTACTGATACCTCCCGGTCATTACTGATCCCGGAATCCGAAGCATTAATATTTCATATCAGTGTTTCCACATTGCAAAGGTAAACTAATTGGAAACATATTGGAAACATTTGCCAATTATTTATTAACATATCTTTACTTCTTTTTACACTCAATAAGCGTATCTTATTGGTTTTCTTTAGTTTTATGTAATTAGGCGTAAAAGTGGAATATATAAGAAACAAGCGAATTTTAGCGCTCCCTCCGCTACAAAGAAAAAGCCCTGGCGCGTAGCGCCGGGGTTTTTTATTTCGAACGGAGCATCAAATGCAGTTTGAATGCGTAAGTGAAGAAATAAAAAAACCCGCCAGCCGACGGAGGAGGCTGACAGGGGTTTTTCTTTGTTAAGCACCCCCAAAACGGATCACGCGACCGCAGGGAGCGTAATCCTCCCATTTTTTACCCCCTACCCCCTATAGGGGGGCTTAAACCCACTTTGATAATTAACTCACAGCAAAGCTTTTTCTTCCGACTCTTCTGCCGGGATCTCCGCTTTGCTTCGATTTGTTAAGCAAAACTTACAGGATCACACTCTGTCATCGGAGGAGACCAGTCTTCCCCCCTGGTTAGAGCAGCAAACTGCTGATTTTCATCAAGGAGAAATATCTCTGTAATACAAATATTTATTATTTTGGCGAAATGCTATTAACAAAACTACATATTCCTCCCGCAGGAAATAACATAGTCCACCGATCAGAACTATTTGAGAAGTTGAACGCCGGGCTTAGTCGAAAGTTGATTCTTGTTTCTGCTCCCGCCGGATTTGGCAAAACGACAGTTGTGAGCGACTGGATTGATCATAATAAAATCCCGACAGCATGGTTCTCACTCGACACTGGTGATAATGACCCGGTAGATTTTTTAAGCTATATAATTTCAGGAATTCAAAGTATTCATACAACATTTGGTCAGGATGCCCTCAAACTGTTAAATTCGCCAAGCAGACCATCGGGTGAATCAATTGCCGGCCTGTTGATCAACGAAATAATCAATATCAATCAAAACTTTGTATTAGTACTCGACGATTTTCATTTGATTAAGAGTAACGAGGTATTAAAATTAGTAAGCTATTTATTAGAGCATATTCCCGGTAACATCCATATTTTAATCCTTACCCGTTCCGACCCGGCACTGTCTGTTTCAAGGCTAAGAAGCCAGCATCAATTGGTTGAGTTACGTTCATCAGATCTTAGTTTTTCTGCAAATGATATTTTCGTGTTGTTCAATAAGAAGTTAAAACTAGGCTTATCTGTTGATGATGTTTATTCCCTTGAAGCAAAAACTGAAGGCTGGATTGCAGGATTGCAATTAACAGCCTTGTCAATGCAGGGACGGGAAGATATTTCCGGATTCATCCGGGATTTAAAGGGAGATAACCGCTACATCATGGATTATCTGATGGAGGAGGTGCTGAAGATCCAGACAGATGACATCAAGGAATTTTTACTGCAAACATCAATACTGGAGCATATGTCGGCTCCTTTATGCAACGCTGTTTTAAACAGAAATGACAGCCAGTTAATTCTTGAGACTCTGGAGAAAAATAACATGTTTGTTATTCCTCTGGATACTGATAGGAATTGGTATAGATATCATCACCTCTTCGCGGACCTGTTAAAACAGAGACTTAATCTAAGTGACAAAACGGCTATTATTGAACTTCACAATAAAGCGAGTAACTGGTTTGATCAACACAAAATGTTTGATTTTGCTATTAGGCATGCAATAGCAGTTCAAAATCATGAAAGAAGCTTACAACTGATTGGTAGCGTGGTTGAAGAAATGTGGGAGAAAGGTCATCATGTAGCTATTTTGAACTATGGAAGCTTATTGCCGGAAGAGTTGATTAAGAAAAGTGCAAACTTTTGTTTATATTATGCATGGGTTCTGATTATTTCCGGGCAGGTTCAGAAAGGAGCAATCTTTCTAAATGATGCTGAAAAAGTTTTTGAAAGCAATTACGATAAAAATATTCACGCAGATAAAAAGAATTTATTTGGTAAAATTGCAGTTGCTTCTGCATATTTACATTCCCAGTTAAATAATCCTGAAAAAACAATTGCATATTTTAAAATTGCACTTGACAACCTGGGAACTGAAGAATCATTATGGCTGGGATGGGGATGGTTTGCATTTGGCATGGCTCAATTTAGTCTGGGTGATCTGTCACAAAGTATAAATTCCTTCAATGAAGCTTTCAAATATGGGAAACAATCGCGTAACATACATCTTATCTCCACTGTTGCACAACGGATGTCAGATAGCGAACAACAGCTTGGGCATTATCGCTCAGCTTATGAAAAATGCTCAGAATTTATAACATATATGAATGATAATGGATATTCTGACATTGTCAACTCGGATTGGTCATATGCCGGATTACACGTCACCATTGGCAATACTCTTTATATGTGGGGCAACATTGATGAAGCATATGAATCTGCGCAGATAGCATACAAGATGTACAAAGAAAGTAAAGATATTATGCTTGGAATATCAGTACTCCTGCTCAATTCTTTGGTATTGAGTACCCGGGGTGAAGAAAAGGAATCAGAACTGATGATTCTTGAAGCGGAGAAGCTTTGCGAAAACAATCAACTTTTGCCTTATCTGTATAATATGTTACAATCTTTAAAATTGATGCTTTATCTTAACATGAATCAGGAAGAAAAGGCAAAATTAATTGTTAATAAATTAAAACTTTCCCCAACAGATAAAATTGATCACTTAAATGAGGCAGTATACCTGTCATACGCTTATTATCTTCTTATACAGGGACAAAATAAAGAAGCTGGTAGCATACTTTTCCAATTGCACGATATTACATATACCAGCAAAAGAATAGAAAGATTAATTGCCGTAAAAATTATCTATGCAATTTATTATAAATTGACAAACAACATCGATAAAGCATACGAGAAGCTGATCGATGCATTAGAAGATGCTTCGCCAGAGAATCTGGTTATGTTTTTTATACATAATATCGGTGAAATTGAAGATTTACTCACAGTAATCTTTAAGAAACCTGCTTTTATCGAAAAAATACCGCCTCAATTTATCGAAAACATTAAGATTGCTACTGAAAAGCATCATAAAGCAGTGAATATGTGTCACATAGAAATATTGAGTATTAGGGAAATAGAGATAGTTAAGAACATTGCTAATAATTTGTCAAATCAAGAAATTGCTGATAAACTTTTTATCTCGTTAAATACCGTTAAAACGCATTTAAAGAATATATTTCTGAAACTGGAAGTTGACAGCCGTTCAAAAGCTGTTTCTAAAGTAAAAGATATAGGCCTGATATAGTATAGTTAACCCAATGGCTCAAAATCACTCCATCAAATCACCCTCGAGGGTGATTTTTTTTTGATGGGTGTGTCCGACCTTTGTTGAGAATTTAATCAATAAAACATGAAAGGTAAGACTATTATAAAAATTCAGGGACATCTTGATAAAGAATGGCACATCAGCTTTGAAGGTATGATAATTAGTTATGAAGGAGACAGTACCATTCTTATTGGAAATCTAAAAGACGAAGCTCATATGCATGGAGTTTTAAATATCATAAGGGATCTAAACCTGAAATTAATATCGGTCAATCCGGTGGAAGAATAATACATTAAGAAGTTATTCAATAATTAAATATTTCTGATAGTTATGAAAAAAATTATTTCAACAACACTAATAATTGCAGTGTTCACTACACTCGCTTTTAGTCAAAACCTCACACAAATAGTAAGAGGAACCATTGTAGATGTTGACAGTAAATTACCGCTAATAGGTGCTACAGTCACAATAATCGGTACCAACCCATTAATAGGTGCGGCAACTGATGCGAACGGTGAGTTTAGACTGGGAAAAGTACCAATAGGTAGAATAGCGGTAAAAATATCCTACCTGGGTTATGAAGCTAAAACCTTTTCAGATATAGTAGTAAATTCCGGTAAAGAGGTTGTCCTGGATTTGAGTATGCAGGAGTCTGTCACAAAAATGGATGAGGTTGTTGTTAAAGCATATAAGAAAAAAGGAGAAGCAGTAAATGAAATGATGCAGTTAAGTACACATCCTATTACTCTTGAAGAAACTAAGCGTTTCACAGGTGGTATGGATGATCCTGCCCGCGTAGTTTCCTCCTTTGCAGGAGTGGCCAGTACGCCAAAGGGAAGTAGTGATATTATAGTACGGGGGAACTCACCCAAATATATGCAATGGCGATTGGATGGAGCAGAGATTTCAAGTCCGTACCATATGGATGATCAGAATTCTTCGTTTGGAGCGCTTACAGCTTTGAACAATAATTTATTAGCCACATCCGATTTTTATACCGGTGCCTTTTCATCAGAATATGGTGATGTTGTATCTTGTGTTTACGATGTGAAACTCAGATCCGGAAACAATGAGAAGTTTGAAATGACAGGAGGTATTGGGTTAATGGGAACAGATTTTACAATCGAAGGTCCTTTTAGAAACAGATATGCAGGCTCGTACCTTTTTAATTACAGATACTCTGCTATTTCCCTGATTAATCAGTTGGGTATTATTGATGTACCCGGAGTTGTCAATTACCAGGATGCGACTTTTAAAATATTACTGCCAACTAAAAGAACAGGTACATTCTCTCTGTACGGATTAGGTGGAAAGAGTGGATTTTCAATGGAAAACATGGGGCCAACAGGTCTTTCCACTCCGGGCAGACCGACTGTAAGTTCTCTCAATAGCAAAGATTTCTTTAAGAAAAATTATCTAGCAAACCTCGGAATAAATCACACTTTGTCGCTCAATAGTAAAAGTTTTGTCAAGACTTCTTTCAATTATTCAGGAACTGGTGCCATGGATGACATATTTGAGACTGATACTATAAGGACGTACAACATTGAAAATGATTTTACAGTTGATTCCATCTCTCCCAAAATGCACATGATTCAAAGTAGTATTGTTAATTCAGCAATCAGGGGCGCAATTATTTATAGTAATAAAGTCAATCCAAAGAATAAAATCCAGATAGGAACAAAATATACGTTATATAGCTTCAATTACAATCAGAACATGTATAATAATGAAGAGGCTGCCCTGGTGAACATAAATGATTTTAAAATAAATGTAAGCACTATAAATAATTTTATAAGCTGGAAACACAGCTTAAATGAGAAAATTGATATTGTGGCCGGTCTACATAACATGAATATTTTAAGCAAAAATAAAAGCACTCTTGAAACAAGATTAAGTGTAAACTGGAAAATTAATAATTCAAACTCAGTTCATGCCGGATACGGAATGCACAGCACAACTGAAAGGATACAAAACTATTATACAAAAATTGAACAGGGCACTGGTAATTTCATTCAGCCAAATAAGAAACTTGGATTGTTAAAAGCCAATCATTATGTATTAGGCTATGAAAAACGCTTTACTGAAAATTTAGTAGGGAAAATTGAGGTATACTACCAGTTTCTTTACAATTTACCAGTCGAAAACAACGATACCAGTTATTATGCCACTATTAACGAAGGCATCGATTATAAGTATGTTGAACTGGTAAATAAAGGCAGCGGTAAAAACTACGGTGTGGAAATTTCAATCGAACGGTTTTTTGAGAAAAACTTCTACTTTTTACTGAATAGTTCGCTATTCGATTCGAAATACAAATCGTTGGAAGGAGTGTGGCGAAATACCCGATATAATAACAAATATATTGTGAATATTTTATTTGGGAAAGAGTTTAAAAACCGTGGTAAAAAACAAAACCAGACCCTGGCATTAAATACAAAAATATTCCTTGAAGGCGGCCAACGGTATATCCCATTAATAAGAGATGCTCAGGGAAATGTAGCTGTTGAACCCGAAAACGACAGATATTTTGACTATAGCAAAGCGTATAACGATAAACTTGACAATATCTTTCTATTGAATTTATCGGTTAGCTACAAGTTCAACAAACCCGGGGCTACACACGAAATTTTCCTCGATCTGATGAACCTTACAAACAGTCAGGCCAGAATGGCAGAATATTATGATGCGAGTAAACCAGGTAATGTAGGCTATACTACTTCTTTTGGATTTTTCCCAAACTTAATGTACCGGGTCTATTTTTAATAATGGGGATTTAAAAACAGGTTTAATACATACCAAAATATTGTTATGCTTCTTCCCTATCTACCTGGTAAACAGTAAAATCAAAATAATTTAAACTCAATCATCATGAAAAAATCATTAGTTCTCTTAATCGTCGCAGCATTTTTATTACAGAGTTGCGCTAAGGTATTTTATGCTCCTGATGCAAGATACCTTGCAGGTAGTCATAAGATCATAGCCATAATACCTCCAAAAGTATCTATTGCTGCAAGAAAAAAAGTCGATGTTAACGCTTTGATTGAACAGCAAAAAACTGAATCAGTCAATTTCCAGAGAGAAATGTATAGCTGGATGCTTAAAAGAAAAATGAAGGGAACTATCTTTGTTGATATCCAGGATGTTGAAACTACCAATGCAAAGCTATCGAATGCCGGATTTTATAATGGAAAAGTCCTGACACCAAATGATATGTGCAATATTCTTGGCGTTGATGGTATCCTGACATCAAATTATTCTTTCTCGAAACCAATGTCGGAGGGGGCTGCAATTGCTATGGCAGTCCTTATTGGAGAGTGGGGTACGACAAATGAAGCCGTTGCTTCTTTGTCAATTCATGATAGCAGATCAGCTAAAATGATATGGAACTATGACCATAGACTTTCATCCTCATTAGGAAGTCCAGCCAGATTGGTTGATGATCTCATGAGGGAAGCTAGCAGGGCGATGCCATATTTTACAAGTGTGAGAAGTTATTAAACAAAAAGACAATTCTATTACCATTAGCAGGACATATCCAAAATGGATCTACTTTATAAGCCCGCTAAAACAATTATTTAACCACTCTTTTAAAAATGAAGACAGATAACAAAAGACACTACTGTAGCCATTTGACCTGAATAGTCGTCACTTGATTTAATTGAAATAACAAGAAAAAATTAACTTAATACCATGATTTTATGCAATTTATAATGAAGGAAAAATCAAAGATGTGTTTTGGTATTTGTGGCAAAATATTTATGCTGTATTGCTTTTCATTTATTTCAGTATCTAATGTCAATGCACAAAAAGGATTGTTTGCAAAATTTAGTATTGGTCCTGGATATACAACAGAGTATTCAAATATTAACAGTAATGGTTTTTCTGTAGTAACTAAAAATCATGCAATTGGTTGGGGTATTACTGATAAGTTCGCTATTCAGATTGGGGAATTTGGAGGCTTAAATAAGCAAAAATTCGGAGATTATAATTATATAAATCTTGATGCATTCGGACTTGGTTTTAGTTATCGTACACCAGTTGATATTAAAATAACTGTTTTGGGAGCTTATAGTATGGTTTCGTTCGCAAAAAAATGGTCGCAATCTTTTGGAGATGATGGCGGAAATGGATTTGGCCTAAATATGAGTATCGATAAGGAATGGTTCGTAGCTAAGAGATGGGGTATTCGGTTAGGCCCTCAATTCTATTGGCTTAAAACAATAAATACTGATTACAAATTCTTTAATGTAAGTATAAACGGGAGTCTTATTTTTTACCTGACACCTGTTCGTTAAAATTCATGTGATTCAAAAAATATAAATAAAAAAATTAATTAAAGAAATTATGAATAATAATGTTCGTTTCCCTTTCCGTTTTTTCTTAACTACATTCATTTGGTCATGGATTGTTTGGACTCCTCTTATCCTGGGCAGCCTCAAAATCATTCCTGTTTCAGATAAATTATTTTCAATCCTGACAATCCCTGTAATTATGATAGGTGTTTATGGGCCTCTTGTGGGAGCGCTTTTTGCTTTACATAAGGAAAAAGGCAAGGGTTCTTCGAAAAATTATCTCAGGAGTTTTCTTGATTTCCATTTAGGATGGAAAGTTTACATTCTTCCAATATTTATTTTCGGAGGCAGTTCATTTATTGCCTAGTCTCTCCCTGAATTGTTCGGGGAAGAACGATTGCCAATGTTATTACCTTCTGTATGGGTTTTTATACCATATTTATTAATTATGATCCTTTTGGGCGGAGGTCAGGAAGAATTTGGCTGGAGGGGTTATGCTCTTCCTATTCTCGAAAGTAAATACGGAATATGGTTCGCAAACATGATTTTAGGGATTATACATGCTTTCTGGCATCTCCCCTTATGGTTCATAACAGGTACAAGTCAGACTTATATGAATTTCGGAGGTTTTATTCTCCTTATGGTTGGATATTCCTTCATTCTTTCATGGATCCGAAAAATATCAGGTAACAGACCATTTTCAGGACTTTATGCCCATGGTCTGGCAAATGCTTTTATTCCCCTTATTCCCCCATTGATTATGCAAAATAACGTATCTCAGCCACGTTTTTGGATCTGGGTAACGCTGACATTCTTTATCGGCATTTTAATTACCATTTTAAGGAATAAAAAAAGGGCCAACCTGTAACAGGTTGAGAAAAATGCACTTAATCTGTAAATTGGATACAACAAACTGAAATTTGGATATTTAAAATTCCTCCAAAGTCGATATACATTGCATATGAAAATTATTAAACAGTAATGAAAAATACAATTTACAAAATTCAGACTATTCCTTCCCAAACGAATCAACATATTCATTGACAAGGGATGTATGGGATGGAAAACCATCTGAAATTGAATAACCAAATGGTACTATGGTTAAACTTAGAGAGAGATTTGGAGCTGACACACCTGTTAATAGATTTGTCTTTAGTAGTATCCTGCCAATGGAAATGAAAACCAGGAAGAAAAATACCTAATACAATGAAGAAGATTTATCTGAGATTTTTCCTCCTATTAATAACAGTTTTTCTTTCAATATTTATATTGTTAACCTATTGTACCGGAATGAAAAACCCTGATCGTCCCATACCTGCAGAGAATGAGGAAAGTAACTTTATCACAGTACAAGATGGGCTAAAAATCTTTGTTTATGAGTTTGCTCCTGTTGGCGATTTTAAGAATAATATTTATGCCATCTCTGGAATAACAGGTATAAATCACAAAAGCGAAAAAGATATAATTGAATTATTAAGCAATAACAAGAATCGTATAGTTGTGATTCATCCACGAGGTACAGGTTATTCTGAGGGTTCAAGAGGAGACACAAGCCCGGAATCAATTATTGAAGATTATTGCGAAATTATAGAAGGAGACAGCTCATTTTTTTATGCTGATAAAAAGATCATTTTATTTGGACACAGTATGTCATGCGCTTTTGCCCTTGAATTGGCTGCGAGACTACGCAGCATTGATGGCCTGATATTGGTCAACCCGCCTTACAGACTAAAACCTGCAAAAGGAATGAGTCCGGGTTTTTTTGTCTACATGAAGTATATCGGATATTTTGTATTTGCTCCTCATTCGCCTGTGGTTAATATGGCAGGAGATCCTTCTGCAATTATGGATAAATCGGACAGGATTGAATCGGAATTAAGGAATAATGATTCTCTTCTTGTAAAATATTTCAGCATGCGTTGCATGGCTGAATCAAAAAGATTAATGGATGCTATGGTTGAAAATGCAAAGGAGGCAGATATCCCATTACTGCTTCTGCATGGCGAAAATGACAATATTGTTGACAGGTCAGGATGTGATGAGATTTTTTCAGTCTGGAAAGGTCAGAATAAACGTTTTGAACTCATTAAAGGAGGGTCGCATGGGAAATCAACTGTTATAAGAAGTGCTGAAGTAATTTCAAAATGGATTGAAAGGCTATAAAAAAGTATCCTATTGCAATTTTCTGATAATATATGTTCAATTTAGTCCGGCAACTATGGTAATCACCTCCTGATTTTCCACATTAGCCTATAAACCAGATACCTTGGTCTCTAAAAACTCAAATATTTTTTTAATATCATCTACCACTCTTAGGTTAGATATTTTCATCACTCTCCGCTACAAAGAAAAAGCCTTGGTGCGAAAGCACCCCCCAAAACGGATCATGTAATAATCCTTCTGCTTTGCACCTCACTTTCCTACCCCCAAACCCCCCAAGGGGGGCTTAAGATCGTTCCGCTGTCAGATTTGCGAGGTTTATGACTTGTTAAGCTCCCAAAATGGATCATGAAATAATCCTCCCTCCACTACAAAGAAAAAGCCCTGGTGCTTTCACACCAAGGCTTTTTTTTGACCTTTATACTTTATTTCGTATCATTAAGCCATGGATTCAGAAAATACATATTACTATCAGTTACAGGAACATCTCGATAAGCTGCCCATTGGGTATCCTAAAACAAATTCAGGGGTAGAAATAAGGATTCTGCAATTGCTTTTTACACCCATCGAGGTAAAGGTGGCTCTTTGCCTGAGTCTGGGAAATGCTTCCGTGGAAACGGTAAGGAAAAGACTTGGGAAAAAATTCGGGATTTCGTGCGAGCACGATAAGGTAGCAACAATACTTCATGATATGTTTATGAAAGGTTCTATTAACAGGTCCAAAATTGAGCCATTCAAATATAGTAATGCAATGCTTGCCATTGGGATGTTTGAACATCAGTTGGGTGACTTAAGCAAAGAGATGATGGAGCTGGTTCATCAGTACTTCGATGAGGGTTTTAATGACGAATTTTTTAAGTCTTCATTGCCGCAGTTACGTACAAGTCCCCATATGAAGGCTATTGTCCCTAAATTCAATATCGCCACATACGATAATATGCGGGAGATTGTGGAGAAGACAGACAAGTCCATACAGGTGGCAAATTGCGTATGCAAGGAAGGGGAGGCAATACTTGGTAAGCCCTGCAAACAAACTAAAAATATCGAAGTTTGTCTGATGTTTGATGCGAAAAGTTATTTAGACAGGGGAAAGGCCAGAACAATAACTAAAGACGAGTGCATGGAAATCATTAACCGGGCTGAACGGGAAGGATTGGTCCTGCAGCCCGGGAATTCACTTCAACCATTTTGTATTTGCCTTTGTTGCGGATGTTGCTGTGGCGTTCTGACCTCCGCAAAAAAATACAGGAAGCCTGCTGAATTAATTGCGCATAATTTTTATGCAAAAGTGGAGCAAGAATTGTGTAATGGCTGCACGATTTGTGTTAAGAGATGTCAGATGGATGCTATTCAAATTGAAAATAAGAAAGCAATTATTGACCTTGTTCGATGTATTGGATGTGGCCTGTGTGTTACTACCTGCAAAAACGAAGCTCTGACTCTGCTTGAAAAAACTAAAAAAACGATCCCTCCCAGGAATGCTGCGATGTTGTATCTGGGCATATTGAGCGACAAAGTAAGCAAACGAAAGATGATGGGGAATATGTTAAAACTGCTTACGGGCAGGCAACTTTAGATTGGTAAATTGGTAATATAAGGAACTATGTAAAAAATTCCATAAATTTTAAAAAATAGTTCAATTTTTTTTGTTTTATAAAATTTTTTTATATATTTGTCATACCAAACGGTCGGTTTATGTCGGATACAAAAGAATATATTGCCCTGATAGCTTCCCGGCTCTTCCTCCAGAAAAGCTTCAAGGAAGTAACTATGAAAGAGCTGGTTGAAAAAACCGGGATGTCAAAAGGTGCATTCTATCATTACTTTAAAAGCAAAGAAGAGGTATTTCTCGAGTCGCTTAAACTATTTCATAAAGCACTTGAAAGAGATTTCAGTACATATTCACAGGATTCCTTAAAACAATTTTACAACGACTATCTCAATGATACAATTCGTCTTACACAGGAGTATTTTAAACTTTTTGGGCATGCATTCAGAGAAAGTGAAATCACTATTAATCACTTTGCCATGGTATTTGATGCTCTCAGACTGCTTCCTGAATATAGAAAAAATATTGAGGAACCGTTTAAAATCGAATTGCAAAACTGGATAAAGATAATTAGAACCGCACGTTTGTCAGGTGAAATAAAAACTACTCTTTCTGATGAAAAACTCGGGGAAATTTTTGTCTATGTCAGTGACGGATTAGGTATTAACATGATCATGAGGGGAGTAGCCCTGGAAGATATGGTTAAAAAATTAAAACATCAGTGGGATGCACTTTATGAACAGATAAAAGTTTAATTTTTTTAATAATTTACATACCGGGCAGTCGGTATATTATTTTGTTCTTTAACATACCAAACAGTCGGTTTAATATTCAGAGCCATGAAAAGAAAAATTATTATCACATGCATTGCAGTCCTCATAAAGGCTGCCGTTTGCGTAATTGCCTTTTCACAGGATACTGTAATGTGTCTTTCTGTGAAAGAGGCATGTAAAATGGGAATCGAAAGGAATGTGGAGGTTCGTAATTCAGAACTTGAACAGTCGAAGAGGAAATCACAACTTTCTGAGGCCCGGAGCAACTTTTACCCCCAGCTGGATGGGTACAGTACCTTTAGTAATAACTTCGCTATACCCAAGCTGATCGTACCCGGAGAGATCTTCGGGCAAAGTGGTCCGATACCTGTCGAGATTGGCACAAAATTCGACTGGAGCAGTGGTTTCAGGGCAAGCCAGATACTGTACAATCAAAGTTATTTCACCTCACTGAAAATTCTGAAAAGTATGGAAAATCTCAGTGCAATATCAACCCTCATGCAAAAGGAAGAGGTCGTTTACCAGGTCACACAGGTTTACTTCCTGTGCAAGTACACAGAAAAGCAGGTGGAGCATCTGACAGGGAATCTTGCCAACATGGACCGGCTGGCAGATATAACCAGGAGCCAGAGTGACAACGGGATGATCCGAAAAGTGGATCATGACAGGGTGGTGGTTAACCGGGCAAATATTCAGAGCCATATCGATAATCTTCAGTATCTTCATAAAAAGCAACTTGGCTTGTTATGCTTTCTGGTTGGACTGGATCTGAACAGCAGTATAATTCTGACCGATTCACTTGCTGCAGGAAGCCTGTATATCCCTGATAAAATATTTGACCCGGCAAATAAACCAGGTATCCAGATTATTGAGGCTCAGATTGAAATAACCAGTCTGTCGAAAAAGAGCAAGTTGCAGGAGTCTCTTCCTTCCCTGACAGGTTATGGTCAATACTATTTTCAGGGTCAGCGTAACCAGTTCGACTTCCTGAAAGGAGGAGCAGATAAGTTCTATAAAGTCGGGGTGATCGGAGTGAGCCTCCACATTCCGATATTTAACGGATTTGATAAACGGTGGAGCTCGGCTCGTTTTGAAACTGAACTGCTGCAATTACGCAATACCCTTGACAATGCAAAAAAGTATCTGTCGAAGGAGTATTCCGATGCCATTTCACAGTATAAGAACAGCGTTAATATTATTTCGCGGCAGGAAGAGAACATCAGGACTGCCATGAAAGTATATAATATTAACCTGCTGGGATATACACGACAGGTTGTTCCTCTCTCCGACCTGATTCTTGCAGAAGATAATGTGACCGAGGCCAGGCTCTCCTATTTAACTGCCTTACTCCAGCTCAAAAATGCTGAGTTGGATCTTAGAAAAGTAAGGGGCGAATTATTAGAATTCTGAAAAAATCAAAATAACAATGCCATGAAAAGAAAAAGTATCCTGATCAGTATCTCTGTAATCACAATCTTATTGATTGCAGGGACAGTAAGGCTCATTTCAAATAAACAATATTTCAGTGAGCAGCTAAAGATGGTGTCGGAAGTGAACATAATTGTTCCGGTTATAACCGATACTGTAAAGAAGAAAGTGATATCTGCTGAATTCGTGGAAAATGGGACATTTCAGCCCTTCCGTGAGATTTCTGTTATTTCGGAAACACAGGGCCGGGTTCTGAACGTCTGTGCAGAGACCGGAGATTATGTAAAAGCAGGGCAGATCCTGGGGTTTACTGATAATAATGCACTTAAATCACAGTTTGAACTGGCAGAATACAGCCTGCAAAAAGCTGAAAAGGATTTGAACCGGTTTGAAGAACTATCAAAAGGCGATGCTGTAACGGTACAGCAATCAGAATCAGCAAGACAGAATTACCTCCATTCACGTTCGGTTTTTGTTAATGCTGAAACACAATATCTGAACTCTTTTTTCAAAGCTCCGTTCAACGGTTTTGTATCGAAAAGGCACATCGAAAAAGGCAGCTTTCTTTTCCCTGGAACACCTTTATTCGATATAGTCGAAACAGACAGGGTCAAATTAATCCTGAAACTGACCGGTGAACAGGTTGCACAGATATTCAAAGGAATTAATGTAAAAGTGACAGCCGGACCTTTTGCAGGAATTGATTACCATGGCAAAGTGAGTGCAATTGAGACAAGCGCTGATCTCTCAAAACGTTATGCAACAGAAATCGAAGTGCTTAACAACCCGGCCAGCACAATCCGGCCCGGAATGTTTGGTACCGGCATCTTCAGATTAGAATCGGAAAAGAAGCAACTGGTGATACCCAGAAGGGCTATTACAGGCAGCATACAGGATCCTGAAGTCTTTGTTGTCAGCGCCGATTCCGTTATTCTGAAAAGCATTGAAGCTGGCTCGATGAATAACAAGCTTGTTACCGTAGAAACAGGTTTGCTGGAAGGAGATGTAATTGTCGTTTCCGGCCAGATAAACCTTGTAAACGGTTCTAAAATATCAATAATCCATTAAATACCAAGACAATGAATATCACTAAGATAGCAGTCAGCCGCCCCACCCTTATAGTGGTGGTCTTTGCGGTACTTGTATTCCTGGGCTTTGCAAGCTATAAGAACCTTAATTATGAGCTTGCACCAAATTTCGCATCACCGGTATTTACAGTAGTCACCGTATACCCCGGTGCATCACCTTCCGAAGTGGAGAACAGTGTAACAAAAAAGCTTGAGGATGCAATAACTTCAGTTGAAGGTATTGACAACATCCGTTCATTTTCAAACGAGGGTGTCTCAATAATAGTAATAACCCTGAAACTGAGTGCAAATGTCGATGATGCCACCCTGGATGCACAGCGCAGGATTGACGCAACTGAATTTCAGCTGCCTGAAACAGCACTGGATCCGATGGTATCAAGGATTTCGGTAAATGATCTGCCGGTAATGAATATCGGGGTTACTGCCTCAATGCCGTCTACGGAATTTTACGACCTTGTAAAATACAACATTCAGCCTGAGCTTGCCCAGATTAAGGGAGTCGGAGAAATCGACATCGTCGGAGGTGATGAACGGGAGATCCGTGTAAACCTGGATGCAGGGAAAATGGAATCATATAATCTCTCGATAATGCAAGTTTTACAGGCTGTTCAATCGGAGAATATGGATTTCCCTACCGGTAAAATAAAAAACGATGAATCGCAGATGGTCATAAGGCTGTCGGCCCGGTTTGAAACGATAGGTGACATTGAGAATCTTGTGGTGTTAAGTGATATGAATGGTGCGAAAATAAGATTAAGAGATATTGCAGAAGTGCTCGATACTGATAAGGAAACCAGCATGATTGCAAGGATCAACGGCGTGAATTCAATAGGGCTAAGCATTAAGAAACAATCTGGTTCAAATACGGTGGAAGTGTGTCATGAGGTGTTGACTGAACTATCAAGATTGGAATCATCTTATAAAAACGTCAGCCTGAAGTTTGATGTCCCGTTTAATTCATCAGTCTTCACCGAACAAGCCGTTGATTCGGTGATGCACGACCTCTCGTATGCCGTTATACTTGTCGCTCTTGTAATGCTGGTATTCCTTCATGGGTTACGGAACGCTTTTATAGTAATGGTTGCGATCCCGATATCGCTTGTTGTTTCTTTTACCGGAATGTATCTCATGGGATATACTCTGAATATCATCACGCTTGTGGCTATGTCTCTGGTAATCGGAATACTGGTGGATGATGCGATCGTAGTTCTTGAGAACATTTACAGGCATATGGAGATGGGGAAGGATAAGGTTCGAGCCACGCTTGATGGAAGATCAGAAATCGGATTTACTGCAGTTGCAATAACACTTGTAGATGTTGTAGTATTCCTTCCGATAGGATTATCAAGCAGTATAATTTCACCTCTGTTGAGCCCTTTTGCGGTTGTGATTGTTGTTACTACGCTGCTCAGTCTGGTGGTTGCGTTTACAGTTGTTCCATTACTTACTTCCCGACTGGGCAAACTTACCCACATGAATAAAGAAAGGCTTTCCGGCCGTTTTTTTCTCTGGTTCGAGTCTCAGGTTGATGCACTTGCCAGGGTCATTCACTCAATACTGATCAGGGCCTTCAGACATAAGGTAATCACTTTTCTTATAGTTGCTCTGTTGTTTTTTGGATCCATTGCCCTGATTCCTGCCGGCTTTGTCGGTTCTGAATTCTTTGGGCTGGGGGATGCGGGCGAATTTATAATTCAGATTGAACTTCAGAAGGATGCAGTTCTCAAAGAAACCAATCTTAAGGTTCTTGAAGCAGAAGGCATTCTTCTTTCCAAACCCGAAATTAAATCAGTTTTTTCTAAAGTGGGATCATCAAGTTCAGGACTTCTTACCGGCGGAGAAAAAAGCAGCGCCTTTAAGGCGGAGATCAATGTCAAACTTGTTGATAAGGAATTCCGTGATGTGACAGCGAATGCTTATGCAAACATGATTAAAAACGAATTAAATTCAAAAATAGCCGGTGCCCGGATCAAAACAGTGCTTATGAATCCTTTTATGGGAGGAACGGATGACAGTCCCATTCAGATCATTATAAAATCATCCGATCCTGATTCATTATACAAGTACGCCAGTATGATAAGGAAGCTGGTAATGGAAACGCCCGGAACCAATGATATAAGTTCATCCCTTGAAGAGGCCGCAAATGAACTTGTGGTTGATATTGACAACGATAAAATGAAAGACCTTGGATTATCGCTGGCAATAGTGGGACCAGTGATGGCGACTGCCTTCAGCGGTAATACCGATGCCAAATACATAGACGGATCTCATGAATATGATATTAATATAATATATGATAACTTCAACCGGCGAAGCCCTGAAGATGTTTCGAACCTTGTATTATTCAACTCAGCAGGTTCTCCTGTCAAGTTATCACAGTTTGCTTCTGTTCGCATCGGATCAGGGAATACAAGTCTTGAAAGGTATGACAGGATATCATCGGTTTCTGTTGGGTCGCAGGTACTTGGACGCGCTTCGGGAGATGTTGGCAATGAGATTAAAAGGAAGATAGCCGGTTTGTCCTTGCCTCCTGGAGTTTCTGTCAGCTATGACAGTGAAATGAAGTACCAGGATGATGCATTTGGTTCTCTTGGTTTTGCCCTGCTTACTGCAATAGTGCTTGTTTATCTGATAATGGTGGCTTTATACCAGTCATACCTTTATCCATTTGTTGTACTGTTTTCAATACCC
>JALONT010000057.1 GCA_025454795.1 Bacteroidales bacterium | reverse complement strand
GTTTGCTGTCAAGGTACCAGAGAGTTTTGCTGTCATTAGAAATTTATCAAGTTACGGCGCGAGGCCAATTACCTTAGCCGCATTTTTACTAACGGCCCGGCAATATGGGGAGGTTGTGTTACCCGACGCAAGCACCGGGCAGGGTCCTGGTACTTTAGCCACCAAGCTGTCACGGTGGCAAGGAAGGTATGGCGCAATTTTTGCAAGTCCCGGCGAAAGATTTAACTGTCTCTTTAGCACGGATCTGTCCAGAGCCGGAAGCACGATGCTTGTAAACGGACGAGATTTTTGTTTCAATATGAAGTTGTCAAGGTGTGGTGCAAAAATTGTGACAAACTTATTGCCTATACCCGCTTGTTAGCTGCTGGGCTATTTTAAATCTGTCACGGTTGCAGAAATTGTCAAGGTAAATCAGCATTTTTTAAGTCCCGATAAACAGTAGTGATTTGTCACGCTGTTGGAGGTTGTCTTTACGGAGAAAATCTATTTGTTTTTATCTACTGTTTGTCATTAAAAATTGTCATAAAAATCTGATAATTATATGTCGTGACCCGACTGGCAAGTGTAATAAGCTAAGTTGTTGTTTATATTTGTATTCGGTTGTTTGACAGCTTATTACATTTGCCAGTGAGTTAGCTGCTGGGCAAATTTTGTGTTTTGTTTGATGAAACAACGTTTTCAACTTTAGCAACCTGTCTCCCCGAGTGGCAGGGACGGGCTGGAAGGCTCTTTACGCAAACGCATTCATTAATCTATGGTACAGAATTAGCTTTTTTGCGTAATGTGCCTGACAGCGCAGGGACGGCCAATATTTTGATAACAATTAAGCCGGGAGAGAGAATTACTGACTTAAATGAACTCTTGTAAAACCTTTAGAAGCCCTTTCTTATCAAATGGTTTTGAAATGAAGCCTGAACAGCCGTATTCAATAGCCTGTTCCTTGTCATCAATATATGCTGTCTGAGCAATTATCGGAATTGTAGAGTTTATCTCCCGGATCAGTTTAATAGCTGTGTATCCATCCATGACTGGCATTTTAATGTCCATTAAAATCAGATCGATATTCTTGTCTGACATAAATATTTTTACTGCCTCCTTACCATTATATGCCCTGATCGCTTCTGCATTTGTTCCGTGAAAAAAATAGTTTATCAGTTTGAAGTTACTATCAACATCTTCAGCAACAAGAATTCTCTTTTTCTCCGGGAAAAAGAATTCACCGGGAACTCTCTTTCCGTTAACTTCGGGAGTTTCTGCTACTTGTTTTTCATAAGGAATTGTAAAATAGAATGATGCTCCCTTTCCCGGCTCTGAGGTAAGCCAAATCTTTCCGCCCATAAGTTCCACATTTGCTTTTGATATAGCCAGACCGAGTCCTGTTCCTTCATATAATCTTGATACTGCGTGTTGTACCTGGTAAAAACGATTAAATATCTTCTGGTGCTGTTCTTCGCTTATTCCGATGCCGGTATCGGAAACCTGGAATTCAAGAAATTTATTCTTTAACTTACAACCTAATTTTATATATCCTTTATCGGTGAACTTAATGGCATTACTTACCAGATTTGTAATTATTTGTGTCAATTTGGTACTGTCGGTGGTTATTAAAGAATCGGAATCCGGTACCTCAGTCTCACAGACCAGATTAACATTCTTCTCATCAGCTTTCAGAGTAAACTGATTGCATATTGTTTTAAGTGCATTATTAATATTTACTTCATTCTTTGCAATCTTTACAATCCCGGCTTCGATATTCGAAATATCCACGATGTCGCTTATTATTGAAAGCAAATGATTACTACTCTGGATAATTACTTCGATATAATCCTTACGCGACTGCGTATCAACATCAGGTTCCCCCAGTAGTGTAGAAAAACCAACAATTGCATTCATCGGTGTCCTGATCTCATGTGAGATATTATGAAGGAAAGCTGTCTTCAGTCTGTCACCCTCCTCAGCTTTGTCTTTTGCATTGATAAGTTCCACTTCAGATTGCTTCTTGTCGGTTATATCCTGGAAAATCTCAAGCATAGCTTTATTACCATTGTACCACATACCGGTATGGCTAATCTCAAATATCCTGTTTCCAAGAACACCGTGCGATTCATAAGCCTCTGTTTCACCTATGGTAATCCCTTTGAGAAGTGGACAATCACTGCATTGCTTCTTATCATCACGGTAGATTTCCCAGCATTTTCTCCCCAGACCCTCGTCTCCCAAAAGTCTCTTTAATTTTTCACTAAGAAACAAGATAGTGCCCTCCTCGTCAACAATATGCATTCCAAAGGGAATTGTTTTAAGCAGAGACTCATTGAACGTATAGCTTTGTAATAATTTCGCTTCCGCTCTTTTTCTTTCAGTTATATCACGGCCGATACCAACAAGACCAGTGATTTTTCCGTTCGTATCCATGAGAGGGATTTTTGAAGCAAGTGACCATCTACTTTTCCCACGGCTGGTAATAAAATCCTCTTCGCGCGCCAAAATCGCATTGCCTGAGGTAATAACCTCCATATCATCAGCATAACCGCGCTGACCTGTCTGGCCCGGAAACAGTTCAAGGTCTGTTTTTCCTATAACCTGTTCCTCGCTCTGTAATCCCAAATCTTTAAAATCGGAAATATTGGAGATTACTTTACGACCCTCTGAATCCTTCACATATATATGATCAGGAAGGTTATCTATCAGGGTGCGCAGCATTCTGCGTTCAAGAATTATTTTTTCTTCAGTAAGTTTGCGATAGGAAATATCTCTTGCTAAACCCAATACCAGGGTTTGATCTTTTATTTTAACCGGGTGAGTTAATATTTCAACTGTAACTTTTGATCTGTCTGTTTGGCTTAATACAAATTCATCGGGACCGGTGGATTGTCCTAATGCATTTTTAACTAATAGCTTTGCTGCCCCGGGCAGTTGTTTAGGGGACAGGAGATTTAATTTCAGGAAATTCTTTCCGATTAGCTCATTTCTACGGTGGCCCAACAATTTTTCAGCAGCTATATTGCCATCGATAAAATTTCCTTTGAGGTCGCTCAGATAATATGCATCCGGTGCATAATCAAATAATATTTTGAACCTTTCTTCTGAACTTTTCAGTTTTTCTTCTGCAAACTTAAATTCGGTGATATCAGTAATAGTACCAATATAACCAACAATTTTATCGTTAATCCATTCAGGTACTGCATTGCCCATAACCCAGACAATACTCCCGTCTGGTTTTAAAAACCGGTATTCGGCATTGGATGTTTTTTGAGATTGAATATCTGATAACCAGTTACGTTTCAATATCTCCCGGTCATCGGGATGTACAGCATTGATCCAGCCAAAACCAATAGCTTCTTCAGCTATTAAGCCTGTTAGTTCTAAATATTTGGGATTCAGATAGGTGGTATAACCGTCAGTATTGGTTCTGAAAATTCCGACCGGTGACACCTGGGCCAGAGTCTGAAACAACTGCCGGCTTTCATGCAAAGCCTCTTCAGCCTTTTTTTTCTCAGTAATGTCCATTGCGATAAAGGTAATTCCTTTAGTATGGTCATATTTGTCCAGAGGAGTCGAACTTAAAAATATGTTTAAGATTCTTCCATCTTTACATTTAAAGCGGGTTTCAACCGATCCTGTACCTTTTTCAGCTATATGTCTGAATATTACAATCCCGGCACTTTCATTTTGTTCATCTTTTGCATATATAGCTTCAGCGTTTTTACCCAACATCTCCTTTCGGCTATAACCTGTCATTTTACAGAAAGTGTCATTAACCTCAATAAATACTCTGCCGACAACCAGTCCTATACCTACAGGAGCAGCGCTGAAAATACTCTGAAGTTTCTCTTCGTTTTCCTTCAATAATAATTCAGCCGCTCTCTTTTCAATGAGTATAGTGTGTTGTTCGAGAGCCTCTTTTATTGCAAAAGGGAGCCTGGTTAGATGTTCCTTAATAACATAATCATCAGCTCCGGCTTTCATACACTCTACAGCAACTTCTTCATTAACCGACCCTGTCACTATAATAAATGGCGTTAAAGGGGCTAACTCATTCCGCAATAAAAGTGCCTGCATTCCGTCGAACTGAGGAAGGGAATAATCGGAAATAATAATATCCGGTTTAAAAGATTCCAGTCCCTCAAGAAAATCCTTTCTGTTATCAACAAGCAGCTTTTTAAAAACTATCCCGTTTTTTTCAATCTCTCGCCAGTTCAGTTCGGCATCATGCTTAACATCTTCGACAAATAATATTTTCAATTTATCTTCCATATGGTAGATTTTTATCTATAAACTGTTATATACTTTACGGCATAAAGGCGTAAAGGTGTAAAGGCGTTTTCCCGTTGCGCCGTTGTGCCGTTATGCCGTTGCGTCTCTACTTCAATGGTTCATTCACCAGCAACCAATACAACCCCAGGCTGCTCATTGCATTAATAAACTGGTCGAAATCAACAGGTTTTACCACATAACTGTTTACCCCTAACGCATAAGCTTCATTAATATCAGGTTCCTGTCTTGAAGATGTCACGATGACAATTGGTATATGTGACGTCCTTTTATCTTCCTTTACAATTTTAAGTACTTCAAGTCCGCTGACTTTAGGAAGTTTAAGATCGAGAAGAACTACTTTAGGTGGATTGGCAATACTTCTTTTCTTATACTTACCCCTGCAAAAGAAAAAGTCGAGTGCTTCAGCTCCATCTTCTGCAATAATTACATTGTTAGCCAGATTATTCTTTCTGAGGGCACGCATAGTCAGTTCTGCATCGCGGGGATTGTCTTCCACGATAAGAATTTCAACTGCATTCAGATCATCCATGGTACGTCGTTATTAGTCAAGTGTATATATTTATATTAATAGTTGGCGTCAGGCATCAGGAGTCTGGTTTTTGGTTTTCCTGTTGCCCGTCGCCTGCTACCTGTTGCCTTCAGCCGGCAGGCTGAAATAGAACGTCGCTCCTTTATCAACTTCTCCTTCAGCCCAAACCTTTCCGCCATGCCGCTGAATAATCCGTTGAACTATTGCCAGACCAACACCATTGCCTTCAAAATCTTTTCCGCTGTGAAGTCTCTGGAAAACACCAAATAGCTTATGCTTGTAGAGCATATCGAATCCAACACCATTATCTTTAATATAATATGTAATCATGTTCCCGGAAGCTTGTGAGCCAATAGATAATTCTGATTTTTCCTTTTTAGATGAATACTTTATAGCATTGGATATCAGATTATTCCATACTAGCCTGATCAGGTGTGCATCGCCGTTAACATTATGAAGCTTTCCGATTTCCAGAATAGTCCTTGCTTTTTCGTTCTCGCTGGCTATTTCTGCAAAAGATAAGACGGCCATTGATTTCATGTCGAGTAATGAAACATTCAGGCTGCTTCTGCCTATTCTTGAAAAATTGAGCAGGTCATCAATAAGTCCACCCATCCGGATAGCATCTGAAGAAATTATGCCGCAGAGCCTTTTACCTTCATCATCCAGCTTATTTTCATATTCCTCAAGTAGAATATTTGTATAGCTGTGAATTGATCGCAAAGGAGCTCTGAGATCATGGGAAACGGAATAGCTGAATGCTTCAAGCTCTTTATTGGCAGCTTCGAGCTGAGTAGTTCGATCAATAACACGTTGCTCAAGTTCTTTATTAAGTATTTGAATAGCTTCTTCCGCCTGCTTGCGTTGGGTTATATCCAGCACAGTACCAACAATTGAAGTGAGATTACCATTATCATCATAATTACCGTGAAAAGTTGAGTAATAGTGCCCTATGCTCCCATCAGGGCGTAAAAACTTTTGCTCATAAGAACCGGGATTATGAGTCTCAATTGTCCTGTTAATCAGCTCTTTATCGCGCTCATGATCCTCCGGCCATGGTGATAATGCAAGTATTGAATCAATATGAGGAATGAATTCATTCTGATCGAGGCAAAATATCCTAAATACTTCTTCTGACCATATAACATCGCCACTTTGAATATCCCAGTTCCAGAAACCGAGATGAGCCATTTCCTGAGCTTCTCTTAATTTCCTCTCACTTTCTTCTAAAACCTTTTCTGCCTGCTTGCGTTCAGTGATGTCATTGATACTGGATAAGATATAAGTATTCTTATATATAACAATAAGATGGGCTGAGAATAAACCTATAATAATCTCTCCATTTCTCTTTTTAAATTTGAACTCCTGTCCAACCACTTTCCGGCCGGCCATAAGTTCTCTTACAACAAAATCGCGATCTTCCCTGTTAACCCAAAGGTTCATACCAACTGAAGCGTTATTTAATGTCTCCTCGCGTGTGAAACCGGTCATGGAATAGAAAGCATCATTTACTTCCAAGAACTTCCCATCCTCAGGCTGAGTTATTGTAATAGCATATGGAGAGGTTTTAAAGGCTACCGAGAATTTCTCTTCGCTGTTTTGCAAAGCTATTTCTCCGAGCTTCCTCTGGGTGATATCTCTGATATTGCATTGGACCACATTTTTATTGCCTACTTTATAGACATAACTGACGAATTCCACCTCAATCCGACTGCCATCGATGGTTTCCAATGGTTTGTCGTCATAGGTGATATATTCTTTCTGCAATAATTCCTCGAAATTTTCATGATTACCGACAATATCTTTAAAGAATCCCAGCTCCCAGATTCTCTTTCCCAGGAACTGGTCATATGAGTAACCTAACATCTCTACTAAAAACTGATTGACATTAACCACCAAACCTGTCTCAGCTTCAAGAATTAGAATGCCGTCTCTCGCTGCCTCAAAAAGCCTGCGAAAACGTAACTCCGAATCATTGAGTATTTTTTCTGCCAGAATTCTTTCAGATATGTCGCGAATGAAAACAGTAGCACCGGTTATATTCTCATTCTGAAAAATTGGACCCCAGCTCAATTCATAAAAGACACTTAATTCCTGCTGACATTGAATTTCAGAAAAAGATTCTCCTCTGAGTGCCCTATCGATGCTTTTTTTGGCGGATTCTCTTAATTCATAAGAAGACATACAATTAAGCAGGTTCATTCCCATTTCAATATTAACATTCCAGACTTTCTTCATCTCCTCACGATGCTTTTCATTAAAAGCGGTGTAACAGTAATTTCTATCCAGTGAGAAAATGATAGTGTCACCCGGACTGTCGATCAATGCGTTTAACAAAGCATATTGTGTATTCAGTTTCATCTCTGCTCTCAGCCTGTTTATAGATGTCACCGCCTGGTTTATAAGCAGTTCAATAGTGACCTTATATATGGATAGGTCACTCCTGGCCAGAATGACAAGTCCTCCGAAGTGTACCCCCTGCCAGACGAAACCCATTGTAAAAATATGCTCTATCTGTAACAATTTCTCTGCTATTTTGCATAGTGTTTTTGGAATCCTGCGCGTTGCAAGAATATAGAGCCCCCCTTCCAGTTCTTCCAGTTTACCGCTCCGATAGATGCTAAGTTCATCTTCGGTAATGTCTTTAAGGTTATAGACCATCTTTGTAGGGTCAATACGGAGGGTTTTTATTAGTTTTTCAAAGGGAACATTAAGTCCTTTATAGGAGACAATACCAAGAGTCTGGCTGCTCTCGTCCAGAAGGGTTGTGAAAACAATACCGTCACCTATTAATTCGCTGATCTTTTCTGCAACGAGCCTGTAAATCTCTGTCAGATCGTTTGTATGTAAAAGTTTTGATTGTGTTTCCGAGTAAATACGAAGTTGCCTCTCTGCCTGCTGCCGGGCTTTCTTTTCTTTTGCTTCATCCAGTGCCCGCTGTATAGCCGATGGAAGTCGCTCGAGCCTGTCCTTTAAGACATAATCTACAGCACCCTTCTTTAACAATTCCACTGCTAAGCTTTCTCCGATGCTTCCGGAAACACAAATAAAAGGAACATCGGGGCAGATTTCCACAGACCATCTCAACGCTCCGAAGCCATCGAATCCGGGTAACTTGAAATCAGATAAAATGATATCGTACCTACGGTTACTAAGAAACGAAACAAACTCCTTCTCTGCCGCAGTGCAGTCCATGTTCAGATCATATCCTGCATCTATCAGGAACTCACGTAAAATCTCGGCATCCCGTGGTGAGTCCTCAAGACAAAGTACGGTTAGAACCTCATTCATTTTATCTTTATCTGTTATTACCTAAAGGTGGCGCTTCATTAATTACAGCCCAAAAGACGCCTAACTGCTTCACAGCTTCGATGAATGCTTTGAAATCGACAGGTTTTACAACATAAGCGTTGACTCCAAGCTCATAACTTTTAATCAGATCCTGCTCCTCGCGCGAAGATGTAAGCATAACAACCGGAAGCATTTTCAATAACTTATCGCTCCGGATAGCCCGAAGAACTTCTATGCCATCCATACGGGGCATTTTGATATCGAGTAGTAAAACTGCAGGATTCCCCGTTTTGCGTTGTTTGTATTTACCTTCACGACGCAGATACTCCATAGTTTCCACACCATCTCTCACCACGATAACATTATTGGCAAGGTTATGGTCACTTAAAGCCTCAAGTGTCAGTTCAACATCCCTGGGGTTGTCTTCTGCAAGAAGAATTGTTCGAATTTCTGTCTTCATAGTTTCTCCTTATTTATTTGGTATTGAAAAATAGAATACAGCTCCTTTGTCGGGTTCGGCTTCAGCCCATGCACGTCCTCCATGACGCAAAACTATCCTTTGAACATTTGCGAGGCCAATGCCGGTTCCTTCAAATTCCTCAGTAGGGTGCAGACGCTGGAAAACTCCAAAAAGCTTCTGAGCATATTGCATATCAAACCCGACTCCGTTATCGCGCACAAAGAAAACCAGCTCCTTGTTTTCTTCACCGACACCAATCTCTATCCTGGCTTTCTTCCTGGTGCGTGTGAACTTGACAGCATTGCTCAGAAGATTTATCCAGACAAGCCGGAGCATTGCTTCATCACCATTTACGGAAGCCAATTTTCCTACCACCCATTCGATTTTACGGTCAGGATTATCTTTAAGCTGCGATTCTATGACTTCTTTAACGACCTCATTCATATCAAAATCCGACTGGTGCATCTCCATACGACCGGTTCTGGAGAATTGCAGAAGGTCGTCTATCAACATTCCCATGATATGCACAGAATCGGTAATGGAATTCAGATAGTGCTGACCCTTTTCGGGCAAATCGGATTGAAAACGTTTGCTGAGCAATTCCACGTACCCGCTTACATGGCGTAGGGGCGCCCTGAGATCGTGCGATACCGAATAGCTGAATGCTTCGAGCTCTTTGTTGGAGGCTTCCAGCTGAGCGGTTCGCTTGGCTACACGGTCCTCTAGTTCTGCGTTGAGTTCGATTATTTCTTCTTCCGCTTCCCTTTCCTTTGTCACATCCAGGTTAGTGGACTGGTACCCGACGAGCTCGCCCCTGGTGTCGCGCAGGCTCGTTGCAAATCCACGCGAGATGAAGGTTATGCCATCAGTCCGCTTCGCACGAAACTCGCCCTCCCATGCATCGTGAGCAGCCAGAGCTTCGAGCACCGGAACCGAATCGGCCGGATCGGCGAAGAACGAGCTGACACTATAGCCGATAGCCTTCTCCTTACTGGTATAACCCCACAAATGCAAGAAAGCTGGATTGACATGGGTGATCTTTCCCGTACTGTCAGCTATACTCTGAGAAGCTATCGAGTCCTCAAACACCTGGTTCTTGATCCGCAATGTCTCTTCCTCCAGTTTGCGCCTGGTTATGTCCAGTACTATGCCTTCCAATCGTGCAGCTTTGCCCGTCGCATCATAAAAACCGCGTCCTTTTGCCGTAAGCCAATGGATGCTTTCATCAGGCCAGAGACTGCGATATTCAATATCGAAATCTTTGTGATTGTCGAGTGTATCCTTTACCGCCTTATCTGTCCTCTCACGGTCATCAGGATGTAATGCATCACTGAAGCGCTGATAGCTCATAGTTTCATCAGGCGGCACTCCAAAAAGTGCTTTGCACTGATCAGACCAGATCAGTTCGCCGGTAACGATATTCCAATTCCAAATTCCGATATTAGCACCTTCTGTTGCAAAGAGCAAGCGCTCTTTACTTATCTTAAGAGCTTCTTCTGCCCGTTTGCGCTCGGTGATGTCAACAAATGTTCCATCAAGGGAGCCCTCTTCGGGGCGCAATTCTATTGATGCCAGAACATTCCTGACTTCTCCGTTCTTTGCAAGCAATCTGGCCTCATAATTATTTAAAATTCCGCCCTGTTCTTTAAGAAGTTTCATCATTGTGTTCCGGTCTTCCGGGTCGGCCCACAGGATCCGTCCGGCTTTACCGAGAGCCTCCTCCCGAGTTAATCCAAGTATTTCACCGAATTTTTTATTCACGTCCAACATCGCCGACCCATCTATCTTTGAGCGATACATTCCGACCTGCGCGTTTTCGAAAAGCGTCCGATATTTCGTTTCACTTTCTTTTAAGGTCTCTTCCATAAGCTTTAATCTCGTGAAGTCAGTGAAAGTCCCTTCAATCCTTACAGGCTTATCATTTTCGTCTTTAACCAGGTGTGCGTTAGCCAAAACGATTATCTTTTCACCATCGGATTTCTTCGCATTTATCAGGTAGTTCATTATTGATCCCCTGGTCATTAACTCCTTCAGATATGTCTTTCTGTCATCAGTATTCTGCCAGAAGTCGGGTAATTTTGCTCCTTTCATATCCTTTTCGATGTCAAAGCCGAGAATCCGGTTGAAGGCCTGATTGTGATCAATTAATAGTCCATCAACTGTAACACTGTAATAACCTTCATCGAGATATTTCACAGTCTCACGGAACTTACGCTCGCTTTCCTGGAGCGTCTTCTGGGCCCTGCGTTCCTGAGTCTGGTCGCGAAAGACCAGCACCACTCCGGTAATAACGCCCTTTTCGTTATGAATAGGCGCACCGCTATCGGCAATCGGTATTTCTTTACCGTTTTTAGAAATAAGCAATGTGTGATTTGCAAGTCCCACAACTAATCCTTCTTTTAACACTCTCTGAACAGGACTTTCAACCTTATCGCGGGATTCTTCATTTACAATATTAAATACATCCCCAATCGTTCTGCCAACAACATCAGATTCCTTCCAACCGGTTAACTTTTCCGCAACAACATTCATATTACGAATGTGTCCATTTATATCCGTGGTTATGACTGCATCACCAATGCTGTATATCGTTGTGCGGAATTCTTCCTGTGATTCATTCAACGCGGTTCCTGTTTCAAGTAATTTCCTGTAAATATTTTTTTGCCGGTTATTATAAAACCACGATATCCCGATACCAAAAAACAGAAGCAAAAGCAGGGTAATAATGATGACAATTACAGTCCTGTATCTGAGTTCAGAGAAAATCTCGCTTTGATCGACCTTGGCAATCATGAACCAGGGAGTTCCGGGTACCGGACGTATATCGGCAAGTACACTGACTCCGCGATAATCTAATCCCTCATAAATTCCAACATGACCCAAAACTGCCTGTACAGCCGGGACATTGGTGCGTGTTAATGGAATCCGTAGTTTCAGAGCTGTGTTTGAGATGTGGCGTAATTCATTTTCGTATAAGATGCTATCACCATCCCTGCGGATAATGAGTGTCTCGGCAGATTTACTGGATGTGGGCCAGGATTGTATCAGCGGATAGAGAAAGCCGTAGGGATTTACACGCAGAACCAAAACCGCAACTGCAGCATTTCTGTCATTCAGAATCGGAGCAAAAACATCAATGTGAATAGTATCGTGGGCAGGAGAAAAATAAAAATCACTTAAGAACGCTTTTTTGTCCTGCAACGCTTTATTGCAATAATCAATGGTTTCTGAATCAATGTGTTTGAGATTGGTATTGAGGCCAAGTAAAAGTTTTCCTCCGGCAGAAACAATAATTACATTTTCATATTTATAGTTATATCTCAATAACGAAAATCTATCAAGGAGATCTTTTCCCAGAGTACTATCCTTTGAAAGAAGCCATCGTTGAAAGTTTTGTCGGATAAAAGGGCTTTCTGCAATTACATGAGCATCTGCTAGTCTATCCTCGCGCCAACCCAGAATCTGGTTTACTTTGAGATCAGCAATCGTCTTCAGATCGCTGTATTGTTCATTCCGGATGATTTTCTTTTCATACCGGTAATAGAAATATCCGCCTGAGATAATAAGAATGAAGAGAGCCAGACTCAGCGCAAGCATTGGTTGTTTTCTCACCAGAGGTCTTTTTTGTTGATGGTTCATAAGATATCTTCCTCAATCATTTATTACTTCATTTTGTCATATTCCAATTACAACTGAATTCCGTCAGGATGTTCAGTTTTTCGCCGCCATATCGGTAACTACAATTTTAATATCTTCAAAATCCTCAGTTTTGCTAAGAAAATAATCAGCACCTGCCTCAATGCACTTTTTTTTGTATTGAGGATAAGGGTAATTTGTGAGAATGCAGACTTTAGTTTTCATTTTCAGCTCCCTGATTTTCTTTAGCACCTCTATGCCATTCATTTCCGGCATCCGGATGTCAAGAATTGCAAGATCAGGCATTTTATCCTTAATAAGCTGCAAAGCATCCACTCCGTTTTCAGCTTCATATATCACCAATTTTTCTTTTGAACCATTCAATAAACTTTTAATCCTTTCTCTCAACAGAGAGGAATCATCAGCAATAATAATTTTCACTTTACGATTTTTTTATTAGAACAGGGGTCATTAAATTTTAATGATTTCCCCAAAGAGTAAATTTAGTTATTGCAGACACCTTGTTATGTAAGGAATTAGCCTGTTCGGATATAAGGGAAAACTGATTTTAATGTAGGGGAAACACTACAAGACAAAAGACAAAAGTTGAGGAACGCAGTGACGAACCGAACCCCCGCCTTGCTGGGTAAACTCCGGCGAGTTCGGCGAAGCTAAATCCCGCTTCAGCGGGGAGGAAAGATGAAAGTAAAAGGGCTATGTAGTCATACGTGAAGGAAGTAAGTACACAGGATATCAAGACCTTTAAAAAAAACTTCTATTCTATCAGGTCATTCTTATAGGCATATAGAGCAAGCTCTGCATTGCTTTTCATTTCCATTTTTTCGAGCAGGCGTCTGCGATGGGTACTGACAGTTCTTTCGCTAACGAACAGCACCTTCCCGATTTCTTTAATAGGAGTGCCTTTTGCCAGAAAGCACATAACCTGGAATTCTCTTTCGGATAAACTTTCATGTAAGGCTATATCATTCTTTCTATTGAAGTCAGAAACAAGTTTCCCGATAATATCTGATGAAACATATCTTTCACCCGCAGAAATTTTTTTGATCGCCAATTCGAGCTCTTCAGGAGCACTGTTTTTTGAAATGTACCCTGCAGCACCAAGCTTTAAGGCACGAACTGCATATTGTTTCTGAGGATGAACACTCAGTATCAAAATACTAACATTTATATTACAGTTTTTCAAAGCTTTAAGAATATCTAAACCACTCTGTCCTGGCATTGATATATCGAGGATCACAAAATCAAATTCTCCTGATTTAATTTTATTGAGAGCTTCAGTGCCGTTATTTGCCTCTTCAACCCGGTCCGATATTTTGATATTTCTGAGTATCTGTTTAAGTCCCTCGCGAACCACCTGATGATCATCTGCAAGTAAAATCTTCATGTAAGCTAAAGTTATTTTATTGGTATATAAACTCTTACTTTTGTACCACCTTTTCCGGAGGCTTTAATCTCTATATGCCCACCGGATTGATTTACCCTTTCTGACATTCCCAATAAGCCTAATGATTTGAACGATCTTAATTTATCAGGGGAGATTCCAATTCCATCATCCTGAATTAAAAGTATAATGTTTTGTTTGGTTTTGTAAAGTTTTATCTGAACCTTTTTTGCGTCGGCATGACGAATAATGTTGGTGAGTGATTCCTGGGCCACTCTGTAAATGGACAGATTTTTATCCAAGTTTTCAGTTTGTACATCCTCTATTTCCATTTGTACCTTCAATCCGGTTCTGTTTGCGAACTCCTCACAGTAGCATTCTAAAGCAGCAGCCAGGCCAAGGTCATCCAACATTAGAGGGCGCAATTCAGAAGAAATCCGATTTAAATCCAAACTGATGGTACTAACCAGTTCAATCATTTCATCTGCTTTTTTTCCATCTTCAGATTCACTGGTTATTCTCTGACGGAGCCAGGTCATATCAATTTTTAAAGCGGTTAATGACTGACCAAGCTGGTCATGGATTTCCCTGGATATAACTTCTCTCTCATTCTCTCTTATTTCAATAAGATGCTTATTTAGATTCTCAAGTAAGTCTTTTGACTTCCTAAGCTCTTCTTCCATTTTCTTAAGATTTGTTATATCCCTGGCAGCAGCGAAAACGCCTTGAACTTCGCCTTCTTCATTTTTGAATACCGTAGCATTGTACAATACATCTGTTTTGAAACCATTTGAATGAACTATTGTAAGTGGATAATCCTTCACAATTCCTTTTGAGAATGCTATTTTATATCCTTTTTTTGCCTTTTCAGGTTCTGTAAAATAATCGGCAAAATCAGTTCCAATAAGTTTATCACGTTTTATACCTGTAATATCCTCTGTAGCAGAGTTAGTATCGGTTATTTTCCCTTCTTCGCTGATGGTAACAAGAGGATCAAGACTGGCTTCTATCAGGTTCCGGGCATAAAGCGAAGCCTGGAACATTTCTTCCTCCAGTTTCTTTCGTTTGCTGATGTCAAGATGTTCAGCTTGCAAATATAACAACTTTCCTGCACAGTCAATTACTTTTTTAACCCCGACAAGAGCCCAGAATTTTTCTCCGTTTCGTTTCTTCAATTCAAATTCAGAAGGTTCCATGAATCCTTTTTTATCCAGAATTTCCAGAACCTTATTTCTGTCATCAGGATTGAAATATAGCTGTTTTCCTAAATCAGTCACTTCCTTTAGCATTGTCGAAATGTCAGGATAACCGTACATTTCTGCATATGCACTATTTATTCTTAATAGATTTCCAACTGGATATGAATGTGATATACCCATTAGTGAATTTTCAAAAACACCTCGGAATCCGGTTTCACTTTCTCTAAGAGCTGATTCTGCAAGTTTACGGCTGGTAATATCCGAATGAACAGATATGTACACTTTCCCAAAAGTAGAGTGATAAAACATCGAAACATTTGCATAACACCAGAAATGTTCACCATTTTTCTTTATGTTTAAAATTTCCCCTTGCCATCTCCCAGTCCTGTTTATTATGTCTACGATTTCCTTTTTCTTTTCTTCGGGACTTTTATCGGTTGGTGCATTGATAATGGAAACATTTATCCCAATCATTTCTCCATGGTCATAACCAAACATTTCGTCAAATTTCTGATTAGTAAAAACGATAACTCCATTATCTTGTTTGATTAAAAAAACTCCTTCAGTGAGGTTTTTCATTATCTCACTTTGCAATTGCAATTCCAAATCAGCCTTTTTGTTTTCAGTGACGTCCATTGCAACTGCCATAACGTTAATTATTTGTTGTTTTTCAATGATTGGTATAAGAGAGCTATCGTAAATTCTTAAGGTCTTGTTGTTCCCAAAAGCAGTATATACAAATCTTTGAATTTGTTTTGTGCGAAGACATGCATCGAAATTTCGATAGTACTCTTCTTTTGAGTCTTCAGATATGAAGTCGTACAAACTTTTTCCAACAACATCTTTTTCAGAAAATCCTTCGGCGTAGTGGTTCAAATAAATGTATCTGCCCTCGATATCATGTAAAGCGATGTAGGCTGGAATAGCTGTAATCAGCTTATGCCATTTTCCCTCGCTCTCCTGCAACTTATCCTCTGCCTGCTTGTGCTTGGGTATGTCTTTTTCGTATGATGTTTTTAATGAATCAAACTCCCGCTGCAATTTCTGCAACTCTATTATGAGTTCATCTTTGGTCTTATGATGGTAATTCATAACTTTCAAATTACCTTGTTTTAACTATAAAATTAAAACATTATGTTCACTTTATCAACTATCTTAAAATCACTTCCTTAAAAAAAGTCGGAATAGGCAAAGAGATATGTATCCACGAGCGAAAGCTATTATGGTGTGGTTTATGCAAGTACAGGTAGACGGGTAGGAATTGCCGTATCATACTAAAGTTGTCTTGGCTACAAAGTCCTGGTAAACGGGTAGGAGTTTTCGTGTTATAATAAATTTGTCCAGATGCAAAGTCCTGGTAAATGCGCAGGGGTTGTTATAATATGATAAAATTGTCTAAGTGGCGGAGTCCGGGTAGGCAAAAAAGCATGTGTTTTGAAGCGACGGGATGGTTGCAGGGAAGGGCTTCAAAACTCTTGCGCGCGCGTCGGCAAAGTCCAGATATACAGCGAGTTTGGGGCAATTTGCCTTGCAGCTAACGGGAGTCTGTCCAATAACCTGTCAGAATTTACGGGAACTTTTGCTGGTTTAGCAGTTTTAAGAGGAAGGCACTATTTAAC
>JALONT010000007.1 GCA_025454795.1 Bacteroidales bacterium | reverse complement strand
CTGTCATTCCGAATGAATCCGCCGCAAGGCGGATGAATGAGGAATCTCCTCCTTGCCCAGTGATTATTTTTGAAATTGTAAAAGATGTGTATAAAGGGTGGTGCTACAGCAGAGAGGGGGATATCCTGAGCAGAGTGAAGGAAGGGGGTGAGTACATGTGAATAGGCTTGAATGTGGGAAAAAGAGATAAAGTAAATTTATTTTATATTTACACGAATTTAAATTCTCGACAAAATGGGATTACTTAACGGAAAAACAGCTTTAATAACAGGTGCATCAAGAGGGATAGGCAAGGCAATCGCCCTCCTTTTTGCACGTGAAGGAGCTGATATTGCAATTACCAATATTGCAGATGATGAAGAGTTCCGGAATGCGGTGAAGGAGATTGAAGCTCCGGGAGTAAAAGTAAAAGGCTATGTTTCAAATGCGGCTAAATTTGATGATTCTCAAAGAGTTATTGATGAGATTGTCAAAGATTTCTCAAGGATCGACATTCTCGTTAACAATGCCGGAATTACAAGGGATACATTGCTGATGCGAATGACCGAGGAACAATGGGATGCAGTGATCGCAGTAAATCTTAAGTCGGTATTCAACCTCACCAAAGCTTTAATTCCGGTGATGCTTAAGCAAAAAAACGGTTCTATAATTAATATGAGTTCAGTGGTCGGGGTTTCCGGAAACGCAGGTCAGAGTAACTATTCAGCATCAAAAGCCGGAATTATTGGATTCACAAAAAGCGTCGCAAAAGAGGTCGGTTCCAGGAATATCCGCTGCAATGCGATCGCACCTGGCTTCATTATAACCGAAATGACAGAAAAATTAAATGAGGATGTTAAAAAAGAGTGGATAAATAAAATTCCCCTCCGGCGCGGCGGAACCCCTGATGATGTGGCAAATACAGCGCTTTATCTTGCTTCTGATCTGTCTGGGTACGTAACCGGACAAACAATTCATGTCTGTGGTGGTATGTTAACTTAAAAATATTTATTATATTTACAGCTTCGCAGGGTGTCCATCCTTTTAGCACGAGGAAATGCAGCGAGACATATTTATTCCACACTTATTTTAAAAGGACACCCTGCTTCTTTTTTTAAACCCCTGAGAATAATGCATAACACAATTTTTTTCTTGATAATTATTATTCCTGTTGCAGGGTTCCTGACCGAGAGATACCTGGAATATCTGAACAGTAAAATGTGGAGCGAAAAGCTTCCCGGGAAACTGGATGGGATATGCAATGAGGAGGAATACAAAAAAACACAATACTACGAGAAGGATAATAAAAAACTCTCATTCTGGTCATCATCATTCAATCTGGCAATCATACTTCTGATGATTATAGGAGGGGGTTTTTCATTTATCGACGGAATTGCAAGGACCATCAGCCAGAACTTGATTTTAATTTCACTCATATTTTTCGGTTTAATTGGGTTAGCTTCCGATATTATAAATATTCCATTCAGCCTTTACGATACATTTGTTATTGAAAAGAAGTATGGGTTTAATACAATGACAATCAGAATATTTATCACCGATCATATAAAATCATGGTTCATTGCAATTATTGTGGGAGCTCCGGTATTGGGACTTATTACATGGTTTTATTACAAAACCGGCGATTTTTTCTGGCTCTTTGCCTGGGGATTAATAACGCTGTTTTCAATTTTCATAAATCTTTTTTACTCCGAGCTGATCGTTCCGCTATTCAATAAACAAATGCCACTGGAAGAGGGCTCCCTGAGGAATAAGATCGAAGAATTTGCATCCAAAACCGGATTCAGATTGAAGAATATATTTGTCATTGACAGTTCGAAAAGAAGCACAAAAAGCAATGCATATTTTTCAGGTTTCGGGCCGAAGAAAAGAATTGTTCTTTTTGACAATTTAATGAAAGAATTCACTGAAGAAGAAATAGTTGCTGTTCTGGCTCACGAAATAGGGCACTATAAAAAGAAGCATGTCCTTTTAACACTCCTCTTCTCATTTATACTTACAGGATTCATGCTTTTTCTGTTTTCACTCGTGGTAAATCACCCGGAATTATCTCAGGCGCTTGGGACCGAAAACTCAAGCTTCCATCTGGGCCTGATTGTCTTCGGCATTCTCTATAGTCCACTGTCACTTCTCATCGGATTGGTATTCAATTTTGTATCAAGAAGCAATGAATTTTCCGCTGACAGGTTTGTCAGAGAGAATTATGATCCCTCAATTCTTGCAGGTGCACTGAAAAAGCTTTCAGTCAGAAATCTTTCAAACCTGATGCCCCATCCGGCATACGTATTTTTTCATTATTCGCACCCGCCTTTGCTTCAGAGGCTGGGGAAATTGGAATGAAATTATTTATATTTGCGGCGATTTACGCCTCCTTAGCTCAGCTGGTAGAGCAGCTCATTCGTAATGAGCAGGTCGTGGGTTCGAGTCCCATTGGAGGCTCGAGGGATTGCAGAAGGTGAATTGTCGATTTCGGATTTATTACTAAATTCGCTTCCGGATTCCGAAATCAATAATCCGCAATCCGAAATCATTTAATGCGGGAATAGCTCAGTTGGTAGTCCGCCAGCCGGCGGATCCCAGGCTGAGGGTCTTTTAAATGCGGGAATAGCTCAGTTGGTAGAGCATCAGCTTCCCAAGCTGAGAGTCGCGAGTTCGAGTCTCGTTTCCCGCTCACTGAAAGTCAAGGGGTTAGAGAAATTTAACTCCTTTTTTCTTGACCCATTTGCACCACATTTGCATAGCCAGTGGAGTATGTGCTGAGAGAGCCAAAGGAGATTGTCGACAGGCTGGAATAATCTTATAATTGAATTCTTTATAAAAATACTATACTTATATTTGGTATTATTTTGATAAAAGGGTTGCAATGAGATCACATTCCCAATTAAAGTTAGCTTCAATCTTCATCTGTGTAATTTGGGAATTGGAATTATCTTACCCTGTTTAATCAGAGAAGATTGAAAATATTTTAACAAAAGTTTAGTTATAACTAAACTATTATGCATACATTTGCGTTAATAAGGATAGAACAAGTAAAAGGTAAAATCAATTTCTATAAACTGGAAATAGATGGTAAATGCGAATTTAATGAATTCTGTGAAGCTCTTGAGAATGCTGATGAAAAAAAGGCACTAAACACAATTTATGCAACTATGGATTCTGTTGCGAACCTTAAATTTCTACCAAGAACGAAATTCAGAGAACTAAAAGGACGAAGAACATCCGATAAGGTAAAAGATTATGAAATTAAGAAAGACGCTATAAGAATTTATCTCTTTAAAGACGATAAAGGATATATTGTAGTTTTCGGTGGATCCAAGAACAATCAAAAGGAAGATATTGCCAGACTCAGGAGATTAAAAGTAGAATATATTAAAAACAATTAGAAATGATAACTAGGGAAGCCCTTTTAAAAAGCAGTGAATACTGGACAGAAATAATTCAGAATAAGATTTACAATGACCTTGCTGATTATATTCAGAACAATGATATTCCTAACAAACATTTCGTTGAAAATCTTGGTATATCAAAGGGAAGAGTTTCACAGATATTGAACGGAGCTAATCTTAATTTCAGGATAGATACTCTTGTAAAACTTTGCCTTGCCATTGACAAAATCCCTGATTTCCATTTGGTTGATGTTAATGAGTTTATTTCTAAGGACAGTTTAAACACAGTATCACTCATCTTTAATCAAACAGATACTTCCCACAAAAGGTTGGATGAAATGCTTGGCTATAAGCCAGGTGTAAAAACAAACAATTATAACATTGATCTGAATTCTTTTGTAACTATTGGTGAAAGCTACTCTATAACAGAGACAATAATCCCAGGATCAAAAGCAGCATGAAATGAGTACAAAACAATTGCAATACAGCCTTCAGGGCATTAAGAAATTAACTTCATATCTGAACTCCCTTGATAGTATGCCAGTAAAAAACCTTGAGAAAGAACGAATCGGAGTTCGCAAAGGATTTCAGTTTGGATTTGATCCAGCTAAAGGAGTCTTTACTGTCAGGGTTCTAACAGATTTCCTATGTCGGGCTGAAACAGATGAACCTATAAAACTTTTCGGTGCAACAATTCAATGTGACTTCCTGTTCAAAGATTATGAGGAAATAATTAAAGAGTCGCAAGATCACAAGGTAGATATTCCAGATGATCTCATGATTACTCTTATGAGCGTCAGTTTTTCATCTGCAAGAGGTATTTTAGCTGCCCTTACAGGTGGTACTGACTATCAAAATATCTATCTACCTCTCGTCAATATTCAGGAATTCAAAACTATGTTGAAGTCTCTTGAAAATAAAGAAGAAGTAAAATAATTCCTCCCCCTCCTCAATTTCATTCTTATGGATCTTTCTCAACACAATATGATCGTTAACTTCATCTGGAGTATAGCCGACGATTGCCTTCGTGATGTATATGTTCGTGGTAAATACCGCGATGTAATACTACCGATGATTGTTATCAGGCGCATAGACGCTCTCCTTGAACCCACAAAAGCTGCTGTATTAAAACTCAAGGATCAACTCGACAAAAAGAAGGTTGTCAATATGAACCCAGCACTCTGCCAAACAGCCGGACAGGCTTTCTACAATACCAGCCCATTCTTATTGAGAGACCTGAAGTCCAGAACCACCCAACAGAAGCTCAAGGTAGATTTTGAGTCCTATCTCGATGGATTCTCACCGAATGTTCAGGAGATCCTTGAGAAATTCCAGTTCCGTAATCAGATCCCCAAAATGTCTGAGGCTGACATTCTCGGCTCAGTAATTGAAAAGTTTGCTAATCCGGATATTAACCTGAGCCCTAATCCTATTTATGACACTCAGGGCAATATCAGAATGCCGGCACTCGATAACCATTCAATGGGGCTGATCTTTGAGGAGCTGATAAGACGCTTTAACGAAGAGAACAATGAGGAGGCTGGAGAACACTTCACTCCACGTGATGTCATCAAGCTGATGGCTAAAATGGTCTTTATTCCTGTTGCAGAAAAAATTGAATCCGGAACATACTTATTGTACGATGGCGCTTGTGGGACAGGCGGTATGCTTACTGTAGCTGAACAAACCCTCATGGAACTGGCAAAGGCTCAGAATAAGGAGGTTGCGATACATCTCTATGGTCAGGAGATCAATCCTGAAACATTTGCAATCACTAAAGCCGACCTGTTGTTAAAGGGTGAAGGATCTGAGGCAGAGAATATGAAATTCGGCTCGACACTTTCATCTGACTTTTTCCCATCGAAGGAATTCGACTTTATGCTATCTAATCCACCATACGGTAAAAGCTGGAAGACAGACCAGGATCGTATGGGGGGCAAGGGAGAGATATCAGATCCCCGCTTTGTAATTCAATATGCCGGGAATCCTGAATATAAAATGATTACCCGGTCCAGTGATGGGCAAATGCTCTTCCTTGTGAACAAGCTTGCCAAGATGAAGAACAGTACAGCTCTCGGAAGCCGTATCGCTGAAGTTCACAATGGTTCTTCCTTATTTACAGGCGATGCCGGACAGGGGGAATCAAACATCCGCAGATGGATCATTGAGAATGACTGGCTTGAAGCAATAGTAGCATTGCCGGAAAACATGTTCTACAATACAGGGATTTCCACTTACATCTGGTTGCTATCAAACCGAAAGTCTCCTGAGAGGAAAAGGAAAGTGCAGCTTGTTGATGCCAGTAAAATGTATGTTCCTCTCCGGAAGAACCTTGGGAAGAAGAATTGCGAATTCTCTGAGGAACAGATTAATAAAATCACTGAACTTATTATCAATCCGGCTGAGACTGAGGAATCAAAAATATTCCCGAATGAGGCATTTGGCTATTCCAAAGTAATCGCTGAAAGACCCCTTAAACTGAAAGATATTGACCCTGAAAAGGCATATTCCAGCAAAGAAATTAAAGAGATGATCGCTGCCGGGAAAATCGATGAAAACGGGATACCGGTTATTAAGAAAATCCACAAGCAGGGGACTCCTGATCCTTTACACGGTCTCTTTGAGAGGATCATTGCCGGTAAAAAGGTATTGGTTGAATATGAACCCGATACCAGCCTGCGCGATACGGAACAAATACCCCTTCTTGAAGATGGTGGTATTGAAGCTTTCTTTGTGCGCGAAGTGCTTCCGTATGCTCCCGGAGCATGGATAGATGACTCCAAAACACAGACCGGTTACGAAGTGTCCTTTACAAAATACTTCTATAAGCCGGTTCAGATGAGAACACTTGAAGAGATTGTAGCTGACATCAAAAAGATCGAAGCTGAAACAGACGGTCTTCTAAAAGAAATAATAAAGGATTAAAACATGAGTACCCAGAGATATTCTGTGACACCTCACCCTATTGAAACACTCCTTACCTGGGTTAAATCGGGTGAAATAGCAATTCCTGAAATTCAAAGACCATTCGTTTGGGATGCGACGAAGGTGAGAAACCTACTTGACTCATTATATCAGGGTTATCCTATAGGTTACCTTATTGTTTGGAGAAATCCTACTGTTAAGCTTAAAGATGGGTCCCTGTCAGCCGGGAAAAAGATATTGATCGATGGTCAGCAAAGAGTAACAGCTCTGATGGCATCTTTGCTGGGTCGTCAGGTACTTACAAAAGACTATGAAACAGTCCGGATAAGAATTGCTTTCAATCCACTCGAAGAAAAATTTGAGGTTGCAAACCCGGCTATCCAGAAAAACAGTATCTGGATATATGATATTGCCGAAGTTTTTTCACCTGAATCAAGCATTATAGATCTTACAGATGATTATGCGAAAAGGAATCCGGATATTGACATAAGACCTGTTTCAAAAGTGCTGGAAAACCTCCGGAAAATTGTCAATAATCATGTTGGAATAATTGATCTTGCCGAAGATCTTGACATAGAAACAGTAACCGAGATATTTATAAGGGTTAATTCCGCAGGAGCTGAACTCTCTCAGGCTGACTTTGCGATGTCAAAGATTGCAGCTAATGAGACCTATGGTGGAAATATGCTTAGAAAGGCTATTGACTATTTTTGCCACTTAGCTGTTGCCCCTGAGTTTTACTTAAAAATAAAGGAGGGAGATAAACAATTTGCCCAATCTGATTTCTTTGCTAAAATGTCCTGGGTAAAAGATGTAAATGATGACATCTATGATCCATCCTACACCGATATGTTAAGGGTGGCTTTTACCTCGGAATTCAGACGTGGTAAACTGCAGGATCTGGTTGCACTGCTCTCAGGGAGGAACTTTGAGACTAAACAGTACGAGGACGAAATAGCCAGGGAATCCTTTTCAAAGCTTAAGACGGGGATACTGCAGTTTATGAATCAGACTCATTTTGAAAGGTTTGTAATGATATTGAGATCAGCCGGTTTTATTACCAGTGATCTTATTGGTGGTCAGAATGCAGTAAACTTTGCTTACATTCTTTATTTAATGGGAAGAAATGAAAGCCTCCATCCTGATAAAATAGAGCGGCTGGTTCGAAGGTGGTATGTTATGAGCATGATCACTGGCAGATACTCTGGTAATCCAGAGACTGCATTTGACCTGGATATCCGGCAGATTGATGCACAGGGACTTGAAAACTATATTAATGCTGTTATTGGAGCACAACTATCTGAGGGATTCTGGACAACTCTTCTCCCGCAACAGATGGAGACATCCTCTGCAATAAGTCCGTACTTTTTAACCTATAAGGCAGCACAGGTGAAACTTGATGATAAGGGTTTCCTTTCGAGAGATATTACTGTACGCGATCTTGTACTGAACAGGCTGGATGTGCATCATATCTTTCCAAAGAATTATCTTAAGAAGAAAGGACTTCACAGGGGTAAATATAACCAAATAGCAAATTTTGTGCTTACTCAGAGTGAGATAAATATTGCTATCGGAGACAAATCTCCTGAAATATACTTTAATGAATTAGGAGGACAATGTAATGGTGGGGAAGTTAAATATGGAGGAATTACACAGCATGCCCAGTTAAGAGAAAATCTGCGGCGAAATGCAATCCCTGAAACCATGATTGACAACAAGATCCCTGATTTTGATGATTTTCTGACTCAGCGAAGGTCCCTGATGGCAGCCAGGATTAAGGAATATTTTGATCTGTTATAAAATGAATCTTAAACCATATCCAAAATATTTTGAATCTGGAACACCTTGGATCAGCAATTACCCTTCTGATTGGGAAATGTTAAAGACCAAATACCTTTTTAAAGAACGAGTGGAAAAAGGTTACCAAGATGAACCGTTGCTTGCTGCTACTCAAACCCTGGGAGTCGTGCCAAAGACTTTATATGGGACCAGAACAGTTATAGCACAAAAAGACCTACACTTACTCAAACTTGTTGAACCAGGGGATTTTGTTATAAGCCTTAGATCATTTCAGGGGGGAATTGAAAAAGCTTATTACAGAGGCATCATTAGTCCGGCATATACTATACTGATACCATCCAATAAAATAGATGGAGGGTATTTTAAACATCTTGCTAAATCAAAACCTTTTATAAAATTATTGACGACCTGTGTTACCGGCATTAGAGAAGGTCAAAACATTGACTATGAAATACTAAGAAGAACTAAGCTTCCTGTACCTTCATTATTAGACCAAAAGCATATTGCCCGTTACCTCGACTGGAAGACCACACAGATTGCTAAGTTCATAAAAGCAAAGAGACGTTTGATTGAGCTTCTGAAAGAGCAGAAGCAGGTAATTATTAATGATGCAGTTACAGGTAATATTGATATTCGTACGGGAAATCCTTATCCAAAATACAAAGACTCTGGGGTGGGATGGCTCAGTAGAGTACCTGATGGTTGGGAAGTTAGAAAGATCAAGTATTTAAAAGCCAGTTCACATAATTCATTTGTTGATGGACCATTTGGGTCCAGCCTTAAAAGTGTCCATTATGTCTTAAACGGAGATGTTTATGTGATTGAATCTGGGTTTATTACTAAAGGTTATTTTAAGATTAAGGAATTCAAAACTATAACGAGAGAACACTTTGAGACAATCAAAAGAAGTGAATGTCAAGAAGATGATATTATAATTGCAAAAATTGGTGCTTACTATGGTATGTCTGGAATACTACCTAAACTTGAAAAGAAATCTGTTGTTTCTGGAAACTCTTTAAAACTAACTGTGAATAGGAAGATTTGTGATAATAATTTCATTCATTTTGCTTTATTGGTTGCCAAAAACAAAGATGCATTCAAATCTATAGTAGGAGAAACAGCACAACCAGCTTTAAGTCTTGGTGGGATGAATGGCATTTCCCTACCTCTTCCGTCATTAAATGAACAAGAAGAATTGGTTAAGTATCTTAAGAACGTCACTTCTGCTTTGGATATAACAATAAAACAAATTGAATTTGAGGTAGACCTGTTCAAAGAGTATCGTACACGTATTGTAGCTGATGTAGTCACTGGTAAAATTGATGTAAGAGACATTAAGATACCTGAATTTGAAGAGGAGGAAGCTCTTACAGATTTGGAAGAAATAACTGATGTTGAAGATGTTCTTGATGAATCAACTGTGGATAATGATTTGTAAATTGCAGTTTTTGAGCACTATGTGAAACAAACTGATTATTATGTCACCAACCGACACATCTGAAAAAGGACTTGAATCAATAATTGTAAACTCTCTTATTTCCGAGGCTGGTTATCTTCAGGGCATCAGCACTGATTATGATCGTGACCATGCCATTGACATAGTAAAACTCACTGCATTCATAAAAGAAACCCAGCCAAAGGCATTTGAATCTCAATCGTTTGAGACCGACAACCCCCGACGTACAAAGTTTCTCCATCGTCTCCAGGGAGAGATTGTAAAACGCGGGATTATTGATGTCCTTCGCACAGGAATACAGGATGGGGCTATTAACCTTCAACTTTTCTACGGAACTCCTTCTGAACAGAATCCAAAAGCACTTGATCTATTCAAAAAGAACATCTTCAGCGTTACACGCCAGTTACAATACAGCAATGATAATACCCGGTTGGCACTTGATATGGCAATCTTCATCAACGGATTGCCTTTAATTACATTCGAGCTGAAAAACAAACTTACTAAACAGACAGTTGAGGATGCCGTTCATCAATTCAAGCGCGATCGGGATTCCCGCGAACTTCTCTTTCAGTTTGGCAGGTGCATGGTTCACTTTGCTGTGGACGACCACCAGGTAAAAATGTGTACTCACCTTAAAGACAAGCAATCATGGTTTCTGCCATTCAACAAAGGTTTTAATGATGGAGCAGGCAATCCTCCCAATGCTTTCGGACTGGCTACTGATTACCTGTGGAAAGAGGTTCTCCGGAAAGAGAGTCTTGCCAACATTCTTGAAAACTATGCCCAGATTACTGAGAGAAAGGATGATAAGACTGGCAGGGTGAAGAAAGAGCAGGTTTTCCCTCGTTATCATCAGCTTGATGTTGTCAGGAAGTTACTTGCCGCCGCGCCAAATGATGGTGTTGGTAAACGGTATCTTATACAGCATTCTGCAGGTTCCGGGAAAAGCAATTCTATAAGCTGGCTGGTGCATCAGTTAGTCGGTCTAGAAAAGGCGGGATCATCATTGTTTGATACAGTAGTTGTGGTAACAGACCGTCGCGTTCTCGATAAACAGCTGAGAGATAATATAAAAAGGTTTGCCCAGGTTTCATCGGTTGTAGGTGCTGTAACTGAAGGGTCTGCACAACTGCGTACGTTTATTCAACAGGGTAAGAAGATCATTATAACCACAGTCCAGAAATTCCCCTTCGTTCTTGATGAGATAGGAGACAGCCATCGCGACAGGAAATTTGCAATCATTATTGATGAAGCCCATTCCAGCCAGGGAGGAAGGACGGCTTCCAAAATGAATATGGTATTATCGGAACCATCAGCTGAATATGGATCATTTGAGTCCCCTGAAGATATTGAAGATGCTATAAACCAGATAATTACATCCCGCAGGATGCTGTCAAATGCCAGCTACTTTGCATTTACAGCAACTCCAAAGAATAAAACCCTTGAGATCTTCGGAGTCCCTTACAAAGAGGGAGAAGTAATTAAACATCGTCCTTTTCACTCATATACCATGAAGCAGGCAATACAGGAAGGATTTATTCTTGATGTTCTGCAGAACTACACGCCAGTTTATAGTTATTATAAGTTGATTAAGGCAATAGAAAACGACCCGGAATTTGATATCAGGAAGGCAAAGAAGAAGCTTCGCAGGTATGTGGAATCACACAATTATGCAATCAGGCAGAAAGCTGAGATAATGGTCGATCATTTTACTGACCAGGTGATCGGACGTCATAAGATAGGAGGAATGGCAAGATGTATGATAGTCTGCAGCGGAATAGAAATAGCTATTCAATATTATCAGGCCGTGAGTGCTTACCTGACTGAAATTAAAAGCCCATACAAATCAATAGTCGCATTTTCAGGGGACCATAATTATAATGGGAAGAATGTAACTGAGGCAAAGATTAATGGATTCCCGGGTTCAAGTATCCCTGATAAGTTTATTAGTGATCCCTACCGATATCTGATAGTAGCTGATAAATTTCAGACAGGGTATGACGAACCACTATTGCATACAATGTATGTTGACAAGCAACTATCAGGGATTAAGGCAGTTCAGACCCTTTCCAGGCTAAACAGGGCACACCCTCTGAAGACCGATACATTTGTGCTCGATTTCATGAATGATGTGGATGTGATTCAGTTTGCTTTTAGCGACTATTACCGGACAACTATCCTGAGCAATGAAACAGATCATAACAAACTTCATGATCTGAAAGCGACACTGGACAAGTACCAGGTATATAATCAAAGTCAGAAAGATGAGATTGTAAGGTTGTTTCTGACAGGTGTCAGCAGGGAAAACCTTGATCCGATTCTTGACTCATGTGTGGCTGTATATAAAAGCGAACTTGATGAAAATGGTCAGGTTGATTTCAAGGGGAAGGCTAAGGCATTTGAAAGGACATATAATTTTCTGGCATCCATATTAACATACTCAAACCCGCAGTGGGAGAAACTATCCATATTCCTGAATTTCCTTATACCCAAGCTTCCGGCGCCGATAGAAGAAGATCTGGCTAAAGGCATTCTTGAGTCAATAGATATGGAGAGTTATCGTGCACAGGTCCAGGAAACGGAGAAGATAAGGCTTGCTGATGAAGATGCTGAGATTGATCCGATTCTGGTCTCAGGTGGAGGGCTTGTGGCTGAACCGGAACTTGACCGGCTAAGCAACATTATCAGATCATTTAACGATCAGTTCGGTAATATAGCCTGGAATGATGTTGATAAGATTCAAAATATCATCACTGTGGACCTTCCTGTTAAAGTTTCATCGGATAAGGCGTACCAGAATGCCATGAAGCAGAAAGATCCTCAGAACGCCCGTATTGAGCATGATAAGGCATTAGAGAAGGTCATCGTTGAGATGCTGACCGACCATACAGAACTCTTCAAACAGTTCATGGATAATCAGAGCTTCAGGAAGTGGCTGGCAGATACGATATTTACTGAGACTTATAAACAGAAATAGTACTCTAAAGTCCAATTCCGAATTATATAATCAGGCAAGCTCAATGTTTTTTCTGCGAATTGCCCGCATTCCTCCGGAGGTATTAATTCCGATTCTCACTTTATTAATAAGAGACGAATGCGGATCTTTTTTTATCCGGTTTTCTGTACATTTGTTGCCTGTTTTCTGATATAAATAACATGAAAGCCCAAATAATAACGATCGGCGATGAGCTTCTTATTGGCCAGACAATTGACACTAATTCTGCATGGATAGGTGCCGAGATGAGCAGGCTGGGATTTGATGTATGGCGCAAACTATCAGTTCATGATAAAAGGGAGGATATTCTGGAATCCCTTAAGGAATCTTCCGGAAAATCTGATGTCATTCTGATCACCGGAGGTCTTGGTCCGACCAGTGACGATATTACCAAACAGACCCTTTGTGAATTCTTTAATACCAGGCTTATAGTCAATTATGAAGTACTTTCCATGATTGAGGAAATGATGAGACGGCGTAATTTTACGATGAATGAAAACAACCGCAGGCAGGCTGAAGTTCCGGAATCATGCAGAGTACTTAGAAACGGTGCCGGTACCGCTCCGGGTATGTGGTTTGAGAAGGAGGGGATAATTTTTATCTCGATGCCCGGAGTTCCTCATGAGATGAAATATATTATGACCGAACATGTACTCCCCGAACTGAGAAAACGTTTCACATCACAGGTTATAATTCACAGGAATATAATGACATACGGGGCTCCTGAAGCCAGGCTTGCAGAATTACTGAAAGGATTTGAAGTATCACTTCCGGAAGAGACTAAACTTGCTTACCTGCCTGCTGCTGGCATCATTAAACTTAGACTTACAGCAACAGGATCAGACAGAAAATTTTTAAACGGGTTGATAAACGAACAGGTAAGCAACCTGTATAAAACCATTCCTGATCTCATCTATGCCGAAAATGAGGAGTCGTTCGAGATTGTTATCGGAAAACTTCTGAAGGAGAAAGGGAAAACCATTTCCACTTGTGAAAGCTGTACCGGTGGACGAATTGCAGAAATGATCACCAGTGTTCCGGGAAGCTCTAAATATTTTAAAGGGTCTGTAATTGCTTATGATAACAGTGTCAAAACTGAATTGCTCGGAGTACCTCAGAATCTGATTGACAAATACGGTGCCGTCAGTGAACAGGTAGTAATAAAAATGGCAGAAGGAGTAAGGAGGCTGTTAAAAACCGATATCGCAGTTGCAACTTCTGGAATTGCAGGGCCTGATGGAGGAACTGATTCAAAACCTGTTGGAACTATCTGGATTTCAGTTATCTCCGAAAAAGGGACAACCTCCGAAAAGCTTGTTTTCGGAAGTGACAGAATAACAAACATCAACAGGTTTTCTGTAGCTGCGCTGAACCTCGTCAGGAAGCAGATTCTCAGCGAATAAGCAGTGAATCTGGCCACTGTTTAAAAAAAGTGTAATAATTATTTGGTTAATCAGATAAAAATCACGTATTTTGCGCTTCGTTTTTAAAGGCATATTCGTCAGGAAAAGAAGTTAAACAAACACCAATGTCAAAGATTTGTCAGGTTACAGGGAAAAAAGCGATGGTCGGGAACAACGTATCGCATTCAAAGAGAAGGACAAAGAGGAAGTTCTATCCTAATCTTTTCATTAAAAAATATTACCTGCCGGAGGAGGAGAGATGGATCTCCCTTAAGATTTCTGCTGCAGGCATCCGTCTCATCAGCAAAAAGGGTCTTACAAGCACCCTGAAGGAAGCTAAGGAAAAAGGTTACATTTTGAATTATTAATAAGTTCAGGAGATGGCAAAGAAGGCAAAAGGAAACAGACAGCAGGTAATTCTGGAATGTACCGAACATAAAGAGAGCGGACTTCCCGGAATGTCAAGGTATATTACTACAAAAAACAGGAAAAACACTCCAGACAGACTTGAAAGGAAAAAGTATAATCCTGTACTTAAAAAATATACAATTCACAGAGAAATAAAGTAAAAAGAAAATACCATGGCAAAGAAAGTTGTTGCAGCACTTAAGACAGGTACCGGAAAAGCATTCACAAAATGCATAAAAATGACAAAATCCGACAAAACAGGTGCTTATCAGTTCAAGGAAGAAATTGTACATAACGACCACATCAAAGATTTCTTCGGGAAAAAATAAAAACCGTTCAAAGAAGATATTCAGAGCTTTCTTCATTGCTGAAGGAAGCTTTTTTTATATTTGACCTTATAATTAAAACATATAAATGGCATTACCTGGATTTTTTGCCAGAGAAAAAAAAGAGAGCCTCAACAGGGGACTCGAAAAAACCAAAGAGAGCGTATTCACCAAATTATCAAGGGCGGTTGCCGGCAAATCAAAGGTCGATGACGAAGTACTTGATGACCTTGAGGAGGTACTTGTTTCTTCAGATGTGGGAGTTGCTACAACAATAAAGATCATTAAGAGAATAGAAGCCAGGGTAGAAAGAGATAAGTATTTGAATACCAGTGAGCTAAATACAATTTTAAAAGAAGAGATCGTAGCACTCCTTGAAGACAATAAAACAGATTCTGAATCTGACCTTTTATCTCCCCCTAAATCAGTTCCATATGTTATTATGATTGTGGGAGTTAATGGTTCGGGAAAAACAACCACTATTGCCAAGCTGGCATACAGGTATAAAAGTGCCGGGAAAAAAGTGCTCCTGGGAGCCGCCGACACCTTCCGTGCAGCAGCTATTGAGCAGCTTCAGATATGGTCAGATAGAGCAGGCGTTTCAATTGTAAAACAGCGGATGGGTTCCGATCCTGCTTCTGTAGCTTTCGATTCTGTCAAATCGGCCGTTGCCGGTGGATATGATGTGGTAATAGTAGATACAGCAGGCAGACTTCATAATAAGATCAACCTGATGACCGAACTCTCCAAGATAAAACGGGTAATGGAAAAGGTCCTTCCGGGTGCTCCTCACGAAGTGCTGCTTGTTCTTGACGGTTCCACCGGACAGAATGCATTTGAACAGGCAAAGCAGTTCACTGCTGCAACTGATGTCACGGCAATTGCAATAACAAAACTTGACGGTACAGCAAAAGGTGGTGTCGTGATAGGAATCTCCGATCAATTTAAAATCCCTGTAAAATATATCGGAATCGGTGAGAAAATGGAAGATCTACAGGATTTCAACCGTGTTGAATTCGTTGATTCACTCTTCAGCTCAGAAAAGTAACTACTTTACGGGTTTCCGATTTTTCATTTCATGAAGAACAAAAAGATCAATAATGTAACCCTCGGCTGCTCAAAAAATGTCGTTGATTCTGAGAAGCTTCTTAAGCAGCTTGAAGCAGGAGGCTATACAATCTGTCACGATTCTGATGATCTTTCAGCCGGAACAGTAATTATAAACACATGCGGATTCATCAATGATGCAAAGGAGGAGAGTGTTGATACCATCCTGAAATTTGTCCGGGCCAGAGAATCAGGACATATTGAAAATCTGTATGTTATGGGGTGCCTGTCTGAAAGATATGCTGAATCACTGAAAAGAGAGATTCCTGAGGTCAGCAAATACTTTGGTGTTCATAATATGAATGAAATCCTCGGAGAACTCAATGTAAAGTTCAGAAATGATCTCAATACAAGCAGGATTATAACTACTCCCGGGCACTATGCCTATCTAAAGGTTTCGGAAGGATGCGACAGGAGCTGTGCATTCTGTGCAATACCTGCCATCAGGGGCAAATGTATTTCACAGCCGCTTGAAGATCTGGTGGAAGAAGCCCTTAAACTTGCTGAAATGGGTGTTAAAGAACTGATACTCATAGCCCAGGACTTAAGTTACTATGGGATTGATCTGTACAAAACACAAAAGCTTCCGGAACTTGTCTCAGAACTTTTGAAAATTGAATCATTTGAATGGATCAGGCTCCATTATTTATACCCTTCAAATTTCCCATTACAGCTGATTCCCATTATAAGGGATAATCCAGGGATATGCCGCTATATTGATATTCCAATTCAGCATATTACTGACAGAATGCTGGGACTGATGAAACGGTCGCATGATCGTAAAGGGACAGAACTGATCCTTAATAAACTAAGAAATGAGATCCCGGGATCGGTTATCAGAACCACACTAATAACCGGTCATCCCGGAGAAACTGAAGATGACTTCCTGGAATTGAAGAGATTCGTTAGTGATTTCAGATTCAACAGGTTAGGGGTATTTACCTATTCTCATGAAGAAGATACCTTTTCATACAACAACTATAAAGATGAAATCCCTGAAGAAATCAAGGAATCCAGGATGTCAGAAATCATGGAATTACAGCAGAATATCTCAGCTGAGTATAACGAAAGCATGGTTGGTCAGGTACTGAAAGTTATTGTCGACAGGAGGGAGGGTGAGTTTTTCACCGGGAGGACAGAATATGACAGTCCTGAAGTAGATCAGGAGGTTCTTATTTCGATAGAATATGATCTTAAACCAGGTAATTTTTACCAGATCGAAATAAAACAATCATCTGATTTTGATCTGTTTGGAGTTCCTGTAAACCACACTGCCCCCCTAAAAGGGGGTTAATATATTGTTATCTGGATGATTTGCTTTAGCTCCGGGCTTTAGCTCCCTTTTAAGGTGGTTGAGGGATTATCGTCAGTATCTTCCGGCTGCTCCTTCTTCTTCTGAATCTTAATCTTAATCTCTGATTTGGTGCTGTTGAATCCGACATTTATCACATCGCCATCGCTTTGACCTGCTTTGATAAGTACCTCTGCCATAGGATCTTCAAGATACTTCTGAATTGCCCGCTTTAATGGTCTGGCTCCATAATTTGTATCAAATCCTCTTTCGGCTATATAGTCTCTCGCAGCAGGAGCGATTCTGAGCTGGTACCCAAGAGATTTCACCCTGTCATAAAGACCTTTTAGTTCAAGGTCAATAATCTTGTTAATCTCTTCTTTTCCAAGGGAATTGAACATTACAACATCATCAATCCTGTTCAGGAACTCCGGAGCAAAAGTCTTCTGAAGCGCTTTCTGAAGAATGCTCTTATTCTGTTCATCTCTGGTGGCCTTTTTTGTCTGAGTATCGAATCCGATTCCATGTCCGAATTCGGCAATCTGCCTTGTTCCTATATTGGAAGTCATGATAACTATAGTATTCCGGAAGTCAACACGGCGACCAAGGCTGTCGGTAAGCTGACCCTCATCGAGAACCTGTAGCAGAATGTGGAAAACATCGGGGTGAGCTTTTTCGATCTCATCAAGGAGAACTACTGAATAAGGTTTCCTTCTTACTTTCTCTGTAAGCTGGCCACCCTCTTCATATCCGACATATCCGGGAGGTGCTCCGACTAGTCTTGAAACCGAGAATTTTTCCATGTATTCACTCATGTCTACCCTGACCAGATTATCGGTAGTATCGAAGAGAAATTTGGCTAATACTTTGGCAAGCTGGGTTTTACCAACGCCTGTAGGACCAAGGAAGATAAAAGTACCTATTGGCTTGTTGGGATCTTTGAGTCCTGCCCTGTTCCTCTGTATCGATCTGACAACCTTCTGAATTGCTTCATCCTGACCTATAACACTTCCCCTCAGTTCATCTGCCATTTGCAGCAGTCGTGTCCCTTCTGTTTGTGCAATTCTCTGAACAGGTACGCCTGTCATCATAGCAACAACCTCAGCAACTTTATCTGCATCAACAGTTTCCCTGTTAACAGCAAGTTCTTTTTCCCATTTCTTCTTCTCAACATCGATCATATCCAGAAGGTCCTTTTCCCGGTCACGAAAACTGGCAGCTTTTTCAAAATTCTGGTTCTTGACAGCTGTCATTTTTTCCTTTTTTGTTTCATCCAGCTTTTTTTCGAGATTAAGGATCTTTTCCGGAACAATGATATTCGAAATATGGACACGGGAGCCTGATTCATCCAGTGCATCAATGGCCTTGTCGGGAAGGTTCCTGTCAGAAATATAGCGGCTTGTAAGCTTTACGCACGCCTCGATTGCATCATCGGTATAATTTACATTATGATGCTCTTCATATCTCTCCTTAATATTATGCAGAATGTTGATAGTCTCTTCTATAGATGTTGGTTCTACCAGCACTTTCTGGAATCTTCTCTCGAGTGCCCCGTCTTTTTCAATATGCTGTCTGTATTCATCGAGTGTTGTGGCACCTATACATTGAATTTCACCACGAGCCAGAGCCGGTTTCAGCATGTTGGCTGCGTCTAGGGAACCTGTTGCACCACCTGCACCGACAATTGTATGAATTTCATCGATGAACAGAATAATATTGTCATTTTTTGACAGCTCATTCAGAATGGCTTTCATCCTTTCCTCAAATTGTCCCCTGTATTTGGTGCCTGCTACAATTGAAGCCAGGTCAAGGGCAACTACTCTTTTGTTGAAGAGGACCCTTGAGACATTCTTTTTAGTTATGCGTAGTGCCAGTCCTTCAGCAATAGCGGATTTGCCAACTCCCGGCTCTCCGATTAGAACCGGGTTATTTTTCTTTCTTCTCGACAATATCTGGGCAAGCCTCTCGATTTCACGCTCACGCCCTACAACAGGATCAAGCTTTCCTTCGTCTGCAGCTTTTGTAAGATCTATACCGAAATTATCAAGGACCGGTGTGTCTGACGAGGATTTCGGAGAGGAGGTAGCTCCTGACTGTCCCTTACCCGATGATCCGAAGGATTGTCCTTCATCGTCTTCATCCCTGGGATAATCGGCTTTTGCACTTGGTGACTCAGCTTCGACCATCCTTTTGACTGACTGGTAATCAACATCCATCTCTGACAGGAACCTGGTGACAAGTGAGTTCTCATCTTTCAGTATTGCCAGAAGAAGGTGTTCAGATTCAATTGTACTGCTTTTCAGTGCTTTAGCTTCAAGATAAACAAGCTTAAGTATTCTTTCAGTACTTCTTAACAGTGGTATTACCTCATGATCTGCAACGGGAACAGGACTCTCAACCTTAATGCTTTTCTCAAGTGATCCTTTCAGCACCATCAGGTCAATTCCCTGATTCAGCAGTATCTCAACAGCCACGCCCTCACCGTCCCTTAAAATACCGAGGAAAAGATGTTCAGGACTTATATGACTGTTTCCCAGCCTTATAGCCTCTTCTTTGCTGTATCCAAGAATATCTTTTACTCTCTGTGAAAATTGTGAATCCATATATTAATCTGTCTTTTTCTCTAAAATTTCCATCTGCACGCCATTCTGTCAGCACTCCCCGACAAAAATACATATAACTAAGAAACCAAAGTTAAATCATGCAATATTTAAGTATGGCAATTTTCATGCCCATTTATGAACAACTGATGTTAAAAAGTCACCATAATAAAAGCCCAAAAATAGCCAAATAATCACTATTTTCGTAATTCAAATCCAGTAGCGGATTTTTGTTTTGTAATTATTTAATTAACAATATGTTATGTCAGAGAGAGAGAGGATAGTCCAGGTAAATATTGAGGAGGAGATGAAGTCGGCCTACATTGATTATTCAATGTCGGTCATTGTATCGAGAGCATTACCTGATGTGAGGGACGGTTTAAAACCGGTTCACCGCCGGGTGCTTTTCGGAATGTCAGAACTTGGAGTGCTTTCAAACAAGACCTATAAAAAATCTGCAAGGATAGTGGGGGAGGTGCTCGGTAAATATCATCCTCATGGCGACACATCCGTATATGATGCTATGGTAAGGTTGGCTCAGGACTGGTCGATGAGATATCCTCTCGTTGACGGTCAGGGTAACTTTGGTTCAGTCGACGGCGATAGTCCTGCAGCAATGCGTTATACTGAGGCAAGGCTCAGAAAAATTGCTGAAGAGACGCTCGCCGATATTGATAAGGATACCGTGGATTTTCAATCCAATTTTGATGATTCCCTTACCGAACCCACAGTATTACCAACCCGTATCCCAAATCTTCTGGTTAACGGGGCATCAGGAATCGCTGTAGGTATGGCAACAAACATGGCTCCGCATAATTTATCAGAGATTATTGATGCAACTGTCGCATATATTAATAATAATGATATTACCTCAGAAGAGATCCTTAAACATGTTAAAGGGCCAGATTTTCCCACAGGCGGTATTATATATGGCAGTCAGGGTATCAGAGATGCATGTGAAACCGGACACGGCCGGATTGTGGTTCGGGCAAAAACTGAAATCGAACTGACTCATTCAGGACGCGAATGCATAATCGTTACGGAAATTCCTTATATGGTCAATAAGGCAGAAATGATCCGCAAAATCGCTGACCTTATTAACGAAAAGAAGCTTGAAGGGATTTCGTATATCAATGATGAATCGGATAGAAACGGAATGCGGATTGTCATTATCCTCAAGAAAGATGCCAGTGCGAACGTCGTTCTGAACCATCTTTATAAATATTCATCTCTTCAGACAACATTTAACGTAAACAATATTGCTCTTGTAAAAGGAAGACCCAGGACTCTCAATACCAGAGACCTTATACATTATTTTGTAAAACACAGACATGAAGTAATCATCAGAAGAACAAAATATGACCTCGATCAGGCTGAAAAACGAGCCCATATACTGAGTGGACTTATCATAGCAAGCGATAATATTGATGAAGTTATAGCAATAATCAAATCCTCCAATACTCCCGACATGGCCAGAGAGAGGCTTATGGAGAGGTTCAGCCTTTCAGAAATACAATCCAGAGCGATAGTTGAAATGAGGCTTCGCCAGCTTACAGGTCTCGAACAGGACAAACTGAGGGCTGAGTATAAGGAAATTATGGATATGATCGATTATCTGAAGAGTGTTCTTGCCAGCGTCGACCTTCAGATGAAGATTATCAAAGAAGAACTCCTCGAGATAAAAGAAAAATACGGTGACAAAAGACGATCTGAAATAGTCCCTAATGCCGAGGAATTTAATCCTGAAGACTTCTATGCCGATGACGAAATGGTAATCACGATTTCGCACATGGGGTATATTAAAAGAACGCCCCTGACAGAATTCAGGAGGCAAAACCGGGGTGGAACAGGAGCTAAAGGCGGTACTACCAGGGAAGAAGATTTCATTGAGCACCTTTATATTGCTACAATGCATAATACTATGCTCTTCTTCACTACAAAAGGAAAATGCTACTGGCTTAAAGTATATAGTATCCCGGAAGGATCAAGGACATCTAAAGGCCGGGCAATGCAGAACCTTATAAATATAGAACCTGATGATAGCGTTAAAGCTTTTATTAATGTCAGGAATCTGAACGATCCCGATTACATTAACAATAATTTCATTGTCCTCTGCACTACAAAAGGAATCATTAAAAAAACATCACTGGAAGCTTATTCCAGACCCCGGGTAAATGGAGTAAATGCAATTACTGTAAGAGAAGGAGATGAGCTTCTTGAAGCAAGGATGACAAACGGTAATCACCATATTATGCTGGCTGTAAGATCAGGCCGGGCTATCCGTTTCCCTGAAGCATCAGTCAGACCGATGGGACGTACCGCATCAGGTGTCAGAGGGATCAGACTGGCAAACGAGAAGACTGATTTCGTTATAGGGATGATCACAATTGAGAATAAAGAAAAAGATATTCTTGTTGTTTCTGAAAAAGGTTACGGAAAAAGGTCAGACATTGATGGATACAGAATAACAAACAGGGGTGGAAAAGGGGTGAAGACCATTAACATAACGGAAAAGACGGGTTCGTTGATCGCTCTTAAGGATGTTACTGATAATCATGATCTTATGATCATAACTCAGTTTGGAAATATCCTGAGAAGTCCCGTATCAGCACTGAGGGTTATGGGAAGAGCCACGCAGGGTGTAAGGCTGATCAATCTTAAAGAGAATGATATCATTGCATCTGTAGCCTGTGTTGAAGTTACTGAAGAGAATGAAGTAATTGAAGGGATTGATACAAATGAAAATAATTCTGCTTCAGATGAAATTGGCAAAGAATTTGAAGATTAATAACTAAAGTTATACATTTGAAAAATTATTTATTTACATTAAAAACAAATTAAAATCATAAACATGAAAAAGTTTTTTCTGCTTATAGCAGCCGTCAGTATTTCACTGGGATTAATGGCACAGAAAGGGAAAGTAACCTCAGCACTCTCATTCATTGACCTGGGAACTCTTGATAAAGCCAAAGAAGCATTAGATATGGCTTTTACAAATGAGAAGTCAATGAATTGGTTCAATACCTATTTTGCAAAAGGGAAACTGGGTCAGGCGGTATTTAAAGCTGATGATCCAAAATACAATGGTTATTTTACTGATCCGCTTGCCGAAGCGTATACAGCTTATGAAAAGGCAATGGAACTGGATGTAAAAGGAACGACCAAGAAAAAGATCATTACAAGTGGTATTTATAATTCTCTTGCTCTTGATTTATATGTTCAGGGAGGGAAAAGATTCGAAGCCAAGGATTATGAAGGTGCCCTTAAATCATTTGCATCGCAGATTCAAATAACTGAAAGCGATAATTATGTTGGCGGGATTGATACAGGAATGTATTATAATGCCGGTCTGGCTGCAGTAAATGCAAAAAAATACAATGAAGGTATGAAGTATTTCGAAAAATGCGCTGAGATGAAATACCTGGGAATTACGCCATATTACCAGATATATGAGTGCTATCTGGGGCTGGGAGATACCACCAAAGCGGAAAGTTACCTTCTTGATCTGCCCAATAAATTCCCCGATGACAAGACTGTTACTCTTCAGCTGATCGATCTGTATCTGAAGAGCAATAAATTGGAAGAGGCTCTCAATTATATTAAGGTTGCAAAAGAAGCTGATCCTGCAAATTTCAGCCTTTACCTTGCAGCCGGACTTACTTACCTTAACCAGGGCAGAAATGATGAATCTATCCCTGAGCTTATTAAAGCTATCGAGTTGAAACCGGAAATGTTTGAAACACAATATGGTCTGGGTGCTGCATATATAAATAAAGCTGCAGATATGTTCGTTAAGGCTAATGATATAATGGATGTGAAGAAATACAGTGCAGCTATTGATGAAGCTAACGTTGTTTATGCAAAAGCGCTTCCTTTTATGGAAAAAGCTCATGAACTGAAACCGGATGACGTGTATGCAATGAGAAGTCTGCAGGAATTATACTACAGGATGAAGCAGCTTGATCCGCAGTATGCTCCGAAATACGAGACAATCAAAGCTAAACTTAATGCTATCGAACAGAAGTAACCTGTTAACAATTTAATATATTATAGGGGGGGGTCTCAAAAGGGCACCCTTCTTTATTTTAGATAGATATTACTCTGAGAGGATAGAGGTTCTGGTTTATGGTTATTGTTCCGGATGTACATTAATTTTTTCTATTTGACATAATATTAATTATAGGCTTTCTAAGAGAATTTCCGTTCAGCTCTGCTGATTGACATAAAATCAGATATAGCGACGAGGCTCTGCCGAGTCCTATATCGACAAAGATTTTATGTCAAAGGAAATTCTCATCTTTTTCCCCCCGATCCTCAATGCTGATTGACATCATCCTTCACTTCGTTACAGATGACACAGTAAAATCAGATATAGCGACGAGGCTCTGCCGAGTCCTATATCGACAAAGATTTTATGTCAAAGGAAATTCTCGTCCGAGCTTCTATCCGATATAGCTTTACTGATTGACATCTGCCTCCACCTTGTTTAAGCAGACAAAGTAAAATCAGATAATGTAAAGAGTTGTATTTACAGAGTACCTAATATATCTTTCAGAAGGCTGTCAAAATCCATCCCGCCATTCGAGGATGGGGAAAATCCAAGAACTACAACTACAAGTTCCTGTGATGGCAGAATAAAAATTTCCTGACCATCATGTCCATCACAATAAAACATATCTTCAGGTGCGGAAAGATAAAACTCATCTTCAGGTTTGGTAGTCATTGCCTTGATTTTATTGAGGCAGAATAGTGCACCATACTCACCATTGCTGTTTGAAGCCGGAGTCCTGCTGTATTTAACCCATCCTTCAGGCAGGATACGTTCACCGTTAAAAATACCATCGTTCAGGTACAGCAGTCCGAATCGAGCATAATCCCTGGCTGTCGCATATAAATATGATGAACCTACCAGGGTCCCGGAAGGATCTGCTTCAAATATAGCATCTGGCATTCCGATTTTATTGAACAGACTGGAATACACAAACGAATAGTACAGGGAGTCATCAGAAAATTGTTTTCTGATAATATGACTTATAATATTTGCCGTGCCTGATGAATAATAATAGTGAGTCCCGGCCGGATATTCCAATGGCTGATCATAAGCATATTTTCCCATATCGCTTTCAAAATGAAGCATCACATTCACATTTGATCTGTTCCCGTAATCCTCATTCCACTTAAGACCGCTCTGCATCTGCAGAAGATCATTCATCGTAATTTTGCTTCTTTCATCATCTTTCCATTCTCTGATATCTGCCGGCTTTGAAATATCCAGTTTCCCTTCTTTTACCAGAATTCCAACCATCGCATTAATTACACTTTTTGACATCGACCAGCTTAAAAAACGGGTAGCCGGATTGAACTGAGCCCTGTATGCCTCGACAACAGGGATTCCTTTATGAAGTGCCAGAAAAGCAAAAGCGGTTCCGTTGTAACCGTTTTCATCGATTAGTCTTTTCGCTATTCCGTTAAGTTCAGTCTGATTAATACCTGTTTTTACAGAATCTTCCAGAAGATTCCCCAGGGGCCAGTTAGTGGTATCCTGTGAATATCCGGGTATAGTAACTGCCGGAAATTTGATTTTCCTGAGAACCTCCTCCTCTACCCCTCTCAAAAGTGTCGACCCAAAGCCATCTCTGTAAATTGCTTTGGATTTTCCCCATAAAAACTTGCTGGTTACACTCTTATCCTCATAGTCCACATTGCTTTTTGTATACTTTATAAATGAAAAGTTCAGGTCTTTATTCTCAACCTCTGCAGGCTTTCTTTCTGAGATAAAAACAGCTGAACACATTTTTTTTGCAGTATAGCCGGTTATTATAGGAAGCAATGAATTCATGTAAACAGCTGCACCAGTAAGTACAGCCAGAAAGAAAATCAGTAAACCATAAAATACTCTTTTCCTTGTCATTATATTATATTTTAAGTGAACTTGCTATTTTTCAAATATAACCAAAAACATTGCTGTGACATCAGTAGTATGATGAATTATGAAGAAATGAAACCAGCAGTAAAAAAGTTTATTAAACTTGCAGAATCAAAAAATAATACGAAATGGCGACAATTCAAAAATCCACGATTCAGTTTCTGTCTGACCTTAAGCTGCATAACGACAAAGAGTGGTTTAATGCAAACCGAAAAAGATATGAATCAGCCAGGTCTGATTTTGAAACATTTGTTCAGGCTGCCATAGACGAAATCTCCTTGTTTGATCCGATACTTAAGGGTCTCGAATCTAAAAGCTGCACTTACAGGATCAACCGTGATATCAGGTTTTCAAATGATAAGACGATTTATAAAACCCATCTGGGTGCATTTGTTGTCCGGGGAGGAAAAAGAAACGGTGACCGGTTTGCCGGATACTACATACATGTTGAACCAGGGAACAGTATGATCGCCGGTGGTGCATACATGCCCCCATCAGCTTGGTTATCAGCCATCAGGGAAAAGATTGCTGAGCATGGAAAAGAATTTCTAAAAATCACAAGCGATCCTGATTTCATAAGATTCTTTGGAGCTATTGAAGGTGAAAAACTAAAGAGTGCCCCGAAAGGTTATTCCAGGGATCACCCTCATATTGAATTATTAAAATTAAAGAGTTTCCTTTCTGCCCGCCAGATTTCAGACAGCAAAATGACTTCAGAAAGTTGCTTAGAGTATATTGTAAGTGCCTGCCGTGCTATGAAGCCGTTAAATGACTTTTTGAATAATTGCAGCACTTAAGCGAATTTATATGAAGGCACTTTTCGCATTCTGAGGTTCAGTGGGGTAACTTCAAGGTATTCATCATCCTTAATCTGCTCCATCGATTCCTCGAGTGAGAATTTGAGCTTTGGTGCAATTTTCAGGCTATCATCAGAACCCGAAGCTCTCATGTTGGTGAGTTTTTTCCCCTTTACTAAATTTACCTCGATGTCTCCAGGACGGGTACTCTCGCCAACAACCTGACCTTTATAGACCTGATCTCCCGGATCAATATAAAACCTGCCACGGTCCTGAAGCCTGTCAATTGCATAGCCGGTAGCCATTCCCTTTTCAAGTGAAATAAGGGATCCGTATTGTTTGGGTAAAAGATCGTCCCCTTTATATTTATCGTAAGCTCTGAACCGGTGATGCATAACAGCCTCACCGGAAGTAGCTGTGAGCATATTATTGCGCAGACCTATTATTCCCCTGGCGGGAATGTCAAACTCAAGATGGACAAGGTCACCTTTCGGTTCAATGACAATCATTTCACCTTTTCTCTGGGTAACAAGTTCAATGGCCTTTCCGGAAAAATCAGCAGGGACATCAATTGAAAGTGTTTCGTATGGTTCTGATTTTTTGCCATCTATATCCTTAAATATCACCTTCGGTTTTCCAACCTGGAATTCATAACCTTCGCGGCGCATTGTTTCGATAAGTATTGAAAGATGAAGTATGCCCCGGCCGAATACATTAAAGGTATCTTCTGAAGTAGTCTCTTCTACTTTGAGCGCAAGGTTCTTTTCTGTTTCCCTCATGAGCCTGGTCCTTAAATGCCTGGATGTTACAAACTTACCTTCTTTACCAAAGAGAGGTGAATTATTTATTGTGAAGACCATGCTCATCGTCGGTTCATCGACCTCAATTCTCTGGAGCGCTTCCGGATTCAGAAGATCAGCGAGGGTATCCCCTATCTCGAAATCTTCCAGTCCGATAACCGCGCAGAGATCGCCACATCTTACACTGTCTGTTTTAAGCCGTCCAAGCCCCTCAAATAAAAATAGTTCCTTAACCCTTACCTTCCGCACCTCTCCATCTTTTTTGCACAAAGTATAATCTACCCCGATATTAATATCACCCCGGAAGACCCTTCCGATTGCAATTCGTCCTACATAACTGGAGAAATCCAGCGAAGCTACCTGCATCTGGGCAGTACCTTCAATATACGGAGGTTCCGGTATCTGCTCAAGAATTGTGTCAAGAAGGATAGTGATATCGGTTGATGGCTTTTTCCAGTCTTTGCTCATCCAGCCATATTTGGATGAACCGAATACAGTTTCAAAATCAAGCTGTTCCTCAGAAGCATCAAGATTGAACATCAGCTCAAAGATATCCTGTTGCACTTCATCTGGCCGGCAATTTTCCTTATCTACCTTATTGACGACAACAATGGGTTTCAGACCAAGACTTATCGCTTTTCCAAGTACAAATCTTGTCTGCGGCATGGGTCCTTCAAAGGCGTCCACAAGCAGCAGAACACCATCTGCCATTTTCAGAACACGTTCCACTTCGCCCCCGAAATCCGCATGTCCCGGAGTATCTATTATATTGATCTTTACGCCTTTATATTTTACAGACACATTCTTGGAAATAATTGTTATTCCCCTTTCCCTCTCCAGCTCATTACTGTCCAGGATCAAATCACCCACATCCTTCCGCTGATCCAGAACCTTGCATTCCTGTATTATCCTGTCGACCAGAGTCGTCTTACCATGATCGACATGTGCAATAATTGCTATATTCCTTAATGATTGCATAGAAAAAATTGAGACTGCAAAAGTAATATTGTTAACGGGATTATTTTAAAAAACAGATGAAAATCAGTTTATAATAAAAAATTCATATATTTCGATCTAATTATAAAAACATTAGTATGAAAAAAATGACCTTCACTTTTCTATTCGCTTCTCTGGCAATGATTTCTGTTTATGGACAGACCGGAACTAAGCTTGAAGTTGGCATGAAAGCTCCTGAATGGACCTTTCCAGATGCAGACAAAAAGGAATTTACAATGAATTCCTGGCCTGGTAAGGTTCTCCAGATCAACTATGTAGATCCTGATGAATCTGATATGAATGATCCTTTTAATGATGCAATCGATAAGGCTGCTGATGTTGATAAGATCATAAATAAAGATTTTTTCAAGGGCTTCGGAATTGTCGATACCAAATCAACATGGAAACCTAATGGTCTCATAAGGATGATTGCAGGTAAAAAAGCCAAAAAATATGATACTACAATTCTATTTGATTATGATGGTAAATTACTGAAAGAATGGGGTTTACCCAAAGACAGCTATAGTGTTGTGATTGTAGACAAGAACAGGGTTGTGAGGGCTCTATATACAGGTAAAATTCCGGAAACTGAGAATGAAAAAATCATTCAGCTCATTATTGAATTGACAAAAGAATAAACTAAAGTATTTATATCTTAGACTCTGTGTGACTCTGTGTCTTCTCTGTGTCACTCTGTGTAAGTTCTTCCAGGTTACACAGAGTTAACACATCTTTGCCTGCTGAAACTTCAGCGAAAGCAGGAGAAGAAACAGAGGAACACAGAGTTTTTTATTTCTGGCATTATGGTAGTCACTAACCTTTTACTTATAGCAGGGACCGGCAATAAGTCCGGAAAAACAACCCTTGCCTGCAGGGTGATAGAACAATTCAGAGATTCTGGAATAGTCGCCATTAAGATCACCCCTCATTTTCATGAAACCACTCCCGGACTGAATTTGATTGTCAGCAAACCAGGGTATTCAGTTTATGAAGAGACAAACGACAGGACAAACAAGGATACCTCCCGGATGCTGAAAGCCGGAGCCGGCCGGGTTTATTTCGCCAAAACAACAGACAATGAATTGATTAATGCCTTCAGTGAGATTATGAAACTCATTCCTGAAGGAACACCGGTCGTTTGTGAATCACCTGCTTTGCGGCATTATGTTAAACCAGGATTGTTTATTATCATGAAGTCTGACAATTCTAACAATAAAAACATTAATGAGTTACTCAGCTTACCTCATGTTATGATTCATCTGGATGACCTTCCGGTAATGGATACTTTTTCCATAAACTTCGATGGAAGAAAGTGGATTTATATATAGAGTTAATAAAACCCATCCCAAACCTCCCGCCGAAGCGGGACAGGCTCTCCCAGGAGGGGATCTTTTTTTGTTCAGTTTACTTCATTTATATCGGAGATATCCTTACCGATCTTCGCCTTTATTCTTGCAAGGTCGTTTTTCATGGTTGCAACTGCCTGTATCAGCTGTTTTTCGGGCATTACAGGTTCCGGAAGCTCACTGCTGATGTAGTTCACGAATTTCCATAATTCCTTAACCTCATTAATATGAACTTCATAAGGTTCATACATGGGGTTAAGTGAATAGAGCACCAGTTTCCCGTCAGTTTTAAGGTTATTCTCTACAACCTTGAATACTATACCATCGTTAATGGTAAAGACAACATAAGCTTTTCCGCTGATTATTTCGTTCCAGTCCTGTACAAACTCGCCTGTAACCCATGAACCGTCGGGTATGGGAAGCATTGAATCACCCTTCAGCTGAAATGTCCTGTACTTCCTTTTTTCGGAAAGAAAAGGTAAACGGAATCTTGGCAGTTCACCGATATATTCAGGATCAGCATAGCCTGTAGCATATCCGGCTTTTGCCTTTTCCGGGACAAGTTCAATATTTTCCCTGTTATCTGAATTTACTGTTGTAGTCAGAACCCTCAGGTTGCTGCCTTTAATATATGCGTCATATCCCCTCTCGAGTTCGCCGAGCTGGCTTTCCGACAGTTTTGACATATCGATCTTAAGCATGGTATCGATGGACATGTTGAAATACCTGGAAAATGAAACCAGTATTTCAATTCCCGGCTGGGCCACCCCGTTCTCATACCCGCTCAGGGTAGAACGTTTCAGATTAAGGGCAACAGCAACATCATCCTGTGTTCTGTCCCTTCTTTTTCTTAAAAATTTTATGTTGGCTGCGAAGTACATAATAAAAATTGATTATATTGTAATCAGAATATTGATTAATTTTTAATCAAAAGTAAAAGATAGTTTTGAAACAAACAAATTATTTAAGAAAAAAGTTTGGAGTGACTAGAGTTACGAGTGACTAAAGTTAAAATATATGGAAAACAAGGAGTTTAGCAGGAAGCTTGAGAAGAGGACAAAAGCTTTTGCAATAGGAATCATTAAATTATCTGGACTTCTGACTAACAGTGTTGAAGGAAAGGTAATAAGGAATCAAATGACTAAGTCCGGAACTAGCATTGGTGCAAATTACCGTGAGGCAGTCAGAGCCAGAAGCAGAGCGGATTTTAAGAGTAAAATTAAAATCTGTGAAAGTGAAGCCAGTGAAACATGTTATTGGTTGGAGATTGTCAAGGATTTACAATGGATCGAAAACGAAAAACTTAAAGGAATCATCATTGAGGCCGATGAACTGCTGGCAATTTTTGCTTCAATTGGTAAAAACTTAAATAGTCAGGCGTGAGCTAAAGTTAATAGCAACTCTAGTCATTCGTAACTCTAGTCACTCGTAACTCTAGTCACTCGTAACTCTAGTCACTCGTAACTCTAGTCACTTCATTATGTTCCTGGCAGGCAACATAGACCGTTCCATACTGCATCTTGACCTCGACACCTTTTTCGTATCGGTTGAAAGGCTTAATAACAGCAGGCTTGCCGGTAAGCCGGTGATAATAGGCGGCATATCGGACCGCAGTGTGGTATCAAGCTGCAGTTATGAAGCCAGAAAGTACGGTGTAAACTCAGCAATGCCGATGAAGATGGCCAGAAACATGTGTCCCGATGCCATAATAATCCGCGGCGACATGGAGGCTTACAGCAACTATTCAAACATAGTGACAGAGATAATTGCCGGGAGAGCGCCTCTTTATGAGAAATCATCGATCGATGAGCACTATATCGATATCACCGGAATGGACCGCTTCTACGGTTGCTATCAATGGTCACATGAACTGCGCCAGTATATTATAAAGGAGACAGGATTGCCAATATCCATCGGGCTTTCCATAAACAAGACCGTATCAAAGATCGCGACCGGCGAGGCAAAGCCAAACGGAGAGATCGAAGTAAAAAAAGATATAGTCCTCCCCTTCCTCGACCCGCTCTCCATAAGCAAGATCCCGATGATCGGACAAAAGACTTATCATGTTCTCCGTTCTATGGGGATAGCGACCATATTCACCTTAAGGAATATCCCTGCCGAAATGCTCGAAAAGCTTATGGGTAAAAACGGCATTGAAGTATGGAAAAGAGCCAACGGAATAGACTCCACTCCTGTGATCAGCTATTCGGAACAGAAATCAATAAGCACCGAGCATACATTTGAAAAAGACACCACCGATATGGTAAGGCTTAACCAGCTCCTGGTAAGCATGGTGGAAAAGATAGCCTATGAACTTAGAAAGCAGGAAAAGCTAACCTCCTGTCTCACGGTAAAAATAAGGTATTCAGATTTTGATACACATACCCTGCAGAAAAGGATACCATATACCTCTTTCGACCATGTGCTCACTGATATCGCAAAAGAGCTTTTTGCAAGACTCTACCAGCGGCGAATGCTTATCAGGCTCATTGGTGTGCGATTCAGTCACCTGGTAAGAGGTGTTCAGCAGCTCGATATGTTTGATGATACACCGGAGAAGGTAAGTCTTTATATGGCTATGGATAAGCTCAGAAAACGTTTCGGACGCGATGCAGTGCGGAGAGCCGCCGGAGTTATGACTATTACCGAAAAAGAGGAAAAAGCCCTCAAACAGCTCGAAAGTGCTGTAAAAGAGCAGGAAATGATGGAAGAAAGGTTGAAGGGATATATGATGTATGGAGTTGGACATTAGAACGGCACAACGGCGCAACGGCGCAACGGCATAACGGCGTAAAGGCGGAGTGGCATTTACAATTATCAATAACCAGTTTTGCCTCTGCGCCACTGCGCCACTGAGCCACTGCGCCACTGCGCCACTGAGCCTCTGAGCCACTGAGCCTCTGAGCCACTGAACCTCTGAGCCACTTTATAATATGTACTTAAATTGTCACACATATTACAGTCTCCGCTACGGAACAATGTCTCCTGAACAGCTTGTATTGAAAGCCGCTGCTGCAGGAGCTGAAACCATTGCACTTACCGACATCAATAACTCTACTGCAATACCTGAATTCGCGGGAGAATGTATCAAAAACAATATTAAACCGGTTGCCGGCATTGAATTCAGAAATGACAATGAGTTGCAATACACCGGAATAGCCCGGAATAACAAAGGTATGCGTGAGCTGAATGAATTTCTGTCAAAGCGTAATTTCGAAAAAACAGAGATACCCTTCCCTGCTCCGCAATTCTCAGAATCGTACATTATTTACTCTCTTTCGAAATATCCTGATCGTAAACTATTTGATAATGAACGCATAGGTGTAAAAACCGGAGAAATAAACAAGATCCTTACACTTATTCCTTCCGACAGGAATAAAATGGTAATCATGCATCCGGTGACATTTGCAGACAATACTGATATCTTCATTCATAAAAGTCTCAGGGCAGTCGACAATAATATTCTGCTCAGCCACCTGAAGCCATGGCAATTTGCCGGGGAGAATGAATTCCCGTATTCTCCGGATCACTTCAGGAAAATATTTTCAGAGTACCCCGGAATAATCGACAATACAAATAAACTACAGGAAGATTGCAACATATCCTTTGATTTTAAAAGTCATAAAAACAAAAAGATCTTTTCAGCAAGCAGGTACGACGACAAACTCCTACTTGAGAAACTTGCCTGGGATGGAATGAAATACAGATATGGCAACCAGAACAGTGAGGCAAAAAAAAGAATAAAGCATGAACTTGAAATTATCGACAAACTTGGATTTTCAGCATATTTTCTCATTACATGGGACATTATCCGCTACTCAATGGCACGAGGTTTCTACCATGTAGGAAGGGGAAGCGGAGCAAATTCCATTATTGCTTATTGCCTGAAAATAACTAATGTTGACCCTATTGATCTAAACCTTTACTTTGAGAGGTTCATAAATCCGAGAAGGAGCAGTCCTCCCGACTTCGACATCGACTATTCATGGAAAGAACGTGATGAGGTTATCGATTATATATTTAAAAGATATGGTTACGGTCATACGGCACTTCTCGGAACAATTAGCACCTTCAGGGGCAAGTCAATAGTCAGGGAGCTCGGAAAAGTTCATGGTCTTCCGAAAGAAGAGATTGATGCACTGATTGATAACCCGTCATCAGAAACAAACCGCAATGAGATAACCAGCATTATCTTTTCAACCGGTCACAGGATAGCCGACTTTCCCAACATGAGAAGCATACACGCCGGCGGCATACTTATATCAGAAGAACCGGTATCAAGCTATACCGCACTGGACATGCCTCCGAAAGGATTTCCGACTACCCAATGGGATATGTACACTGCTGAAGAGATCGGCTTTGAGAAGCTTGATATACTCAGTCAACGGGGTATCGGCCATATCCGGGAAAGCGCCGAGATAATTCTCCGTAACCGTTCAGTTGACGTTGATATCCATGCAATACAGAAATTCAAAAGCGACCTGAAAATAAAGGAGTATCTGAAAAACGGCGAAACAAAAGGCTGCTTTTATGTCGAGAGTCCATCGATGCGCGGACTTCTGCAAAAACTTCAGTGCGATGATTATACAACGCTTGTAGCTGCAAGTTCGATAATACGACCGGGTGTTGCCCGCTCCGGGATGATGAGGGAATATATCTATCGATTCCATAATCCTTACAAATTCAAGTACTTACATCCGGTAATGAAAAAACAACTTGAGGAGACCTTCGGTGTTATGGTCTACCAGGAGGATGTACTTAAGGTGTGCCATCATTTTGCAGGTCTCGATCTTTCTGATGCCGACACCCTGCGCCGGGCAATGAGTGGCAAGTACCGGTCCAGACAGGAGATGAAGCGGATCATCGACAAATTCTTCTCAAACTGCCACGAAAAGGGATACAGTGATGAACTTACAAAAGAGGTATGGCGGCAGATAGAATCGTTTGCAGGTTATTCATTCTCAAAAGCACACTCGGCATCGTATGCGGTTGAGAGCTTCCAGAGCCTTTATCTGAAAGCCCACTACCCTCTTGAATTCATGGTTGCCGTCATTAATAATTTCGGAGGGTTTTACCGTACATGGGTATATGTTCACGAGGCAAAAAGATACGGAGCTTCAATACAGCAACCCTGTGTTAATAAAAGCAATTACAGGACAACCATTTATGGAACAGATATATACCTCGGGTTTATTCATATTATGAACCTCGAAGATAAGATTGCCGCATCGATTGAAGTGAACCGTTGTGCTGAAGGAACCTACATTGATCTGAATGACTTTATAACACGGGTCAGTCCGGGACTGGAACAGGTGATCCTCCTTATCAGGGTCGGAGCATTCAGGTTTACCGGGAAGAAAAAGGCAGAGTTACTCTGGGAAGCCCATATGCTGATAAATAAATGCAAACCCGAACCGATGAGGCCTCTCTTCTCCTCTCCCGTAAAAGAGTTTACCCTCCCCGACCTGGAACAGGATAAACTGGATGATGCTTATGATGAGATAGAGCTGTTAAGTTTCCCTGTATCAATGACATGGTTTGATATGCTTGAAACATTATATCGTGGTGAGATCAATGCACGTGAAATGATGAAGCATAAAGGGAAGAGTGTCAGGATGGTCGGTCACCTGGTGACAATCAAATACATAAAAACTATAAAAAAGGAATGGATGAATTTTGGTTGTTTTATTGATCCTGAAGGCAGTTTCTTTGATACAACTCATTTTCCGCAATCGCTGAAACAGTATCCTTTCAAAGGTGCAGGTACATACCTTATCCTTGGAAAAGTTGTCGAAGAGTTCGGGTACCCTTCAATCGAGGTCGAAAAACTGGCAAAGCTTCCAATCAAACCTGATAAGAGATATTGACATGAAAAACAGCCATTGGGGCTCATATTCTATTCCTTTTCATCATTCGGCTTATTCACTGTTTAGCCGGGTAGCTTTCTGGATGCCTTTCAGAGATTGAATCTTTTTTATAAATCCATGAAGGACATCATTATTCGGTACCATTATATTAAGTAAACCTTCAAACATTCCTTCATCCATATTATAGTTGAAATTCCGGATGCTCAGGTTATAGGCTGAGATGATATCAGCAATTCTGTTTACAATGCCAGCATCTTCGATTCCGGTTATTTTGATGGAAGCAATAAATGATGGACTGCTTTTTGTTTTTGTCCACCGGGCAGAAATTACCCTGTAAGGATATCTTGCCATCATATTATGAGCATTAGGACATCCTTTTCTGTGTATTTTAATCCCCTCGGAAATTGTTACAAACCCAAATACGGCATCACCAAAAACAGGATTACAGCATTTTGCCAGACGGTAATCAAGTCCTTCCATACTATCCTGAATTATAAGAAAATCAGTATATTGTACATCAACCGACTCTTTCTCAGGTTGAGCAACAGATGGATTTGGGCCCGTTGAAGATTCATCCTTCAGGAGAATCTCTTTTATATCAAGAAGCTCTATTTTTTCGGTTTCAACAAGGTAATACAGATCCTGTGCCGTTTTAAAATTGAAGTGGTTTAGCAGTTTCTGTATCACAGCATCGCCGAACGGGATTTTCCAGTTCTTAAGACGACGCATTAATATCTGCTTACCTTCAGCTGCTGCTTTGACTCTCTCTTCATTCAGAACCTGCTTAATCTTGGTTTTTGCTTTGTTTGTCACGACAAATGAGAGCCAGTCTTGTTTCGGTTTCTGATTCTTTGACCGGATAATATCGACGTGATCACCGTTCTGAAGAATATGCCTGATGGTTACATTTTTGCCATTAACCTTCCCTGCAACACATGAAGATCCGACAGCTGTATGAATATCAAACGCAAAATCAAGAACGGTTGCTCCTGCCGGAAGCTGTCTCAAATCGCCTTTTGGAGTAAATACAAAAACTTCATCGGTATATAATCCGGACCTGACCTGATCAAGGAATGCATTATCCTCTTTTTCAGGGGATTCCAGGATCTCACGCATTTTTGAAAGCCATGTATCAAGGCCACCCTCTCCCTTGATCCCTTTGTACTTAAAATGAGCTGCAAGACCCTTTTCTGCAATTTCATCCATTCTTGCAGATCGTATCTGAACCTCAACCCATTTTCCCCGCGGACCAACAACTGTTGTATGGAGAGATTCATAACCATTAGATTTTGGAACTGATATCCAGTCCCGCAACCTGCTTGGATTTGGCTGATAAAGATCAGTCACAACAGAGTAGGCTCTCCAGCAGTCCGATTTTTCGTTATCGCCCTGACTGTCAATTACTATCCTTATAGCAAAAAGATCATAAACCTCCTCAAATTCCACTCCCTGCTTTTTCATTTTAAGCATTATGGAATGTATTGATTTGGTGCGGCTTTTAATTATGAACTGAAAACCCTGCTTCTCCAGTTTTTCCTGAAGCGGTGTTGAGAAATCCCTGATGAGTCTGTTCCTGGAAGCAGTAGTCTGCTTCAGACGGCTTTCAACGAACCTGTACTGTTCAGGTTCGATGTACCTGACTGCCAGATCCTCCATTTCCGACTTTATATTATAGAAACCAAGGCGGTGCGCTAAGGGTGCATACAGAAAATATGTCTCAGAGGCCAGCGGCATTTTCTCCTTTTCAGGAGCCAAATCGATATTGCGCATATATTCAAGACGCTCAACCAGTTTGATGAGTATTACCCTGACGTCATCTGCCAGACTTAAAAGCAATTTCCTGAAATTTTCAGCCTGGTAAGATGACTGCATAGAATCAATACTGGTCACCCTTGAAAAGCCATTCAGTATTTCAACAACCTTTTTACCAAATTCTTTCTCCAGTTCTTCAGGACTTATTCCCAGTCTGTTGTATGAATCGTGCAGAATAGCGGTGATTATTGAAGTGAGGCCCAGTCCCATCTCCCCTGCTATTATCCGGGCAACAGAAAGAGTATGAAGTATCTCCATCTCACCTGTAAGGATAACATTCCCTCCACATGCCCCTATTGCCAGATCAAGGGCTCTTCTTATCTTAGGGATCTCCTCCCGTGCAACTGAATTTCTGGATGCACGAAGCAAAGCTCTGTAACCTGATTGTATTTTGTTATCTTCCACTTTAGCCGGATCATTTTTAGTCCTGATGCAAGTAAATAAATTTAAATTGACTTTCAATGCAGACTATGGAACCAAAAAAAATCCCCCGGATATTTATCAGTCCAGGGGATGTAAATATAAGGGAGATAATTTTTATCTGAATGATATTCCTAAACCAGTGGATAATACATTGTACTGTGCTCTTGTATAATCGGCATGAATTGTAACTACTGCCAGTTTTATTCTGAAGCCGATATTAGCCCTGAGTCCTGAAAAACTCTGAATATCAATTTCAGGAAAATCAGCACCTTTCTTAACCCCGCTGTCATTATATTCAGCATATGGAGCAGCAGCAACCGGAGTAACCAGTGTCGGGGTCGGAAAATTACCGGTCATCTCCACAAGTGTCGATGTTTTGCTATAGCCCAGTCCGCCATAAAATGATATAACAGGCAGGTTTACTGAAACAATAGCGCTCACATTCAATGCTTCAACAGTTGCCGAAAGATTCTGGTCAGTGAAAGAAGTAGCAAGAGAGTAAGTTGTATAATTTGGGAAATGACCATTAAGAGTTGATGGCTGAAGGCTTACCGGGACATTTCCATTTAGTTTTGTATAACCTGCAAAAATTGAAGCATCGACTGGCAGAAGTTTATTCCCGGGAATGTATTGCATGATACTATGCATTAATCCTACGCCCCATAACATAATGTCGCCATCCTTTACAGGAAGCCGTGGAATGAACCTGACTTTCACTTCAGTTCCAAGAGGAAGACCTATGCCAAGCTGAAGAGTCGGAACAGGGATATATTTCCAGGCTGTCCCCGAAGGTGTATTGAATGTGGCAAGAGTGACCCCGCTCTGAGAATATGTCATCACAGGTCCATCATTTTTGGGACCTGCAATTGTTGGGGCAGTGCCTGTTTTCGGTGATAAATTTGCGGAAAGATCAAGTGTTGAAAGGTCAAAAGATTCAGCTGATGAAGGAACAATTCCAACATTTACTCCCATTGTAATGTCAAATCCTCCAAATTTGTGGGGTTTGGCGGAATTATACCAGCTTCCGTTCAGACCTGCACCAAATGCATTTGCCCATGGAGTAACATAGGCTTCAATGAATTCAACACCATCTGCAGGAGAACTTCTTAAATAGTCAACATTATTTAACTGTGAAAAAACTGATGACGACGTGATAAGAGCCGTGCTCATCAAAACAGTAATTCGTCTCAAGAATAATGTGTTCATAATTGTCTGATTTTATTATAACTATAATACAAATATAAAAAAAAATGAATCCTGAGATCAATTTTCAGAATATAGATCCCACAATTTATATAACAAAATCAGCCTGATAAAGGTTGCATTACACAATATCGCATCATAAAATCACTTGCCAGGCTTCTTATCTTCAACGTTTTCCAGTTGTTCAAGTTCTTCAATGCCAACGGTCTTTGAAAGTTGCGAGAGTTCTTTCAGGTTCAGATCCCCTCGTATCGAAATCAGGACGTTTCCATCATTACCTCCCGAAATGACAAGTAGTTCAGATATTACGTTTTCCTTCTCGAGAATCAGAAATTTAGTAACCTCCTGGCCCTCTTTTACAACCATCAGCTCTTCATAAACTGACATGTTTAGCTTCCTGGCAAGTTCAGTGTAAATATTTACTTTTGGAATTGCAAGAGAATCATTCTCTGTTAATATCCTTATGGATTTAATACGGTGCAATATATTATCAGGATTACCCTCCTTTGTTTCCATGCTTGCAAGCATGCTCAGCATCCTTCCCGAAATATATACTGAAGTAAATCCCTCTCTCTCAGAGTACTTCTCAAAGATCTCATCAATAGGATTTGACTGAGCACTAATTATAGCTGATATAAAAAGAGCTCCTATTAAGAAAATTACCTTTTTCATCTTGTATATTATTTATTATTAATAGTATTATTATTCTGATAATCGGTTTCGGAAAGTTTATCGAAAACCTGTATTTTATTTAGCCCGGCAGTAATCATTGACGCAGACTTATCAATTGATTCCAGGCTTGACAGGGTTGCACTGCTGAGCCTGGTGAGCGGTTGTAATTTCATTGTGCTTTTATTCAGCTTCACTGATATATTAGTCAGAATCTTCATTGTTTCGGCATAAGCTGTCTGCGGATCTGAGAAAGTATCCCTTGGTTCTGTTTTATGAAAAATAAGATGGTATGATCCGAAAAGCAGCAGTAATGTTGCGGCAATGCTTATGAGTGCATAAAGAGGTTTACCGGCAATTCTTCTTTTCTGGTTGTTTTCACTTTCATATACTGACTTCAGTATCTTCTCCTCAAGGTCATCTGAAGGACCCGGAAAATATTCAGTGCCGGAATAGTGACAGAATATCTCTTTCTCAGCCTCATAGCCCGGAATGAGATCATTACTGATGAAGTACTCCCGGAGCAATGCTTCCTCCTGTTCTGAAGAAGTGCCGTTATAATAACGGTCCAGTAATTGTTTTAATCTTTCCTCGTTCATAAGTGTATTTCAGATATTTTTCTTTAACAATCTGACGCGCCCTGGATAATGTAACCCTCAATGTATTTATATTAACATTATTCTGACGGGCAATCTCCCCGTATGATAATCCGTTGATCTCCCTGAGCTGTATAACATTTCTGAAAGCTTCGGGAAGATCATCAATGATCCTGCCAAGTATTTCAGCGTTTTCAGAATTCACCATCTGATCATAAGGTGAAGGGGAAAGTTCCCTGTCCATGATTTCTGATCCAATATTATCTTTATCAATATGTTTCCATTTCCTGAGCATATCTAAACATCTGTTCTTTGTGATGGTCACTGCCAGTGCCTCATGATCATCGTAGTTATCCAGTTTCTCTTTCATAATCCACATCTTCATAAATACTTCCTGAACCACATCTTCTGATTCCTGCTGATTCTTAAGTATCCTGAAAGCTATAAAATAAAGCTTCCGGTAGTTATTATGAATTATATTGTTAAATGCTTCACGGGTCATTAGCAAAAGAAAGTTATTCCTGGTTCCGGCAAAGATAAAAACTACCGTGATTAATTCTGTTCTGAAATGAGATTAAGGTTGTGATCACTTCTCATATCAGACGAAAGTTCTTTTGCATCTTTTAAGGTCAGGTTACCCTTGATCTGAATTAATAAATTGTCTTCACCACCACCTACCAGCAGCATCTCCTTTATCCTGTTGCCTTCTGTCCGGACAAGCATTATCAGGTCCTGGTCCGGTTCTTTTACTCTCATAAACTCTTCATACTGGTCACGGTTAATATCCCTGATAACCTTATCGTAAAAGTTTTCAGTGACCATATTATTATCTTCCTGGACCATTATCCTGATCCTGTCGACTCTGGCAGACCAGGAGTCTTTATCTCTTTCATTATCGTGTTGACAGACATTGAGAAGTTTCAGAATGGTCCCATTAATATTAAGTGTCACAAATCCATTACTCCCGGAATATTTATCAAAAAGTCTGTCAATTGATCTCTGTGCTTGCGCAGAGATTACAAATACCGCTAATACAAGTGTAGTAAACAATCTTCTCATGATTTTTAAATTAAGGTTAACAACCTGTTTTAATGAGAAGACGTTTGAACACGAAAAACATTACAGAATAATCCGTAAATATTCAGGGACAGGTAAATCAGTCTTTCAGATCCAGGATATGGTACTGAGACAGTTTTGCACTGTAAATAGTCTAAAGTACGAACGTGATTTAACTAAACAACAAAGAGGAATAATATTTCATTCCTCTCCAACACATTGTGATCTAGCTGGGGCTCGAACCCAGGACCCCATCCTTAAAAGGGATGTGCTCTACCAGCTGAGCTACTAAATCCTGTTGTTAAATTTGCGAGTGCAAATGTATGATAATTTTATTTTAATACAAACGTTAATCCTTTTTTTCCGGTAACAAATCCTAATCACAGATAACATCTGTCATCCAAAAATAATTAAATTAGTACCTTATGCTGTCTAGAACAAATTTTAATATGATGAACAAGCTTTTTAAAGACAAAGTTATAATTGTTACCGGTGCTTCTTCTGGTATCGGTGAGGCCATTGCGCGGGAATTTGCAGCTAACGGTAGCAAAGTCATGCTCGCAGCCAGATCTGAAGAAAAACTATCAATGATCGTTGATCAGATAAATGAAAAGAAACAGGAAGCCAGCTTCATAAAAACGGATGTCAGTCTCGAGCAGGATTGCCGTAAACTTGTTGAAAAGACTGTTGAAAAATATGGAACAGTAAACATCCTTGTTAATAATGCCGGCATATCTATGAGAGCACTGTTTAAGGATGTTGATCTTAAAGTACTTCATACTTTGATGAACACAAATTTCTGGGGCACAGTCTATTGTACAAAATACGCTCTTCCTTATCTGATTGCTAACAAGGGATCACTTATTGGCGTGTCATCTGTTGCAGGATTCCATGGATTACCTGGCAGAACAGGTTATTCAGCATCTAAATTCGCGATACATGGATTTCTGGAAACGATAAGGATCGAAAATCTTAAGAATGGTTTACACGTGATGATAATTGCACCCGGATTTACAGCGTCCGAAATAAGAGTACATGCTCTGACTGCAACCGGCGCGGAACAAGGAACATCTCCCCGTAAAGAAAAAAGGCTTATGACTCCACAATATGTCGCAAAATGTGTTCCTAAAGGGATAGTAAAGAGGAAAAGAAACATGATACTGACATGGGAAGGGAGATTTACTGCACTCTTCCAGAGGATAATTCCAACCGTTGTCGACTGGAGTTATTATACTGCTATGTCAAGAGAACCCGATTCTCCGGTCAAATAATTTATTACACCAACGACATTGAATGTAGACTTTCTGAACACAACAGGCTGGCAATTAGAGCATTCAGCTTTGCGGAAGGATTCTGGGTTCGTGTGTTTCGGACCTGCAGGGTTCAGAAAGCCCCGGCCAGATCATAAAAAGCTGCTCAGTAGGCAGCTTTTTGTACCATAATATTGTAAAAGTCTATTTCGAAAGTACAGGTATCTGCCGGTTAATCGACTCCTCAAGGGAGATCAGGGTTTCTGTGCGAACGATTCCTGCAATATTCTGGATCTTTTCAGTAAGAATGTCTTTCAGATGCTCATTATCTCTTGTATAGACTTTTATGAAGAGTGAGTAATTACCGGTTGTATAATGACATTCAATGATCTCCGGAATATCCCTGAACTTCTTGACTACATCACGAAAATGGCCCGGATGCTCAAGAAAAATCCCAATATAAGCACATGTTTTAAAGCCGACAAGTACCGGATCAACCTTGAACTCTGATCCTCTTATTACTCCGTTTCTCATAAGCCGCTGAACCCTCTGATGTATTGCTGCACCTGAGACGCCGCATTCCCTTGCTACTTCAAGGTATGGTATCCTGGCATTCTTTGTTATTATGTCAAGGATCTTCCTGTCAAGATTATCGATTAATAAATTTTCTGCCATTATAGTATCCGATGATTAATGAAATGATTAAAATGTTTGAATTTGCTAAAAAAAATCAAGGAAAAGATAGAGATAATTATCCGGATATACAAGAAATATAAATTTAAATGAAAAACAATTCCTCGTTTGCAAAATTCTAATGAACCTTGTTTAGTAAACCAATAAGTTCCCTGATATCTGAAAAACCTTTTTCAACAAGATAGCTTTCAATGCCTTCCAGGATTTTTACCGATGCCTGCGGATCAATGAATGAAGCGGTTCCGACCTGTACTGCAGATGCCCCCGCCAGAAAGAATTCAATGGCATCATCAGCGTTCATAATGCCTCCCATACCAATCACAGGGATGGTCAGAGCTCTGGCAACCTGCCAGACCATTCTCAATGCAACTGGTTTGATAGCAGGTCCTGATAGCCCTCCTGTAATTGTAGACAGGGCAGGTTTCATCGTTTTAACGTCTACGGACATTCCAAGCAAAGTGTTAATCAGGGATACGGAATCTGCTCCCTCCTCTTCAGCTATTCTGGCAAAATCGACAATATTTGTAACATTTGGAGATAGTTTGACTATCAGCTTGCCTTGGTAAACAGCTCTCACTGCCCTGGTTACCTCCCTTGCTGACTTTTCATTTGTACCAAATGCCATCCCTCCCATTCTGACATTAGGACAGGAGATATTCAGCTCTATTGCAGAAATTTTTTTTAGTTTTCCAATTCGCCCGGCAAGAGTAATATAATCGTCAATATAACTTCCGTTAATATTTACAATTACATTAGTCTTATAGAGAGCCAGATCAGGATAAATGTTCTTTTCAAAATAATCTATCCCTTTATTTTGCAATCCAACTGCATTCAACATTCCTGAAGGTGTTTCAGCCATCCTGGGAGAAGGGTTTCCTTCCCTGGGTTCGAGTGTTATTCCTTTAACGACAATTCCTCCAAGCCTTGATACATCAAGAAAATCATCAAATTCCAAACCATATCCGAAGGTTCCCGATGCTGTCAGAACAGGATTTTTAAAATGAAGGTCACCTATTTTAAAATCAAGCTTTACCATTTCAGATCTTTTGTATTAAATACCGGACCGTCGACACATGTACAAAGGTTTCCTCTTACGGTATCAACTGCACAGCAGAGACAGGCTCCTATACCGCATCCCATGAGGTTTTCAAGTGATACTTCACAGAAAATATTGTTCTTGCTGCTGTATTCTGCAACTGCTTTCATCATCGGATCAGGGCCACAGCAATAAATACGATCATATTTAGAAGTTGCTAAAACAGGATGCTGAGTTACGAAACCTTTTTCACCCTGAGATCCATCTTCTGTCGTCAGGAAAACCTTACCAATCTCCTTATAATCATTAAACTCAATAATTCTTTCAGTATTTCTGAAACCCAGCAGAATATCGGGCTGAAAGCCATTTGACCTTAAATACTTACCAAGAAATAAAAGAGGCGCAATACCGCAACCCCCCCCTGCAAGAAGAACATTCTGACCCTCAGGAGGCAGGCTGAATGAGTTGCCAAGAGGATAGATAATATTCAGGATATCACCCGGTTGAAGCCTTGAAAGTGTTTCTGTTCCTTTTCCCGCTATCTGGATAAGAAGCTTTAATGTATTCTGTCCATAATTTACATCATGTACAGAGATCGGACGCCGCAGAAACGTCCCGGGACTTCCCTCTATCTTCACCTGGACAAACTGACCTGGCTTCATATCCGGGATTTTTGATTTTCCGGATAGTTCAAGTATAAAGAAATCCTTATTAAGACGCTTATTTTCAGTAATATTAAGAGATTCAATCCGTTTTGCCATTCATGGATGTTTGCCCAAAGATACTTTTAATCATGAATTTCATGAAATTTTAAATCGAAATTCATTTAATCACCGGGTTATCTGGCTTACTTGTTTTGCTCTCCCGGAAAGTACTCCCGGAAACTATTATTTGCATAGAACCAGACGATTTTTTCAACCTCAGTGTCCTTACCGGGATCAGTAATAACATGATTTTCCGGCTTTCTTATCTTTTCAGTGGTAAATACCTCCCTCGCCACTGGTTCTTTAATAGAATCAGCCTTCATATCGATGGTTTCATCGAATAGATTCTGTGATTTTACCTCCTTGTAAATGGTCCCTTTGCCAAATAATAGCCAGTCTGATGATAAGTATGGATATTTTTCAAGCATTTTCAGGACAAAATCAAGACTTGGATTGTTTCTTCCTGATAGAATATGAGATATCCCTGAAGGTTGTACACCTATTTCTTCTGCAAGCTGTGCAGATGATTTATTTTCAGATCTAAGGAATTCGAGTATACGCTCTTTCATGATAAATAAATATGAATTACAAATGTAAATAATAAACAATTTACATGTATAACTTTTATGCATTACATTTGTAACTAAATAAATCCCTATAAGAATTTATGAATCATGTATCTCTTGCATTGCATTGATATATAATGTATTATATAACAAGTATTTCTAAAGTATTTGTCGAGTTTAGATATATATATAACTGATATACAATATATTAACACATTTTTCTAATGATTTTGAGGACATAATAGGATAAAACACCTGAGATTAAACTACTACTTGATCAGATTAACATTATTAATATACTGATATAATGCAAGTTAATATCTATTGTCTATTAATAGTAAGAAATGTTACTATTGTAATGTTAAATTCATAAAATACATGATTACAAATGTATATCTATGATTGTTTTATAGTATTTACAAATGTAAATTGTGAATTAAATTGAGATCCGATAACATTAACTTCAACTATTTCCAATAGGAAAATGTTTTGATGCTGAAAACTGATTTTTTTGATAGCCTCCCCCCTTTTGTTTCAAATATTAAAATCTAAGGAGGTTATAATATTTTAAAAATATTCGACTATTAAATGGAATTATTGCTTAAATTCTTTTTCTTTAAGGGTTCAAAGATATCCAGATGACAAAATCAAAGTTTTCCATACCTCTGCATTTCCAGATTCTTATTATGCTTATTGCAGGAGGTTTTTTCGGTTATTTCTTTCCAACTGCTACCAGGTACACACACTGGGTGGGTGAAATATTTCTCCGGGCTCTGAATATGATCATTATTCCATTGATTCTTTTCTCCATTTCCACAGGTGTAGCAAGTGTTGGGAGCACTGGAAGCCTCGGCAGGCTTGGATTAAAGACCATGGGGTATTATGTTTTATCTACTCTGTTTGCTATTATCACAGGCTTTGGGCTGGTTTCCCTTATCAAGCCAGGTGTTGGTGCTGAACTTGGTTTCAAGATACCGGTTGAGGATATCACTTCTGCCTCCGACAGTTTTGGAAGAACTTTGATAAATATAGTCCCTGAAAATATCTTTGGTGCTATGGTACAGGGACAGATGCTTTCCATAATTTTCTTTGCCATTCTTTTTGGCTATTTTATAGCGAGAGTTAATGACAAGCCGCGCATTCTACTGATGGACGTCTTCAATGCGGCCCTGGATGTAATAATGAAGATCACTCTTTTCATTATTAGATTCACCCCGCTTGGTATTTTCAGCATAACTGCAAAAGTAATTGCACAGCAGATTCAGATGGGCAACGAGATAAATGAAGTTATAAGCAGGCTGGGATTATATTTTATAACTGTCCTGGCAGGACTGCTCTTCCACGGATTTGTTACCCTTCCTCTTTCGGTGAAGCTCCTTGGGCGAGCAAACCCTGTGAAGCATTTTAAGAATATGGCAACACCTTTGCTTACAGCATTTTCGACATCATCATCCAATGCAACACTACCGCTGACAATGGAGGCTGTTGAGGACAATGACGGGGTATCTAATAAAATAGCCGGCTTCACACTACCCCTGGGAGCTACGATAAACATGAATGGTACAGCGTTATATGAATGCGTCGCAGTAATATTTATAGCTCAGGCTTATGGCGTAGAACTCACATTTGGTCAGCAGCTAATTGTGATATTTACAGCACTGCTGGCAGCTATTGGTTCAGCAGGAATTCCTATGGCGGGCCTGGTGATGATGGCTGTAGTTCTTAAAGCGGTCGGGCTGCCGCTTGAGGGTATCGGACTGATTCTGGCTGTCGACAGGATCCTGGATATGTTCCGGACTACCATTAATGTTTACGGAGATACCTGCTGTGCAGTTATAATTGCAAAATCAGAAGGGGAAAAGTTAAAAGTTTAAACATTTTAAACGCATGATCCGGAACAACTGCCGGTTACATCGTCATGACTCCCACATGAAGCGCATGAATGATTCATCCGATCTATCTCTTCAGCAGTAGCATCATGAACATCCAATACCTTTCCTGAGAAATGTAAATCTGTTCCGGCCATAGGATGATTAAAATCCATCTTAACGTAACTATCTGTAATTTCATTAATTACACCATTAATGCGATTACCGTCTCTGTCCATCATCGGCACTTCATTGCCTACACGGCAAACGTTCTCATCAATTCTTCCATCATTTTGAAAAATGGAAAGGGGCACATCAATAATCATATCTTCCCTCCTGTCACCGTAAGCGGATTCCGACTTAAGCACAAAACTGAAATTATCTCCTTTTTCCATAGAGAATAAATTCAATTCAAAATGCGGCAACAGCCTGCCGCTGCCATATATGAATGTCATAGGATGGTTTTCCTCCACGAGTTCAATTACCCTGCCTTCAGCATTGGTTTCCCGCAATTCATATATGAGAGAGACGACTCTGTTCTTTTCGATTTTCATTGAAACTGACAATGGTTTAATAAAACAGCCGCAAATATAATTTAATTTACTGTCCGGAGAAGCAGAATAAATTAAATTAGTCCTATAACAATAAAATCGCTTAAAAATGAAGATCCTTCATTTCTCCGCCTCCGGCAGATTCATTCTAAAAAATAAAGCTTACACGGAGCTCGGGATTACTGTAAAGATTATATTGAGAAACATTTAAAGCCCATAAGATCATCATATCAAGTGAAGATCTTCTTCCTAACTGCTGGCTGATCCCCCCACCTGCAAGTAAAGTATTGATAAAGAACCTTTCTGATTTATACGGTGGATCTTTCCAGAATGATGATTGCAAGCTGAGCAGTTCATTCTCCATATGAAGAAAGATTCCGGCATGGGCTCCCAGAGGAACGATAGAATTAATATCCTGAATAACAACAAACTGCATATAGGCACTTCCACCATAGATATCTGTGCGGTAATCAGGAACTTTATAGAATCTGTAATCGGGACCCACAGCCACTGCCAACCTTGGCAACAACCATAATCCAATAACCGGTGAAATCTCAATATCAGTGTGAGTACCAAACTGTAGACCGAAGTTTCCTCCATAGAACAATCTTTCTTTCAGGGGAGGAGCTTCATCCCTGAGGGTCTGGCAATAAAGGTTACAAACCGTAATAATCAATATGGCAGCAGTGATAAAGAATAGATTCCTGATCCTCCTGCAAACTGCCATGATATAATTGAGTTCCATAATTACAATTTTGTAACTTTGATGGGTAATACAAATAAACGAAAAAATCTAACTTTATAATATATACTGAAATATAATGAATATCGTAATAAACGGGGGTACAAGGGGTATTGGTAAAGAGATGGTTCTGCTTCTTTCTCACGACAAGAACAATAATCTATTTGTTACAGGTCGGAATAACAAGATATTACAACAGTTATCTGAAGAAGCAGAACACAGGAACATATTCACATTTGAAATTGATATCTCAATCTTTGAAGTCCTTGAGAAACAATTTATTGAAACACTCTCAGGATATTTTCAAAGTGTAGATATCCTGATAAATAATGCCGGGACAATAATTAACAAAGATTTCGTTGATTTCAACAAGGATGAAGCGATAAAGATTATTGAGACAAATTTTCTGGGTCCTGCAGCACTGATCCGTGCTTTAAAACCAATGTTGATAAGGGGATCACATATCGTAAATATTTCAAGTATGGGCGGTTATCAGGGAAGCTCAAAATACAGAGGTCTTTCATATTACAGCGCATCAAAAGCTGCACTCGCCTGCCTTTCCGAATGTCTTGCTGAAGAGTTCAGGGAAGATGGTATCATTGTTAACTGTATTGCACCCGGCTCGGTTCAAACGGAGATGTTTGAGGAGGCGTTCCCAGGCTACAAAGCTCCTGTGACAGCAAGGGAGATGGCTGAATTCATTGCCTGGTTCGCAATAAAAGGAAGTAAATTCTTCAACGGAAAGGTGATTCCGGTGGCATTAAATAATCCTTAATGACAAACATGTACTCACCCCCTTGTATTCCCTCCCGCCGAAGCGGGCCAGACTCGCTGATGTCGCAAAGAGGGGTTCGAGGGGTGAGTACGTGAATTCTTATGAGTAAGTCTTAATACCAATCTTACCATCGATAGCAAGAAGACCGTTGAATGCAAGAGATTTTATTTCATCTTCTCCGGGATAAACTACAACCTGCGCAAGAAAACGCACCATTGTTTTGATACCGTTGACAAATTTTTCCTGGAAGGCCATACCTCCGGTAATAATTATTGCATCAATTTTACCTTCAAGAACCGTTGCCATTGCGCCTATTTCTTTTCCGACCTGGTAAGATGCGGCATCCATTATAAGTGCTGCTTTCCGATCACCATTTTCCACCATTTTTGAAACTTCCCTGAAGCTGTTAGTCCCCAGGTAAGCAACCATCCCTCCTTTTCCGGTTATCATTGCTTTTATTTCTGTATGCGTATACTTTCCGCTGAAGCATAGATCTGCAAGCTGTCCGGAGGGCAGACCCCCGGATCTTTCAGGTGAGAAGGGACCGTCCCCATAGAGAGCGTTATTAACATCAATCACCTTCCCTCTTTTGTGAGCGCCTACGCTGATGCCTCCACCCAGATGCACAACGATCAGGTTCAGATCTTCATACTTTTTGTTGATCGAATTTGCATACATTCTTGCCACGGCTTTATGGTTAAGCGCATGAAAGATTGAAATTCTCTCAATCTCCGGATGACCGGAAATCCTGGCCACAGGCTGCAGTTCGTCTACCACAACAGGATCGACAATATATGCTTTGGCATTTAGAAGTGAGGAAGCTATATCATGTGCTATCAGGCCGCCAAGGTTACTGGCATGCTGCCCCATAAGTCCTGCTCTGAGATCCTCGATCATCCTGTCATTTACCTCATAAATCCCTGATTCAATTGGTTTTACCAGACCTCCCCTTCCAATTACAGCAGCTATACGGTTAAGATCAGTCTTCCTGTATGCCAGTTCCCAGACAATAAGATCCCTTCTGAAATGAAACTGGTCAGTGATTTTTTCAAATCCTGCAAGTTCCTCAACAGTATGAGTCAGGGTAAGCTCAAATAAGGATGTATCCTCCTCGAATAGAGAAAATTTGGTGGATGTTGAACCGGGATTTATGACTAATATAAGCCGTTTTGTAGTATTGGAGAAGTGATTAAGATTCATACTTTACAGAGTTAATATTATGCCATTAAACATGCAAGGGCAATACAAAAATATTTAGATTTCTCACTTTCGCTGCGGGACATTAGAATAACCGGTTTTTTAGTACCTCTGATTAATCCTGCAAGTTCACCATGAGCAAATAACATCAATCCCTTGTAGAAAGCATTGCAGGATTCCAGGGATGGAAACAGGAGGATGTCGGCGTCTCCATCCACAGGAGTATTAATACCCTTAATACCAACGCTTTTCTTATCGCAGGCAAGAAATATGTCAAGGGGACCATCCATTATACAATCACCAAATCTTCCATTTTCTGACATCTTCAGCATTTCAGCGTAATCTGCCGAACTGGGAAAATGATGACTTATTTTTTCTGTGGTACTGACCAGAGCTAATTTAGGTTTTTTAATGCCGAATTTCGCAGCCATTTCAATAGCATATCCTGCCATTAAACTCTTCTGTTTCAGATCCGGAAAAGGAATAACTGCAGGATCTGTTATGAATAAGAGTTTATGATATGAAGGCATTTCAACTGCTCCGACGTAGCTAAGGACAGCACCGGGAATCATAATTCCTCTCTCCTTGTCCATAACTGCTTTAAGAAATTTGTCGGACCCTATTAGCCCTTTCATGACAATATCAGCATCGCCGGCAACGGTTAATCTTACTGCTTCAGAAGCTGCATCAGCATCGTTCCCAGATTCAATTATACTGAAATGCCTGTGATCAATTCCAGTATCTTCACAAAGCCTTATTATCTCATCAGATTTTCCTATCAGGATTGCTTCGGCAAAACCTGCATTTACAGCGTTATTAACAGCTCCAAGTGTATTTAAATCCTGTGCCCAGGCTACAGCAATGCGGTGCTTCTTTTTTATTACGAGCACCGTCTCAACCATCTGATCGAGGGATCTGATCATATTTTGTTATTTACTGGCTGCTGCGGAGAGAAGAATTGAATCATATTTTGCCTGTTCCGAGTCAGATCTTGAGGTAAGGACTATGGGAACACTGGCCCCAAGTATTACTGAAGCTACTTTAGCTTTTGCAAAGAAAACCAGCGACTTATAAAGTACATTCCCTACCTCTATGTCGGGCATCAGGAGAATATCTGTATCGCCGGCTACTTCACTACGGATACCTTTAAGCCTGGCACTTTCAATGCTTACTGCATTATCGAATGCAAGAGGTCCGTCAATAATACAATTCCTGATCTGATCGCGCTGGTACATCTTTGATAAGAGGGCTGCATGGAGCGTTGCCTCCATATTCTCGTTGACCATTTCAACGGCACCCAGTATAGCGACTTTTGGCAAATGATATCCGATCTTAATAAGGCATGATACTGAATTATTGATGATAGCAATTTTATCCTGGAGATTGGGGGCAATATTCATTGCCACATCGGTAACGGCAATGACTTTTGGATATGTGTCAACTTCAAAAAGAGCAATATGCGAAAGCAGATTACCAGTTCTTAATCCCCACTCTCTATTCAGTACGCATTTAAGCAAAGTGCTTGTGCCGACCTTTCCTTTCATCAGGACGTCAGCCTGTTTATTGCTGACCATTTTGACCGACATTTCAACAGCCATGTCCATATTGGGTTCATGGATAATTCTAATACCTGCAATGTCATAGTTATGTGATGCACAGATATTCTGAATTCCCTCTTTATCACCAATAAGTATTGGTTCGATAAGGTTGTCTTTCCATGCTCTGATAACAGCACCAAGGGATTGCTCATCCTGTGCAGCTGCAAGGACGAGTTTTCGGACAGGCCCACCTGCAACAATATTCCTGAGGTCTGAAAGGCTTTTTAATACCATACCTGGTCAATTTTAATATTAATTAAACTTTTTGATGGTCAACAATATAACGTGTATCAGATGCAATTACAAATTCTTCATCGGTTGCAACTGCCATTACAATGACTTTCGATTCAGGTTTTGAGATGATAAGGTCCTTACCCCTGACCCCGTCATTTTTTTCATTGTCAAAGATGATCCCAAGGTTCTCCATATCGGAGCAGATCTTTTTTCTCATACTGAAATCATTCTCCCCGATACCTCCTGTAAAAACAAGTACATCAACTCCGTTAAGTGCTGCAATATATGACCCGATAAATTTTTTAGCTTTATAAGCATACATATTAAGCGCAAGGATAGCTTTTTTATTTCCGGCAGCAGCAGCTGTTTCCAGGTCCCGCATATCGGAAGAAATCTGTGAAATACCGAATACACCACTCTTCTTGTTTATCATATTGTTGACTCCTGTAACGTTAAGATGTTCTTTGTCAGCAATATAGACAAGCACTCCCGGGTCTACCTCTCCGGTTCTGGTTCCCATTATCAGACCGTCGACAGGTGTGAATCCCATGGAAGTATCGACCGATTCACCTCCCCTGACAGCGGTAATTGAAGCACCGTTACCAAGATGGCAGGTAATAATTTTCAGATCTTTGATGTCTAAGCCAAGAAGTTTTGCCGCCTTATTTGCAATAAATTTATGACTGGTTCCGTGGTAACCATATTTCCTGATCTTATATTTGTCGTAATACTCGTAAGGGATAGCGTACATATAAGCATAATCGGGCATTGTCTGATGAAAGGAGGTATCAAACACAGCAACCTGAGGCACACCGGGGATCAGTTTTTCGACAGATAAGATACCTTTCAGGTTGGCAGGATTATGGAGCGGGGCCAGGTCGATACAGGTCTCGATATCTTTTTTAACATCATTATCGATCAGCACGCTCTCTTTATAATGTTCACCACCGTTAACTACCCTGTGACCGACAGCTTTTATTTCATTAACATTCTTAATTACGCCATGTTCCGGGTCGCAGAGCATTTCCATTACTATATTGATACCTGTTGTGTGGTCAGGGATATCTGCTATGACCTTATGAGGTTCCTTACCGGTAGGTTTATGAGTAAGGATACTTTCATTGAGTCCTATTCTCTCCAGGAGGCCTTTTGCAAGCATCACACACCCATCTGACATTTTGAAGAGCTGGTATTTAATCGAAGAGCTTCCGCAGTTTAAAACAAGAACAGTCATTGTTGAAATATTTTATTTAATACAGATATTTACTTTATTCCGGCGGCCTGGTTTGCTGCAATAGCTATCATGCATACGATATCATTTACCGAGCAACCACGGGAAAGATCATTTATAGGTGCAGCCATTCCCTGAAGAATTGGTCCAAGTGCTTCAGCGTGAGCAAGACGCTGAACGAGTTTATAGGCAATATTCCCGCAGTTCAGATCAGGGAAAATAAGTACATTAGCCTTACCGGCAATTTTGCTCCCCGGAGCTTTTTTCTGCCCAATAGCTTCAATAAGTGCAGCATCACCCTGCAGTTCACCATCAATTAATAATTCCGGAGCCATCTGCTGGGCGATGCGGGTAGCACTAATAACTTTATCAACCAGCTCATGTTTGGCACTGCCTTTTGTTGAGAAGCTGAGTAGTGCAACTTTCGGTTCCATCCCGGCAAGAACTTTTGCAGTATGAGCTGAAGATACTGCAATCTCTGCCAGTTCTCTGTCTGTCGGATTAGGGCTTACGCCTGAATCTGCAAAAATGAGAACTCCATTTTCGCCAAAGCTTTTGTCGGGGAGTATCATAATAAAGGCGCCTGAAACTACCGAAATTCCCGGAGCAGTTTTGATATATTGAAATGCAGGTCTCAGCACATCTCCAGTTGCATGATCGGCTCCTGATACTTCTCCATCGGCATCTCCGTTCTTAATCATCAGGACACCCAGATAAAGTGGATCCTCTATGAGTTTTGATGCCTCTTCCCTGGTCATTCCCTTATTCTTTCTAAGTTCAACCATCAAATTGATATAATCATCTTTTTTAGGATGGGCTTTTGGATCGACTAATTTTGCTTTTCCAAGGTTCTTTAATCCTAATCTGTCAGCGTGGGATTTTATCTCTGCAGGATCGCCTATTAATATAATCTGAGCCAATCCCTCTGCAATAGCAATATCTGCAGCCTGAATTGTCCTTTCTTCATATCCCTCCGGTAGAACTATCCGTTTGTTATGTAATCTGGCATTTTGTTTTAATCTATCCAATAACTCCATTGTATATCAATATTTTAGTATTATCGAAAAATTTTTCTAAATGTACGAAAAAAAAGTTCGATTATCCAATTTTGTAAAGCATGATTAATATCAGAGTTTTGTTTTTTAATGACTGTACGGTCGCTTAGTATAATTTCGTTTTTTTCCTAAATTAGCAGCTCGAAACCATGTATGAAAACTGATACAATCTATTCTCGTCTCGATAGTCTTGCAAATAATCTCGAAGGTGATCTTAAATACGATAAAATTACGAGGACTATATATGCCACTGATGCATCAGTATATAAGGAGTTTCCTGTTGCTGTGATATGGCCGAAAGGAAAATCTGATCTGAAAAAGATCATTGCTTTTGCCGCGGAAGAAAAAACAGCAATAACAATGAGGGCTGCAGGAACTTCGCTTGCCGGTCAGGTTGTAAGCTCAGGTATTATAGTCGATATCTCGAAATACATGAAAAAGATTCTCGAGATAAACACAGATGAGTTATGGGCAAGAGTGGAACCTGGTGTTGTGCTCGATGAACTTAACCTCAGGTTAAAAGAGTACGATTTGTTTTTCGCCCCTGAAACTTCAACGTCAAACAGGTGCAACCTGGGGGGAATGGTAGGTAACAATGCATGTGGCTCTCACTCTGTCATCTATGGTTCAACACGTGACCACTTAATTGAACTCAAAGTGCTGTTAAGCGATGGATCAGAGGCAATTTTTGGACCGGTTGACAAGCTTTCTTTCGATAAAAAATGCCTACTGCCCGGTCTCGAGGGAAATATTTACCGTAAAACGCTGGAGTTGCTCAGTGATCCTGTAAACTGCAAGGAAATCAGAGAAAACTTTCCGGATCCGAAAATCCCCAGAAGAAATACAGGTTATGCATTGGATCTTCTTTTTAATAACGAGGTATTTGATGAGAAATCAGACAGGTATTTTAATTTCTGTAATATTCTTTCAGGTTCTGAGGGTACATTGGCAGTCACCACTGAAATAAAGCTTAATCTCGTTAAGTTGCCTCCATCAGATAAAGCGATTGTTTGCGTACATCTTGACAAAAGAAATGATGCATTCCTGGCCAATCTAATAGCATTAAAATATAAACCCTCTGCGGTTGAAATGATGGATGATAAGATCCTTCAGCTTACTGAAGGGAATATCAGTCAGAGAAGAAACCGGTTTTTTCTGGAGGGTAAGCCTGCAGCTATAGTGATTGTGGAGTTTGCCAGGGAAAAATCCGGGGAAACAGAGAAAGTCATTGAGGAAATGACACTTGAATTAAGATCAGCCGGTTATGGTTATGCATTTCCTGTTGTGAAGGGAAAAGATATTGCTAAAGTCTGGGATCTGCGAAAAGCCGGGCTGGGTGTACTGGCAAACATGAAAGGTGATCCAAAACCGGTATCACTTATTGAGGATACAGTTGTAAATGTCGAAAACCTGCCGGAATATATTGCGGATTTTGAAAAAATGCTGTCGGCGTATGGTAAAGATGTAGTCTACCATGCTCATATAGGAACCGGAGAACTTCACATAAGGCCGGTTCTTAATTTAAAGGATGAAGCTGATGTGCAGCTATTCAGAACTCTCGGAATTGAGACAGCAAAGCTTGTAAGGAAGTACCGCGGATCAATGAGCGGTGAACATGGTGACGGAAGACTCAGAGGCGAATTCATTCCGATTATAATCGGAGAGCATAATTATAATCTGCTCAGAGAGGTAAAAAAGATATGGGATCCTCAGAATATAATGAATCCGGGGAAAATCACAGATACCCCTCAGATGAATACATCACTGAGGTATATTCCGGGTATCAGGACTCCGGAAATAGGAACCATATTTGATTTTTCATCCTCGGACGGAATAATAAGAGCAGCTGAGAAATGTAACGGTTCAGGAGATTGCCGCAAGACACAGGTTCTCGGGGGAACGATGTGCCCTACATTCATGGCTACCGGTGAAGAAAAAGACTCTACAAGGGCCAGGGCAAACATCATCAGGGAGTTTCTGAGCGCTGATGAGAATAATCCATGGGATCATAAAGAAATATATGATATCCTTGATCTTTGCATTGCCTGCAAAGGATGCAAATCGGAATGCCCTTCCGGTGTGGACATTGCGAAGCTTAAGGCTGAATTTCTCCAGCACTGGTATGATAAACACGGGATCCCTCTGAGGACAATACTAATAGCGTATATTTCAACAGTTAACAGAATAGGTTCCCTGGCACCTGGTATTTTTAATTTCTTTTTAAAAGACAAATACTTATCCATTGTAATTAAAAAGACCATAGGTTTTGCTTCCCGGAGGTCAATACCATTATTGCACAGGTTTACATTAAAAGAATGGATAAGAAGACACCCTGAATCGGTCAATACGGAATCGGAAAAAAAACCTGTTTGCCTCCTTATTGATGAATTTACTGATTACAATGACACCCCGACAGGTATTAAGGCAATAAAACTCCTTGCAGCTCTGGGCTACAAAGTGATCACTGTTAAAAACAGCCTGAGTGCAAGGACATTTCTTTCAAAGGGATTGATCAGGAAAGCAAAGAAGATCATCAGACGGAATATAAATCTCTTCTCAGAACTTATAAACGAAGAGTTTCCCCTGCTAGGTATTGAGCCATCTGCTATTCTGGGTTTCAGGGATGAATATCCTGAACTTGCAGGAGATGACCTGAAAGAAGCTGCTTTGAGAATTGCTGAGAACAGTTTTTTAATTGATGAATTCATCTCAAATGAATTCAAAGCCGGCAGGATTAACAGGGAATCGTTTATTGATACTCCCGCAGAGATACTTCTGCATGCCCATTGCCAGCAAAAGGCTATTGCCTCTTCAACTCCTTCTATCGAAATGCTCTCAATTCCTGTTAATTACAAAGTCAGGGAGATACCTTCAGGCTGTTGCGGGATGGCAGGATCGTTTGGTTATGAGAAAGAGCATTTTGATCTCTCAAACAGAATCGGTGAACTGGTATTGTTTCCTGAAGTAAGGGAAGCGGATGAAAGTGTAATCATAGCAGCACCCGGGACCAGTTGCAGAAATCATATAAAGGACGGGACCGGAAGAACGGCCATACACCCTGTCGAGATATTATATGACGCGTTGAAGAAGAAGTAAAAGAGGTTTAAGGTTTGCGGCTTGAGGTTTGCGGCTTGAGGTTTGCGGCTTGAGGTTTGCGGCTTGAGGTTTGCGGTTTCTATGGTGAGGTTAAGAGAAGATTAACTTTTGATTGTAAAGTTGTCGGCATCTTTCCAAACGGGGAATTTTGTTCTGAAAGCTGAAAGTTCAGACATTGAAATTTCACCGGAAATGGAACATTCTTCGCTCTGGTTTGCTGAAGCAATGATCACTCCTTTCGGATCTATGATCATTGAATTACCGCAATATTTAATACCGGCTCCGTCGGTTCCAACTCTGTTTGCTGCAGCAACAAAACACTGATTTTCAATAGCTCTCGCTTTAAGCAAAGTAATCCAGACGTCTTTCCTCGATAAGGGCCAGTTAGCTGAATTTATGAGAAGGTCATAATCATTTTTGTTTCTGGACCAAACGGGAAATCTCAGGTCATAGCATATATTTGCGCATATTCTTATGTCTCTGAACCTGAAAGTAAGCCGCTTTTTCCCCGGAGTAAATGATTCCTCCTCATTACTCATCCTGAAAAGATGTCGTTTATCGTATTTCAGGAATTTGTTTTCAGGGGTAACGAAAATCCATCTGTTGAAGTACCTGTTATTATCTCTGACGATATAGCTTCCACAGATCCCAAAGTTCTTTTTTTCCGAGATATGGATCATCCAGTCGAATGTTACGGAGCCAGGAGATTCGTATAAATGTTCCGGATTCATTGAGAACCCGGTATTAAACATTTCAGGAAGGATGACGACATCGGTATCTTTAAGTTCTGACATCATTTGTTCGATCTTTTCAAGATTATGAACTTTATCTTCCCATATTGTATCTGGCTGTATAACAGAGATTTTCATTTCCAAGAATTAATAGACAAATAGCTGTAAATATAAAAAAAGTACAGGTTATGATACCTGTACTCCTTTAATTATGATGTAATGATTCTAACCTTATTTAGCTGACATTGAGTCATAATATTCGTTAAAGATACCTTCTATAAGTGGCCTGTAATAGAGCCAGAAGAATCTTCTCGTATCATCCGGTTTTTTGGAATAGAGGATACCTTTCAGGTTTTCGACACCTCTGAAACGTGAAGTCCAGACAGGGATGTCTTTATTTGCAAAATCACCTGAGAAGTAGTAAGTTCTCTGTGCGACAGGTTCCTGAGTAACTGCAGGAAATTCGTTAGAGAGCCCATATTCACCGAGAAGAGAATCACCGAGAGCGGTTGTTTCAATCCTGAATTTTGAAACAACTTTATTTTCAAGTGGATCAATAATATCGAACCACTGGTCGAAAGCTACAGTTTCCGGCAGTTTCCATTTGGCGATGAATGCTGAATCAGAGATAATCTCAGGCATAGGGTTCTTCAGGAGGGTGCCCTCTTCAAATACAATTATACCTCTATCGCGAAGAAAGACAATACCAGCTTTTTTGAATGTCCATGGTTTTTTAAATTGTTTGCGGTACATTGCGGTCATCCAGATTGGAAAATCTTCATTACCTTTTGCAGCAGTATCAAGTGAGCTGAAGTATTTTCCGGTCCAGCCAGACCATTTAATTCCCAGACGTTCCTGGATTCTGTAGGATTCATATTCAGCTGTCGGATAATCGAAACTGTTATATTCAAGTATAACCAGTTTATTCCGGTCTTTCATCTCCTTGATCAGGAGATTATCGGTATTGTTGAGCGCCCCTTCCAGTTTTCTTGATCTCCTGCTTTTATTGATTCCCCTGTACCAGTCGTTGAAGAAAACCCCATAAGTGTCGGTAAAATAGACTGCGTCATTCTTTTCAGGAAGTTCCTGGATTGCCTCTGTAAGGTTGTAGCTGTTTTTACCCCACAGCTTTTCTTTAAGAGGCCTTTTAGGTACAAACCCAAAGTAATCCTTCTTATAGGAATAGCTGGTTTTTTTCTCTTTCTTAACAAATCTATCGCTTGTAAGAATCCAGTTAAAAGACTTATGCTTTTCCCTTTCAAGGGTAGGAACTGTCTTGTCAACAATTATTATACCCATGGGCTTTTTCTCCTGAAAAGTCCAGCGGAGCAGATTGATTACCGGCAGAACAAGTATTACTACCAGAATGATGGTTACAATTAGCAGGGGTTTTTTCATAACTGAATTTTATATCTGAATGCAATCAAATACAACAAACTTTCCAAAAATCTACCTTATTAAATCAAATTCAATTGTTAAAAGTATTAATTTATTTTTTTAATGGCAATAAATTCGTAGCAATTTAGTAAAAATTAATTAACATAAAAAATTGTCAGTATCTGCAAGTCCGGTAATTGAAACTTTTATTTGATTTATTGAAACAGGTGGATCGCTGTAAGAAAGCTTTCCGGTTACATCAGCTTCCCGGCGTCAGACCCATCTGAAAACATTTAATTTATTACTTTTACAAAAACTTAAGTTTATGCTGCCGAATCAGCCGCTTGCGGAAAGATTAAGACCAAAAGATCTTGATGAGTTTTGCGGACAGGAACACCTGGTAGGTAAGGATGCCGTACTGAGGAAGGTGATAGAATCCGGAAATATCCCATCCTTTATATTATGGGGCCCTCCCGGAGTAGGAAAAACTACGCTCGCCTGGATAATAGCAAATACGTTGAAGCGTCCTTTCTTTCACCTGAGTGCTGTACATTCGGGTGTAAAAGATGTCAGGGAGACTATTGAAAAGGCGAAAAAACAGCAGTTCTTCGATCAACCAAATTCGGTGGTGTTTATAGATGAGATTCATCGTTTTAACAAATCGCAGCAGGATTCTCTTTTGAGTGCTGTTGAAAAGGGAGTTATCACGCTGATTGGTGCTACAACCGAAAACCCTTCATTTGAGGTAATATCCCCACTCCTCTCACGCTGCCAGGTTTACATTATGAAGCCTCTTGATGAAGAAGAGCTTACAGAGTTGCTGAACCGCGCATTGAAGAAAGATACTTTTCTTGCAGCATATGAAATAGAAATTGAAGAGTACGAAGCATTGCTCCGTGTTTCAGGAGGTGATGCAAGAAAACTCTACAATGCACTTGAACTGGTAGTATCATCGGAAGCAGATGAGAAGGAAAATGGTAAGATCATTATTACAAATGAGAAGGTACTTACCCATGTTCAGAAAAACCTTGCATTGTATGATAAGAATGGAGAACAGCACTATGATATCATCTCTGCTTTTATAAAATCAATGAGAGGAAGCGATCCCAATGCTGCCGTTTACTGGCTTGCACGGATGGTTGAAGGAGGGGAAGATCCGAAGTTCATTGCCCGAAGGATGCTCATTCTTGCAGCAGAAGATATTGGACTTGCAAATCCCAATGCTCTGCTTCTCGCTCAGGCGTGTTTTGAGGCTGTGAACGTTATCGGGTGGCCTGAATCAAGAATAATTCTTTCAGAAGCCGCAGTGTATCTTGCCACCTCACCCAAGAGTAATTCGATCTACATGGCAATTGAGGGAGCAATCGAATCGGTCAGAGAGAAAGGAGATCTCCCGGTTCCCTTACATATAAGAAATGCTCCGACAAAGCTTATGAAAAATTTAGGTTATGGAAAGGATTATAAATATGCTCACAGTTATTCGGGAAATTTTGTTCCTGATAATTTTCTTCCCGGGGAGTTGAAGGGAACTCAGTTTTACGAGCCCGGGACAAATCAGAAGGAAGATGAGATCAGAAAGAAGCTGAATGGAATGTGGAAGGATATCTACGATTATGGGAAATAAAGGCGTAAAGGCGTAAAGGCGCAAAGGCGCAAAGGCGTAAAGGCGTAAAGGCGCAAAGGCGTAAAGGCGTAAAGGCGCAAAGGCGTAAAGGCGCAAAGGCATAAAGGGCAAAGAGCTACAATTATGTGAAAATAATAAAATACTTAACTTTACAATGAAATGAATAAGAGCGGAATAAATATACCCGGACTGAAATACAGAGCAACAGGTAATTTTCTGTTAATTGCAGGGCCTTGTATTGTCGAGGGGGAAGATGTGGTTTTTAAAATTGCAGAACATCTTGTAAAGTTAACAGATAAGTATCACATTCCCTACGTTTTTAAAGCGTCCTACAGAAAAGCAAACCGGTCAAAGGCTGATTCCTTTTCAGGTATCGGTGATATTAAAGCTTTAGAAATCCTGGCCGATGTAAAAACCAGGTTTAAAATACCTGTTATAACCGATATACACAATCCGGAAGAAGCTGCAATTGCTGCACAATATGTTGATATACTTCAGATACCTGCATTCCTTTGCAGACAGACAGACCTTCTTGTCGCGGCAGCAAAAACCGGTAAATGGGTTAATATCAAGAAGGGTCAGTTTTTATCAGGAGCTTCAATGAAATTTGCTGTTGAGAAAGTCAGAGATTCAGGCAACAATAATATAATGATTACAGACCGGGGGAATATGTTCGGCTACCAGGATATTGTCGTTGATTTCAGAAATATTCCTGTGATGCAAAAAACAGGAGTTCCTGTTATAATGGACATAACACATTCCCTTCAGCAACCAAACCAGGATTCAGGAGTGTCGGGAGGAAATCCTGAAATGATTGAGGTAATTGGTAAAGCTGCAGTCAGTGTTGGTACTGACGGAATTTTCATGGAAACACATCCGAATCCTTCGGCTGCAAAATCTGATGGTGCAAATATGCTAAAATTGTCAGCGATGAATGATCTGTTATTCAAGCTTGTTGCAATCAGAAAAACGATAAATTCATTTAATAAGTAACTTTTCTTTTATGAAAAGAATATTGTTGATCGTCACATTTATCCTTGCTGCTACTGTAATAAGTGCCCAGTCGCTTGAGAATATTGTCAAGAAGTATACTGTTGCCAATAAACTTGACCAGACAGGCAGTATTAAAACTTTAAAGATAACCGGGAGCATGTCAATGATGGGTATGGAAATGCCAATGGAGATATGGATGAAAAACCCTGATAAGATCAAGACTGTCACAAATATCAATGGCCAGGAAATGATTCAGTTGTACGATGGAGAAAGAGGTTATATGATTAACCCTATGACAGGATCTTCTGATCCGGTTGAGATGGGACCGGATGAAGTAAAGAATATGCTCAGAAGCAATGTTTTCCAGAATTACCTGGATAATTTCCTAAAGAATGGTCAGCTTGCTCTCGATGGTGAAGAAACGGTAAATGGAAGTGCAACTTATAAGATCAAAGCAACTATTGAGGGAGGAACCGTACTTAATCTTTTCATTGATAAAGTAAAATATCTTCTTGTAAAAACAACCGCAACGGTAAACAGCAAGGGAATGTCTATGACTCTGGAATCCTACCCGTCAGATTATAAAGAGACAAATGGGATACTTCTTCCTATGAAAACCACTACTTCTGCCAGCGGAATGGAGTTCGTGACCAGTTTTACAAAGGTTGAAGTTGATATCCCAATGGATAATAGTGTCTTTAAGGCAAAGTAACTAAGTTTACAATGTTTTGAAAACCCCACCAGGTCCCCGGGAGGAAAGCTAAAATCCAGAATGTATCAACACACAGAAATAGCAGAGGCGCCCTATTTGGGCGCCTCTGTATTTGCAGCTGGCCTGTAAGCCGGGTTCTGTACGGTTCAGGTTTCTTCGAAAGAATGTAAAACCGTTTTCCATCATTTATCTTGTCACGGCATCACTACCGTGATCCTACGACCTACCCCCCGGCATCGGACGAGCAATCCTGCAAGCCGGTATATGTGGTCTTTCAACCCATCAGGTGTACGGCTTCCAGTGTTACCACCGGAACCGGTGAGCTCTTACCTCTCCTTTTCACCCGTTCTGTCCTTCGCCTTCGCTCAGGGCAGTGGTTATTTTCTGTTACACTGCTATACCCTCACGGATATCTTCCCGTTAGGAAGCATGGTGCTCTGTGTTGCCCGGACTTTCCTTCCTGCATCTCGACTTCTCTCGTTGCGGGACGATGGAACAGCCTGCTGCTGTGCAAAGGTAAGAAATATTAAATTAAAATATAAAAATGGTTACTTTTGCAAGCCGGTGTTCGGTGTGTGGTGTACGGCGTGTGGCAAGCCAATATTTAATGAGAGATTTATCCAGGGATATAAACATTGAGGATTATGATTATGAGCTTCCGGAGGATAGAATAGCCCAATATCCGGTTATGGTTCGTGATAATTCGCAATTGTTACTATATAATAAAGGTAACATAAGCAGGGATAAATTCAAAAACATCACGAAATACCTGCCTGCTGAATCACTCCTTGTATTTAATAATACAAAAGTTATCAGGGCCCGGCTAATATTTAAAAAGGATACAGGTGCGAATATAGAGGTATTTTGCCTTGAGCCATTTAAAACGGCTGATTATCAGAAATCTTTCAGTTCGATAGCTCCTGTAGAATGGAAGTGCATGATCGGAAATCTGAAAAAGTGGAAGAACGGAATCCTGACCTCGGGATTTCAATACAGAGGAAGAGAGTACATATTATCAGCTGAAAGATTGAATCCTGAGACAGGAGGTGCATGGAGAATTAGATTCAGATGGGAACCTGATAACATCACTTTTGGGGTAGTAATTGAAAATATCGGACATATCCCTCTCCCTCCCTATGTTAAACGTGAAGATGAAGAGCAGGATTACCTCCGCTATCAGACAGTATATTCCAAGATTAATGGTTCTGTGGCAGCTCCCACTGCCGGTCTGCATTTCACTGAAGATGTTCTTGATCGGATAAGCAATAATGGTATAAAATCGGCAGATGTGACTCTGCATGTAGGTGCCGGTACCTTCCAGCCGGTTAAGACGAAAGATATTTCAAAGCATGAGATGCATAGCGAATATTATATTGTTACAAAAAAGACAGTTGAATTGCTGCTTCAGCATCAGGATAAAATTATAGCTGTCGGAACAACCAGCGTCAGGACACTTGAAAGTCTCTACTGGCTTGGTGTAAAAATTAAAAATAATCCTGATTCAGATAAAAATGGACTTTTCACAGGACAATGGGAGCCGTATGAGCCTGAGAAAGAGGTGACGCTTACAGAATCACTAGGAATTTTGCTGGATCTAATGGGGGAAAAAAGGGCTGGTTATCTTGAAGCTTCAACTAAAATAATGATTATCCCGGGATACAAATTCAGAGTTATAAGCGGCATGATCACGAATTTCCATCAGCCAAAAAGCACACTTCTGCTGTTAATATCTGCCTGGGTTGGAAGAGACTGGCAGAATATTTACAACTATGCTCTTGGGAACGGTTTCAGGTTTTTGAGTTATGGTGACTGTTCACTTTTAGTGAGATAACGGTTTCCTTTATGGTTAATTAAAAACATTTAAACAATTATAATTATCTTTGGAATTATTTTATTTTTCTTTTATTACCGCCAAATTTTTTCAGGATGAACAATAATAAAATACTACAGCAATTTCATGCCGTATTCGGCATATTCATGGTAATGTTTTATCTGGGGGTAGGGATCTTTCTGCTTTTCTTTTCACAAATGTTTAATATTGATAAAGCCATTCGTGTTATAATCGGATCAACATTTGTTTTTTACGGCGTGTACAGATTTTATGTCACTTACAAACAGATTAAGGAAGCTTTTTTCGCACAAGAAGAAGAATAGGATCAGTTCTTTTCATCCGGACCGATGATGTGAGGTAGTCCGGATTTTTAGCTTGGCATATACTTTGCAGTAGCTTATTTAATAAAAAATTTGCTATTTCAAAATTTTAAGGTTATGAGCATAGTAACATTTATACAAAATTTTATTAACATTGCGGGCCGAAATTTTATTTCCACCACCCAAGTTGTTGTGACCAGGATTAAAAGGCATATTTTATATTCAGGAATTCGCATTCTGACTGCAGGATTGGTACTCTCTTTTGTTTCATGCCAGGGTGGTAATACGGTTATACAGGAGACACCTACAAGGGGTAACATTAAAATCATTTCTGATGAATCGTTCCAGCCTCTTATTGATACTGAGGTCTTTACCTTTACACATCTATATGATAATGCAAAGATCAAGGCTACTTTTAAACCTGAATTTGATGTCATAAATGATTTTATGAATGATTCGGTTAAGGTTATTGTAACAAGCAGGAAGCTTACCGACGATCAGATACAATACCTGAGAGATACCCTTGTAATTGCGCGTACAACCACATTTGCTTATGATGCTCTTGCCCTGGTAATTAACAAGAATAATAAAGATTCGCTGCTTACCTTCAAATCAGTAAAAGATATTTTTCTTGGAAATACAGTTAACTGGAAAGAACTTGATCCGAAATCTAAACTAAGCGATATCAGTGTAATATTTGATAATACTAAATCTGGCAACATCAGGTATTTCAGGGAACTTTTCGAAATTAAAGATAATCTTCCGGGTAACTTTTTTGCTGTTAATAATAATGCTGAAGTAATTGATTTCGTTTCCAGGAATCCTGGTGCACTTGGGATAGTAAGTGTAAACTGGATCAGCGACAAGGATGATTCGACAAGCATGAGCTTCATCAAGAAAATCCGTGTTGTTGCTGTTTCCCAGCAGCTGTCAGGTGATGATTCATATTACCGACCATACCAGGGATCTATTTATGATAAGTCATATCCGTTTGTCAGGGAGATATATTTTATCTCAAGGGAAACTTTTAAAGGACTGGGCTCTGGTTTTATACAATGGGCTACTGCAGAACAGGGACAGAGGATTGTACTTAAATCGGGGCTTGTACCGGCAACAATGCCGATAAGGCTGGTAGAGATTAAGAATTAAGTTTAAAGTATAAAGTTTATAGAGAATAGAAATTAGAAAAATAAAAATCAGTATAATTGACTTCAAAATAATTTTTAACTATGAAACGTTCATTTTTTATTAAAGGTTTTTTTCTGGCTGCTGCTCTGTCAGGACTTATTGTAAGTAGTTTACAGGCACAGGATCTTGCTTCAGCACTTATGATGACAAGAAGTGAGCAATATGATAAAGCTGAGTCACTCCTGCAGCAATTGATCCAGAAAGAACCGGCAAACAGCAAAAACTATTTCTTTCTCGGTGAAAATATTTTGCTTAATTACTTTGCTGACACAATTTCCAATTCATTTACAATTGCCGCAAATGCGGCAAAGGATGCCTACCAGAAAGGTGTAGATGCCAATACCGGAGATCCACTCAACTATATTGGACTTGGAAAAGTTGCTTTTTACAATGGCGATGATAAAACTGCTGAAGAGATGCGTGCCAAAGCAAAAAGTTTTCTTCTTCCTTATAAAAACATCAAGAAAATTGTTCCCCCTGCAAAAGACTATGCATTTGCACTCGCCAAGATTGCCGAGTCCTATATCAAAGATGGGGAGGTTGATACTGCAGCGGCTCTTCCTTTAATAAGACAGGCTATTAAAATAGATTCAAAAAATCGTGATATATTTTTAATTGCCGGCGATATTTACATTCTGGCAAATGACGGTTCAAATGCCATCAGAAACTACAATCTCGCTCAGTTTGCTGATCCAAAATCTTCTACAGCTAATATGAAGATCGGGAATATTTATGTCAGAGGTAAAAGCCTTCAGGCTGCAATTCCCTATTTCGAAGAAGCGATCAATCTTAATGCCGACTACGCTCCTGCCTACCGTGAACTGGGACAGCTTTATTACCTTGCCGGCAGGCTTGAACAATCGAAAACAAATTTCAAGAAATACCTTGATCTGACTGCAGGAAATATTCCTGCTAAAACCAGGTATGTAAATGCCCTGTTTTATGCCGGAGATTATGATGAAGTCATCAAGAATGTGGAAGAGATCCTTGCAGTTGACAGATCAAGGTCCTATATGAACCGTCTTGCAGGCTACTCCTACTATGAGAAAAAGAACGCCGATTATGACAAGGCTCTTGGTTATATGGATGAATTATTCAGGACCGTCCCTGAGGACAGGATATTGCCAAAGGATTACCATTATACTGCAAGAATCCTCATGAAGAAGAATCAGAATTTTGCAAAGATGTCAGATGAGCTCTCAAATCTTGAACAACAACTTCAAAAGGAGAATAACAGGTATAATTCAGCAAAAGCACCTGATAAAGCCAGGCTTAAACCCGGGTTAGATGAATTTAAAGTAAAAGTTGAAAAGTTAAGGGCCGATGTTAATAACTCCAGAAAAGAGATTGACAGAGGATTCAGGGAATATGCAAAGGTTCTTGAACTGAAACCACAGGACAGAGGTGTTATAAGTGAAATGGCAAGCAGTTACAGCACCTTCAGGAGGTATAATGAAGCTGCAAAAGCTATGGCAAAACTTATCGATCCTGCAAAAGATGATTTCGAAGCATACATGAGGGTTGGAAGGGCATTTTATAATGGAGAGAATTACAAAGCTGCCGACTCTGTATTCAACATTATACTTAAGAAATCACCAAATTTCCTGCCAGCACATGTACAGATTGCACGAACATATTCAAGAATGGATCCTGATTTTAAAATGGGGCTGGCCAAGGCCAAGTTTCAAAAGGTTATTGAAGTAGCTGAAGAAGATTCTGTTATGAATGAAAATGAGATGGTTGAGGCATTCAGCTACCTTGGATATTATTATATGTCGACAGATGACTATAGTTCTTCAAAAGACTATTACAACAGGTTGATCACCCTGAATCCGAACAACAAGGATAATAAGGTAAAAGGTTATAACGGTATCGGTCTGCTTGAACTGAGGATGGCCGGAAATGAAAAAACAAACGAAGGCAGGCTGCCTTTCCTTGCAAAATCAACTGATGCTTACAATAAGATACTGGCACTCGACCCGAATAATGTTTCAGCAAAAAATCAGGTTGGCTATATCCGTGAATTTGAGGCAGCTGTCAGGAAAGGAATTAATCCGAATGAGATCAAAGGTTCAGTAAAAGATGCAGCCACCGGTACGCCGATTCCCTATGCTTCTATCAGGGTAAAGGATACATCTGCAGAGAACCTTACAAATTCGAAGGGCGAATATAAGTTTGAAATTCCGCAAAGTTCCGAAATACTGCTTGTTAGTGCAAAAGGATATAAAACAAAAGAAGTCCCGGTAACGAAATCGAGAGTTTATAATGTAACTCTTGAAAAGTAGATTATCCCGGAATAAATATTAAGAATTGATCTAAATTATATATGATATCAGGTGAATCTCAGGTCTTTCGGGTCTATAACAATAAAAGAGAGGACTGAAAGTTTAACAATATTTTAGATGTAATTGGAAAAAAACAATTGATAATATATATTTGCAAATCGTTAAATTTTAAACTTAATCAAATCGATAAAAATGAGTAAAAAAGGAAGTTCGTTCAAAGATGCGTTGCAAAATATTTTTGCAGCAGGTGCTATTTTAGTAGCTTTTGTAGTTGCCTATTTATTGTTTGTCAATATAATGGGTAATCCTGTTAACTTCGAAGGAGGTAATCCCAAGGGATCTCCGCTGGAAGGTAACTACCTGGGTATTATATACAAAGGTGGGTATATCGTTCCGATTCTTATGACCTGTGTTCTTGTTCTTTTCATTTTCTTATTTGAAAGAGCAATTACTCTTTCAAGAGCAAAAGGTAAAGGCAGGTTAAATACATTTGTCCGCTCTCTTCAGACTCTTCTTGGAGAAGATAAGATTGAAGAAGCAATGGAAGCTTGCGACAAGCAGAAGGGTTCTCTCGCAAATGTTATGAAAGCAGGTTTATTGCGTTACCGTGACCTTCAAAATGACAAAGAACTTGAGAAAGATCAGAAAATCCTATCTATTCAGAAATCATTCGAAGAGGCTACAGCTCTTGAGCTGCCTATGCTTTCAAAAAATATGGTTATTTTCTCAACACTGGCTTCAATATCCGTTTTAATTGGTCTTATCGGGACAGTTCTCGGTATGATCCGTGCATTCGGTGCTCTTGCACAATCAGGTGCTCCTGATGCTCTTGCACTCGCAACAGGTATCTCTGAAGCTCTTGTTAATACTGCATTTGGTATTACAGGATCTACATTATCAATTATAGCATTCAATTATTTTTCATCAACTATTGACTCATATACATTTAAAATTGATGAAGCTGGTTTCAGCCTGACACAGAATTTTGCTGCATCACTGAAGAACAAGTAACAGAAATTTATCTTTTGGTCTAAATCATAAATAAAAAACTAAAATGCCAAAGATTAAATTACCAACCAAGTCGCCCCATATTGACATGACGCCGATGGTTGACCTCTTTTCAGTGGTCCTTACATTTCTTATGCTGACTACCACAATGAGGCAGCCCGAACCGGCTACAGTTGATACGCCTTTTTCAATATCAGAAAAACCTACACCTGATTTTAATACAATGACATTCCTTCTGTCAAACGACGATAGAGTATTTATCAATTTTGATAACGGACCAGATACCCTCCTTAAGTACAGGCCAAAGATTCTGACTCTTATGGGTACAAGGTACGGAGTTGAATTTACTCCGGCGGAACTGAGAGAATTTGAAAAGTATCCATCCTCTCTCGGAGTTCCAATCTTAAAGATGAAGGAGTTTTTAGCCACTAAAGACTCAAAGGGAAGAGATGCTTTTCAGATAGGAATCCCACTTGATTCAACTGATAATCAGCTTTCATTGTGGATTCTCTATGCACGTCAGGTAAATCCCAATATCCAGGCTTGTCTTAAAGGAGACTCGAAAACCGGGTTCTCCACCGTTAAAAAAGTTCTGGATATTCTGCAGGAAAAAAATGTTAACAGGTTTAATCTGATCACAAGTCTTGAAGCAACAAAGATTAACCTGGAAGAAATACAACAACAGTGATATGGCAGAAATAATTCAAGAGGAAAAAGTAAAAGGCGGAAAGAAGAAGGCTAAGAAACATGCCCCGCATATTGACATGACACCTATGGTTGACCTTATGTGTCTGCTGATCACATTTTTTATGCTTACCACCGCTTTCAGCAAGGCTAAAATAATGGAGATTGTACTTCCTGAAAAGATCAAGGATCCCAATCAGAAGGCTCCTGTAATTGCAGCAAGCAGAACTTTAAATATAATCCTGGGTCCGGACAATAAACTTTTCTGGTACCCTGCTACTGTTAAAGAAGAGGATTATAACAATCTTCCGCCGGTAATGGAAACAGATTTCAGTGCTGCAGGAATACGTCAGATGCTTCTGGAAAGAAACAGGACACTTGCAAGGAAGATAGCTGATTTCAACAATCAGGTGATCTCAGGTAAGATCGTTATCTCCCAGGATTCACTTCTGAGCGCTATCAGGAAACTGAAAAATGATGATGATACTGGTCCAATTGTGCTTATAAAAGCTTATAAAAAAGCCAATTACGGCAATTTTGTAGATATTCTCGACGAGATGAACATCTGCGGAATAGCCCGTTATACGTTTGTGGATATAGCATGGTATGAGGAAAAGATGGTGGAAACGGCCATCGGGTCATCTCCTCCTGCTTCAACTTCTACCAATTAACCTGTAAATCCAAAACAAGATGGCAAAAGAAAAGATTAAAGCTCCAGCCTTTGATGATATCGTATTTGAGATAAGAAATAAAGAGTACGGAGCATACAGTCTGAGGAAAAAGTACAATAGAAATGTACTTATTTCCATGGTGATTGGAATTATTATTTTGGGTACAGCTGTTATAACTCCATACATTAATGCAAAGGCACTGGAGAACAGTAAGAAGCGTGCCGAAAGGCAGGTAGAGATTAAGATGGAGAATTTGGATCAGCCAAATGAACAGGTTGCTCCTCCTCCTCCGCCTCCGCCTCCTCCGGCTGAAGCAGCTCAGCAGGCTAAATATGTTCCTCCTATTGTTGTTGACTCTGTGAAGCCGGAAGAGGCAGCACAGCTCATGACTTCAGATCAGGCTCAGGTTGAAGTTCAGAATACCGATGTAGGTGTTGAAATTCAGGAAGAAGTAAAAGAAGAGGTACAGGAAGAAGCTGAACCCGAACCATTTGTGGTCGTGGAAGAAATGCCGATGTTCCCGGGTGGAGATGCTGAACTTCTGAAATACATTGCTGAACACACACAATATCCTGAGGTTGCAAAAGAAAATAACATTCAGGGTAGAGTTATTGTAAGGTTCTGTGTTACTTCCAAAGGTGCTGTAAACCAGGTAAACATCCTGAAAGGCGTTGATCCTGAGCTTGACGCAGAAGCTGTAAGAGTAGTGAATTCACTTCCTCCATTTAAGCCGGGTAAACAGGGCGGGAAACCCGTTCCAGTATGGTACATGGTGCCAATTACCTTCACGCTTAAGTAAAATCATTTTATTGATTATATAAAAAGGCCGGATTTTCGATCCGGTCTTTTTTTATGTTGAACAGGCCCCACATCCCCTCCCATTGAGGCGCTACTCTTTATACACATCTATCAGAATATGATGTTTTAAAATTATAGAAGGCTTATAAAAAATCTGTTATAATATTATTAACCACTGAGTTACACGGAGTAAAGAAATTAAACACGGAGTCCCACGGTATTATAAACAGTGAAACCCCGTGGTTAAGAAACATCTTAAAGGAAAACAAAAAAGATGTGTATATAGGGTAGATTGAGGCGTGAGAGGATTCTTAATTCAACTCTTTCTTCAATAGCTTCACAAACTCCTCTATATCCTCTTCAGTAGTATCCCAGCTGGTCATAAGCCGGTATTCAGATTTCGTTTCATTCCAGGGATAGAAAAAGTAGTGACTCCGCACTTTTTCAGCTACATTATGGGGAATAATGACAAATACACCATTTGACTGTACCTGCTGCGTGATCTGAATATTATTGATACCTGTGAGTTTTTTTGCAAGGAATGATGCCATCATATTTGAATGAGATGCATTTCTTTTCCAGAGGTCATTCCTGAAATATGCTATGAACTGTGCTGAGATAAATCTCATTTTCGAAGCAAGCTGCATTCCCTGCTTCCTGATGTATTTAAAATTCTCAGAGAGTCCGGGTCTTAAAATACAAACGGCCTCACCAACCATCATTCCGTTCTTTGTCCCTCCGAATGAAAGTACATCAACACCAGCATCGGTAGTAAATGTTTTAAAGGGAAGATTAAGGGAGACAGCTGCATTTGCAAGCCTGGCACCATCCATATGAAGAAGTAATCCTTTAGAATGAGCAAAATCCGCCAGTTTTCTGATCTCGGAGACGGTATAGACTGTGCCCATCTCAGTTGACTGGGTTATTGAGATCACCTTAGGTTGAGCATGATGTTCAAAATCAAAGCCATGCATATGTTTTGCAATAAGGGCTACTGTAATTTTACCATCAGGTGTATCAGCGGTGAGCACTTTACATCCAGTGAATTTCTCAGGAGCTCCGCATTCATCTGACTCAAGATGAGCAGTATCTGCCGTAATTACCGAATTCCATGATCTTGTTATACTGCTTAATCCCAGGACATTGGCAGCAGTACCGTTAAAAACGAAGAATACCTCGGCATCTTTTCCAAAATGTTCTTTAAATAAATTCTCTGCCCTTTTTGTATATATATCACCACCATATCCCAGAACGTGTCCCATATTAATAAGCTCAAGCTCCTTCAGTATTTCAGGATGGACGCCGGCATTATTATCGCTTGCAAAGCCTCTCTTTATTGATTTTTTTCCCATATGAAAATAATTAACCGCAAAGTTCGTAAAGATGAAGCAAGGTCGCAAAGATTCAGTTTTATTGGCTTTGCGTGTGCTTTGCGTTCTTTGCGGTTTGAGTAATAATTACAATAGTACTAAGCTTTTTTCTTTTTAAAAGCAAAGAAGAGCATTATCAGTCCAAATATCAGCATCAGAATGCCCATAATAATATTAACATTAATATTGAGGGACTTCTGATACATTCCAGCATTTGAAGTTGTTATAAAGCCGAAAACTGTTATTAATACTCCCAGTATCGTAAACATCATACCTATGGGAATTCTTATATCTACCATTTTAATTTCCTCCTACCAGAATAAAATACTTAAAATAACACAAATTACACCAACAATAATAGCCAGGCCAACCGGGCGCTGGTACCAGGGACCTTCCTCAGCCAGCGTACGCGGAGTAAGTGAATAAACCAAACCATATAGCTCTTCATCAGTTTTGAGCCGTTTAGTGATAAGGGTCAGTCCGACTGTCACTGTTGTAGCTACTGTAAATGCAATGATCGCAGTCCAGAAATTCTGTGCCATTTCAACAGGATAAGTATGAAGGTTTGTGATCCAGCCTCCCTTCACAAGTGTGGTTGCGCCTGCCGGTACTGTAAGTCCATGATGAAGAAGTGCCAGAAGAAATCCGGATAGAAGTCCTGTAAATGCAGCATGACCGGTAGTTCGTTTCCAGAACATTCCAAGGAAGATAACTGCAAACAGCGGTGCATTAATCATTGAAAAGATTGTCTGCAGGAAGTCCATGATATTGCCGAACTTACCCGCAATATAGGCAGCAGCTATACTCAGAAGAACACCAGCAATAGTTGCAATACGACCGACAGTCAGATAGTGTTTTCCGTCAGCTTCTTCATCTCCTGTACGTTTACGTATATAACTCTGATATATATCGTAAGTCCATACTGTATTGAAAGCAGATACATTGCCAGCCATACCTGACATAAATGATGCAAGCAGTGCTGTGATACCAAGACCAAGCACTCCTGCAGGCAGGTATTGTTTCAGAAGCATGATAATAGTATAGTCATAAATCGGTTTTCCGCCTGCATCCAGAGGCAACGTAAAACCTTTTGCAGGATCATTGAAAAGGACAATAGCTATAATACCCGGCACAATGATTAAAAACGGGATGAACATTTTTGGAATTGCCCCGATCAGCGGAACCTTTCTTGCTGCAGATTTTGATTCTGCCGCAAAAGCCCGCTGAACAATAAGGAAGTTTGTACACCAGTAACCAAATGATAAAACGAAACCGAGGCCGAAGAGGATTCCAAACCACTCCACTCCCAATGGATTTCCTGATGCTTCAGAGGTATATTTCCATGTTGTAGTAAAGGTATCAGCAGCATATCCGCCTGATGTCGTAATTGGCGCAAGGCTCTCTTTCAGTCCGCTCCACCCGCCAACATCCTTAAGACTTAAAAATACAAGAGGTAACAGACCAATTACAATAATAAAAAATTGTAGAACCTCATTGTAGATAGCTGATGAAAGGCCACCGAGGTATGTATAACCCAGGACTATCAAAGCAGACACCCAGAGACTCATATTAAAATCCCATCCAAGTACTTTTTCCATCAGGATAGCGAGGGCATACATAGAGATTCCTGATGCAAGAATTGTCATTATTGCAAAAAGGATTGCATTGAGTCCCCTGGTTTTTTCATCATACCTGAGTTTTAGAAATTCCGGGACCGATCTTGCCTTCGACCCGTAGTAGAAAGGCATCATAAATAATGCAAGGAAGATCATTGCAGGGATTGCACCTATCCAGTAAAAATGAGTAGTGAGCATTCCGTATTTCATCCCCGAACCAGTCATTCCCATAACCTCAAGTGCACCTAGGTTTGTGGAGATAAAGGCAAGACCTGCAACCCATGCCGGAATTGAACGGCCGGCTTCAAGAAAAGCATTGGCATTCTTCATGAACTTCCGCAGGAACCAGCCAATACCAAGCACAAAAATAAAATAGATTATCATGATCAGATAATCTATCCAACTCAGATCAAGTCTCATAGTTTAAGGTTTTTTAATTTATCAATCATTCTTTTTGGTTCTTTCAAACAGGTTAAAATTTCTTATTCGGCAGAGGTAAAAATACATTTAATGATCGGTTTTCAAACAAAATGAGTTTAATAATTATCAATTTTTACTCCATGAATTAATATTCTATGATTAGTTATATTTGTGTTATGAATTCAATTAAAACACGATATTTCATATTTCTCTCATATAAAGGTACATCCTATCATGGATGGCAGGTGCAACCCAATTCCATTACAGTTCAGAAGATCCTCGATGAAGCCCTGAGCACTATTCTCAGCGAAAAAATTGCCACTATTGGTGCCGGAAGGACAGATACAGGTGTTCATGCATCAGTATTCTGTGCTCATTTCGAATCTGTTTCACCTGACCTTCCATACAAAAAGAACCTTATTTACAGGTTAAACCGGTATCTGCCGAAAGATATTGCTGTAACCAGACTTTCAAAAGTCAATCCTGATGCACATGCCAGGTTCAGTGCTGTTTCAAGGACTTACCGGTACAATATTTCAAGAACCAAGAATCCGTTCTGGGATGACTCATCCTGGTTTATTCACGGGAAAATTGATGTCAACTCCATGAATGAAGCCTGCGGTATGCTTATTAATTACTCGGATTTCACCAGTTTCAGCAGGCTCCATTCCGACAACAAAACCAATATTTGCAGGATCTTTTACGCTGTATGGGAAGAAGCTGATGACAGACTGGGCTTTACGATTAAAGCTGACAGGTTTCTGAGAAACATGGTAAGAGCGATCGTTGGTACAATGATTGAAATAGGAACAGGGAAGATGACCTTAAAAGAGTTTGAAGAGGTTATCACTTCTAAAGACCGTTCCAGGGCAGGTAAATCGTCACCAGCCAAAGGTTTGTTTCTCTTAAATATTGAGTATCCTGATGAGCTTTTCTCTTCAGGATAAAGAATAAAAGTTAACCGCGCCGTTAGAATTCATCATTATTCCAGATCTCCCAGGACCTTGCTGCCTGGGAATACAGCATTTTAAGCCCTGTAATTATTTTGCACCCTCTCTCCTTCCCCATTTTAAGGAATGTGGTCATTTCAGGATTGTAAACAAGGTCGAAAAGAATATGGTTTTCATTTAGCAGATCATAATCTATTTCTGGTCTTGAGGTCATATCAGGGAACATCCCAAGGGGTGTTGTATTAATAACTATATCAGTTTTCTCAAGCAGTGATGCAGTAATGTCCCGGTAATTTATCAGTTCCGGGCTTCTTTTGCGGGAAACAACGGAGATATGGAGTCCAAGTTTTTTCAAGCTATAGGCGACTGCTCTGGAACTTCCTCCGGTTCCAAGGATCAGTGCATTTTTTAAATTTCCTGAAATGAAAGGCATTACAGAATCACAGATACCGGTAACATCGCTGTTGTAACCATAAATCTTCAACTTACCTTCAATCCTTTTAATTTTCAGAACATTAGCTGCGCCAATCTCTACTACGGCAGGGTCCTTTACATCAACATATTTCAAGATATTAGTTTTATGAGGAATAGTGACGTTAAGACCACAAAGATCGGGATTATCCCTGATCAGTTCCGGCAGCAGGTCAACAGAATCAATTGGAAAGTTTTCATAGGAACAATTTTTTATCTGTTCCCTGGCAAATTTTTCGGTAAAATATTTTTGTGAGAAAGAGTGACCGAGAGGAAATCCGATAAGGCCATATTTTCTCATTTGGATAATGTTATTGTTGTTTTAATGAGAAACTAATCAACGATCTATGTCATTTAAGAGCATCAGGAAGAAACTGAAAGAAAGTATCACCACGGAGCCCCAGGCGAAGCGTCTCCAGGGGAATGATTTCGCCAGGTGCTATATTGCCGAGGTTGACATTGGCTCCGAAATGTTTGATGAACCAGGTTTGCTGTGATTTAAGCGGGGCTTCCCAGATAACATTTTCCAGTTTTACATGCTCAGATATTGCCTTTATAATCTCATTATTGATGGATCCGTCTTCATTATAGATCCCAATTGTTCCTGATTCACGAGCTTCAGCAATAACTTTTAATGATCCGGCGTCAAGTTCGGATTTCATCATTGCTACCCATTCATCAGGAGAGTAAACTACGTCCTTTTTCTTTGATCCTACTTCAGAGATCACTGTACCGCGCTTTGCAAGTGTCCTGATATACTCCAGCTTCCTCGAGTGCTCGATATCGTATGCTCCATCAGAGACTTCGACAAGTTCAATCTTATTCTTATCAAGAAATTCAACGTATTCCCTGAACATATTTCTGATTACAAATGCTTCAAAGAGGGTTCCTCCCAGATAGGGAATTGTGCCTGCTTTCCTGTATATCTTAATTTTCTTTTCAAAACCAGGGGTAATGAGGGAAGTCCCAAAGCCAAGTTTCACAAAATCAGTATATTCGCTGCCTACCGACATAAAATCTTCTGCTTCCCTGACACTGAGCCCTTTATCCATGACCATCGTAAGACCTGAATTTCTTGGTTTTGAAGGGCGTTCAGGTAAATAAGGAATAATATTCTTCATCATGTTTGAAGTTTAAGGAGAAATAATTCAGGTGAGATCATTCTTCTCCAGAAGTTTGTTTATCTTCTTTGTGAGAAGGTCTTTTGGAAAAAAATCCTGAAACTGTGTGTACAGATTCTTATCCATATCAATAGCAAGAGAGAGGTGTTTATAAGTTTTTTCCTGATTACCGGTCTGAAGGTAAAATGAAGCAAGCAGGTAGTTTATACCCGGCACATCACCTGTCACTTTATAGGCATGTTCAAGGTATGGTATTGCTTTTTGCGGAAGTTTCTCCTTAAGAATGATCTTTCCAAGATCAAGCCAAACCTCATCATAGTATGCATCTAATTTAAGAGCCTCCCTGAAACAGCTTAATGCCGATTTGGTCTCACCTTTCAGGTAATGGGCTTTTCCAAGCAGGTACCAGAATTCGGGATTTTCATCATCGAGTTTGACAGCTTTTCTGAAGAATATCAGGCTGTCATCAACATTTCCGCTGTTAAGCTCTACAACCCCCAGACCAAACCATGGATCAGCAAATTCCGGGGCCAGTTCGATGGCATCATGGTAATATTTTTTTGAAAGAAGGTACTCTCCTATCTTTTCATAGCATTCCCCAAGATATGTCATTGCCTCAAAACTGTCAGTCTCATTTTCAAGATATTCGAGGTAGACCGGAATAGCCTCCAAAAAACGTTCAAGGTTACTGAGGATATTACCTTTATTGAATAGGGCAAAGGTGTTCTGTGAATTTATCGCAAGAGCGTAATCATATGCTTCCATGGCATTTTCTGCCTGCTCAAGCTTATTATAAATAATACCAAGGTTATACCAGGCGCTATCGGAAAATGGTTCCTCATCGAGGTACCTCAGATAGTTAGAAATGCTGTTCTCATAATCCCCTTTTTTTTCAAGAGCGTAAGCAAGATCATAAAGATGAGCATAGAATTCGGGTTCCTTCTCAATTAATCTTAAAAGATACGGGATAAGATGTTCATAGTAATTAAGATTTTGCAGGACAGACACAATAGCAAAGAGGACATTTTCAACCTCTTCAGTATCAAGAGTAAGTGCATAATCGAACATTTTTTTTGCACCCTGGATATCGCCCAGGATACCCATGGCTGTTCCTTTTGCTATATATATCTCATGATTTCCCGGTTCAATATTCTCAAGCTTCTTCAGTATCTTCAGTGTTTCCACTGCACGGCCTTTATCGAGCAGCACCCTGGCTTTCCTGAGCTGAATTGAAACCGAATTGGGATGCTGTTGGGAAGCAAGTGTAGCCGCTTCAAAAGCCTTTATCGAATTATTGTTGTCAATATAGAAATCAATAATCGACTCAAATTCAATAACATCAAAGAAATAACTCTCATTATTCCTTTTCATTCTCTCAAATTTCTGTACAGCCTGCTTTATCTCATCCTCAAAAGAAAAACCGTACCTATCCTCTTCCATTGGTCCATTATTATTAGACAAAAGTAATACTATTTTTAAAAAGGGATTAATGGTCGATATTCAATTATTAACATTTTATTCTATTTTTAAACATCTAATCTTCAGATCTATACAAATAAATTATCATATTCCTGATATTTTTTAATGCACCAACGCAACCTGTAAGGTCAATTATTCATCATTTATGTGTAAAAGATAATTTTATTACCCCAAAACCAATTTTACCCTAGAATTAACCTAAATTCTACCTCAGAAGAACCGGGCACCCTCCCGGTTTTTCATTTAATACTAAATATTAATATCTTTGCGTTAATACTTTTGTATTAACTCTTCATTATGAAAAAGTTATCATCAATAATTGTTTCAGCTTTGGTATTCAGCATATTAGCAATCACTTTTAATCTTACTTCCTGCAAAAAAGAGGAAAACCCATTAAAGTTTCCAAAGGGTACATTCCCGGATTCAGCAATTTTCCTGACTGATCTCAATTCAGTTTATAATGATTATGAGACAACAAATATTTTCTCAACCATTGATGATATAGATACTTATTCACATGTATTAATTGGAAATATAGTATCTGTTTTTTCAAGTGACCGGACCTATACGGGAGAGCAGTATGATCTTGTTCAGGGAATCTTAACATTTGAATGGGATCAGAAAACCGGATTATTCGGTCTTGGAGCTGATATAACACAAAATACTTTTTTAACAAAACTGACAACCGCTGCAAATACCTCTGCTGATGACCGTGGACCTTTTCGCATTTTTAGTTCAGTCGACGGGTATGAATATCTCATTTATTCATCAAGAAACACCAGCGGCGATCTCGATTTCTACTATCTCAAGAACCAACCGGTCTTAAGCAGCACTCTTCCCGCAGTTCAGGGACCATTCCCTGTACAATTGCTGAATACCGGTGCTGATGATATTTACATAAGTTTTGATACTAACCAGGATAGCGCTTATTTTTCCTCTGACAATGGAGGCGACAACTTTGATATTTATCTTAAGAGCAAACCGGCAGATACAGATCTTACAACATGGTTCAACTCCGGCTTTGCTGCATCAAACAGGGTAGACAGCATAAACAGCACCCGCGATGATAATTGTCCAATGGTTTTCAGAAAAATAATGGTATTTGCTTCCAATCGTCTAGGAGGGATAGGAGGATTTGATCTTTATTATTCAAAATTCAAAAATGGGAAATGGAGTTCACCCATCAATTTCGGACCATACGTAAATACTGAATATGATGAATATCGCCCTGTAATCGGGACTCATAACAGCTTTACAAATCATTTTCTCATCTTTTCTTCCAACAGACCCGGAGGAAAAGGATTATATGACCTCTATTTCAGGGGAGTGACTATTAATTAACCTTCAACTACCCGGATTATCTCTTGTTTTTTGAAGCGGCAAGTGCATTCTTTAACAGTGATACTCTTGTCATTGGTCCTACTCCACCCGGCACAGGTGTAATAAAGGAGCATTTCGGTGCTACATTAACGAAATCAACATCTCCTGTAAGCTTCCATCCTGTTTTTGTTTCAGGTGTATTAACACGTGTTGTGCCAACGTCTATTACAACAGCTCCTTCTTTTACCATTTCGGCCTTAACGAAAGAAGGAGAACCGAGTGCCGCAATAATTATGTCGGCTTCTCTGATTATTCCATTAATATTTTTTGTACGGCTATGTACAACAGTCACTGTTGCATCCATCCCTTTCTGGGAAAGGAGAATGCTGACTGGTCGTCCGACAATGTTGCTTCTGCCTATTACAACGCAATTCTTACCTCCCGTCTCTATCCTGTATCTTTTTATTAATTCTACAATTCCATAGGGAGTTGCCGGAAGAAAACCGGGAAGACCTATAACCATTTTCCCCAGGTTAACCGGGTGAAATCCGTCAACATCCTTTGAAGGGTCAATAGATTCGATTACTTTATTCTCTGAAATGTGTATGGGAAGAGGAAGCTGTACAATAAAACCGTCAATTTCTTTATCAGTATTCAGTTCAGAAATCTTATTCAAAAGGTCAGATTCAGGAATATCTTTCTCAAATCTTATGAGCGTGGAACGGAAGCCTACCTCTTCACAATCTTTAACTTTATGTGCAACATAAGTCTGACTGGAGCCATTATCGCCGACAAGTATGGCGGCCAAATGCGGAATTTTTTCATTTGCGTCAATAATTCTCTTTACCTCATCCGCAATCTCCCTTTTTATTTCGGAAGCGACTTTTTTTCCATCAATAAGTGTGTACATATTTTCGGGGTTATTTTCGTCCCATAAATCTGGCAACATTTCCTCCCTTCGTCATCATCTTCATCATTTTTCGGGTCTGATCGAATTGTTTCAGAAGTTTATTGACCTCCTGAACAGTCGTTCCGCTTCCTGTTGCGATCCTCTTCCGTCTGCTGCCGTTCAGAACTGTCGGATTTGACCTTTCCTCAGGTGTCATGCTTTTGATGATTGCTTCAATACCCCTGAATGCATTGTCATCAATATCAAGATCTTTCACAGCTTTACCCACACCTGGGATCATTGCCATAAGATCTTTTACATTACCCATTTTCTTGATCTGCTGTATCTGTGTAATAAAATCATCGAAATCGAACTGGTCTTTTGCAATCTTTTTCTGGAGTTTTCTTGCCTCTTCTGTATCATATTGCTCCTGCGCTTTTTCAACGAGGGAAACAATATCCCCCATACCCAGTATTCTGTCTGCCATTCGCATCGGATAAAAGATATCGATTGCATCCATCTTTTCACCGGAGCTTACAAACTTGATTGGCTTATTGACTACCTCTCTGATTGACAACGCTGCACCTCCCCTGGTATCTCCATCAAGCTTGGTCAGAACGACGCCATCGAAATCAAGCCGATTGTTGAACTCTTTGGCCGTATTGACTGCATCCTGTCCAGTCATGGAATCAACAACAAAAAGTATCTCATGCGGATTAACTGCCTCTTTTACTGAGGAGATCTCCTTCATCATTTCCTCATCGACTGCAAGACGTCCGGCAGTATCTATTATCACAACATCATTGCCATTCTTTTTTGCCTCTCTGACAGCATTCCTGGCAATCTGCACCGGATTCATATTCCCATCTTCAATATACACCGGTACTTCTACCTGCGAACCTATGATCTTAAGCTGCTCGATTGCAGCAGGACGATAAACGTCGCCGGCTACGAGAAGGGGATTTTTGCCGCGTTTGGTTTTAACCCATTTTGCAAGTTTTCCGGCGAATGTTGTTTTCCCTGAACCCTGAAGTCCTGCAATCAGAATTACTGATGGATTTATCTTAATATTTATGTCGGTTTTATCACCGCCCATAAGCTTTGCAAGCTCATCGTGGACGATCTTAACCATCATCTGAGACGGATTTACCGATTTGAGCACTTCCTGTCCCAGTGCTTTTATTTTGACTGTGTCAGTAAATTGTTTGGCAATCTTAAAATTGACATCGGCATCGAGCAATGCTCTCCTGACCTCCTTAAGTGTTTCGGCAATATTAATTTCGGATATTCGTCCCTGTCCTTTAAGTATTTTAAAAGATTTCTCAAGCCGTTCACTTAAATTCTCGAACATATGTTTTTCAAATAAATAATTTAACAAGTATATTTTAAGACCGAAGACCAAAGACCAAAGACTAAAGACCAAAGACCAAAGACCAAAGACTAAAGACCAAAGACCAAAGACCAAAGACCGAAGTCTGAAGACTGAAGTCGGAGGCAACAGAACAACTTCTGACTTCCGACTTCCGACTTCCGACTTTCTACATTCTTTCAGGCATTTCTATTCCAAGCAGCCACATTCCTGAACACAGCGTTGTACTTACAACCTTAGAAAGCTCAAGCCGTAAATTACGTACGTCCTGATCGTTATCTCCAAGAATTGTAAAATCGTGATAAAACTGATTATACTCTTTTGCAAGGTCGTAGCAATAATTTGCCAGAAGAGAAGGACTGTAACCTGCCGCCGCTTCTGAAACTGTATCTGTAAACCTGCGGAGAAGCTTGATAAGTCCTATCTCCTTTTCACCCGCTTTCAATTCTGAAGGGATCAAAGAATCATAAGAGATGCCCATCTGTTCAGCTTTTCTGAACACTGATTTGATCCTTGCATAAGTGTACTGAATAAATGGTCCGGTATTTCCATTAAAGTCAATTGATTCAGCCGGATTGAATGTCATATTTTTTCGCGGATCAACTTTCAGGATGAAATATTTCAGAGCTCCAAGTCCGATCTTGCGGAAGATTTCCTCTTTTTCTTCATCAGAATAATCCGAGAGCTTACCCAACTGCAGAGATACAACTCTGGCGGTCTCTTTCATCTCCGCGATCAGATCGTCAGCATCAACAACTGTTCCTTCACGGGATTTCATTTTTCCTTCCGGCAGTTCAACCATTCCATATGAGAAATGGTACAATCCATCGGACCATTTATACCCCATTCTCCTGAGAACTGCTTTTAGCACCTGGAAATGATAATTCTGCTCATTTCCAACAACATAGATGCATTTGTCGAATCCATATTCTTTCTGCCTGAGAACAGCGGTACCCAAGTCCTGTGTCATATAAACAGCTGTTCCATCGGATCTTAGCAAAAGCTTCTGGTCGAGTCCTTCGGAGCTTAGATCAGCCCAGATTGAATTGTCGGGATTCCTGTACAGCACTTTATTTTCAAGAGCAGAAATAACTATATCGCGGCCGATTTTATAAGTATCTGACTCGTAATAGATCTTATCGAAATCGACCCCCAGCAGCCTGTAAGTCTCGTCAAAACCCTTACAGACCCATGAATTCATCTTTTTCCAGAGCGCCATTACTTCACTATCGCCGGCTTCCCATTTGAGCAGCATTTCACGGATCTCCTTCATCAGTGGAGCTGAATTTCTTGCTTCAGTTTCTTCCATACCTCCGGATATCAGCTCTTCGGTCTGAGCCTTATAATCTTTTTCAAACAGCACATAATATTTACCTGCCAGATGGTCTCCCTTCATTCCTGAGATCTCAGGTGTTTCTCCTTGTCCATACTTCAGCCAGGCAAGCATCGATTTGCAGATATGTATTCCCCGGTCGTTTACAATATTAGTCTTAATTACATTGTGTCCGCAGGCAGCCAGAATCCTATAGAGAGAAAATCCGAGAAGATTGTTGCGGATATGTCCCAGATGCAGAGGCTTATTGGTATTTGGCGATGAATACTCCACTAGTATGGTTTCCGGACGGGTGACTTTACATTTCCGGAGCGGGTCATTGTCAGAAGCGATACTTCTGAAAAAATCCATCCACCATTTATCGGATATCTCGAGGTTCAGAAATCCTTTTATTACATTAAATCCTGAAATTGCAGGGAAATTCTCCACAATATATTGACCAATTGTATCACCTGTTTTCTCAGGTGTATTTTTTGAAAAACGCAGCAATGGGAATACAACCAGAGTAAAGTCTCCTTTAAAATCTTTTCTTGTCTCCTGGATCTGGATCAGATCATCACTTAATTCGCTGTTATACAGAATCCTGATAGCTTCCTTTACTTTTCCCTTTAGTATGCTCTCCATTAGTCAATTAAAATAACAGCGGTAAAGATAATATTTTAATATATTGACCTGTCAGAAAAGAGTATCAAAAAGCGGTAGAGATATAACTGAGAATAATCATTAGTTTATACAAACAGATAGAAATATTTGACCACCGGACTGATATTTTTGATTAAGAATTGATAAATAATGAACTATTCTAAAAAAGATGTCTTAAATTTAACGTATATTAATTATTCAATTAAGAACAAACTAAAGAGTCATACAGGTGGAAATCAAAAGTTTATATATCGAACCGACCAGTAAAACACCACAGATCGATCTGAACCATATTACAGGAGAACTTATTTTGTCAGGAAGATCAATCCCTGAAAATGCAGCCAAGTTGTACGAGAACATCCTTAAATGGGTCACCCTGTATTCAGCTAATCCGCGGCAAACCACGAATCTCAGACTTAATCTTGAGTATTTTAATACTGCTTCAACAATCTGGATTGCAAAAATTATAAAGGTACTCTGCGGAATAAAGAAAGATGAAGCCACGTTGATGATCCATCTCTATTTTGAAATTGAAGAGTTCGAAAATATGGAGGAAGATGATCTTAAAGATAACCTGAGTCCGATTATAGATATGATCGGCATTACCACCATAAACCTTGGAATAAAAATCTATGGTACGGATGATAACGGAAAGATCCTCAAGGAATCTATGGTTCTGATCTAGCATTGATCCAAACAAATCTATTCAAACATCCTTTTTTTCAATTTTTTGACCTAACTTTATTAGGTCTTTTAGTTTAGCAATCATGCGGACTTTAATTACAGTATTGATATCAATTATCAGTGTCATGGAACTTCATCCACAGAATAAACCGGCTGACAGACAGCCTGTTGCAGCAGGCCGATTTTATGTCGCAGATAAAGAAACTCTCCTGAAGGATATCTCCAGACTCTTTTCAGAATGTAAAAAATCGCCCGGGTCATGGAAAGTCAGGGCAATTATCTCTCCTCATGCAGGATATGTATTCTCAGGAAAAACCGCAGCTGCTGCATTTTCATCGACTCCGCGGAGCGCAGTGTACAATAATATTTTCATCATCGGATCCAGTCATATAATGGCATTTGACGGAGCTTCAGTTTATAATACAGGTGATTTTATTACTCCACTTGGAAGAGCCCTGGTAAACAAGGAATTAGCTACCAGGCTGAAAACTGAAAACAAAGTATTCAACTTCCCTTCCACTGCTCATTCACAGGAGCATAGCATTGAAGTACAGATTCCCCTGATCCAGCTCTACTACAACAGTGTTCCAAAGATTATTCCTGTCATAATAGGGACAGATAATATATCAACGATAAGGACTATAGCAGAAGCCCTGAAACCCTGGTTTACTCCTGATAATCTTTTTGTAATCAGCAGTGATTTCTCACATTATCCACCATATAAGGATGCTTTAGAAACTGATAATCTTACAGCTGAAGGACTGGTTTCCGGAGATCCTTCAGTTTTCCTCGGCACGCTTAAGAAAAACTCCGGGGAAAATATACCGGGACTTGCTACCAGCATGTGTGGCTGGACATCAGGTCTTCTCCTTCTATATCTGGCTGAAGGAGATGATAACCTGGAATTTAAAAGGATAGATTATTGTAATTCGGGAGACTCTCAATACGGAGGGAAAGATGAAGTAGTCGGATATCATGCTATTGCATTAATTGATAAGAAGAACGTTTCAACGAATGAACAGAAATCCTCTGAAGAATTCTCTTTCAGCAAAGAAGAGAAAGAGATGCTGTTTTCAATTGCAAAAAACAGTATAAGGAGTATGTTATTTGAGAATAAAAAATATATTATTGATGACAAAAAGATTCCTGAAGCACTTAAAAGACAACTTGGAGTATTCGTGACACTCAAAATCAATAATAGTCTGAGAGGTTGTATAGGCAGGTTTATCTCATCTGATCCGCTTTTTGAAGTAGTACAAGCATCTGCTCTCTCTTCAGCTTTTGAAGATCCCCGCTTCCCATCACTTACCAGGGAAGAATTCAGCAAACTTGATTTTGAGATTACGGTACTTGGACCGATGAAAAAGATCATTAATATCAATGAGATATTATTGGGGAAACATGGCATATACATTAAGAAAGATTTCAGATCAGGGACGATGCTTCCACAGGTTGCCACGGAAAATGGATGGACAGTAGAACAATTTCTTGGTTATACTGCCAGGGATAAAGCAGGAATCGGATGGGACGGATGGAAAGATGCTGAAATATTTATATATGAAGGAATGGTAATTAATGAAAATATCAAATAACTATGTATCATGTCATAGGGACAATCATAACTGTCTCTCTGTTATATATTCTCAGTTTCTCTTTTTACCGTATGGGATTCTTCTCCCAGGCATTTCACAAAAAACTCTGGAACTCAGCGCTTGCAATCTTATTCCTGTTCACTGCCACCGCAGGAGTACTGATGGCGCTCCAGATAAATTTCAAATGGAATATTCCAATAGTAAAATACATACTTAAATGGCATGTTGAAGCAGGTGCAGGGCTTGCTATAACGGGGATATTTCATTTTATCTGGCATCTATCCTATTTTGGAAAAATATTTTCAAAAACAGAGACCCTTACAAAACCAGCCGAATCCGCAGGATTTGATTCATCAGTAATAATCTCCAATCTGTTTGTCCTGGGGTTTACCAGTATATCGGTCCAGATATTGCTGATGAGGGAGATAATGAATATTTCAGGAGGATATGAACTGATAACAGGGCTCTTTCTTGGTTCCTGGCTTATTGCTTCAGCAGGAGGAGCAGCTCTGGCAGCCAGATCTCCACTAAACGATATCCCGAAGATCAACATGATCTTTTCATTAAGCCCGGCTATTTCATTGATGTTGCTTATAATTATATCAAGGCTGTTTCTCAAAACCGGAGAGATACCATCCTTCCTGTCCACTACAATCATCACATTTCTGATACTTGTACCATTCTGCCTTATATCAGGATTTGCCTTTGTAAAAGTGATAACCTCTGCCGGAGAAAAAAACGGATTTATTCCAGGGAAATCATTCTCAATAGAGACAACCGGAGGCATTATTGCCGGGATTCTTGTTTCAGTGCTTACTGCAGGGTTGCTAGACACATACCTTCTCCTTTTAATTGTCACCTCACTGACTATTGCATTTTCTATACTGACCTTCTTTGTAAAAAACCGCAGATCAAAACTTATTGTAAAATGTTCATTTGCAGCCATAATATCCATCATTATCCTGTCAGGTCCCGACAGGATTTTCAGACAGCTGCTCCTACCCGGGATTAAAGTTATCGAGACAACTGACACTCCTTACGGTAATATTACCAGAGGTGAATATTCAGGCGAACAGAGTATTTATTACAACCAAAGGTTAATAGGATATAATGACGATGCGATTGAAAGAGAAGAAGATATTCACTATGCTTTGCTTCAGAGAAACAATATCGGGAGTATTGTCCTTATCTCAGGATCTCTTGAATCTCATCTGCCTGAAATACTTAAATACCCCGTAAAAAAGATTACGTTTATTGAAAGGGATCCGGTACTTGCAAGACTCCCTGTATCAAAGGAAGCTCTGGAATCCACTAGTCTTATAATTGAAAACAAAGATGCTTTCAGCTATGTCAGGAATAAAAAGGATCACGCGGATGCGGTTATCCTTCTTCTTCCTCCCCCCTCAACGCTCTCTCTGAACAGATTTTATACAACAGAATTTTTTAATGATATAAAGAAACTGCTTTCCAACGGAGGAATATTTATGTGTTCACCGGGTCCGGGGGAAAACTACCTGAACAAAGAGGCTGTTTATTTATATTCATCTGTATACAACAGCCTGGCTGAGGTATTCAGATTCGTGAAACCGGTCACCGGAAATAAACTATACTTTTTAGCATCCGACAAGGAACTGTCCGTTTCCTTCTGCAAGCTGGCTGATGAGAAAGGCATAAAGAATATTTATGTAAGTTCCGATTTTCTCGCCGATGATCTCATTGAGAAAAAATCAGCGGAAGTAGCCTATATTCTTGATCCAAATGTCAGGGTCAACAGATTGGCATTCCCGGTAGCATGTCTATATTTTCAGAATTATGATTTCAGCAAAAACCTCGGTGAGAAGATACCTGCCCTGATAATTATTATTCTGGCCTTCGCTGTACCTGTATTGTCTGTTCGCAGGAGAGATGTTCTTATGTATTTCAGCGCTTCAGCGCTTGCCGGATTTGAGTTCATAATCTTGCTCACAGTTCAGCTGACTGTTGGTAATATGTACCAGTTTGTCGGTATAATTCTTGCCGCCCTTATGGCAGGTCTTGCTGCCGGAGCAGGATTAAATCAGAAATTCCTGAATTCAATTTCTCTTAAGTTAAAGGCATTCTTCATTCTAATCTTTTATGCAGTCATATCCATAAGTTATAATTATATGACTGACCTAAAGGGAGTCGTTACAATTATTCTATTGATTATAATTTCTGTTCTGATACCCTCATTTATGACCGGACATCTTTTCAGGGTACTTACTGAACCTGAAAATAACGGAACTTCACCCGGGATGACTTATAGTGCCGACCTTGCCGGATCAGCCATGGGATTCATTCTTGTCACAAGCGTTACAGTCCCTCTTCTTGGCATCAGAGTTTCCATATTTTTACTTGCTGTTTTAATTTTAACCGGCATTCTTTTTGGAACAAACAGGAACAAACATTAGTTTTAATTTTATTCAGAATGACAAACATGGATTTTGATAACAGCAAAAGAATCTTCATTAAGAAATGCCTGGCCATTTCAGCAGGAATTGCGAGTCTTCCGGGAACTGCGGTTATCAATAGAATTGTCCCCGGGGAGCAATCCACTCTGAGAAGAGTTGCAATGTTCCAGGAAGAGACACCAAGGGGGATCATGTGCAGGATTTGTCCCAACGAATGTGTTCTTAAGGAGGGAGAGACAAGCAAATGCAATAATAGGAGGGTAAAGGATTCAAAGCTCTATACTATGGCTTTTGGCAATCCCTGTTCCGTTAATATTGATCCTATCGAAAAGAAGCCTTTATATCACTTTTTACCAGGATCCAGAGCCTATTCCATTGCAACTGCCGGATGCAATATGGTATGTCTTAACTGTCAGAACTGGGCAATATCACAAACTTCTCCCGACAAGACAAGGAATTACGATCTGATGCCGGATAAAGTGGTAAATGAAGCTATTACTAACAGCTGCCGCTCTATTGCATATACATATTCCGAACCTGTCACCTTTTATGAGTATACCTATGAGACAGCAGTACTGGCAAAGAGAACCGGCATCAGGAACATTGTTAAATCAAACGGATACATTAATGCCGATCCTTTAAAAAAACTTTGCAGTGTGATTGATGCTGCAAATATTGATCTGAAATCATTCAATGACAGTACATACCTGAGGCTCACCGGCGGTAAGCTTCAACCTGTCCTTGATTCTCTGAAAATTTATCTGAATTCAGGTGTATGGCTTGAGATAACCAATCTTGTTATTCCAAAATGGTCGGATAATATTGATGAGATAGCCGCGATGTGTAAATGGCTCAGTGAAAACGGCTTTAAAGATACACCTCTCCATTTCAGCAGGTTCCACCCTCTTTATAAGCTTGAACAACTGCCTCCGACACCTGTTGAGATACTCAGAAATGCTGCAAAAGTCGCTTACAGTGAAGGTTTAAAATATGTTTACATCGGGAATGTCCCGGGTAACGAAGCCTCTGATACCAGGTGTCCGTCATGTGGCATAACAGTAATTGCAAGGCAGGGTTACCGGATCACATTAAATAATCTCGAAGCCGGGAAATGCAACAAGTGCGGATATGAAATTAAGGGGGTCTGGAACTAACAGTACCTGAAAGATGAACCTGCAAAACTTCAATATCTGAAATGAAACAGTCAGAAGCAAAAGGACGTATAGAGAAATTAAGAACGGAAATAGAAGAGCATAATCATAACTATTATGTGCTTAATAATCCTGTTATTTCAGATTTTGAGTATGATCTCCTGCTGAATGAGCTAGATACATTAGAAAAAAAGTTTCCTGAATTCAGGTCGGAAGATTCTCCTACACGTAAAGTAGGAAATGATATTACAAGGGAATTTCAGCAATATGATCATAAATATCCCATGCTTTCACTGGGGAACAGTTACAGCAAGGAAGAGCTCATGGAATTTAATTCAAGGGTGGAAAAAGCATCAGGGGGGCCTGTCGAGTATGTCTGTGAGCTCAAATATGATGGTGCATCCATCAGCATCACATACAGGAACGGGAATATGGTCAGGGCACTGACCAGAGGTGACGGAACAAAAGGTGATGATGTGACTCTGAACGTGAAGACCATACGCAGTATTCCTGTGAAAGTCAAAGGAGAATTGATTCCCGGAGAGTTCATAATGAGAGGTGAAATACTGATGCCAAGATCCGTCTTTGACAGGCTGAATGAAGTGAGGAAGAAGGAGGAGCTTCCTCCATTTGCAAATCCGAGAAATGCTGCATCCGGGACACTGAAGCTTCTTGATTCGCGTATAGTAGCTTCCAGAGAGCTCGACTGCAAGTTTTATTTTCTGCTTGCCGAAGAACTTCCTCATGACACTCATTATGGAAATCTGAAAGAAGCATCCAAATGGGGTTTCAGAGTGCCCGACAGCATAAGATTATGCAGGACTATTGATGAGGTAACTAATTTCATAAATAACTGGGAATCTGAAAGGAAGAAACTACCTTTTGATATCGACGGTGTTGTGATTAAGGTTAATTCTCTTGCTCTCCAGAAAGAACTTGGATACACTGCCAAATCTCCCCGCTGGGCGATAGCTTTCAAATACAAAGCAGAACAGGTCTCCACAAAATTATTGTCTGTATCTTATCAGATTGGAAGGACAGGAAATGTGACACCTGTTGCAAATCTTGAACCTGTACTTCTTGCAGGAACCACTGTAAAGCGTGCATCGCTGCACAATGCTGATCAGATAGCGCTGCTTGGACTACATCTCAACGATATTGTATATGTTGAAAAAGGAGGTGAGATAATTCCAAAGATTGTGGGTGTTGATCATTCATTCAGGAACGAGAACAGCAGAGAAATTGAATTCATTTCATATTGCCCGGAATGCGGAACAGAATTAGTTAAAAATGAAGGGGAAGCAAATCATTATTGTCCGAATTATCTACATTGTCCTCCACAGCTTAAAGGGAGGATAGAACATTTTATCAGCAGGAAGGCAATGGATATTGACGGTCTTGGAGAAGAGACGGTGGATTTGCTTTTTAGCAGGAATCTGATCAGAAATTATGCAGATTTGTACGATTTAAGGGCAGAACAGCTTATCCCGCTCGAACGTTTTGGAGAAAAATCAGTAATCAATATTCTGAGGAGCATCAAAGCATCATTAAATGTTCCTTACAGTAATGTTCTTTTTGCACTTGGAATCAGGCATGTAGGAGAAACTGTAGCAAAAAAAATTGCAGGAACATTCAGGTCAATAGACGATCTTATTAAAGCTGATTATGACCAACTCACAGGTATCAGGGAAATAGGTCCTAAAATTGCGGCAAGTATAATATCATTTTTTGCAGATGAAGAGAATCTGTCTATAATTAACCGGCTTAAAGAAGCAGGGTTAAAATTCAGAGAAGAAGCAAAAACGAATACTGTGAGCGGGAAGCTGGAAGGTAAGACAATAGTTATCTCAGGTGTTTTTCAGCATCATACAAGGGAAGAGTATAAAGAGATTATTGAGAAGCACGGGGGAAGGAACACAGCTTCCTTATCCGGAAATACTTCATTCATTCTTGCAGGAACTAATATGGGTCCTTCAAAGAAAGAGAAGGCAAAAGAGTTAGGCGTCCCATTGATGGAAGAAAATGAGTTCCTCATATTGATTGCTGAAGATTAATATTTTTGATCCACTGACTTTAATAAAAAACTATTAGGTTTGCAATATGGAATTATTCGAAGATACAAGACTTAAAATCGGGTATTCAATCCTTTCGAAAAAGAGCGTAAGGGTGAAACGGAAGGTATTTTATTCCAATATAAGCCTGGTTAAGACCATAGGAATTGTATGGGATTCGGCAAAAACTGAGGATTTTAGCAGTCTGTCAAGGTTCTATCAGAAGATGCATGACAGGAATATTGATGTTAAGATAATCGGATATTATCCCGGGAAGGAGCTTCCGGATCAATATACTGCATTAAGGTATCTTTCCTGTATCAGGAAAAAGGAGACAAATATGTTTTATATTCCCGTATCGACAGAAACAGATGTTTTCATTAAGACACGGTTTGATATTCTGATTGATATCAACTTCGGGAAACTTTTTACGCTTTGGTATATTACCTCATTATCCTCGGCCAGTTTTAAGGTCGGGCTTTTTGACCCTGAATCAGATTCTTCCAATTTCGATTTAATGATGGAAATAAAAAAGCCGGTGCAGGTCGAAAATTATCTTACGCAGGTAATTCACTATCTTGAAATGATTAACGCAACCTCAGCGATTCAGGTTGAAAAATAATAATTTATGAAAATATTCAGAGGGACAGGTGTGGCAATTGTCACACCATTTAAGAATGACACAAGCATAGATTTTTCAGCACTTGGACGTGTTGTTAACCATGTTATAAAGGGAGGAGTGAATTATATTGTTTCAATGGGCACAACCGGTGAAGCATCAACCATTAACAAAGATGAAAAACAGGCTATCATATCATATGTAATTGAAGCTGTTGATAAACGTGTGCCTCTTGTAATCGGAATCGGGGGAAATAACACCCAGGAGGTTATCAACCTTATAAGAGAAACAGATCTTGAAGGAGTCGACGGCATATTATCAGTTGCACCTTATTATAATAAGCCAAGTCAGAGAGGTCTTTTTCAGCATTTCAAGGCAATTGCTGACTGTTGTCCATTGCCGGTTATCATTTACAATGTTCCGGGGAGAACCTGCAGCAACATTTCGTCCGATACATGTCTTGAACTTGCACATGAATGCGAAAATATTGTTGCTATAAAGGAAGCCTCGGGAGACATGGCCCAGATCATGAGGATAATCAAAGGAAAACCAGAAAATTTTCTCGTCATATCAGGTGATGATATGTTGACCCTTCCGATAATAGCTGCTGGCGGTTCCGGTGTCATTTCCGTACTTGCTAATGCATTTCCTGCAGAATGCAGCGAATTGGTGAGCATGGCTACGAAGAGTAATTATAAAGCCGCGCGTGAGATACAGTTCCGCTTTATTGAATCAATTGAGTTACTTTTTGCTGATGGGAATCCGGCAGGGATAAAAGCTTTCCTAAGTATTATGAATCTATGTCAGAATAATTTAAGACTACCGCTTGTTCCGGTCAACCGGACAATATTCTCGAGAATTCAAAAAGTACTGGAGGAGGTCAAATAAACCTGATCGTAAATCAGGGTCTTGCACCCTCTTCTCCCGGTGCGCGCTGCAGACCGTGGCATTGCTTGTATTTTTTCCCGCTGCCGCACGGACATGGGTCATTTCGTCCCACCTTCCTGTCGACTCTTACCGGTTCAACCTTCCTGTTCCGGTCCTGAGCGGCTCCCATGGCACTCCCTGATTGTATCGTATCAGTTCTGGATGTCCTGAGGTTTTCAACCTGACGACGACGCTGTGCTTCTTTGACCTGTTCAGGATCCTGGGTAGGAATATGACCTTTCATCAGAGTGCTTACAACATCTTTATTTACCTTATTGAGCATTGTTTTAAACAGTTCATACGATTCGAACTTATAAATAAGGAGAGGATCTTTTTGTTCATATGTGGCATTCTGAACTGATTGTCTAAGGTCATCCATTTCACGCAGGTGTTCCTTCCATGCATCGTCGATGGTAGCCAGAACAACTGTTTTTTCGTATGATTTAGCAAGCTCTCTTCCCTCCGATTCTGCAGTTGCCTTAAGATTTGTCACAACCTGGAAAACTCTTGTCCCGTCGGATATCGGGACAACTACATTTTCGTAAGTAGCTGACATCCTCTCATAAACATCTTTCAAAACCGGATAGGCCTGTTGAGATATCGATTCTACTTTGCGCTTATATGTGTCCAGAACTTTTTCATACACTTTATCAGAAATCTCATCAATGGAATTCTTTAGAAAATCCTGTGAAGCCACCGGTGAATCCATCGAAAATGAGCGTATAAGATCGAGATCAAAACCCTGAAAATCACCTTCACTATGGTAAAAGTCCACCAAGCTTGAGGTTACATCATACATTGAGTTTGCAACATCAACACTTAATCTTTCTCCAAGGAGAGCATGTCTTCTTTTCTTGTAAATAACTTCCCTTTGAGAATTCATGACGTCGTCATATTCAAGAAGCCTTTTACGGATTCCAAAGTTATTTTCCTCGACTTTCTTCTGAGCACGTTCGATCGATTTCGTAATCATTGAATGCTGGATCATCTCACCGTCTTTCAGTCCAAGCTTATCCATTATCCCGGCAATTCTATCAGATCCGAAGAGTCTCATCAGTTCATCCTCAAGAGATACAAAAAACTGTGAGGACCCGGGATCTCCCTGTCTGCCTGATCTTCCGCGAAGCTGTCTGTCGACCCTGCGTGATTCATGTCTTTCAGTGCCAATTATTGCAAGACCACCGGCCTTCCGGACCTCCTCGGTAAGCTTAATATCGGTACCTCTACCGGCCATGTTGGTGGCAATTGTAATTGTTCCGGTCTTACCTGCTTCAGCAATGATTTCTGCTTCCCTCTGATGAAGTTTTGCATTCAGAACATTATGCTTAAGGCCTTTCATCTTCAGCATCCTGCTTAGCAATTCGGATATCTCGACGGACGTGGTACCAACAAGTACGGGTCTTCCTTCCCGGTTCATCTCGGTGATCTCATCAATAACAGCATTATATTTTTCTCTTTTTGTCTTATAAACAAGGTCTTCCCTGTCATTCCTTATGACGGGTCGGTTTGTGGGTATTACAACAATATCAAGTTTATAGATATTCCAGAATTCTCCTGCCTCAGTTTCAGCTGTCCCGGTCATACCTGCAAGTTTATGGTACATCCTGAAATAGTTCTGCAGGGTTATGGTTGCATAGGTTTGTGTTGCTGCTTCCACTTTTACATTCTCCTTCGCTTCAATAGCCTGGTGGAGTCCGTCAGAATACCTTCTTCCTTCAAGGATACGTCCGGTCTGCTCATCAACTATCTTAACCTTATTATCCATGACAACATATTCTACATCCTTGTCAAAAAGAGTCCAGGCTTTGAGAAGCTGAGTCATAGTATGAACCCTCTCTGACTTAACTGAATAATCCTGAAGAAGCTCATCTTTCAGAACAAGTTTCTCCCTGTCGCTCATTCCAGACTTCTCAAGATCGGCAATTTTTGAGCCCACATCCGGAAGTATAAAGAAGCTGGCATCCTCAACCGAAGTTGAGATGAGGTCGAGACCTTTTTCAGTAAGCTCAATCTGATTATTTTTTTCATCAATTACAAAATACAGTTCTTCAGTGACCTTAGGCATTTCTTTACTGTTGTTCTGCATGTAGAAATTTTCAGTCTTCTGAAGGAGTGTTTTATTTCCTTCTTCGCTAAGGAATTTAATAAGAGCGTTATTCTTTGGAAGTCCTTTGAATGCCCGGAGTAAAAGAAGGCCTCCCTCTTCATTCTTTTGTTCTCCTATCAGTCGTTTCGCATCCGCAAGTATCTGGGTTACAAGTTTTTTCTGAGCATTAACAAGTTTATCGACTTTTGGTTTAAGTTCGTCAAACTGCTGTGTATCGCTTCTGGCTGTGGGACCTGAAATAATTAGCGGTGTACGGGCATCATCAATAAGCACAGAATCAACCTCGTCGACAATGGCATAATGATGTTTGCGCTGGACAAGGTCCTCGGGGTTGATAGCCATGTTATCTCTCAGGTAATCGAAACCGAACTCATTGTTTGTACCAAAGGTAATATCTGCATTATATGCTTTACGTCTGTCGACAGAGTTTGGCTGATGCTTGTCAATGCAATCAACTGTAAGTCCATGGAATTCATAGATCGGGCCCATCCACTCAGAGTCGCGTTTTGAAAGGTAATCGTTAACTGTAACGATATGTACTCCACGTCCGGCGAGTGCATTCAGGAAAACAGGAAGAGTGGCAACAACGGTCTTCCCTTCACCAGTACCCATTTCAGAAATCTTACCTTTATGGAGAGCAACACCTCCTATAAGCTGTACATCGTAATGTACCATATCCCAGAGTATCTCATTTCCCCCGGCAACCCAACGGTTACTCCAGAATGCCGTGTCACCTTTAACCGTAATACTTTCCCTTATAGCAGCAAGGTCCCTGTCGTACTGCCTGGCAGTTACTTCCAGAACACTGTTTTCCTTGAACCTTCTTGCAGTCTCTTTCACAATAGCGAAACTCAAGGGAACACAAAGATCAAGGACATGCTCCAGTTTTTCATCGATCCTTTTCTCTATTTTATCAATTTCATTGTACAGGTCTTCTTTCTTATATACATCCTCTTCAGCTTCAGCTTTTTCCTTAAGTGACAGGATCTCATTTTCATCTTCCCTGATATGGTCATGTATCACACTTTTGATTTCAGATGTCTTATCCCTGAGCTGGTCATTTGATAAATCCTTAAGTTTCTCATATTCGATTTTGATCTTGTCAACATATGGGGTTATCTCCTTCATGTCCCTGTCGTACTTATTACCAAGAAAGAGACCCAGCATGTTATTTATTAAGCCCATTGTGTATCTTTTTTTCGGAATTTCAAATTATGCGCAAAATTAATCTATTTTTCCAATATTGGATTGTAATAAATTCTTTCAAAAGGAAGGGCTAAGCGGCGATGTGGTTCAGAAACTATTCACGTTACCTATTTAATCAGGCTGTATTTAATTGCTCTGATTCCATTGTTCCCATTAAGAACAATGAAGTAAATTCCGGAAGGATTCCCTGATATGTTTAAAATGTCTGAATCTGCTCCACTTGTAAAACCTGTCATTAAACAATAACCGGCAGCGTTAAAAATGCTGTATCTGAAAGGTTTTCCACCAGGACCGTTTATATTACTGATATTTATCAGGCCATTACCCGGATTTGGATAGATAACAAGATGCGGATAAATGATATCTTCAACACCATCTACGAGGGGCCCTATATGAAGATCATCTATGACCCATCCCCAGCCATGAGCATAAGGATCAGAAAAGAGACGGAATCGTAACATCAGGGTATCACCAATAGAAATATCAGATGATTCCGCTAAACTAAACGTGTTTTTCAGCATCATCGATTCCTTTCCCACGTAAGTTGAGTTATTCTCCACAATCGAGCTGTTATAGGCTGTCAGCCAGGATGGTATAAACCTGGAATCGTAACCATCGGCTACCCGGAACCAACTATTACCAAAATCTCCGGATCCCTCTACAATAACATAATCGTAGAAATCCTGAGAACCGAACGGGGCTTTTTCCTCTCCCGGTTCAACAAGTACAAGCTCCAAAAAGCTGATTACCATCCCTGTTGTATCAAATTTTACAGGTGTTCTGAGGAGGGATGTATAAATTATGCTGTCGCCATCTTTATCGGGACTCTTGTAGGGATGTCTTGTATGGAGCCCTTTCCCCGAGAAACCTTCAGGTTGCAGGATTTCAAACCCTAAATTGAAGAAATCTTCAGACGCATCTGTGAAATCAGTCGAATAGCTTTTAGCTACAGGCTCTATGTCTTCAATTGGCACTTTGAAATATCCGGTTGCCGGGAGAAAAGACCGGTTGCTTTCATTTGCTTTATCGTTGGCAATTATTCTGTATCTGATTGAATCTCCCCCATCAAGTGATAAAGACTTTGCACTGAACTCATTTCTGTACCCATCTGTGCTATCAGGTATAAGACCAATAAAATATGGATCGTTTTCATTTACTATATACTCAACGTATACTGAATCTACTCCGATATTATCAGAAACTTTAGCAAAGAATCTTACCGAATCAATCTTTTCAAAATAATATCCAATAGGGGTATGCGATATCTCGGGTTTGACTGTGTCTTTCCCGACATAAACGGAGAATTTCAATGTATCAGTGAAAGAAGGCAATCTGTATATTCTTGAAAAACAATCTTTTACAAATATATAATATTCAAATTTTGAGTTATACTCAGGAATCTGAACTGTCGTAATGAATGTGTCGGCGACAGCTTGTGTCAGGAAAACGGTATCACGTGTTACAAATCCATCAAATGATCTGACCAGTCCCACGCTGTCGCTAACAAATGTTGTATCGGACTTTATAACGGCTTTTAAAGGTAATTCTGTAAGGTTCTCTTCTGTATCGCCATGAGGTACATGTATTATTCTTGTATTGATCCATCCAATATCACCAAGAATTGACATTGTAATTTTACCAGGATCATGAATTGCCTCCTGTATGTCAATATAAGGTGTCATAAGTTTATCTGTATTTGTTGTATCATCATCGTCGAGATGAGATATGCTTGATCCGGCATCATAATATGCAGGAGCCCATAGTTTTGCTCTTTTCCGCGAATAATTTTGAAGCAGGGGGCCGTTAAAATATAGCTGCCCTCCTGTAAGCTCAGTTTTCAGAGCGGTTGAGGGATTGTCAAAAACCAGGGTATCAGTAAGTTTCTGCCCTGCCAGGTTTTCCACAAATGTATCATAAATGAGGGGTCTGGAGTCAATACCATAGGAGCCGTATATACCTTCACTGGTCATACTATCGAAAAACCCGAGACCATGTATCAATTCGTGGAGGACAACAGTAACCAGGTCGTATTTTAGATAAGTAGGTTTCCCATCAGTTCCGAGATACCAGTTTATGGATCTGTTAATATTCAATTGAATATCGCCTTCTACATCATCGTTAAGGCTTTTTCCGGCAATTTTTTCAGCCAGTGAAACAGGATAGATTGCCGAAGGGTTCAATGCATCGATGTATGATCCGTAATAATAACCAGTAGAAGTAGAATTGGCAAGGACACCGGCTGTTGTAATTGTTGTCCAGTCAGCTAGTACAGTAATGTTAACATCAGGAGGCAGCAATGATGCAAGGATCCCTACTGCTTTTTCCACCGGTGGTTTTCTCAGGCTGGTAAACCCGGTATAAATAATATTAATTGTTGCTCCGCCTTTCGAATCTTTATTTTCAAAGTATTTAGCAGGAGGCGGAATATAAATCCTGTTCACTTTATTACCGGCATAGCATACACTGGTAATAGAGGAATTGCTTTTCATATTCTGAGCATCAAGCTGCAGAACTGAAAGAATCATGATTATTGTTGAACAGGCTAATATATATTTTTTCATCCGGCAGCTGGAGTACTTGCAGCAGGGGTTCTTAAACTCATGATATCCCTGTCGAACTGATACATATTGTTTTTTCCAACAAGTTGTATTTTGTCAATAATAGCTCTGGCACTAGCCTCCTCTTCAACCTGTTCAAATACAAACCACTGGAGAAAATTATGAGTATTGAAATCTTTTTCTTCAAGTGTAACTGCTACAATCTCGTTGATGCTGGCAGTTACAAATTCTTCATGCTTCAATACTTCTCTAAAGAGATCTTCCACGCTTTTGTAGTCAACCGGAGGCTTTTTGAAAGCCGGGATAACAGCCTTACCTCCTCTTTCATTTATATACCTGATGAATTTAAGCATGTGGAGTCTCTCCTCATCTGACTGAACATACAGCCATTCAGCCACTCCGGCAAAACCGTTAATCTCTGCCCAGGATGCCATAGCAAGATATAGATTTGAAGAGTAGCCTTCTCTTTCAACCTGCCTGTTGCAGATGTCTTCTACTTTTTTTCTTAACATATTTAATTAATTTAAAGATTTAAATATACTAACATTTATTTATTCAGCTTGTTCAATAACCGGAAGTTTCTCTATTCGGGAAATTATGTAATATCCAAATTAAATGTTTTCTTAAAATCTTTCAGAACAGGATACTTGTTCTGGAGATAATTTAATTTCTGTTCATCGCTGTAGAGCAATTCGTTTGTTTCTGAAATATCTATTGTTGTCTCAATCTCAAGTTCAGAGACTATAAATTTATTCTCCAGAAAATTCAAGAGTTTGGGTCTATAGTTCTGGATAAAAATATCTTTCTGAGCAGCATTGCTTAAATGGAGTTTTATTGTATGTTCATCTTCCATCTCCGGTCTGATGGTCTTGAACATGGACAGAATTCTTGCCCCTTCCCCTTTAAGGTTTTCAGTGAATTCCTTCCAAGCCGAAGCAAAGGAGTCAGCTGTGAGTTCAGCTTTTAAAACTGGAGAGGCTGTTTTTTCCAGGTTCTGCGAAGGAGCTGACGAAATATTTTTCCCACCAGGTTCTTCTGTTCCTGAAATTATTTCCCTTATCGAAAAAGACCTGGTTTCCTTCTCAATAACAGGCGTATGTTTCCCTGCAATATTTTCCTGCCTTGCAGGTTCTCTTTTCTCCTGATCTTCAGCATTCCGCACAATCTCTGACTTTGAAGGAAGAGGAAGATCATTATCAGCTTTATTCAGTGGTTTATTGTCAGCCTTTTTTTTTTCAGTTTCCTCAACTGATCCGGCAGTAATTCTGCATAGGCGTAAAAGTGAAAGTTCAGCATGAAGCCGCGGATTCTTGCTGCTTTTATAAGAGACATCACAATTACTTCCTATTTCCAGAGCACTGTACAGAAAATCGACAGGGCATTTTATAGCCTGCTGAAAATACCTTTGCCTTATTGCAGGGGTTGCTTCAAGAAGACGAAGTGTTGACTCATCTTTACTTACCAGGAGATCGCGAAAATGGTTGTTGAGTCCGGCCACAAAATTATGTCCGTCAAATCCCTTTTCGAGGATCTCATTGAAAGTCATCAGAACAGTTGACACATCTCCTTTGAGAGCCGCATCGACACTTCTGAAATAGTATTCATAGTCAAGGACATTAAGATTTTCAATAACATCCTTATATATAATCTTCTTTCCGCAAAGGCTTACCATCTGGTCAAAAATGGAGAGGGCATCTCTTAAGGCACCATCAGCTTTATGCGCTATTGTATGAAGCGCTTCTTCCTCAATAGTAACAGACTCATTTTTTGCAACATACATCAGCCTGGCGACTATAGCCTCTACTTTAATCCTGTTAAAGTCAAATATCTGGCAGCGTGACAGGATTGTCGGGATTATTTTATGCTTCTCCGTCGTTGCAAGGATAAAGATCGCATGTGAGGGTGGTTCTTCCAGTGTCTTCAGGAAGGCATTGAAGGCTGATGAGGATAGCATATGAACCTCATCTATTATATATATGCTGTATTTTCCGATCTGAGGAGGTATGCGTACCTGGTCATTCAGGCTTCTGATATCTTCAACCTTGTTGTTGGATGCAGCATCAAGCTCATGTATATTAAATGAGCGCAAAGTATTAAATGAGAGACATGATTCACATTTATCACAGGCTTCACCATTTTCCTGTATGTTTATGCAGTTGATAGTCTTGGCAAATATTCTTGCACATGTTGTTTTGCCCACCCCTCTTGGTCCGCAGAACAGATAAGCCTGTGCCAGATGTTTGTTCTTAATTGCACTTTTCAGCGTATTAGTTATTGTATCCTGTCCGACAACCATGTCGAAAGTTGCAGGACGATATTTTCGGGCTGAAACAATGAAGTTCTCCATAAAGCTGACTTTCTCCTTCAAAATTTGTGCATTACAAATATAGTTAAAAAGCCAACGAAATAAGATGCCTGCAAGAATTTAACACTTAACATCAGAGTTCTGAATAATGATTAAAGATAAAGGCATAATTTTATGTTCAATATTTTTTGTTTAACCGAAAAAGATGTACTTTTGCGGTCCAAAATCATTAAATTAATTAACAAATAATTACTATGTTGAATCAGTACGAAACCGTTTTCATTGCAACTCCCGTTTTATCTGAGAACCAGATGAAGGAAGCGGTACAAAAGTTCAAGAAGATCATCACCGACAATACGGGTGAGATCGTTCATGAAGAAAACTGGGGCCTGAAAAAACTGGCCTATCCCATTCAGAAAAAGTCGACAGGCTTCTATTACCTGATCGAATTCAAAGGTGAGGGACCGATTATTGAGAAACTTGAAGTTCAGTATCGCCGGGATGAAAGAATCATCAGGTTCCTGACATTCAGGATGGAGAAATTTGCTGTAGAATATGCAGAGAAGAAGAGAAAACAGAAGGAATCAGGTAAAACAAAGGAGGAATAAGAAATGGCACAGAACGAATCAGAAATCAGATATTTGACTCCCCCTACTGTAGAAGTCAAGAAAAAGAAATACTGCCGTTTTAAGAAGAACAGGATCAGGTATATTGATTATAAAGATCCTGAGTTCCTCAAGAAATTCCTGAATGACCAGGGAAAAATCCTGCCCCGCAGGATCACCGGTACATCGCTTAAATATCAGAGGAAAGTGGCAAAAGCTGTTAAAAGAGCTCGTCATATTGCACTTCTTCCTTACGTTACAGATCTATTAAAATAAGGAGGGGAGATTATGGAAATTATTTTATTACAGGACGTCAATAAACTTGGACTGAAAAATGATCTGGTAAATGTCAAAGACGGATACGGAAGAAATTTTCTTATCCCGAGAGGTTATGCAGTTGCAGCTACATCGTCAGCAAAAAAAATGCATGCAGAAAACCTGAGACAAAGAGCACATAAGGAAGAGAAGATCAAAGCGGAAGCCCAGGAAGTTGCAGAAAAAATGAAAGGCCTGCAGATCGTTGTGGGCGCAAAAACAAGTAGCTCCGGTAAGATTTTTGGTTCTGTGAATACCATCCAGATTGCTGAAGCTCTTAAAGAAAAGGGATTCGATATCGACAGAAAGAACATTTCCCTTCCTGAGGATCAGATTAAAGAGGTTGGAAAATATAAGGCTGTTATTAAGTTGCACAGGGATGTAAAAGTAGAGGTTGATTTTGAGATTGCGGCAGAATAATAAATTAAATTTTAATATTAAGGGGGTGTATCAAAAGTCAACCACCTCCCCCCTGACTGTTGTCAGGGGTACTCCTCCTTAATGTGTTAATTATCAAATATTTCCCCTCCTTTTCAAGGAGGGGTGTCATGCCCGAAGGGTCATGACGGGGTGGTTAAAATACCTTTTGATACAGCCTCATTTTTTTGATAACGCCTTTTTTAATTCTCCCCCATTGGTGGAGATGCCGCGAAGCGTTACAGGGGATCAGATGTTAAAGTAATTTTATTTTACAGCAATAGTCTCAATCTCAATAAGTGCCCCCAGCGGCAGCTCTTTTACAGCAAATGCAGCCCTTGCAGGCTGATAATCAAAGTAATAGCGTCCGTAGACTTCATTCATCGCTTTGAAATTTGAAATTTCACTCAGGAGACAGGTTGATTTCACAACCTGCAGAAATGTGTATCCTGCTTCATGAAGAATAGCTTCAATGTTTTTCATAACCTGTTCTGTCTGTGCGGTAATGTCTCCCTCAATCATCTTTCCTGTATTAGGATCAATTGCAATCTGTCCTGAGATGTAAAGCGTTCTGTGTATTTCAACTGCCTGACTATAAGGTCCAATTGCAGCAGGTGCATTCCGGGTTTTAATGATTCGCTTCATATATGGTTGGTTTAGTAATTATCATGGTAATCTTTTCTGCGCTCATATTTCAGATCGGCCAGAACAGAGGCTTTAACCTTTATCGAAAACTCCCACATTTTCATATATCCGTTTGGTATCCAGTTGAAACTCATATCCCAGCAATGAAGATCCCTCGTTACCGTTATCTGTGTCATCGTTATTGCCGCACTCGTAAAATCATAACCCGTACTATAAGTTATATTCATTTTTTTTGTAAGGGCGACATTACCGTTAACAGAAAGTGTCTGGGTGAAAGTTGACTTCAGAGAAGGCTTGGAATAATTCATACTGTAATTGATATTCATTGACCATGGAACATCAAATGTGGCATACCCGTATTCATCAAACTGACTACCCCTGTTCTCTGTACCAGATACGGGGCTTTCAGGATTTGGAGCCCTGGATATGGTTTCTCCCATTCTGGAAGAAGCCTGTGGTGTACCGGACTTCTTTTTTGCATCCTTTCCTTTCAGAAGTTCACTCAGGCTGAAATCCATTCCGACTGTGAAACTGTTTAGACGCATAAGTTTCTTAGTCTGTGAATAATAATAAGTTCCAATCTGACTTCCTCTGCTATTTAGTCCGTAGAGGGAAAAATTACTGTTGGTTGAGATATTTATATTTTTGAAAAGAGTAGTTCTCATAACCATTGTTATGGGGCTCCACCTCAGTGAATCAGCAAAAATGTTATAGGAAGTATTTATGCCAAAATTATCAATCAGGTTCACTTTCTGTGGTTTCCCGGTAGTGTCGTTTCGCTGAAATATTTTAGCTTCCAGAATGTTTGTCAGACTAAAAGAGAGATTTCCGCTCCTCCGTGATAAGGATGGTGTTCCATAAATATTCCCCTCAAAGATTGAATATTCACTTTTCGTTCTGGTAGTATCGACATTGACCTGTACCTGCCTGTACATTCTGGAACTGAAACCCTGGAATGAGGGTACGTAGCTGAAGCTCACTGAAGGTTTCATAACATGACGGATTACCTGCAACCTGGAATCCGGATTTGTAAACTGGAACATCCCGAAGATCTGGGGACTATAACCTGCACTAATTGAAGGATTTATAGCATGTCCGTAAAAAAAGCCCCTCAGTGTATCCCTTACAACAGAAGGGACAATCGCATTTGTCACAGGATCAATGTAAGCAGGATCCCATCTTCTTTCAATTTTCTGAGTATACATAACACCCCTGTAAGAGATCTGAGGTGATATTGAAAAGTTTCTGAAAGGCCGGATCTGCAAACTCAATGGGGCATCGTGTGAGAAACCGTTCCTCATATTTTTCCAGACCTCACCGGTAAATAAAAGGCTGTCGTAAGTACTGATCTGATTATCGAGGGATGCTGAGTACTGGAACTGAAGTTCCTGATACCATTTTTGGGAGCCGGTGCTGTTTTTACGCTTTAAAGGATAGATTCTCGATGCACTGAAGCTCATTCTCGGGAGATTCAGTGACACGGTTTTATTCCTCACATTCTGACTGTGGTTCATGCTGGCCGAGAAGTTAAACGGAGTACCTTCCCATGTTTTGGAATAGCTGACACTCGACTGCCTTGTTGTCGTAATATGGTCATTCAGGTTATAACTGTTATTCCTGTCAAAACCACTTGAGCTCATATTGACACTTGCACTAAACCTTGAGCCGGGTCTTGCCTTGGCATTCTGTGAATAGGTCCATCCAAGACTGTAGTTTGTCGATTTATTATAATCAGATAATCCCTTATGGCCTGAAATGTTATTGGCATAACTGAATGAAAAGTTACCGCTGTACTTATATAGTTTATTATAACTTGTCGATGCGGTTGTCATCCACGATCCGTTGGCAAAGAAGTTTCCTTTCAGCGTCAGGTCGAAATAATCATTTATTGCAAAATAATAACCCCCATCAGTCAGAGCATAACCCCTTCCCTCTTCATAATGGGGTCTGGGAATAATAAGACCGGAGGCTGCCGTCTTCGTCTGAACCGGAAAAAAGCCGAAAGGAAGATAAAGCGGTAAAGGTATCCCCTCCAATACAAGATTAGCAGGCCCTGAAACAATTTTTTTACCGGGATATACCTTGGCTTTAAGAAGGTATATGGCAAAATGCGGAGTATCAGCATCACATGTCGAATATGTGCTGTTATAGATGTTGGAAGTTCCGTCATCAAGAAGTTTGGTTACAGCACTGTGCAGAAGTCCTTCATCCTGCTGTGTGATAATGTTCTTGACCACTGCCTTTTTTGTTTTAAAGTTATACCTGAGCGTATCGGCTTCAAATTCCTGCGATCCGGATTTGAATGATGGTTTGCCGGTTACAGTGCCTGTGGAGTCTTTTATCCCTACAGCATAAACCATATTTGTTTCCATATCAAATACAATGGAGTCGGCCTTTATCTCAATATCACCATAATTAACTATTGCAGCTGTAACCATTATAGATTTTTTGCCAACAAGATCATTTTTAATGTACCCTTCTGCATTATAAGTTACCTGTTTATCGATTGCATCCGAAGAAATCTTTTTCAGACTTCTTACAGTATCTGAAACTATTGTATCGGCATGTAGTTTTAAAGAGTCGGGAATAACTATTCCTTCCTGAGAGAACATTAAAAGTGAATGGACCATCACGAGGAACACTACAAGGAACCGCTTTTCTTTAAAAAAATACAACTTAAATACTATTTTTGTACAGTTTTTGTATGACGTCGGGATGTCAGCGGCAAAACTATTAAAAAAAAGTGAACTGATTATGCGTACCGGAATTAAAAACGGCAAACTTCATGCCGTTAATATATATAGTTTAAAATTGCTGTTACTTTTTATTATACCTTATAATATATATGCATCGCTGCCTGATCCTAAGAATGAAGGGAAATGGGTCATTGTTATAGATCCCGGGCATGGAGGAAGAGATCCGGGAGCACTGGGATCTTTCAGCATGGAAAAAAATATAAATCTTGCAATAGCCTTAAAAACAGGTGAGTATATCAGAGAGAACCTGAAAAATGTAACTGTTGTATATACGAGGAATGATGATTCAACTGTTGATCTCATTGAACGTCCCAGGATAGCAAATCAGAATAATGCCGACCTCTTCATTTCTATTCATTCAAATTGGGCTAAAAATTCAGGTGTTGCCGGTTCCGAAACATACATTATGGGAGTTACAAAAGATGATGAAAACCTTGCTGTTGCAATGAAGGAGAATGAGGTTATCCTCCTGGAGGATGACTATTCAACCAAATATCAGGGATTTGATCCGAAATCGTCTGAATCATATATTATTTTTACCCTGATGCAGAATGTTTTCCAGAAACAGAGTACCGATCTTGCATTAAAAATTCAGACTCAGTTTACCGAGAGAGTCGAGCGAAAAAACCGGGGGGTTAAACAGGCAGGCTTCTGGGTTCTGTTCAATACTACCATGCCAAGCGTCCTGGTTGAGACAGGATTTGTCACCAACGCTGCCGAAGAGAAGTTTCTCATTTCCAAACAGGGACAGGATTATATGGCGTCGGCTATTTACAGGGCATGCAGGGATTATATGAATGAAATTGATGCAAGGAGCGGTATATCTGCTGTAAAAGCAAATGAACCTGACCTCAGTTCCGGAGATTACAAAGAAGGGCAGGTTCCGGAAAACAAACTCGTATTTATGGTACAGGTTGCCACCTCCGCAACAGGGACAGAAATGAAACCTGAGAATTTTAACGGATTAAACGAAATAACTGAATTAAAAGCAAATGATCGTTTTAAGTATGCAACCGGAAAATTCGACAATTATACTGAAGCAGTGAAACATCGGAAAAAGATAGAAGCAATTTATCCTGATGCTTTTGTAATTGCTGTAAAAGACAACAAAATATTACCTTTGCAGCAGGCTCTCGAACAAAAAAGGAAAAAATAAAAACATATCTGATGGCTAAGATATCAAATGAAGTAAAGGTAGGAGTGGTTGCTCTGTTAACAATTGTTGCATTTATCTTCTTGTACAATTTTCTTAAAGGGAAAGACTTATTCTCGAACTCAACACTCTATTATTCGGTATATGATGAAATAGGAGGACTTGCAGAATCCAGTCCAGTTGAAATTAACGGATATAAGGTTGGAGTGGTTCAGTCAATTCATTTCATCGATGAAACCAGTGGAAGACTTCTTGTTACTTTTTCGGTAAGCAAGGGTTTTAAACTTCCGGTTAGCACAGTTGCCGAAATAGTTCCCGTATCAATCATAGCCGGAATGAAAGCACAATTTGTTTACGGTGATGGTCCGGGATTTTATAAATACGGAGATACAATTCCGGGAAAATTAAATGCCTCTATTACTACTACAATTGAGGAGGAGTTAGGTCCGATAAAGGAAAAAATTTCAAATCTACTCGATGTCATCGATTCAGTTATTGTTTCTGTTGATGATATTATGGATGCGGGATTCAGAGGAGATTTGAAGGGTACAGTTGCAAACCTTAACAGCACAACTGAAAGCATTGATCGGGTTATCGGAACAAGAGAGAAAGAACTTAAAACCACACTGGACAATATTGCAAGGTTTTCACAAATGCTTTCTGACAATTCCTCAAGGATGGCCGATACATTCACCAGTCTCGAATCTGTTACCGATACCCTCGCTGCAGCTGATATTTACAATCTGGTAATGAATCTTAAAACATCTCTTGAAAAAACTTCCCTGCTTATCGGAAATCTGAATGAAGGAAAAGGAAGTGCGGGACAAATACTGACAAATGACTCCCTTTACGAAGACCTCACAGACACTCTTAAAAATCTGAATGCACTTTTAGAGGATATAAAAGCCAATCCGAAAAGGTATGTTCACTTTTCTCTCTTCGGCAAAAAAAATATTCCGTCAGAATGATCTGAAATCATAAAATTCAGATTATCTTCATCTTGAAGAATAAAACAAAATCAAGGTCAAGATAATACTCATTTTATACCCTGATTGTTAAATTTTGAGTAAGTGCTCATAATGAATTGTGGCACACCGACAAAACAATTTATATTATTATAATCGACTGATAATGAATGTGATATGAAGACAGAAAAAAATATTTTTCATAAGTTGCTGATGTTTAAAAACATATACTTTTTTTGAGAAAATCAAGTAAAAAAAGTTTTGTTTATAAGTTTTTTTTTTACAAATATTGCTAGACGAATCAGACTGGTCACTAACCTTTAAAATTAAAATAGCCAACATAAATGAACAAAACACATCATGACGTTTGGAATAACTGTCTTCAAATCATCAGGGATATTATTCCATCCATCAGTTACAAAACATGGTTTGAACCGATTATCCCCTTGAAGCTTGAAAACAATGTGCTGACCATCCAGGTTCCCAGTCCTTTTTTCTATGAGTACCTTGAGGAACAGTATATTGATATTCTGAGGAAAACCCTCAGGAGGGAGATCGGAACCGATGCCAAGCTTGAGTACAACGTCGTGATGGAGAATGCCAATTATTCTGATGGTAAGCCATATACAGTCAGATACCCTTCAAGAAATAAAACAGACCTTAATAACAAACCTGTTCAGGTTCCTTTCGATGTAACCCAACCTTCAATAAAGAATCCGTTTGTAATACCTGGGATCAAAAAGGTTCATTTTGACCCTAAATTAAATCCCGATTACAATTTCACAAACTATGTGGAAGGCGAATGCAACAGGCTTGCTCGCTCTGCCGGAATAGCTGTCGGTAATAATCCGGGAGGAACAGCTTTCAATCCTCTCATGATTTACGGCGACTCGGGACTCGGTAAAACACATCTTGCCCAGGCGATAGGAATACTTGTAAAAGAGAAGCACCCTGACAGAATAGTTCTCTATGTTAATGCAAATAAATTTCAAACCCAGTTTGTAGAGTCAGTAAGGAACAATAATAAAAATGATTTTCTCCATTTCTATCAGATGATCGATGTTCTTATCCTAGATGATGTGCATGAATTTGCAGGCAAGGAAAAAACACAGGATACCTTCTTTCATATCTTCAATCATCTTCACCAGTCAGGGAAACAACTGATACTCACATGCGATAAGCCACCCGTGGATCTTCAGGGAATGGAACAGAGACTCCTCTCCAGGTTTAAATGGGGACTTCAGGCCGATCTCCAGAGGCCGGATTATGAAACACGTCTGGCTATCCTGAAGAAAAAAGCTTATAATGACGGCATTGAACTGCCTGATGAGATTTTTGAATACCTGGCAGCCAACATCTCAAATAATATCAGGGAACTCGAGGCTGTCCTTATATCTCTTTATGCACAATCAACACTGAACAGAAAAGAGATAACTCTTGACCTTGCAAGACTGATGGTTGAAAAACTAATCAGCACAGCAAGAAGAGAGATAACAATTGAATATATCCAGAAAATCGTGTGTGACTATTATAAGATCCCGATTGATCTGATCCAGGGGAAGACAAGAAAAAGGGAGATAGTACAGGCAAGGCAGGTATCAATGTACTTCTCAAAAAGTCTCACAAAAGCATCACTGGCGAGCATAGGCTCGCATATCGGAGGTAAAGACCATGCAACAGTATTGCATGCCTGCAAAACAGTCAACAATCTTATAGATACCGACAAGCATTTCAGAAACCAGATTAACGAAATTGAAAAGAAACTAAAAGTCTAATTGATGGATACAGAAAAATTCACTGACAAATTTTATGAAAAATACGGGAACAGGAATGAAAAGCCTGTTCTTTTTTTCTCACCCGGAAGGGTCAACCTAATAGGAGAACATACCGACTACAACGGAGGATTTGTATTTCCGTGTGCTCTCAATTACGGGACATATCTTTCTGTCAGAAAGATCAAAAGCAATAAACTCAAATTCAGCACTCTGAACTTTAACAGCGACGAAGTGGCTGAACTCAACGGATTATTCGTTAATACCGGTAAAAAATGGATCAATTATCCGCTTGGTGTTATTAATGAATTTCTGAAAAAAGGGATCACTATAGAAGGGATGGAATTATTATACTTTGGGGATGTACCAAACGGAGCGGGTCTCTCCTCCTCTGCTTCCATAGAAATGGTAACTGCAGTAGCCCTTAACGAATTATTCAGTGCAGGACTCAGCACCCTGGAACTGGTAAAGATGAGTCAGAAGGCCGAGAATGAATTTGTCGGAATGAACTGTGGGATAATGGATCAGTTTGCTGTTGGTTTTGGCAGGAAGGATCATGCAATATACCTGAACTGCGACACACTTTTATACGAAAATGTTCCGATAATTCTAAATGATTGTTCGCTGGTAATAACCAATACAAACAAAAGAAGAGGACTCACCGACTCAAAATATAATGAGCGTCGTGCAGAATGCGATAAGGCAGTCGAACAATTGCAAATATATATGCCAATCCGTAATTTAAGTGAACTTACAACAGGAGAAATACCACTTCTGGAGAAGCACATACAGGATCCTGTTGTCAGACAGAGGGCTAAGCATGTAATAAGCGAGAATGGCCGTGTTCTTGAAGCAGTTAAAGTGCTGAAAGAATACAATATCATAAGGTTTGGTGAACTGATGAATGAATCGCATGATTCGCTGAAGGAAGACTACGAAGTGACAGGCATTGAACTGGATACACTTGTGTATGAAGGGAGAAAGCTTCCCGGAGTAATCGGGACCCGGATGACCGGAGCCGGATTTGGCGGATGCACAGTCAGTATTGTCAGAACCAAAGACTCAGCAAGATTCATGAAAGAGTTGTCTGTGGTTTATACAAAGAAAACCGGATTGGTCGCTGATTTTTATCAGCCGGAAATCGGCAACGGAGCTGGAAAACTGGATAATTGACCCACTTCAAACTTCCCGTTAAAGAGTGTAAGACTACTTCTCAGTTTTTTTATTAATAAAATTAATTGTATTTTTAGGGGAGATTCCATAAGCAGATACTCAGAATGTCTAATACACTCAAAATATTAAAGTATCTTCTGATCTTTGTTACTATTGCAATCTTTACCGGTTGCGCTCCTGCCAGGCAGAACCCGTTCCAGGATAAAAGGAAAAGAGCATCAAGGGTGAACACATCTCAGCTTGGAAGAAACAGATACTATTTTTCAACAGGTTATCAGAAAAAACTGGTAAAAAACTATAAAAAGAAGTAGTAATCACTGCTTCATTCATCACAAACCAGACTCAGTCCGTCATAAGCAAGCATAATTCCGGGGGGTAGTTCCTCCGTAACATTTTTATGCAGACCCATCTGATGACTGATATGTGTAATAAAAGCTTTTTTTGGGGAAATTTCCCTGACAAAATCCACGGCTTCACGAAGGTTGAAATGAGAAATATGTTTCTCCTTTCTCAAGGCATTTATTACCATGTACTTGACACCAATAAGCTTTTCCTTACTCTCTTCAGGAATGTAGTTTGCATCAGTTATATATGCAAAGTTACCAATCCTGAAACCAAGGATCTCCAGGTTCAGGTGACGAACTCTTACAGGCGTGATCACTACTCCTTTAACTGAAAAACCATCTTTTGGAATATCATTAAGTCTCATTTTGGGAATCCCGGGATACTGGTATTCAGCAAAAACATAGGAGAATTCTCTTTTTATTGCTTTCTGAACTCTTTCTTCGGCATAAATATCAATAGCGGCCTGGCTTTTGTAGTTGAATGCCCTTACATCATCCATTCCGGCAATATGATCCTTGTGTTCATGTGTAATGATTATCGCATCCAGCTTCTTTATTTTTTCCCTTAACATCTGTTGACGAAAATCGGGTCCGGCATCAAAGAGTAGCGTCACATTATCCGTTTCAAGAAGAAGTGAAGTTCTGAGTCGTTTATCATGTGGATCTTTAGAAATACATGTATCACATTCACAGGCTATTACAGGAACACCCTGTGAGGTTCCAGTACCAAGAAAGGTTATCTTCACTTTTACAATATTTCATGACAAACCTATATTAAAAAACTAAAACAGCCAACAGGAACAGCTTTTTTATTGCATGTTTATTTTATTATATTTGAGAAAACAATTGAAAGTGGCAGGAAAGATTTATCTGATACCTGTAACCCTCGGAGGAGATGATTTCAGGTATGTGATTCCCGAAAAAGTTCTTGAAGTAACCAGGGGATTAAGGTTTTTTGTTGTCGAAAATATCCGCTCCGCAAGAAGATTTCTGAGGCTGATTGATAAAGCATTTCCCATTGATGAATCGGTCTTCTTCGAACTTAATGAGCATACGGGGGAAAAGGAGATCAGCCATTTTCTTGAACCTGCGATAAACGGATCAGATATTGGACTGATGAGCGAGGCGGGATTACCAGGAATTGCAGATCCTGGTGCCAGGTTAATAGAAATCGCTCACAAAAAAAAGATAAGGGTTACTCCTCTTGCCGGTCCATCGTCAATAATCATGGCTCTTATATCATCAGGACTTAACGGGCAGAATTTCTGCTTCAATGGCTATTTACCGGTTAAGCCTGAAGAGAGGGCGTCAAGATTAAAAGAACTTGAAAAAAGATCACGTGAAGGATATGCACAGATCTTCATGGAGACACCTTACAGAAATCAGAAAATGCTTGACACAATTCTATCTACCTGTAGCAAAGAAACTTTGCTGTGCATTGCCACGGACATTACTCTTCCGACAGAATCGATAAGAACAATGAGTATTTCAGGCTGGAGATCAGAGATACCGGACCTGAAGGACCGATTTGTGGTATTTGTACTGCAGTAAGCCTACTTCGCTCCAGATGGAACGATCTTCGCCAGCTCGGCTTCGTACACAACAGGTGTATATGCAGGCATATAATAGTTAAAATTGCCAAAAGCCAGCTGAGATGGCATAAGGAACATTGCTTTGCCACCTTCATTCATATATGTAATTCCCTCGTCAAAACCAAGAATCGTGTAACCTTCACCGATAGGAAATATCAATGTATCGTTGTCGTCATAATTTTCATCCAGCTTGGAGCCATCCAGAAACGTGCCTTTGTACATTACATAAGCTGTATCATGAATAGCCGCAGCCATGCCTGATCCAACAATGATATCGAGGTAATACAATCCACTCCCTTTCAATTCAAATTCAAGTTCGGGGTGATCATTAAGGTAATTCTGAATTGCCTCTTTCTGCTCCTTTTCATATTTTTTAGTAGGATCACAGGAAGCCATTAAGACAATAACCAGAGCAGCCACAACAACCAGTCTGATTTTTTCTGTCATTTGAATCATGATTATAAAATTATTTGTGTAGTCTGAAAAAAATATTATTCAATTCTTCTGTGTATTAGTAATATTGTACACTATCACTGCCCTTGCGGGGATCTTATTCCCGTCGCCTGTAAATCCAAAGGCCATAAACGATGGCATTATGAAGATCGCCTCCCCTCCTGGTTTCAGCATTCTCAACCCCTGGTTGAGTCCAGCTTCCATCCCGCTTTTGCCGATGATAACTTCTTTTGGCCCATGCTCTTTTGAAGAATAGCAACTTGTCCCGTCAAGAAGAGCAACCTCATATTCCAGTATTACTTTATCATTATCGGTAAAATAATCACCATTTCCCTCCGACAATATTGCATACCAGAGTCCGGTTGGCGATTCTGTCATCTTTAGTTTTTTCCTCCCGATATAGCTTTCAATCCGTTCCCTGTCTTTCTGAACAAAATACCTGTTAAGATCAGACATTTCTTTCTTACCCGGTCCGGATTTTTCGATGATCTTTCCCTGATCTGAATTACAGGAAAAGATTACCAGTGACAATAACGAAATAATCAGGGATCTTATTATCATCGTTTAATTATTCTTATTGAACCTCATGAAATTTTCCCTGAGGGTCTTCAGAAAAAAGTCAACAGCACTCTCCAGATTACCAGGAAACTCACCACCGGAAGCATTCAGGTGGCCGCCTCCCAGAAAATATTCAGATGCAAATTCATTGACAGGAAAGTTCCCCTTTGAACGGAATGAAAGTTTTATGAATCCATCTTTTTCAATAAAGAGAGCTGAAAAAATAATCCCTTTAATTGAAAGAGGCATATTTACAAATCCCTCGGTATCTCCTTTAACATGGTTATATATCTCAAGATCCTTCCTTGTAAGTATAATATATGCTGTCTGGAATTCAGGCAGGATGACCATTTTTTCGTTAAGTGCGAAACCCTGTAACCTCATGCGCTCTGCCGAGAAATTATTATAGATCAGGTTGAGTATCTTTTCTTTTTCGATGCCGGAATCGAGCAGATCGGCAACTATTCTTAAAGTCCGGCTGGTGTAAGCGCCATGCTCAAAATTCCCGGTATCGGTAATAATACCGGTATAGAGGGCCTCAGCAAACGGTTTACTTCTGAAATGACCTTCATTGAGCATGGAGACAAGCTCATAGACGATCTCCGAAGTTGAACACCTTGAAGGATCGGAAATTATTAAATCTGTAAAGCTTTGAGGATTAAGGTGATGATCAATGATAATCTTTCCGGCAGTTGAAGAAATAACCTGATCTTCAGCCTCTCCCAGTCTGTCAGTCTGATTGAAGTCAAGCATAATAATCAGATCTGCATTCCCGATCAGCTTCCTGCATTTATCCCTGTTCCTTATAAAAACATCAATTAACTCTGCCCCGTCCATCCACTTAAGGAACTCCTGCAGGTTATTGGGAGAGATCATAGATGCATTTTTCCCGATAGACTTAAGATAATGATAGAGTGCTAATTGTGACCCTATTGCATCACCATCAGGATTTATATGGGCTACAAGCAGGATATTCTCAGATGTGGAGAAATATTTCGATAATTCTTTTGTATATTTGGATAATTCTAACACTTTTGCTGCTCATTTTTTAAGTGGGTAAAGATAAACAATATTCCTGAAGTGAGAATTCTAATATTCAATTACAAAACAACAATATATGATTGGTGATTATACATTTTCAATTATAAAGCCAAATGCAGTGAGGACCGGGAAGTCAGGACCTATTATGGCTATGATCAATGAAGCAGGATTTGAGATTGCTGCAATGAAAATGATAAAAATGACAAAGGAACAGGCTGAATCGTTCTATGAAGTCCATAAGAGTAAACCATTTTTTGAAGGGCTTATTGAATTCATGACATCCGGTCCAGTTTTGGTAATGGTCCTCAGACATGAGAATGCCGTTGAAGAATTCAGGAAACTGATCGGAGCCACAGACCCCAATAAGGCTGAGCAGGGAACTATCAGAAGAACATTTGCAGTTTCGGTACAGATGAATGCGGTGCACGGATCCGATAGTGATGAGAATGCACAGAAAGAAGCAAATTTCTTCTTTTCTACTTCTGAAAGATTCCTTTAATAAACATTCTATCCCGTTTTCTGTTACTAGAATTAGAGGATTTAAAGAAAAATATGACTTCAAAATATTCTGCTGACTTTTCAGATAAGAAAACTCTTGAAAAGTATTCGTCAGCATTTACACTCTCCGATATGGAGATCTTTATTTTTCCGGAACTATTTTATCCGTTAGTACTTGCCAATATCATGTCACCTCTATTGTGGGAATGGCGAAAGGATCCATGGTTTGCTGATATCGATAAGAAGGGGTTTACATTCAAGTCAAACAGAATAAAGCAGTACATTATACAAAACTACGTTTTCAACCTCGACCTGTCAACATGGGGCATTACTTCAAAGACCAGGGAAATTGAAAGGTTCTCCGGTATTTTTGACATGGAGGTTCTGAGTCAATCGAACGCTCTTTTCGGTTATGAAGGCGACAAGTATTATTTTGATATTGATATCAGAAAGCATTTCGGGCTCGACAAATATAATTCTGACATAATTCCATACTGGAAAACTGAAACTATCGAAGCTATGACTGCCTTCAGACACAAAGAAAACTTCACTACCGGTGCAGGTGAATGTGTCTCATTATCGTCACTTTACGCCTCAGCAATGTTCGTTGTAGGTAGGATCCCCCTCGAAAAAATATTTCTTATAGCAACACCACTTCATTCTCAGAACTTTGTCATCGAAAAAGAGGGACTTATAACCAACAACCGGAGGATTGTCACGAAAAACATGTGGTTCAATGGAACATCCCTTTCGGAGAAAGCGAGAAGGGCTCTTGAGAATGAAAAAGTAACCATTGTTTCTCATATTTCAGGATTTATTCATACTATTTATAATGAGGCTACCATTGACAGGAGTGCCTATGATCTGTTTTCTGACAGGCTAAGACAGTTTCTTGTTACAGATCTTACAAAACTGATATTCATTAACTTTCTGAGGTTCAAATCGAAATATAAATCCCTTTTCCAGTTTGAATGTGAGTGCTCCGGGAAGAAGAGATATATCTCACTGGAAAAGATGTTTGAATATGAACATACCAGTAAATTCAATGTCTCGGCTGAGACGCGAGCTCATCTTATCAGGGAAATCGAAGGAGACGAATTTCATCTTAGCCCTTTGCAGGGGAAAATAATGCTTAATGACATTGAAGATTTGCTTGACAGGCACCATGGAAAAGACCTGCAGGAAACAGAGGATCAGTTTATTCTTTTATGCGGACAAATCCCAAAGCAGATCATTCATGAGATGTTCAACGACATTAAAACTTTTATCAGGACTGATCCGAACATACCTGATGTGAATAAAAAGTATCTGGAAACAAGTGTGCCGTTAATTACACCTGAAAACAGCAGGGAGGATATTGTAGCGTCTATATTGAGCCATGCCGGTACTTCAGAGACATCACTTATCACCCTTTATGTTTACAGGGAGATGGATAAGATAAGCTGGCTGCCGTTCCTTAAGGCAGCAATTGAGAGGAACCCGGTATGTTTTAACGATCTGAACGGGAAGAAGCTGAATGAGGTTTTTAAAATTCTCTCAGAGATGCCCGATGAGTCAATTTATGATGACAAAAGGCTTGCCCTACCGGATGAGGTGTGGAACTTCGGGCGCGGAGACGGGATTGAAAAAGCGTTGCTTATGGCCGATTATATAATCGGGAAAGATATTTCTTCAGTTATAACAGTGGAGATCGGAAACAGGAAAGTCAGGCTAAACTACAATGGGGAAGTTTATAATTTCTCTTCTACAAAATCTTTTAAAAAGTCAATAAACATTACAGGGAACACCTACACTATCAAATAATAAAACAACTTTACCTCCTAAGATGGGTCAGAAACCATTTTGAATCAACCCCCTTCAGAGCCTGTCCCGTTTCGGCGGGAGGGGATTGTGGGGCCTGACTATTTCAGCACTATATCCTTAATAACTTCACTACCTGCTTTTTCATTAAGTTTTTCCTTCAGTTCCTGCCGGAGCATAAGCAGCTCATTCCTTACGACAGAAGAACTGAGATGAACATACAGAATATGATCCTTTATAAAAAGCTTTGATGTGCGCAAGGCTATTGCTTTTCCGACAGTCTCTTCCCATGAGTTAATTACACCGATCTCACTCAGCTTGCCTTCAAGGTGCATCTCCCTTATATAATCCTTCATTGCCTCTGCCAGTGATATTGTCTTGTTTCGTCTCATCTGGATTATTTTCCGTTTTGAACTACCTCCTCTACAGCATCATTATTTATTCTGAAGAGCTTATAATCAGTTTTATGCGACGCAAGGATATCATGCAACCTGCTCTGGTGAGTATCCGTAATAAAGATCTGACCGAACCTACGATTTCCGACAAGCCTGATTATCTGTTCAACACGGTCAATATCAAATTTATCGAATATATCATCAAGAAGGAGGATTGGTGAGAGCCCTGCCTTTCGTCTTATGTAATCGAATTTTGCAAGCTTCAGAGCTACCAGGTACGATTTCTTCTGGCCCTGAGACCCAATCGATTTAACAGAATGCCCGTTCATCTCCAGGAGCAGATCATCTTTATGAATGCCTGTTGTAGTGTATTCAAGGAAACGGTCTTTTGTTACAGAATTCAGAAGGGCTTCACTAAAATCGCCTTCCGACAGGTGCGACCTGTAAGTTAGTTTTACTTTTTCTTTCCCGGATGAAATCATCGAATAATGTTCCTGAAATACCGGTATCAGTTCTTCAACCAGATGGACTCTCTCCCTGAAAACATATGTTCCGTATTTCACCAGTTGTGAATCCCAGATGGACAGTGTATCGGTGTCGAATCTTCCGGTCGATTTGAAATCTTTCAGAAGTTTGTTTCTCTGCTGCAGGGCTTTATTATATTTTAAAACCGAATCCAGATACTCAGCATTATACTGGCTGATTATCTTGTTCAGGAACTTACGTCTCTCTTCACTACCCTCAGAAATGAGCGCGTTGTCGGCAGGGGACATCATTACAACCGGGTATTTCCCCACATGATCGGATAGTCGCTGGTACTCTTTATCGTTTTTCTTAAGCACCTTTTGCTTTTGCTTTTGAAATGCGCAATATATCTTATCTTCCTCTCCCTTAGAATCGAATATCCCCTCTATGATAAAATAGTCTTCCCCATGGCGGATGTTTATGCTATCGATATTATTGAAGAAACTTTTTGTAAGCGACAGATAGTGTATTGCATCCAGAATGTTTGTTTTCCCCACACCATTATTTCCGACAAAGCAGTTTATTTTGGGGGAGAATTCAAGTCCAGTCTGATTATAGTTTTTAAAGTTTGTAAGTGTGAGTTTCTTCAGATACATAGTTAACGGTATTAAGGTGCAATGGCGCAATGGCGCAACGGTGTAATTGTTTTATTCTATAATTTTAAAATTCTAATTCTTACAAGTAATCGGTCATATTATATAAGGTTCTATAATTAATACAAAGTTACTAAAAGAATTGTTTGACCATAAAATAATTTTATCTAACTGGTAATCTGTTATTTATCATGGCAGATTATATTTTTCCTTTCTTTAATTAATTGTTTTAAAATAAATTGAAAACAATTACTTTTGCGGTGGTAAATTTTGAAGTAAAAAAAATTAAAACCTGATATGGCAAAGAAAACTAAGGATGAGAATCCGCAGAGCCTGAAGAACGTTGAGGAGACACTGACAAAAACAGAACAGTTTCTGGAGCAGAATTACAGAGCATTACTTATTGGACTAGTTGTTATTGTTGTCCTTGTCGGATTGTTCTGGCTTGGAAAGATATACCTGAGCAAGAGAAACAATGAGGCACAGTCGCAGATGTACCAGGCTGAAAGATACCTGGAAATGGATTCTCTTAAGCTTGCCCTGAATGGTGACGGAAACTACCTTGGTTTCCTCGATATAGCAAGTGACTACAAATTCACAGCCTCCGGTAACCTGGCACGTTACAGTGCAGGTATTTGCTTTCTTCATCTTGGTAAGTACCAGGATGCAATAGATATGCTTGAAAAATACTCAAAGAAAGATAAAGTCCTCGGATCTCTTGCAATCGGAGCTATCGGGGACGCTTACGTTGAACTTGGAGATACTGAAAAGGGAGTTGCAAAATATATTGAAGCAGCTGATTATGCAGATAACTCATTCAACACCCCGTTATTCCTGATGAAAGCCGGTGAAATACATGAACTTAGCGGCAATTATTCTGAAGTCCTTAAGATCTACGAACGGATCCAGACTGAGTATCCTGAAAGCACAGAAGGAATGTCAATTGAAAAATACTTAGCCAGAGTAAAGATTCTCATAAAGTAGAATGGCCACAGCCAATTTATCTGCCTATGATCCGGATAGTATTCCGGATGCCGGAAATATGCGGTTTGGAATTGTTGTTTCTGACTGGAACAAAGAAGTCACCTGGTCTCTCCTTGACGGTGCTGTTAATACATTAAAAAAACATGGAGCCGCTGATAAGAATATTGTAATAAAACATGTTCCCGGAAGTTTTGAGCTTACAATGGGGGCCCAGATCCTTGCAGAATACGATGACCTTGATGCAGTGATCTGCCTGGGTTGTGTGATACAGGGAGAAACTCCTCATTTTAAATATATCTGTCAGGGAGTAACATATGGTATAACACAGCTTAATCTCGATTATAACCTGCCGTTTATCTTCGGAGTTCTTACAACCAACACATATGAGCAGGCTGCTGAGAGAGCCGGTGGCATACATGGAAACAAAGGTGATGAAGCAGCTGTCACAGCTATAAAGATGGCTGCCTTGCAACAGGAAATGGAGAAATGAGCTATCTCAGTACTTTCCTGACGAAAGCCACTGTAAAATAAGACATCATAAATACTCCCATAAATCCTTCCAAGCCTGAGAATATCCGGCTTAGGCCCATCGGATACACATCCCCGTAGCCAATAGTAAAAAATGTAATTGCACTGTGATAATATGATTGAAACAGAATGGAAAGCCCATCTGGATTTCCAACAGCTGATGCAGTCCTGCCAAGCCCTGATATTTCGGTAATAAAAAAAATAAATCCGAAACAAAACCAGAAAACGAGAACACTCAATAGTACCCTGCCTGGTGAAGTTGCATACAGACCAATCTTATCAAATACCAGCCACTTGAAGCCATGCGGTATGTAACTGGCGATTTTTGTAATGCCACCTTTCTCCTCCTGCTCTGTGATCCATGATTTAGCCTCATAACGTTTAAACATAACGTAAGCCTCATCTTCATCATTATACTTACCTATGCTGCTGAAATTCTCCTTCAGAATCCTGAATTGTTCTGCCTTCTGCCGGAGATTTGTATTTTCCTGATGACTGATAAGGGAAAGGCATTTATTATTTTTCCAGTCGATATAAATTTTCCCGATAAGCCTCATTCCTGACATATCAAGCACTTTTATTCCGACAGGAAAGTCATAAGGTTCAAGGTCGACAATATCACGGACTATGGTATCAGAAAGATCAAGCAATTGGGCTGCAGAAATCCTGAGATCAATATAATGTTTGAAGTGACATGACTTAAGAGATATTGTGTGAAACATTGATTCATAAAAACTTACATCACCGTCGCCAAATTCGGTTCTTTCAAAACTGATTTCTGTATCTTCCATCTCCATGAGATTGAAGTTTTTGGGACCGGAACCCATTTCTGCTTTCTTGAACTGGATTTTGCCTGCTTTGCATGAGGCACCCTCAAAGTTTACCTCTCCATTGCCAAAGACAGAACGGTTGAAATTAATTCTTCCCGAACCGAAATCCACAGTCCTGAAGTCGACCCTGCTGTTTCCAAATTCAGTCCTTTCAAATGTGATCTCGCAGTTACCAAATACCGAATAGTGAAAATCCACTTTCCCTCCTGCTATCCGGGTTACTTTAAAATTGAATTTACCGCTGTTGAAACGCGTATTAATGAAAAGAAGCTCACCGGAGTTGAACTCTGTATTTGCAAAACTCACTTCCCCGTTTCCGAATTGAATATCCTGAAAATCTTTAATGCCGTTATTGACCAGGGCATTTTTGAACAAAAAATCTCCTTCGCCAAAGGTGGTTCCGTCAAATTCAATATTTCCATCCCTGAAAAAAGTGTTTGAAAAGTTCACATTTCCGATACCGAAAACAGAACCGGTAAAGGCTACTTTCCCTTTAGCAAAATGTGTTCCTTCAAAGCTTACTTCTCCGTCTGCGAATGAGGCATATGAAAAATCCGTACACAATTTTGATTCGAAGAATGCATTTTTTGCAGAAATACCTTTAACCGGTATAAGCTCCTTCTTTTCAATATTGTAATGCCTCCTGTAGGCTGAAAGGGAGAATTCAGAAACATAAAAATTATCCAGTGATATCTCTTTGCCTTCCTTTATCTGGTCATAGATCCAGTTTAGCTCAACGGCACCGAACAATTCAGTATCATACTCCTTACCTTCATGATCAAAAAAGGTCACAATAGCCGTTCTTGGGCATGTCCTGCCATCATCAGCAACGAATTTGATATTATTAATCTCAATCCGGTAATTCTTGTACCCAGTTTTCATCCTGTCCCTCCTGAATTAAACACTAAATTAATAAAAGAAATGATTAGTAGGTCTAACTGAGGCTATCTCATACATAATATTCTGTAGGGACAATATCTGCATTCCCAGTTTCCTGGAATCATCACAAATGGTTCATCATTGCTGAAAATGTCTTTCACAACATTCTGCAATCCATTAAGGAACTCCCCTCTTATTGTCAAATAATCATCCACAAACACCTCTTCCTTTTTACCTGGCTTAATAATGAGTTTATCAGTGAAATTTTCCCCCGGCACCCTTTTGATCTTATAAACAGATGGAGTAAGTTTTACTCCGTGACCTTCATAAAGATATCCCTCGCAATACAGTAATGTCTGAAGCCAGGCGTCTGCATCTTTTTTCCTGTTATTCTCAAAAAGTGCATTAACTGATTTTATTGAATCTGCTGTTTTTCCTGTTTTATAGTCCACGATCCTGGTAATGCCATCACTAATATCAATGCGGTCGGTCACCCCTCCTATTTTCAATTCAGTCTGCATCCCATCATTTTCCAGGATCATGCTGAAAACAACCGGTCTCTCCAAACCTATAATATTAAATGGTGCAGCTTTTCTGTCAAACTCCATGACCCTGTAAATGTACTTAAGCAGCACATTTCTTACTATCTTTTCGTTGGCAGCAATAGCGGAATCATCAACCCTTTCAAATTTCTCATTGATTGCATTCGTGATCAATTGCGAAAGAGTCAGCTTATCTGAAATTATATTATCTATTACGGAATCATCAACTTCCGTGCCTGTGTAGGGAGCCCAGATATTTTTCATAACCTCATGGAGAAGGGTGCCTAGTTTCGCCGGATCAATCTCCTTAAATTTATTATCAGGCTCCCTCAGATCATTCACATAGCGGTAATAAAACATCATCCTGCAGGTCAGCCAGGTGTTTATTGCTGATGGAGATAGTCTTTTCTGCTTTGCTTTATCAGTCACCAGAACATTATCTCTAAACCGCGAATTCAGTCGAAGAGTATGTTCTCCTGTCCTTTCAACTGTTGTACTTACTGTACGGGGATTCTTTATTTCAAAACTCAGATTCAGGAATTCAGGTTTTTTAAGCTGCTCATATTTCATCTGTTGCAGAAACCTGCTCATTTCACCACCTCCCTTGCTATCGGGATTTGAGTTATAAATGAAAGTTATGTTTTCAGCTTTGTGGAGCAACCGGTAGAAATGGTATGCATAGATGGATTCCTGGTGATTTATCGAAGGAAGTCCGAAGGCATCGCGAAGACTAAATGGGATAAAGGATGATGGAGCCGAAACTGCAGGGAGTATCCCTTCATTTACCGAAAGGAATATGAGGTTTTTAAAATCGAGTGTTCTTGTTTCAAGAATACCCATGATTTGAATTCCCGAGAGAGGTTCCCCTGAAAATGGCACTGACTGCACCATTAATAGTCTGTCAAGGATTGAAGCCCATGTATTAATATTGAAACTTACATCCGGATCTCCGGAGATTGAATCAAGTCTGTTCACAGAAAGGATTGACCTGTATACAAATTCATTTCTTATACTGACCGGCAGAATACTTCCAGCCTGTGCCGAGCCATCTTCAGCTCCGTCAGACACGACCATCATCAGTACCGATTTCAGATAGCCGGACATCAGAGCAGGTGTTGATGGTTTCCAGAATATTCCGGATAATTTTTCCGACTTCACAAACCTGCCGGAGTCAATCCATACTGAACATTTTTCAGAGATCTCCTTTTTAATCAGATCATCCTGCTCATCCAGGAGACCGGTAATCAGGCTGTCTTTTAGTATTCTTATTACATCGTCGCGGCTGAATATAACAACATCATCTCTGACCCGTGCATTTCGCTGCATTTCAAGAAGATTTTTTACCAGCAAATAGACGGATGTCTGTTTAAGCGGAAAACCCATTGTGATATTAATGTCTTTAACATTTCCGGGCAGACTTGTCAGAAGTGGAAGCAAAAGTTTCTCATCGGCAAGAATAACTGCTGTATGATGTGAATTTTCCGGGGTCAGGCCAGGCAGCTGACCAATAAGATCAGGGATCAGCTTCACCTGTGAAATATCTGAAGATGTGTCTATTATACGGCGTTTAACTTCGATCCCGGGTTTTGAAAGAATCGTATCGTATTCCCAGTCTTCAGGCATATCGTTACCGAATGTCCGGATATTGTCTTTCAGGAAAAATCCTGCAGAGTTGAGTCTGCCTTTATCCAGATATGAATTATCATAATCCCAGTAGAATCGTGCCTTCCCCTCTTTTTTCAGGATCAGCATGATTTCTCTCTCACATGCATTCAGTGCGTTAAACCCGATGAAATGGATCATTTCCCATTTTAAACCTGTAAGATCATTCCAATCATGATTCTCAATAACGTCTCTGAAGATCATTCCTTCATACGCAAGGTTTTTGTCTTTCAGCTTTTCTCTGAACCTGTTATAGAGATCGTAAAGAATCTCCCATATGCCGATAAACTTAGCCTTTTCATCTGAAGACTTTGCAGGATTAAAATTGATCCAGAACCTTTTGACAATCTCAGCTTGTTCCGGGGTAAGTCCGCCAAACTGTTCATCTATCTTTTTAAGATCGAGTACATTTCTGAACAGTTTCTGAACATCGGCAAGGTATTTATCGACATCGTCAAAGTCGTTCAGGAGCATATCTCCCCAGAAATAAAAATCATCGAAGTTCTCTCCTGATTTTTTTATTGATTTGTACACTTTAAAGAGTTCGAAAAGAAGGATTTCATTTTCCGCCGGATGAAGTTTTGATAGTGACCTGAAGAGGTCATTTATCGTCATTATTGCAGGTGACCAGACAGGTTTTGATATCTCAGATGCAAGATATTTTAGAAAATACAATCCGGCCCTTCTGTTAGGAAATACAAGACAATGTTTCCTGAGGTCATTTCCACACTCATCAAAAAGAAGCCTGGCAATTCTTTCCAGAAAATAAGTCATAATAGGCTAGTTGTCTGATCTGCTAATGTTCTCCCACCCGTTTACTTCTCAGATCGGTCATGATATAAATGTTCATCGAAGCGATATATGCTTTTGCCTTTAAGTAGAGGCTGTCCAAACCAGAATTATGATTTTGTCCTAAAGGTATAAGATTTGTATATGAACTGTCTTCCCATGAATAGTAAAGCGGATTTTGCTGAAAATCAACACAACCAGCTGAACCTATTGCAAAATAATAGTTATAAACACCAAAATCGGAAATGCTCTCCTCAGAAAGCATATTATTACCTGTATTCAGATAGGAGGCATTTGATAATGACAGATTGAATATGGTTGGAAATATATCCTTATGCGATCCAAACCTCTTAGTATTCACCATACCTTCAGGTTTGTACTTTTCAGGTATATAAATAATAAAAGGGACAGAATATTTTCGTAATAAGTCCTTATCGGTAAATTCAAATAACTGAAGTGTATTGTGATCACCGGTAGCCACAACAATGGTATTCTCACCCAGAGGAGATTTTCTCAGATCCTCAATAAACTGACCAAGGCAATTATTGGAGTACTGATAGGACAATAAGTTTTTATATGCTATTTCAGGAGTTGTTTTTAATTTCGATTTTATCTCATCAGTAACGTTTAAAGGATAATTCGAATATGATTTGGGCGTTTCAAATGGAGTATGGTTGGATATTGTCAACGTAAAGATGAACCTGGGTTTTTGTGAATCAGCACTTAGTATCTGATAAATCCGGTCAAAAACATTTTCATCATGGACTCCCCATTCGCAGGTTTTGGCATCCGGATACAACTTTTTAAGTGTGGCTTCCCCTTCAACATTTTCAAAGTACTGATTGTATATGAATTTATCCAGGCTCCGCCAGCCTAATTTGCCGCCTGTTACAAAATAAGTATTATAACCATTATCATAAAACGGTTTTGCCACAGATGATAAAAGTGATCTTGTCTGATAAACTGATTGAGATAAAGGGGACCTGGGGGTTCCAACCATAACACTTTCAAGTGAAGAAATTGTGCCATTAGTATTGGAAAGAAAATTCCTGAAAACATAGCAACACCTAAGCTGATCCTCTAATTTCCCGAAAAGATTTGTTTGTGAAGAATGCAATTCGTAGTAGTAACTACTCATGCTTTCCATGAATAAAAAGACTACGTTCGGAGGATTATTTTTGAGAAACAAGTCCTCAGGAGTAGTTGATAATAAATTGCTTGTAATATTTATTGTATCAATATCTGTTTTTCCTAGATATTCGATGACAGCCTCTTCCTGGTTGTCAAAATTGTATTCCAGGAGCATTTGAGCTATATCAGTGCTTATTGACACTTTTCTGTCTGAATATGCGGTCTGAAGCGAAGTAATGCCATTCTGTGTAAGAGTATTCACAAAGGTATTCCCAGATACTGTAGAGTTATGGGCACCCAGGGGAAACATTTCAAGTGTACCACGTGAAGCAAGAACATAGATACCAATGAAAAGAAATACAAAGATCACCCTGAGCCAAACATTCTGCAGGTAACTATGTTTAACTGCTGTCCTTACCAATTTATGAAGGACAAAATACAACAATATGCCAATAACAGAAAGTGATATCAGGATTAGTATCATTGGATAATCGGTCCAGACAGATTTAAGTACAGCAGAAGTATCATCCTCAATGATGCCAAAGAAAATTACGCTTATCCTGGTATGGAAAAACTTGAAGTAAAAAAAATCTATTACAGAAATTATAATAAACAGCATTAAGATCACAACACCATAAATCAGTGATATTCTGTTAAATAAACCATTAGATTCAGGATTCTTACTATTTAAAAAACCGGTAAAACATAATAACATCAGAGGAAATAATCCATATCCAAGTACTTTTACATCAAACCGGAATCCCATAACAAAAGCACGAAACAAATCAGGTAAATAGCCCTGTAAATCATCATAAACGCCAAACGCAAACAGGAAGATAAGTTTCGATATGAATAAAATTAAAAGGCCAAGTAGAAAAATCCGGAAAAGAATTTTCACCGAGGTTAGAAAATTGAGATAACGGTTATTCATTAAATAAGAATTTATTGATCCAATAAAAGTTAAAACGTGAGGTCATGCAAAATTAATTTATCATTTCAAATTTAACTAAAAGCTGCATTTTCATTCCATTGGGTATATGTATTTGTTTCGATCCCAAACTATGAGAAGAGTCTCCCCTGCCAGGTATCAAGCTCTGCAAGTCTTTTCTCTACAAGTGATACAATCTCGTCGGCTCTTTTTTTGCCCCAATACGGGCCATTGAGAAAACGGGGAGGTGCTTCACCTGTAAACCTCTCAACTACGATTTCCGGATTCAGTCTTTCAAGAAACCGGATGAAGAATTCCAGGTACTCTCCCCATGTAAATAACTGAAAATCAGAAGGCTTATGCAGATATTCATTTTCCATTACCGTACCTTTAATAATCTGGAGCTGATGGAATTTAACGGTTTTCAGCGGCAGTTCAGAGATAATGGCAGCCTCTTTGAGCATATCTTCCCTGGATTCTCCCGGCAATCCGAAAATGAAATGGGCACCGGTATTTATACCAAGTGCAGCTGTCGCTTTTAAAACATCAACTGCCTCTCTGAAAGTATGTCCTCTGTTAATCCTCCTGAGCGTTTTGTCATAACATGATTCTATGCCATATTCCACTGAAAGGTAGCACCTTTGTGACAGTGACTTAATGTATTCAAGCTTCTTATCATCAATGCAATCAGGTCTGGTACCAATTATCAGTCCTATGACTCCGGGGTAATTCAGAGCCTCTTCATATAGCCTTTTTAATTTAGAAAGAGGTGCATAGGTATTTGAATATGCCTGAAAATAAGCCAGATACGAACTGGCTTCGCGGTATCTCTTTTTATGGAATAAGATCCCCTCCTCTATCTGCTGCGTTACAGATTTCCCGGGAAGACAGTAGGAAGGATTGAAAGCATCATTATTGCAGTAGGTACAGCCTCCTGTTCCCCTCGTACCGTCGCGGTTCGGACAAGTAAAACCGGCATCTACCAAAACCTTCTGGATTCTTGCACCATAAAGCTTTCTGAAATAATTTGAATAGGCATTGAACCTCCGGTCATTGCCCCATGGGAAAATATGACGATTTGTACTTTTAAACTGCATCAGGCTCTTACGATCTTATTATTATCGACGTACCACAAGAAAGCATCAATATCTCTGTAACCCATATCAGCCAGGAGATTACGATATTGTTCAATTTGTTCTGTATAATGCTTATTCTCTACTCCAAATTTAAAATCAATGACAACAGCTTTTCCATCCATTAATATGACCCTGTCGGGGCGCTTTGTCACTCCGGACGGCAGCAGTATGTCAGTTTCTTTCATAACACTATTCCCTGGTCTGAACCAGTCAGAAACAGGCTGAGCAGAAATCAGTGAATAAAGTTTTGTAATAAGGAAGGCTGATTCTGATCCAGGTAATTTGCCTTCCATTACTATCCTGCTGACTGCTGCAGCGATATCCTCAGCAGTATCTATCCCTTCGAAAACCTCATGCATCAGTTTTCCGTAATTGATCTTTCTATCAGCATCTTTGCGCCCTGATGAAAAGTAATTCTCACCATGGAGCTTAAGCTTCAGGGTCTCCGGACCTGATGTTACAGTGTAACTAAACGAAGGGAAATCATTTTCTACTCTTATGGTGCCTTTATTCTCCGGTATTTTCCCATATTCAAATAATTTTTTCTCTCCATTGTAAAAAGTTTTCAGAGCTATACCTGTTTCAGCCTTAGCATATTGATCTCCTGTAAGTGCCTCCTTAAGAATGAGTGCCAGACCATTATTCTTTCCAGGCTCATCCGGCGCAAAACCCCATATTACGTCAACAGCCCTCGTCATGGCAACATATAGGAGATTCAGGTTATCTATATATGCAGAATACTTCTCTTCAAGATAATCCGCTTCAAAAATTGTATCTGACAGACCTGAGTTATATCTCACGGGAACAATACCCAGCATGTCAAATGGTTCTTTTTCCGGCTTTACCCACAGTATTGGATGTTTTGTAGACTCATGGTCGTCATGCCAGGAGATGAACGGAAGGATAACTACCTTAAACTCAAGTCCCTTTGACTTATGAATTGTAAAAACCTTAGCTGCATCCTGGTTTGCAGGAAGAACAACTGATTCGGATTTTCCTGTTGTTTCCCACCAGTCAATAAATGACAGGAAGTCAGTATTCCTGCTTCCTGTGAAATTTATCACCAGATCCTGAAAAGTGCTGAGATATGATACATTCCACGGATAATTTCCTATGCCAAAGAATCCAATTATATATTCGGTAGCTTCATAGAGTGTCATCTGCCTGGCTTTCTCAAAGAACATTGTAAAATCCTCAGGTAAAAGGGCGGATGCATTTTCCAATATTTTATCAGGACGAAGAGAAACAGTATCAGAAGACTCATCTCCTTTTGCCAGGAGGTAAAACCGCAGTATCTGAGCCATACTTATTGTGTCATGAGGATCACTCAGCACCTTAAGCACGGATATTATAAATATTATTGCCGGTGAATTTGAGAGAACAAGGGAATCATTTGATACCACATTATAATTGTACCTGGTTTTCCTATCGGGCGGACATGTATAAGCATAGCCGATCAGCGTTTTAAGAACATCGGCTCCCTCCTTCCCGCTCCTTACAAGAATCCCTATATCTGAAGCATTATACCCGCTGTCCTGTAATGCCTCAACAACTGAAGGTAATTTTTCAAGAACTTTCTTATTCCATTTTGATGTATCAGCTGTGTCATCTTCCTGAGAATCATCATCAGCAACAGGCTTCTCATTTTCAATAAACTCAATTCTCACGTATCCGCTGTTATCCTTCCGGGGATCTTTCTGGACTGCTTCAGAATAGAGTTCTGTAAACTTAATAAAATCAGAATTCTCAGGTAGTTTGCTGTCAAATATTTCCGGGATAACGGTGAACAGAGCATTATTAAACCTGATAATATTTGAACGGCTTCTCCAGTTTGTCACAAGGGGTTTGCTCAGGAATCTCTCATTTTCAATGAGATTATGAAGTGTTTTTCCAAGGATCTTCCAGTCGCTGTTCCTGAAACGATATATTGACTGTTTTACATCCCCTACAACAAGATTATCACAGCTCCTTCCCATGCTTTCTTCTATCAGGGAACTGAAATTTTTCCATTGGAGCCACGAGGTATCCTGGAACTCATCTATCATATAATTTTCGAACCTGTTTCCTATCTTTTCATAAATAAATGGAGTCTGGTCGCCACGGATCAACCGGTAGAGCAGATCTCCTGCATCAGATATCAGGAAAGTGTTTTCTGAAGTAGTAATCTTACGGACATTTTCCCGGACATCCCTCAGTATACCCAAAGCGAAAATGTTTGAAAGAACTGCTTTTGCACTATTATAGTTAAGGATATTAGTATCATAATATGTGATGGCTTCATTTACTGCTCCACCCAGTCCGCCATTTATTGCTTCAAGGAGTTCCGGGGAGGGTTCTCCGGTTGACCATCGGGGAGGATTGCCCTGAATATGTCTGGCGCTTTCAGATGGTTTGCTGATCTTACCAAGTACAATGGATCTTATATAACCAGGGACTCCCCTGCTTTTACCGAAGAACATATCGTCAGTTAATCCATAATCGCTGAATATCTCAAGACATTTTTGCCCGTGTTTCTGCAATTCAATGGTAAAAGATGCTGAGAGTGACTTTAATTTTTCAATATAGTCCAGAAGGAAGTCCTTATCCGCAAGTTTTTCCGACTGATCCTCTGACATTATCCTGAAATTCTCTTTGAAAAGCTCCCTGGAAAGCATCAGCATTCCCTCTTTCAGGTTCCAGCTCTTTTCATCATCGAGGTTTGATGAAACATATTCATTGAGCCAGTTTTCCAGTTTCTGATCGGTTGCCGACCCTGCTATTGTTGCTTCAACGGCAGACGAGAGTATCACACTATTGTCAATCTCGATATTGAATCCGGAATGGAGCCCTGACTCCCTTGCAAAAGCCCGGACAATCTTCTGAAAGAAAGCATCAATTGTACAAACTGAAAAACGTGAAAAATCGTGAAGTATGGCAAAAAGTATCTCCCCGGCTTCCTTCCTTAGAACTGATTCTGTTTTCCCGGTTTTAATTAATAGATCAGGAAGGTACTCTGAATTTTCACCTGATACAAGATTATAAAGCTGATCAAGTATCCTGTCTTTCATCTCTGCCGTGGCTTTGTTGGTAAATGTCACGGCAAGGATCTTCCTGTAATTGTATTTCGACCTGAAGAGATGGGCAAGGTAAATGCCTGCAAGGTTGAAGGTTTTACCCGAACCTGCTGAAGCGCTGTATATTGTTAATGTTCCCTGGCCCATGGTGGGTTAAAATTACCGAATTTTACTTACAATTTATATTTTGATATCATTTATAATAAGTCTTGGGGTCTTATAGTCTTGCAGTCTTGCAGTTCCCGATTCGCTGCGCTCTCGGGATTTCGTCGTTTCACTCCTCAACTTGCAGTCTTGCAGTTCCCGATTCGCTGCGCTCTCGG
>JALONT010000056.1 GCA_025454795.1 Bacteroidales bacterium | reverse complement strand
TTAAAGATTAATTCTCTAATAGAATGAAAATATATTCTGGTTCTTTTAGCTTTAAAGACTTATATTTCAGTTAAATACAAAAATGTGTATAAAGGGTAGCTACGGCGTGAGAGGGGGACGAAAGGGGGTGAGTACGTGGAAAATATTAATAATGAAGACTCCCTAAAAAACAATTTAACAGAATTTATTTCAATTCATTTTCAACAAACGACCCGAGCTTTTTATATCTCTTATACAGAGTTTCATATTTTCTTGCTCTCAGGGAATCCGGTTTATACTCTTTCTCGAATCCTCCTCCCATAGCTTTCTGAGCTGCAGAAATATCTTTATGAACTCCGGCAACAACCGCAGCTGCCATTGCAGAACCAAGGGCACATGTCTGATCTGACGAAGCAACTTTAATGGGCATATTCAGCACATCAGCAACGATTTGCATTACAAAGGGATTCTTCTTTGCAACGCCTCCAATTGCAATTACACAATCAATTCTCACTCCCTCAGAAATAAACCTCTCGTTTATCATCCTGGAACCATATGCTGTTGCCTCGACAAGGGCTTTGAATATTCCTGGTGCATCGGAACCCAGCGATAATCCGGTAATAGCTCCTTTTAAAGCCTGGTTGGTATCGGGCGTTCTCCGGCCGTTAAGCCAGTCCAGAGCAACAAGTGCAGTATCTTCTGAATTTATTGATTCAGCCTGTTTACTAAGCCCGGCAATAACACTGCCTGCTGTCTCTCTTAATAATCTCTCCTTAGTTTTGTCATCGAGCCAGCTCATTTCAGCAATTATCTCATTCACCGGCCACAACAACAGCCTGCTGAACCATGCATAGAGATCTCCGAATGCTGACTGTCCTGCTTCAAGACCCAGCATACCCGGAATAATGGATCCGTCAACCTGGCCACAGATACCTGCAATAAGCTTATCACCACCATCTTTAATTGGTGATACCAGCATATCACAGGTTGAGGTTCCCATAACTTTAACCAGCTGGTAAGGTTTGATTTCACCTCCAACAGCACCCAGGTGCGCATCGAAAGCTCCGGCCCCAACTTTAACACCTGATGGAAGTCCGAGTTTATTGGCCCATTCCTCAGTCAGTGTACCCACTTCATTATCACAGGTATATGTCTCTGTGAAGAGATGATCCCTGATACCCTTAAGTAACGGATCAAGTTTCACGAGAAATTCCTCTGAGGGAAGTCCTCCAAAATCTTTATGCCACATAGCTTTGTGACCAGCAGCGCAGCGGCTTCGCTTTATTTTAAGCGGATCTGTATTACCTGTAAGCAAAGCAGGGATCCAGTCGCAATGCTCAACCCATGAAAAGGCATTTTCCCTGACATGTTTATTGCTCCGCAGAACATGAAGGATCTTTGCCCAGAACCATTCGGAAGAATATATCCCTCCTTCAAATTTTGTAAAGTCAACACCTCCCCATGTTCTTGCCAATTCATTGATTCCCGCTGCTTCATTCACTGCAGTATGATCCTTCCATAATATAAACATGGCATCAGGGTCGTTTTCATATCCGGATTTCATGGAAAGAGGAATACCATATTTATCGACAGCGACCGGAGTGGAACCGGTTGTATCAACTGTTATTCCTGCAATGTTTTCAATTATCTTTGAGTCAAACCCTTTAAGAGCTCCCTTCACCGACTGCTCCAAACCTTCGATATAATCGAGAGGATGCTGACGGAACTTGTTAGTTGCAATATCGCAGTAGAGGCCTTTGCCCCATCTGGGGTATTCGAATACAGATGTTCCTTCAATTTTACCATTGCTGGTATTCACGACGACTGAACGGACAGAATCCGTACCGTAATCAATCCCGATAACATATTTCCCTGACATAAGCCTGAATTCAAATTGAGAATTTATAAATTAATAGTGTTAAGTTAAACCTATTCTGCAGCTAATATTATCATTTCGGATTTCGGATTTCGGATTTCGGATTTGGTTTCGCCGAGCCCGCTTTGCTCGGTTCGAATTGTTTTTGTTTCTTAATCCGCAATCAAATCCCGATAGCAATCGGGACTGCAATCCGCAATTTCGATTTTCTAATTCTGCCCGTAATATGAGTTTCTGCCATGCTTCCGATTGTAATGTTTGTCGAGGAGATATTGATCGACAGGTTCCTTTTTTCCAAGCAGGACGGTATAAAAGGCTATCCTTGCAATCTCTTCAAGGGCTACCGCATTGTATACGGCATTTTCAGTATCTGTTCCCCAGCAGAAGGGACCATGGCAATTTATAAGCACCGCCGGAACTGACAGGGGGTCAACATCTTTAAGTATTTCAACGATTACCATGCCGGTATTAATCTCATAATCTTTTTTAACCTCGATGTCAGTCAGCTTCCTGGAGCAGGGTACCGGTCCGTAAAAATGGTCCGCATGAGTGGTCCCTAAGGGAGGAATTGATTTTCCTGCCTGAGCCCAGGTAGTGGCATATGTTGAATGTGTATGAACAATGCCTCCTACAGAACCGAAAGTTTTATAAAGAAGCAGGTGAGTCGGTGCATCCGTTGACGGTTTAAACTTTCCTTCAATGACTCTCCCTTCCAAATCAATTACAACCATATCTTCCGGTTTCATTGATTTGTAGCTGACTCCGGATGGTTTAATCACAATCAGTCCTGATTTCTTGTCCCTGCCACTTGCATTACCCCAGGTATGGATAACCAGTCCCTCTTTCACAAGATCAAGGTTGGCTTTAAAGACAGTTTCTTTTAATTTATCCAGCATTTTATTTTCACTTTAGTCACTCCAAACTCTAGTCACTTTAGGCACTTCCTAATTCACATCCATATCAAAATCGAATCCATTCTCCTTAAGTTTCAAATATCTCTCCTTTATAAATCTATAATAAAAGGCTCCTCTTCTGGAAGTCTCTTTCTCTTTTTCATCCAGCTTTTCAAGAATATTCATTGCCAGTAATTTCTTCCTGAAATTTCTTTTATCAATTGTACGCTGACAGATTGCCTCATAAAGGTCGAACAGCTGAACAAGCGTGAATTTCTGAGGAAGAAGCTCAAAGCCTATGGGTTTGATTTTAACCTGCATCTGAAGCTCTTTCAAAGCTCTGACTACCATATCGTTATGATCAAATATCAGTTCCGGAAGCTGATTCAGGGAGTGCCAGTGCGCACCGTTTCTCTCAGAAAGCTTTTTGTCTATATCCTTTATTTTGATCAATGCCCAGTAAGCTGCAGAAATTACTCTTGCGCCCGGGTCCCTGTCAGGATTTCCGTAGCAGTATGATTGCTTCAAGAATACCCGTATCAGGCCGGTAAGGTCATGAAGTATCCTGGAGGCTGCAACATCAAGGCTCTCTTCAGCTTTAACAAAGCCACCTGCCAGAGACCACTTCCCCTTAGCCGATTCAAAACTCCTTTTAATAAGAAGCAGTTTTACCTCTTTTTCAAGAATATCGTATCCGAAGATTATACAGTCAACTGCTACCAGATACTTTTTATGTTTGGAATAGAGCATCATATATTAATAATATGGTATTCAGTCCGTATTGAGACTTAATTGATCCCGCCGGCAAGATGATAGTAAACCTCATTCCACCTCAATTCATTTTTAAGGGTTGTGAGGTTGCACTTTTCATTTATAATCACAAACTCGATTCCCATCATTTCAGAGAAATCTTCAAGGTATTCTGCATTTATTGCAGTGCTGAAACCTGTATGATGTGCACCTCCTGCTAATATCCATGCAGCTGCGCCTGTCTTAAGATCAGGCATCGGCTTCCACAGAACGCTTGCTACCGGGAGTTGAGGCATGTCGGGACATTTTACGACTTCCACCACATTAACTATCATCCTGAACCTGTTTCCAAGTTCAATCCTGGCAGCCTCTCTCAGGGTTTCAGATCCTGCAACAGCTTTAGTCATTTTATATTCAGAGGCATATTCCGTAAGAAGTTTTTTGATTGCATTTGGAGAGACATCATTAACAGCCCTAACGAGGTCTCCGGTGCCATATCCATAGACAGAGTACCCCATTTTAATCTGTGCACTTACCTTATTCCCCTCAGTTACGGTAACATCGCGCATATTATCGCCAAAACGGGCAACTTTCATACTGCGTGCATCATCGTAAGCTGTTGCAACCCTGACCCATACAGCTATCCTGTGGACCGATTCCGGATCCAGGTAATGACCCACAACAACTTTTCTGTTCAGCCTCATCCTGGTGCTGATAAAACCAAATTCACGGTCGCCGTGAGCCGACTGATTGAGATTCATGAAATCCATGTCGATGGTTTCCCAGGGAATATCCCTGTTGACCTGGGTATGAAGATGAAGAAAAGGCTTATTCAGGACAGATAATCCCCTTATCCACATTTTAGCAGGGGAAAATGTATGCATCCATGCAATGAGCCCGATACAGCTTTCAGAGTTGTTTGCTTCAGAGCAGAGTTCAAATACCGACTCCGGCGTTGTAAGAACCGGTTTAAAGACAATTTTCTGGATGATCTCCGCTGACTTATCAAGTGATGCAGCGATTTTCACAGAATCAGCAGCAACCTGCTTAAGTGTCTTAGGTCCATATAGATGCTGGCTGCCTGTAACAAACCAGACTTCTTTATTATTTTGTTTTTTCATATTTACGAAGTTATTCTTTCGACCTACCAGAAATAAATATAGAATGCAATAATTACTGCGATGATAATCCCTGAGAACACAAGGTCCCAGTTATTATAGCTTGCCCTGGTCACAGCTTTTTCTTCAGCAGTGGCTGAACCAAAGTACAGACCCCTTATTGCAACCGGATCTGCTTTTGGTGTTACCATACTTATAATAATCATCAAGACTATAACGATAAAGAAGAGGGCAATTTCATAATGAAGCCAGTTCGGAGCAAGGAATACCTTATAAATAATGCTGTCGTGACCAATTCCACCTGCGAAAACTTTAAGGGTAAGACGAGTCATTCCAAGAGTAAACCCTGCAATTAAGCCGTATAATCCGGCCTTCGGTGTGGTTTTCCTGGATGTTATTCCTAAAAGGAACACTGCTGCAATCCCCGGCGCAAGAAGTGACTGAACATCCTGAAGGTATGCATAAAGAACTTTACCAAGTCCCTTCATAACAGGTATCCATAGTATTCCAAGAATTACAACCACAACAGTTGCAATCCTTCCTATCTTAACAAGTTCTTTTTCCGGAGCATGGGGTTTAAATTTCTGATAAAAATCTACAGTAAAAAGAGTGGCCGAAGAGTTGAATAATGATGCAAGTGAACTCATCAGAGCAGCCAGGATACCTCCCACCACAAGTCCTTTAAATCCTAACGGAAGAAGTTCTTTAACCAGAACAGAGAAAGCGGAATCAGAATCCGGAAGCGCAATCATTCCTTTTGCATTAAGTGAATATGCTATCATTCCCGGGATAAGAAAAATAAACACAGGTGTGAGTTTGAATGCGGCTCCCAGTATAGCACCCCTGCGTGATTCTTTCTGGTTCCGGCCTGAGAGTACCCTCTGTACGATATACTGATCGGTACACCAGTACCAGAAACCGATAATTGCAGAGCCGAGGATTACTCCTGTCCAGGGATATTCAGGGTCATTTGCTGATCTTATCAGTTCCGTCATTGTATTACCATCGGCATTCACAGGAACAGCCCTGCAGATTTCCATCATCTCCGACCAGCCACCCAGTTTAATGAGACCGATGACAAGGATGGTAATAGAACCGACAAGTAAAATAGGAGTCTGTAGAACAGAAGTCCAGAGTACTGCTTTCATACCCCCTAGGGTGGTATAGATACCTGTTAAAATGACGAGTCCGACGGCGCCAATCCAGAAGAAATCGATACCAAATATGGATTCGATGCCGAATACCTGCTTAAAGACAATTCCCCCTGCATAAACTGTGACAGCCACTTTTGTGAAAACATAACTTACCAGCGATATTATTGACAGAACACTTCTTGAACCTTTATTATATCGTTTCTCAAGAAACTCCGGCATTGTAAATACCCCGCTTCTGGCATAGAAAGGTACAAAGAACCACCCCAGTATAAGAATTAACCATCCATGCATTTCCCAGTGCGCCATTGCCATACCGCTGGAAGCTCCGGCTCCTGCCAGGCCAACCAGATGTTCAGATCCGATGTTTGATGCAAAAATCGACGACCCTATAGCCAGCCATGTGGCATCGCGGCCCGCCAGAAAATAATCTGTCGATGTTTCGTCTTTCTGCCTCGTCACCCGGATGATGATACCGACCAAACCAAGACAAAAGATCCCCAAAACTATCCAGTCTAATGTTCCCATATTGAAAGCGTTAAATTATGAAAAGTTAAATAGTTAATTATCAGTCAGAAAAAAAATTATAAGGATATCAATAAAAAATATTCACTTAATAAACGCTTTGGTTTATACAAACCTAATATAAAAAATTAATAAATGTAAATAATACACTCAAATATTTTTGGGATTATTTTCCCACTCTTTAAGTGATGACTTAATAAAGTCGATTATCTTCTGATTCTCCTCTTTCCCGTTACCTGAAACCGGGAATGGCTCTCCGAATTTAAACCAGATAGGTTTATGCCTGTCGATAGGCCCAAGTTCCTTAACAATTTTTCCGTTTCCCCAGAAGTCAGTTTTCAGTGCAACAGGCACAACTTTTACGCCGGCTTTTTTAGCCAGCTTCACTCCCAGTGAATTAAAATCTTCCGGTCTGAACTCAAGACTTCTCGTGCTCTGGGGGAAAATAATTATTGAGATCCCCTTTGACAATAATTCCATCCCTCCGTCCATAACTGCTTCAAAGTCTTTCCTGGGATCAGTTCTTCCGACGACGATCGGATCCCTCGATCTCATTACATCGCCAAATAGCGGATGCTTTACCAGGCTCTCCTTTACAACAAAAGTCACGCGTCTGAGAGGGGAAATAATACCGGGCAGGATCATTGTCTCAAGGGTACTCATATGATTGCCGATAAAGAGAACCGGTTCAGGCGATTTTGCAATATTTTCCATCCCTGAAATATGGAATTTCCCACCGGTCTTCTCAATTAATCTGAAGATATAAAAAGATGAGTCTTCCCATTCTTTATCACCGTACATACCTATTTTTGCCTGCTTTCTTGACTTTAATACAATTATTGCATACTTATATATAAAGTATAACCTGTTATTTAAACGAAGTCTCTCTGTAAGATTCAGTTTCTCCTTTACGGGTGTGTCGTATGAATATGAATCAAAATAACCAGTTTGCATACCTGTCCGATTTTATCTGTTCCCGGGTATTGAAAACCTTGCATAGTGAAGATAAACTTCCTTTACAAGGAATTACTATTCACAAATCTAATATTAAAATTGCAAATTTACCTTGTTGAGATTATCAACGACGGTCTTGGATAAAGGGAAGAAATGATTACCTTCTTAACAAAGGGAGTATTAGCAGAGCTGCCGACATTCCGACAAGGATCACAACTGCACTCCAGCCAATAATATTTGTGACCGGTTTGTTTACATGAATTCCCATGATTTTCTTTTTATTGACAAGGATGATCATGCTTACCAGGACAACAGGCAGCAACAGACCATTGATTACCTGGGACCATAATGAGATGGGTATAAGCGGGGCATTCGGGATCAGAATAATCACAGCTGATATTATAAGAATTCCGGTATAAAGCACATAAAACTCCCTGGCCTCATTCCATTTCTTATCTATCCCTGCTTCAAAACCAAATGCTTCGCAAACAAAGAAAGCAGTAGCAAGCGGCAGAATCGTTGCTGAGAAGATTGAAGCAATAAAAAGACCAAAAGCGAAAACCTGCGATGCAAGATTTCCGGCAAGCGGTTTAAGTGAGAGTGCAGCATCCTTTGCTTCATTTATCACTATCCCGTTTGGATAAAGAGTGGAGGCACATGCAACCATGATAAAGAAAGCGACAACAACTGTAATTATGCATCCTACCAATATATCGGCCAGAGTGTAATTGTAATTTTTCATCTCAAGACCCTTTTCGATTACTGATGATTGCATATAAAACTGCATCCAAGGGGCTATTGTTGTTCCAACCAGCCCTATCACCATTGCCATGCTTTTTGTGTTCATATCAAGCCGGGGGTGAGCGATTGCAGTTCCTATTTCTTTCCAGTCGGGCTTGCCCATTATTGCCGAAACTACATATGTAAGCAATGATACGCTGAAAATCAGGAATATGCGTTCTGCTATCTTGTATGTACCTTTAACCACAAGGATCCATACAAGTATTGCAACAATTGGCACCGAGATATATTTACTAACTCCAAAAACTTCCATACTGCCTGCTACACCGGCAAATTCAGTTGTTGTATTCCCGATTCCCGAAAAGAGCAGGCCGAGGAAAATGAAGAATGTAACTTTAATGCCTGCATTTTCCCGGATCAGGTCAGCCAGCCCTTTTCCTGTCACAATACCCATCCTTGCATTCATCTCCTGGATAATAACAAGGACTATAAAAGAAGGGATGAGTGTCCAGATAAGTCCATATCCATATTGTGCTCCGGCTAATGAATATGTTGTTATTCCACCGGCATCATTATCGACGCTACCAGTTATTATTCCGGGACCAAGAATCATGAAGAAAACTGCAAGTTTTCTGAATATGTTTCTTCTGCTTAGTTTTTCTCCGGTCATGATACTCTGTTAATTCCTTCTTTTCTTCGTTCTCCTTTCACTGATGAGGTCTTCCACAACGTCATCAACAACCACCATTCCCTGGAGCTGATCATTCTGATCAATGACCGGAACAGCCAGCAGGTTATATTTTGAGACTATTTCAGCAATAGCAGTTGTTTTCTGATCGTCGTAAAGTGAAACAGGTTCTGATTTCATTATCTGGTTTATTGTTGTAGAAGGCTCTGCTACAACAAGATCGCGAAGATTGAATGTACCAATCAGCTTGTCATCCTTCTCAACGACAAACAGATTATAAAGTTCTGACGACTCCGGCTTTTTTATCCGTAATTCGCGAAGAACCTCCTCGACTGTTTTTGTACCGGTGAAAGAGAGATAATCAGTCGTCATGATGCTTCCTACCAGGTTGTCGGCATATTCCAGCAGTTCCCTGACTTCCTGTGATGATTCAGCCTCCATCTCTTTGAGGAGCAACTCGGCCTTGTCATCTTCCAGTTCATCAAGTATATCTGCGGCCTCATCTGCCGGCATCTTTTCGAGAACATCTGCTGCCTTGTTTACCGGAAGGCTCTCAATGATATGTATCTGAGTATGGGTCTCCAGTTCTTCCAGAACGTCTGCTGCCTTTTCTTCATCGAGGGCGGAGAATACCGAGGTACTTGATTTTTTCCCCAGATCCTCAAGAATATCTGCAAGGTCTGACGGGTGAAGAGTATGAAGCTTGGCGTAGCTTTTCGAGAGTTTTATATTCAGGTTTGAAAAATCAATAGCCTGAACATCGTCCCACAGTATAAATTTTGCAGGTATGCTTATTTTGAAAAGGGAGAGTACTTTTTTTATGGGCATTGATATCCCTATTCTGCGGAGAAGTCCTTCAATCCCTATATCAACAGCAATGGCAAAAGTACCTGCCGGCAATGTTGCCAGTCTCACGTCATTTACCCTTACCAGCTTACGCCCGTTAAGGTCAACTATCTGTTTATCAAGAATATTTTCTTTAAGAAGGAGGCCATTTCCGACCTCTTCACTGCTAAGTTCATTAAGGTCAGTACAGGTTACATTGATCACCTCCCTGGCTTTTACTACCCTGAAAGTATTAAAGGAATAGAATCTGGTCTCCTTATTTATTTTTAGCCTTACACCGATCACTAGCTGCTGATTAGGGTCATTCTGCCCTGATGGCACTGCATTTATAAGCATATCCCTTATAATTCCAATTGCATCACCATCGGCGCCAAAAGCTTCTTTGCCAATTATTCCGCTTAAATAAAAAGTTGTTAGTGAAGTCATAGTCACCTCCGTTCATTACCTGAAGCAGGAGGAAGTGACAGTAAAAACCGGCAGCCCTTCTGTTCCAGGGATTAGATTAATATATTCGCCGGGTCGTCGTCCATTTAATTTCTAAAAATTGATTTCGTCCGTAAAAGTAAATTTCATCAATTAACTTTCCAAATAAAAAATGAAGAAAGTGCCTGGAGTGCCTGAAGTACTTAGAGTACTTAGAGTACTTAGAGTACTTAGAGTAATTTATTTTTCAGTGCGCCAACTTAAATAAAAAATGGGATAATAGCTTTCCTGTTTTCAGGATATTCTGTAAAATGCGTTTTGTACCACTTATGAGAGGTTATGGCTCTCGGAAAAAGATTTGCAATTGTGAAGATAAAGAATGCTAGTCCTGAAACTGACCATGTCAGCACAGCCCATCCAGCCCATTCAATAATCTCTCCGAAATAATGAGGAGAGGAGATATACGTGAAGAGCCACCCTTCAGGAATAACATATTCCCCCCGACTCTTCAGGCGAAGTTTACGCAGTTTTTCATCTGCAGTTTTATTTATCAAATAACCGGTAAAGAATAATAATACCCCGGCAATAAATTGCCAGGAGTATAACCAGGTGATAGAATAATCCTTGAGATGAAATACACAATAGCCGTTCACAAAGCCATTTAAACAATTGAATATAAATGCCATTGCAACCAGAATAAACGGGTACGGTTTTTCTCTTCCTGACTGGGTAAAAGGATAAACAAAGGTGCGGTGAAAATAATGAGCCAGCCAGAGAATAATAAAAATATATTGAAGCAGATCATTCCTGGAAGAACTCAGGAAGAACAGAGTCATAAGGACTGGCGACGGTAATTCCATTATCATCCAGGCCCACTTACTTTTTATTGTTGGACCCCAGCCTTTCCTTGAAAACTTGCCATAGGGGGCTGATATGGAAAATAATAAAATAAATACAAGGATCGCGAAACTAAAAATAATTACCAGCGAAAAGTTATACCAAATACACATTTTGCCAGGATCTGTTTATTCTCAAATTAATACGGCCAGCTTAAACTCCAATCTATCCTAACTCTAGTCACTCCAAACTCTAGTCACTCCAAACTCTAGTCACTCCAAACTCTAGTCACTCCTAACTCTAGTCACTCCTAACTCTAGTCACTCCAAACTCTTGTCACTCCAAACTCTTGTCACTCCAAACTCTAGTCACTCCAAACTCTAAATATAAGTATAACTACCTATTTTTATCTTCATTCTTGGCTTTAATCGCTATAAATTAGTGCTGATCAGTTACTTTTTTCTCTTTTTATATATATTTGCCTATTATCAAAAAAAATAAAATTGCGAATTCTACAGGAAAAACTCTCAAAGTACGATGCCCCGCAGAAAGCGATGGCAGCCGGTATTTATCCCTATTTCAGGGCTATTGAATCCGAACAGGATACAGTAGTACACATTAATGGGAAGAAGGTATTAATGTTTGGATCGAACAGTTATCTCGGTCTTACAAATCATCCGAAAATAAAGGAAGCAGCAAAAAGAGCTGTCGATAAATATGGTACAGGTTGTGCCGGGTCAAGGTTCCTGAACGGAACTCTTGATATCCATATCAGACTTGAAGAGAGGCTTGCTGATCTGGTTGGCAAAGATGGTGCACTTTGCTACAGTACCGGGTTTCAGGTCAACCTCGGTGTAGTTTCGGTATTGACCGGACGACGGGATCATATTTTTCTTGACGAACTCGATCATGCCTCAATTATTGAGGGAAGCCGGTTATCATTTTCCAAGGCTCTTAAATTTACCCACAATGACATGCATTCATTGGAAAGCAAGCTGAAACGCTGTGATCCTGAGTCTCTTAAATTAATTGTAGTTGATGGTATTTTCTCTATGGAGGGTGACATTATCAAATTACCTGAACTAGTCAGGATCGCAGATAAATACAATGCAACTATAATGGTGGATGATGCACATGCACTTGGTGTGATTGGTAAAAACGGTTCGGGTACATCTTCCCATTTCGGGCTGACTGAAAGAGTCGATCTGATTATGGGGACCTTCTCAAAATCGCTTGCTTCCCTGGGTGGTTTTATTGCATCTGACAAGGACACCATCAATTTCATTAAGCATAATTCCCGTACCCTTATTTTCAGTGCAAGCATGACACCGGCATCTGCAGCTTCTGTGCTTGCTGCAATAGATATAATGGTAAGTGAACCTGAAAGGATCCGGCATCTCTGGGATATTACTCATTATGCTCTGAAGGGATTCAAAGAAATGGGATTCGATACAGGTAAATCCGAAACTCCCATTATACCTTTATTCATCCGTGATGATATTAAAGCTCTGGTCCTGACACAAAAGCTTTTGGCTGAAGGAATTTTTGTGAATCCCGTTGTCTCTCCGGCAGTTCCGAAAGAAGATTGCCTTATCAGGTATTCCCTGATGGCAACCCACACTAAAGAACAGGTTGAGGAATCTATCGAAAAGATCACCCGGGTTGCAAAGTCATTGGGTATTCTGAAATAGGTTTCACAAAATTTTTAATTATTGCTGAAAGATAAAAATAACCACCCCGACCCCGTTTTCAACGAGGTCACCCCTCCTTTAAAAGGAGGGGAAAGTTTTGATTTCTAATATTGTAACTTTCTCCTCATTTTGAAGGAGGAGTACCCCGACGGATACGGAGGGGGGAGGTGGTGGTCTTTAATAGCTACAAAATTTTAAAATGAATAAAGTAATTCTTATTACTGGGGTATCTTCCGGATTTGGTAAGGAGACATCTGAACTTCTCGTCAAAGCAGGTCATAAAGTATACGGAACAGTAAGAAAAGAAACCGGGTATCAGGGACCTGTAAATATTCTGAAGATGGATCTGATGGATCAGGGATCGATAAAAAAGACAGTAGCTGATGTAATTGCGAAAGAAGGAAGAATTGATGTTCTTATAAATAATGCCGGTATGCATACAGGTGGTCCCATTGAGACATCTCCGGTAGAAACCATTAAACTTCAGATTGATACCAATTTACTTGGAACAGTGATCCTGACGAAAGAGGTTCTGCCTCACATGCGTAAGCAGGCAGGTGGAACTATCATCAATTTCAGTTCAATAGGCGGATTAATGGGACTCCCATTACAGGGTTTATATTCAGCCGCCAAGTTTGCTATGGAAGGATTCAGTGAAGCTCTTCGTATGGAAATGAAACAATTTAATATAAAGGTTGTTCTTATAAATCCTGGTGATTTTAATACTAATAACTCTGCAAATCGCAGGAATTATCTGGCTCCAACAGGACCTGAAGACCCATATAAAATACTATATCAAAATACTCTTTCTGTAATTGAAAAGGACGAAGCAAACGGATGGGAACCTGATATCCTGGCAAGAAAGCTGGTAAAAATTGTGGATAGCAAAAATCCAAAACAACGTTACATTATTGCCTCTTTTGAACAAAAGCTTGCAGTGGTTCTTAAATATACCCTTCCAGGGAAATTATTCCGGTGGATTTTAGAAGACCATTACAGGATAAAATAATTAGTAATCAGTTGGAAGTCGGAAGCAGGAGAGTCAGGACTTCGGACTTCGGACTCCAGCAAATCTAACACTGAATATTAAAAATAATCTAATTGTTCTAATTTATATTAATTTTGCAAATCCAAAATTCCGGCCCGTAGCTCAGCTGGCAGAGCACGTGACTCTTAATCATGGGGTCGAGGGTTCGATTCCCTCCGGGCCGACAATATTATAACACAATCGTCATTATTCCAGATGATTATGTTATAATTTATATGCTAGTTTCTCCACTTTTGTACCACAATCTTGAAAACTCGCTAAAAATCCTCTTATAAAACAATAAGCCCCTGGAGTTGATTTCCAAGGGCTATGGCAAATCGAAAAAAACCGTGACAAACTAATGCACTTTATTGTCCGTTTTAGCCATAGGCGTTATTTTTTTAAAATCCAGTTAAATAAGCTTAGTCGACTCAATTGCATTGTCTCAAGGTGAGTGATATATTCTTTTTCTGATTTACCTGGATATTCCCAAATAGTCAGGTTGCTATCCCCAAGTAATAAATTACCTGAATGGACAATCTTACTACGAAGGTTATATATCTTGTTATATTTTGTTACTGAGCCAGCTGAACTTGAAATATTTTTTTTATAGAAATTCTTTGAATTTATAGCCAATTGCCCAGGTTGGATTTCCACAAACTTCGCATTTGAATGGAGAATCTTTTATGGCTTTGCACTTGTTACAGCTATATTCGATTTTATTATTCTCGTCCCTATATTCTTCATTAACTAATGTTTCAATTGCAGAGATAAAAGAAATGAAGGACAGGTTTTTTTTATTTAGATAGTGTTTAAACACCATGTTTTATAAGTTTTAGCACTGAATCTATTTTAGATTTTGTTCGCGGATCAAGAGCAAAATATTTATTCAATTATACTACTCTTCTTCCACTTTCACATCCAATCTAATTTATAAATTCAATCTCATCTTTTTCCACCAGCACCATTGGATAATCTGCCATGGGTAAATCCGCAAAAACAGCATTGCCATTTTTATTTCCAAAATTATCTACCTTGTAAACTCTTCCACTTAAAAGATCCACCAAAACGGGTTCTTTAAAATAGGTATTCATTACTTTTAAATCAATTCTGGCTAATTTGGAAGTATATTCCTGAGCATTCCACGGAAGCCACCATGCAACCAGGTTGTTCCCGCTATCATCGGTCAATGTGGCGACCAACGGAACAGACGGAAAAGCATCATCTTCAGAAATCCCGTAAAAAATACCTTCGTCTGTCACTTTAATCTCATATTTTACCGGATTCGGTTTATAAGTGGGATTCCAAATGGCACACAAAGTCTGATAGGCAAAAAATCCCGGTTTTCGTTCAAATTCAGGATTGGTAAGCAAACATTTTTCATTTACACCCTTTGTACGAACACGTGAGCCTCCCCGTTCAGGAAAACCAAATATCTTATCGATGGGCCGCAAGTTAGAACGTTCCTGTTTCTCTCCTTTCCCGCTCGTATGCACCAATTTAAAATAGTTACTTAAAGTGGCCTTACAAAAATAAATATCGACAAAACTTTGCCGCAACAGCCATTTGGCCTGAATGTTTAATCCCCACGGAGCACGTCCGCGAAAATCGCGGGTGCTGCTATGCGAAGGATAACCACACTCGCCCTGCCATAACTCAATTTCAGGATTGTATTTATTGATGACTTCCCATAATTCAATCGCCAGGTAGACTCTCTCTTCCGGCACAGCCCCGTAGCTGTGGTAAGAAATAATATCAATGACTTTATCGCTTCCAACACTAAGAAAATCTTCGGTAAATCCCGGATTGATCCCTGCCGTGGAACCACCAATTATTTTTGAATCGGGATCCACTTCTTTAATAATACCGGCAGTTTGAACCAGCAGTTTACCGTACTCTTTTCCGTCGGGAGTCGATCCCCAGTAATTCCTGTGATTGGGTTCGTTCCACACTTCCCAATAGTCGATTTTATCTTTGTAACGTTCAACTGTCGCAGCAACATATTTTAAATAGGCTTCCATAGCCGAAGGATCTTTGATGGGTGGTTCCGGCCGGAAACCATAAATTTCGGCTTCAGCCGGATTATCATACGTGGTAAGTTTTGAATATAGTTTGTTTCCGCTACCAACTGTAATAAACGGGGTAATACCGTTTTTCAAGGCTACTTCAAAAGCGGCATCAGTTTCTTCCCACGAGTAAACGCCTTTTTCCTTTTCTATTTCACTCCAGGAGGCGCCCAACCTTGTCCACTTCACTCCAATTTCGGCGGCCCGGGCTACCAGGCTGTCTTCGAGCGTGCCGGCCTGAATGCCAAATGGTGAAGAAGAAATTTCCGTCGAGTGTTTGGGTATCACTTTCCCTATTGATTTTAATGATTGAAGTCCTTGTTCTTCATACTCATTACACGCAAAAATAAAGAAAATAAAAAATACAAGCATAAAAACTTGATATAAATACCTGCAAAGTGATTTCATATTAATGAGTTTTAATAAAAATCCAAATTGATTTTTTTAAGCCGGTTTTACTGCGGCTATAAGACAAAAGCTTTTTTATCGTGGCCAATTTGGTTTAACTCCAGTCAAAAATATATTACTCCATAGATTTTGTGTCGTCACTCATCAAAAAAACAGGTTCTCTTTTGAATTCGCTCCTAATAAAATTCTCATCCCTTGTCCTGTGGGCATAAAATGCCTCTTGATTTGCTTTTTTTGAGCTAATGGAACGTACCTCGCCCATTTACTCCTGAGTTGGTCATCATAATTTCCTCTTTTTTTTGTCAAATAAAGCATAATTAGCAGAAACAGAACTGCCGATTTTTTTTGCAGAAATTAAGCGAAATTGCCCCTGCCGATAATACTGATGCTGATTTAAGCAATAAACGCCGGTTTAGATTCATCATTTGTTGCCTTTTTATTGGAATTTAATTTCTTTCTTTTCAACAATAGCAAAAGGATAATCAGCCAGAGGAATTTCCTGAAAAAGGCTGCTGCCTTCTTCCACCCTGAAACGACCTATATTATAAACTTTCCCT
>JALONT010000055.1 GCA_025454795.1 Bacteroidales bacterium | reverse complement strand
TTAATCGCTTATTCATATCTCCCCAAAAAACCATCTCTTAACCTTGAAATAATCGATCAATCAATGGGTTTATCTTTTTAAATTTATATCGAACTCACGCTAAATTAATATATGAAACGTACTCTGTTTTTTATAATGTTAATAATTTGTAATCTGGAAGCCTTCAATCAGAACAGTTCAATTCTATTCAACAGGGTGAATGAGCCGAAAGAGGGTGCGCTCAGTATGCTTGTTCCGCGTGGATGGATAATTGAAGGCGGAGCTATCAGGCTGCTTGATGCGAATATTGCTGGTGCAAATAACATGGTGGATTGCAAGTTCGATATCACCGTTAAAAAGGATGCAGAAGGCTCGGTAATGATCAGGTGGCTTCCCGAGATGTTATGCATTGATCAGAGCCAAGCATGGGGTAACCCTGAGGGAGCAGTATTTAATAATTGCCTGGTCAGACGTAAAAGGGATCCTTTGACATTTATTATTCAGGTAGCTGTACCTTATGCCCATCCTGGTGCGATGAATTTAAAAGTGAGAAGCAGCAAACCGTTGCCAAAGCTGGTTTCAAAATACCAGGGTATGGTTGATCCGGCCGTGAAGATGGTAACTAATATGTCATACCAGGCTGTTCTCGCAGAGTTTACTTATGATGAGAACGGCAGGACATACCTGGAAAAAATGGTAACAGTGATCGAAGATTACGGAATGAATGGCGGGGGTCTCTGGAAGAACAAAGAGACATTCCTGATAAGATCTTCATTGAACGATATGGTGAAATGGGAACCCGTCTTAAATGTCATACAGAATTCAGGGATATGGAGCCTCAAATGGATTACAGGGGAAATAAACGGACAGAGGCAGCGTTCCGGACTGATCGCCGCCACACAGAAAGAGTTGCAGGAGATTGACAATGCAATTAACGAAAACAGGAAAAACACCTACTCCGAGATTAATAAGGATATGTATCTTACTCTTACCAGTCAGAATGAATACACAAATCCCCATACAGGGAAAGTGGAGACTGATACAGATAACTGGAAGAACCGCTGGATTAACGCATCCGGTGATATTATCTATTCTGACAATCCGGTATATGATCCAAACAGGGATCCTGATCTGAAAGTAAGCGGTTTTAAGCTGTCGACGCCAAGGAAGTAGTCGTGTGGCGACCGGCATGCGGCAATCTTTTTTCCCGACATGCAGATATGATTTATTCAGTGTCTCCCTTTGCCAGCATAGTCTTAATCTGGTCCATCTCCTCCTTGAGTGACTGCAGTTCGGTCTTTAGCCACTGGTTTTCCTGTTTTGTGGATTCGATTTGCTGCTGTTGGTCTTTAATTGCCTCTATTAAAACAGGGATTAACTTGCTGTATTCAACAGAAAGATAACCATCACTTCCTTCTGAAACAATTTCAGGAAGAACCTTCTCTACATCCTGAGCGCTTAAACCTAATTGTCTAGATTTGTCTGTCCCAATATTCCAGTTAAAATAAAATCCTTTTAAACTGGCAATTATTCCAAGCGGATCAATAATCTTTGCATAGTCCATTTTTAGTCTGATGTCAGAAAGAAGGTTCCATGCATTGGCTCTTGCCTGACTACCATCGCCAGCTATTCCAACTTGTAGTTTATATCCGGGAGATGTCGTCCCTATTCCAACATTGCCATTAGAAAGTATTGACATCCGATTTACAAACTGGATATCAAAAAACATTGAAGCAGCTTGAATATTAGCAATATGAAATTCACCAAGTCCATAGTTGGCTATTCTCGAACCACCATCTTTACCAGCATAACGCAATAATTGCAAACCTCCATCAGAATTGTAGCTTTTGTCCCCAACAAGGCCTATAATTACGTTTCTATCACCCGGAGTGGAGGTATTTAATAAGAACTTTGTAGAATCAATATAACTTGTAAGCACACCAAAAAGACCATTTATTTTAACTCTTTCAGAGCTATCGGTGAAATCTCCATAAATTAGTGGTTTATTGGTTCCTGTGTTATCAATATATAATATATTTGAAAGACTTCCAGTATTATAACCTGACTGAAATCCAATAAAAACATTTCCTGATCCTTTATTTGTAAAACCTGACTGAGTGCCTAGAAAAGTATTATTATTTGAATCGTTACCGCTACCACTACCATAACCAAGACAAATATTATTTGAACCGATTACATTATAATAACCAGACTGACCACCTACAAAAGTGTTATTCGTACCTGTTTTGTTACTGCTGCCAGCCTGACCACCCAAAAATGTATTATATGAAGATGATGTATTAGATACTCCGGAACTAAAACCCACAAAAGTATTAGTTGCACTTCCGAAATCAGAATACCCTGAATGATAACCAATATATACATTAAATGAGCCTTGAGTCTTTTTTCCGGCTTCTGTCCCTAGCAGAATATTAAACGACCCACCTCTGCCATATGTGCCTGCTGCTCTTCCCATAACTATATTGTCGTGTCCAAATTCATTGGAATAACCCGTTGAATCACCTATGCAAATATTATTTATACCATTTCGTACTTCTTTTCCAGCAGAAGGTCCTATATAAATATTTGATGTACCTCCACCAGCATTTCCACCTGCTTCGTATCCAAGAAATATATTTCTTTCACCATTAGTAATGGATTGTCCACTTCTATTTCCCACGAAAATGTTATTACTTCCTTTGCTAATCCATCCCGCTTGAAACCCAAGAAAAAAATTATTCTCACCTGTCAAATTACTGTGACCAGCCTGGTAACCCATGAAAACATTGTAATTCCCTTTTGTATTGCTATAACCAGTCTCAGGGCCAAGAAAAATATTACTTTCTCCTATAGTATTAGAGTATCCACTGTTAGTTCCAACGAAGATATTCTTCGAACCTGACAGATTTGAATAGCCGGCATTATAACCAATAAATGAATTATCTGTTCCAATCGTATTGCTCTTACCACTATAGCTACCAATGAAAGAATTATTTACTCCATCAGAGTTTGAATAACCTGACATATAACCAAGGAAAGAATTATAATTTCCTGCCATGTTGTTATAACCACTTTGGTATCCTACGAAAAGATTACTTTTACCAGTAATGTTTTTGTAACCGCTCTGGTAACCATAGAAAGAATTATATCCTCCGGTCAGATTTGATTTACCACTTTCATTTCCAATAAAAACATTATAGGAGGCAGTATCATTAGACATTCCTGCATGATACCCTAAAAATACATTCTTTCTTCCAGATGTATTTTTTATTCCAGTCTCATAACCAACAAACGAGTTATGCACACCTGTTGTGTTCTTGATACCACTTTTTTCTCCAATAAAGTAGTTCTCAGGAGTCAGAGAAGTGAACATGGTTATAGTATCTGATCCTTTACTCGCATCAAAACTACCTACCGCAAATCCTCCTTTTTTGCCTTTTGAAGGATTTTTAGTGACATAAACCCTTGTACTGTCCCGCGTTACACGAAGGTACTCCTCGTCTGGTGATTTTGACATGTCATATCCACCCACTGCAAAGCCTCCCTTTGGCTTCTTTGTTGCCGGATTGCTGTCAAGATAAATCCTGACGCTGTCCTTCGAAACCACAAAGTATTTTTGTGATTCAGTTTTCCCTTCGCCAAAGCTACCCACTGCAAATCCTCCCTTTTTACCTTTAGTTCCATCAGCAACATAAACTCTTACACCTTCGGGATATACAGCAAAAACCGTATTCCCCTGTTTGTTCTTAACTTCGAATAGCGTTGAATCGAGGGATTCCTCTGATCCCTTTATACCCAGCTTTTCAATGGGTCCTTCAACATCTTTTGCAACAAGTGAATATGGAACTGATAAAATTGGGGCAGTACCCATTTCTGTGACTGTTCCGACCGGGTATTCCACTGTTGTTTTCAGATAAAGAGGCTGCTCTTTCCAGTCAATAAGGTCAAATGAAGTTGCTGGTCCGGAAACATAAGTTCCCGATCCGACTGCAAAGGAGACCAGTCCAAACTGGTTTGATGTAAGATCATGGTATTCTTCCCTGATCACTGCCCCTCCGGTGAGGGCTGTAGTTATTGTTACAGTGACCTTAAGCGATTTATCCTGAAGCACTTCGCCATCAATGTTCCGGACAATAGCCTGGTAATTAAATCCCTGAGGGATTTGGGAAGACAAAAGATAAAAGATAAAAGATAAAAGAATGGTAAGGGAGAATTTTGTTTTCATGTTAGTAATGGTATTAGGGTATTACGGCTTTGGTTTGATAATAAATTGTTGAAAACAAGAAAATTAAAAGGGAAGTTAGAATAAAAAGGGAAACAAGTCAAATTATTTTGACGAACAACAGGTTAGAAATGGCGAAACTATTTCGGTAATGTTAGATAACTTTGCAGAAAGAATCAGGTATGAAAAAGATATCAGTAATAAGTGGAGGGGCAAGCGGTTTAGGTCTGGCAATTGCAGAACTTCTTGTTAAATCAGGAAAAGATGTGCTAATCCTTGGCCGTGACAATGATAAACTTAACCGGGCAGCGAAAAGATTAAGCAGGATTTCCGTAACAGCTCATGTCAGTACTCTTGTTTGTAACATCGGAAAAGAGAGCGATGTAAGAATGACCGGTAAATTCCTGAAAGATCATAAAATAGTAACCGAATATCTTTTCAATAATGCAGGCAGGGGGCTCTTTTCAGGTGCCGGTACATCCACTTCAGAAATGATAAATGATGTCTTTGAACCTAATCTGAAGGGTTTGATACTCCTGACATCTGAAATACTGAGAATTACACCGGAAAAGGAGGATCTCACCATTATAAATATAATGTCCACGTCTTCGCTGTCCGGAAGGGACCAGGAGACTATCTACTGCGCAGCCAAATGGGGAGCCAGGGGTTATACGGAAGCACTCCGGACAGAACTTAAAGGAACAAAGCGAAATATAATAGCGGTATATCCGGGAGGAATGAAAACAGATTTCTGGAAAGTACCGGGACAGAACCGTGATATCTCAGGATTTATGGATCCTAAAGAGGTAGCTGAAATAATTGTCCCTGCTGTACTGGTCAAAGATAAGTTGCTGGTAACAGATATTACGATAAACAGGAAGAAATAGGCGTCGGGCGTCGGGCGTCGGGCGTCGGGTCGGGCGTCGGGCGTCGGGCGTCGGGCGTCGGGCGTCGGGCGTCGGGCGTCGGGCGTCGGGCGTCGGGCGTCGGGCGTCGGGCGTCGGGCGTCGGGCGTTGGGCGTCGGGCGTCGGGCGTCGGGCGTCGGGCGTCGGGCAGTCAGGTGTCGGGCGTCAGGCGTCAGGCGTCAGGTGGCAGGGTGAAACAAAAAGACATCAGGACAACCTGTGTTTATAATCTTCGTATCCGAATTCCTTAAATAACCTGAATTTGCCTTCCCGGGTCCAGATTCCGATTGAAGGATGATGAACTCCGTTAAAGGTGGTTGTCTTAACCATTGTATAATGGATCATATCAAGAAAAACAATTCTGTCACCGGGATGAAGTTCTTTTCCGAATGACCAGTCGCCCATAAAATCTCCCGAAAGACATGAATTACCTCCGATCCTGTAAGCAGGCTTTCCTTCTCCCGGATCAACTTCACCAATAATTTTTGGTTTATATGGCATTTCAAGACAGTCGGGCATGTGCGCAGTAAATGAGACATCGAGAATAGCAGTCTTAATTCCCTGGTTTTCAACAATATCTTCAACTGTTGCCACCAGTTCGCCTGTTTCCCAGGCAAATGCACTTCCGGGTTCAAGAATCAGGTGAAGGCCGGTTCTCTTTCTGAAATCCTTCAGGATTTTTATCAGATGGCCGGTATCATAACCTTTCCTGGTTATAAGATGACCTCCTCCCATATTTATCCATTTCAACCTGCTGAAAAACCTGCTGAATTTTGCTTCAACGACATTCAGTACCTTTTCAAGTGCAAATGAATCAGATTCAAAGAGAACATGAAAGTGAAGTCCTTCAATGCCTTCGGGTAATCCTGATCTAATATCATCAGCCGTTACGCCAAGTCTGGACCCGGGAGAACATGGATTATAAATGCTATGGCTCACTTCGGAGAACTCCGGATTGATCCTTAAACCGGCTGATATCCTGCCGGGATTCTGCTTCAGCAGATAATAATATTTATTGTATTGCTGAAGTGAGTTGAAAGTTATATGCGAACTGTATTTAATGATTGATTCAAACTCATTTTCCTTATAAACAGGCGAATATGAATGTGCCGGTGAACCGATCTCCTCAAAACATAACCTGGCTTCATTTACTGAACTGGCAGAAGCACCTGAGATGTATTCTTTCAGTACAGGAAATACTCCCCACATAGCAAATCCCTTGAAAGCAAGGATGATCTCAGCCCCCGACTTGTCAGCAACATGTTTTATCAGAGACAAGTTATTCCTGAATCTTTCTTCATCAATCACAAAACATGGGGATGGTAGTTTGTTGTAATTAATTTGCACAATATATCTGATTTTAAAGGCGTTAAGGCGTTAGGGTGTTATGGCCATAATGCCTTATTGCCGTAAAGCCATAATACCATTTCTATAACTCCAGGTCAACATCATGCAATTCAACCCATGGAAGTCCCAGCAGATTTAACTGTTCCATGAAGGGATCGGGATCAAATTCCTCTACATTAAATACGCCAGGTTTCTTCCAGATACCTTTCAGGTACATTATTGCACCAATAGCTGCCGGGACACCGGTTGTATAACTGACTCCCTGTGCACCGGTCTCTTTGTATGCCGCCTCGTGGCTGCAGTTATTATATATATAGTATGATCTTTCTTTTCCATTCCTTACCCCTTTTATCCGGCATCCAATGGAGGTCCACCCTTTATAATTCTCCCCTAGCTCACCTGGATCAGGTAATACTGCTTTAAGGAACTGGATGGGAATGATTTCCCTGCCGTCGAACATTACAGGTTCTATTCCAGCCATTCCGATATTCTGAATAACCCTGAGGTGAGTGAGGTATTCCTGTCCAAATGTCATCCAGAACCTTGCTCTTTTCAGTGAGGGGAAATTTTTCACCAGCGATTCTAGTTCTTCATGATAAATTACATATGATTCCATTGGCCCTATGCCAGGATAATTCAGAGGTTTATGGATTTCATGAGGCCTAGTATATATCCATTTACCGCTTTCCCAGTATTTGCCCTTCTGTGTAACTTCCCTGATATTGATTTCAGGATTGAAATTTGTGGCGAATGGTTTTCCGTGATCTCCTGCATTGCAATCTACAATATCGAGGTAATGTATTTCATCAAAATGATTCTTTGCAGCGTATGCTGTATAAATGGAAGTAACTCCGGGGTCGAATCCACAGCCAAGGATTGCAGTGATACCTGCTTTTTTGTACCTGTCGCTATATGCCCATTGCCAGCTGTACTCAAATTTAGCCTCCTCACGAGGCTCATAGTTTGCGGTATCGAGATAGGCGACACCCGTTTCGAGACAGGCATCCATGATATGAAGATCCTGATAAGGCAATGCCACGTTCACCACGATATCAGGCTTATAGGATTTGATCAGCTTTACCAGCTGGGGTACCTTATCGGCATCTATCTGAGCTGTATGGACACGGTCATTTCCAATTCTTTCGGCAATTGCGTCACATTTTGATTTTGTCCGGCTTGCCAGCAATATCTCACTGAATACTTCAGGAAGTGAAGCCATCTTATGGACTACCACGGTACTGACACCTCCTGCTCCTATCACTAAAACTTTTCCCATTTCCCAGATAATTATAATAGATTGAACTTAAATAGTTTATTAAAAAAATTGTTGGTTATTTGAATTCCGGAATTCTAATAGTCAGATTCAAATATAAGACATAAAAATGACCATTCAATAGATTTATGTCATATTGAACAGATTATCTCTGCCGGTTTACAGTATGAGAATATTCAATCTATTTCTCATTATATTTGTAACCTGAAATTTCAGGAAGCAGGTCATGAAGCTGATCAATCCATTAATTATTCTCAGAATATTAAGCACAATACTTCTGATTGAATCAATATCATTCATCCTTTGCATACCCGTTGCATTGATCTATAAGGAGTCGCTTGATCCCTTTTTATGGTCTGCCCTCATAGCTTCATTCTTAAATATTTTATTTCGCATCCTAAGCATCAGAGCAGAAAAAGACAGAATAAGCAATAGGGACGGGTACCTGGCAGTTGCACTTTCATGGCTCATTTTCACTGCTTTAGGAACTCTACCATATATTATATCTGGTTATATACCATCGTTTATTGATGCCTTTTTTGAATCTTCCTCAGGTTTTACTACGACTGGAGCAACAATAATAAAAGACATTGAGTTATTACCGTTTTCGATTTTGTTCTGGAGAAGCCTTACTCATTGGATAGGCGGGCTTGGAATAATAGTTCTTGTAATTATAATTCTTCCTTCACTAAGAATCACAGGACATCAGCTCCTTAGTCTTGAATCATCCCTCAAAGAAAAAATACATCCCAAAACTAAAGCCATTGGTTTCAGGTTATTGTTCATATACCTCGGGTTAACAATAACGGAGACTATATTTCTGGGTCTTGGCGAAATGGATGTTTTTGACAGCATATGCCATTCTTTTGGTACTGTTGCAACAGGAGGATTTTCGACAAAGAATGTAAGTATTGCAGCTTTTTCTTCTTATAGTCAATATGTTATTATGTTTTTTATGTTCCTTTCAGGAATCAGTTATGTCGTTTATTATTATTTATTAAAACTGAAATTAAGTAAAGTATATAAAAATGAAGAGTTTTGGTTTTATTCCGGAGTAACTTTAATTGCCGGAATAATAATGACAATGATCCTGATATTACATACCAAAAGCCCAATTGAACCAGCATTCAGGGATGGTTTTTTTCAGGTTATCACAATAATTACTACTACAGGCTTCATTACCAAAGATTATTTATTATGGCCAGGAGAAGCTATTGCATTAATCTTTTTATTAATGTTTGCCGGAGCAAGCACCGGCTCTACTACCGGGAGCATCAAAATGGCCAGGCACATGGTTGTAATCAAGAATGTACAAAATGTATTTACCCGTCTTGTTCATCCAAAGGCCATTTTACAAACTAAAATAAATTCAAAACCGGTATCAGATGCAACAAACCTGTCACTTGTTTCATTTGTAATATTATACTTATTTATTTTTCTGATTGGAACAGTTTTGATTGTTTTAACCGGGCTTGATCCGGTTACAGCAGCCAGCGGAGTTGCTTCCACTTTGGGAAATATTGGTCCCGCATTGGGAACTCTTGGTCCAAAATTTAATTATTCTCATATACCTGAGATCAGCTTATTCATATTCAGCCTGTTAATGATCATCGGCCGACTAGAGATTCTAACATTTTTCGCCCTCTTTGCCAGATCGTTCTGGAAGCTGTAGAGGGGAAAGGTCGAAAAAACCGGTTTGAGGTAGTTGACTAAAGAAAGAATTCTCTGACTTCGTTAAGCTTTTCAGGTGTTCCTATATCGAACCAATATCCGTCGTCATAACGATAAGTACCTATCCGGTGCAATGATGCAAGTTGTAGGTAGAGTGCAGTCATTGTGTATACTCCTTCAGTCATAAAATTAAATATTTCAGGATCAATAATATGCATACCAGAAAATGCTATTTCAAACAACTCTTCATTTTCTTCTCCGGCAATAATTCTTTCACCTGTAGATTTATTGCACCAACCTTTTAGAATTCCATGTTCATCAATAAGAAAAAATCTGTTTCCCGGGCGATTTCTGACGGCAAGGGTAGCAATTCCTGAATTTGTAATGTGAAAATTATAAAGGGATTTCAGATCGATATTTGAAATTATATCAGCGTTATAAAGGAGAAATGGCTTATTATCAAAAAAATCTTTTGCTTTGAACAATCCTCCTCCTGTTTCAAGAAGCATATCCCGTTCATTAGAAACCGAAATCCGAAAACCTATCCTGTTCAACCGCTCAACTTCTTTTTCTACCCGATCTGCAAAATGATGAACATTTATTATAATATCATCAAAACCTGAAAAATGACATTTCTCAACTGCAAGCTGAAGAACGCTTTTACCATTAATATCGATCATAGCTTTAGGAATTTTCCCGGTAAGCTTGCCGAGCCTGGTGCCCTTACCTGCTGTAAGAATCATTGCTTTCATAGGACTTATTTTAATGTTTTCCTGACGCCAGTGTATGAAATATACCTGAATTATGAATGGATCTGACACTTCCATACAGTTCAGGTAATTGAACATGTTCTTCAGCTGAACTGATAACCTGAAGCAGCAGATTGACACCTGGAATGAGGCTCTCAGTGAAAGTCGGTTTCTGCTCATATAAGCCCCTGAATCCAAATGCTCCGAGGGCCTGCATAAGCCTGATCATACTGAAACCTGTATAATATCTGCAGAATTTTTCTTTATTTTCATTTGATACCAAACAGAATCTATCAATATAATAATCCAGAAGCTCTTCCCTGTCTGTCTGAACCATTGGGATCTTTGCATCGAATAATAATGAAGCAACATCATATTGTGCAGCACCTTTTCTTCCGCCCTGAAAATCAATATACCACGGCTCCCCTTCCACTATCATAATGTTTGCAGTCTGAAAATCCCTGTAAAGAAAATATTCCTGATCTGTCTCAAGAAGGAAATCAGCCAGTGCGTTAAAGTCATGCTCCAGACGTTGTTCATTGAAAGGAACAGCAAGTAGTTTCAGAAGCATGTACTTGAAATAATTCATGTCCCACATCATCGACTGCCGGTCAAAGCTTCTGTGCGGATAACAGAGATCAAGGTTCAAACCTATGATTCCCCTGGTCTGAAAAAGTATCAGATTATCAAGGACCTTCCTGTAGAAATCTTTTATTATGTTGCTGAAGCTGGAACCATCAGCTACATCTCTGATCCAGGTATATAGATTGATATCACCAAGATCGCGTAGAAAATAGATGTGCTTATCAGGCAGGTAACCAAATACTTCAGGAACATTTAATCCTTTTGACAGGAAATGATCTGTAAAACCGACGAAAGCCTCATTTTCTTCATCTACAGGATTAAATGCGCCGATAAGACTCCTTTCCGCAGTTGTGATCCGGAAATATTTCCTGTCGGAACCTGACCCTGGCAGAGGAGTTATCTGAAAATTGTTACCTCCGAAAAGTTCTTTATAGCCTGCTGATATAATGTTAATTTCGTCCATTAATGATATTTGATTAATTGTTGCCTTTTTCTCGTTTCGAGTTTCGAGTTTCGAGTTTCGAGTTTCGAGATTGCTGAACTTTTGTCTTTCTCCTTTTACTTTTTGTCTTTTGCCTTTTGTCTTACAACTTTATATATATTTTTTTCCTGAAAAGAATCAATGCTAACAGCCAGATGATTATCACCTGGATAATGGCAAACATCAGGCTGCCGTTAAGATTACCTGCAATGGGGACACAAACCTTTCCATAAAACCAGCCATAGAGACTTATTTTATCATTCCCTGAAGGTACCTGAACAAAAAGCAACAATTCAGTCCATAACCCAGCCAGAAAATATGCAAAAAGTGCATTGGTTCCTAATACCATAAAAGGGGTTCCCCATTTCTGGAATTTCAGAACATCTGATACAAGATAGATCACAGCAAAAACTCCAATTGCAATTCCTCCTGTATAGAGGGTATAAGAGCTTGTCCATAGCGGTTTGTTTATTGGGAAAATCATATTCCATAAAAGACCCAACCCGGATGCCGCTGCACCTAATAAGATAAGTTTTAATACGGTCTTACCACCTGGGAAACCCAGTCCTGTTATTCCTCCGATATAATAACCGATTATTACTGTGCACACTGCAGGCAGAGTGCTTAAAAGGCCTTCAGGTTCGAAAGGAATCCCGAATACTTTACTAAGATGTCCTTCACCCAGCAATGCAATATCGATCTTTCTGACAAGGTTCTCCTCCAGGCTGAAAGGTTCTGCTCCTCCGAAGAAAGCAAGCAATGCCCAATATAAGATTAGGATCACAGCTATCACTATCCATAGATAATCACGTCTGATAATCAGGCATATAAGTGCACTTATACAATATACAAGAGCAATACGCTGCAGAACACCCAAGATCCTGAGAGTAGTATAATCCATTCCAAAATAAGGGAATATATTAAGGAATAGTCCGATTGCAAAAACTGTAATAGTCCGCCTTAGTATTCTTAAAATTGAGCCGCCGTTGAGCTCATGTCCATATTTTTTCAGGGAATACCACATTGATATACCGACAATGAAAAGAAAAAATGGGAATACCAAATCAGTTGGAGTACATCCGTTCCATGAGGCATGACGTAAAGGAGAATAAACATACTTCCAGCTACCGGGTGTATTCACAATGATCATAAAAGCAACCGTCAATCCCCTGAAGATATCGAGAGAAACCAGTCTTGAACTGTTTTTTTCCATTAAATATTTTTTGACGCATAAAAATAACAATTTAAGCTGATTTCTCCTTTTGTATCTGAACATGAGTATTTTTTCGATATGAGACAATTATCGGCCTCTGCATCATCTGCAGGAAAATATTCTTATTTTTGATTAGTTGTTAGTAATCAGGGTTAATTGTGTTGAAGACGGAAGACGGGAAACGGAAGACGGGAAACGGAAGACGGGAAACGGAAGACGGAAGACGGAAGACGGAAGACGGAAGACGGAATTAAGAATCTTCGGTCTTCGGTCTTCGGTCTTCGGACTGATTTGTTACGATTAATTTATTAATGCCATTAACGATAAATATCTATAGTTCATGCGTTTAGTCAAATTGACATTTATCCTTATTTTACTTTTTCCCCTTTCGGCTTCCATAAAAGCTCAGAAAGAAGAACCGCCATTTCTTAAATATATGAATCATCCCTGGGTCGATTCAATCCTTTTCACACTTTCAACTGACCAGAGAATTGCCCAGAGTATCTGGATTGCAGGTTGGTCGGACAGGGATATTTCTCATGAGGTTGAAACAACTGATATTATTAAGAAGTACGGGATTGGAGGAATTATTTTCTTCCAGGGTGAACCCGAGAAACAGATTGAACTGACCAATTATTACCAGAGAATATCGAAAGTACCTCTTGTGATAGCCATGGATGCTGAGTGGGGAATAGGAATGAGGCTTGATAACACAGAAAAGTTTCCATACCAGATGACACTTGGTGCGATAAGGAATGATACACTGATCTATCAATTCGGAAAGGCAGTAGCTGATCAGTGCAGACGTGTCGGGTTAAACGTTAATCTGGCTCCTGTTGCCGACATTAATAATAATCCGGGCAATCCTGTCATAAATTACAGGTCATTCGGTGAAGAGAGGGATAATGTGGCTACAAAATCTATGATATACGTAAAAGCCCTTCAGGAAAATGGAGTCATGGCAACAGCAAAACATTTCCCCGGACATGGGGATACAGATGTTGATTCGCATTCAGATCTTCCAATAATAAGACACTCAGGAGAAAGGCTTGACAGCATAGAACTATATCCATTCAGGAAGCTGATCAGTGCAGGTACAGGATGTATAATGACAGCTCACCTGAACCTGCCAATGCTCGACTCCTCCACGAATCTGCCGTCAACACTTTCCCCGCAGATTATTAAAAACCTTCTCAAAGAAAAACTTGGTTTCTCAGGAATCGTAATTACAGATGCCATGAATATGAAGGGCATCACAAAATTCTTCAAACCTGGTGAGGCAGAAGCCAGAGCCTTTGAAGCAGGGAATGATGTTGTTGAATTTGTTCCGGATGTCGAAGCTGCTTTAAAGGAAATAAGAAACCTGATTGCAGAAAGCCGTATAAACCTAGAGGAGATAGATTCAAAATGCAGGAAAGTGCTCGCTTTGAAATACTGGGCAGGTCTGAATAAGATTCAGATCATAAATAAAACCAATATTTCAGGGGACCTGAATTCAGGAGCAACAAGGGCATTGATACGTGATCTTTATGCAAGCGCCCTTACCCTGCTTAAAAACGATCAGAATATAATTCCTGTAAAAAACCTGCAAAAGATCAGAATTGCCACTGTTGCCATAAACAGGAAAACAGTTACCCGGTACCAGAGGAGAATTGCTGATTATCAGCCTGCAGACCATTATTATGTTGACCCGGCTGATAAGAATTCTGTGGCCGGCATTCTGAAAAAACTGGCAGGTTATGATATTGTGATTGCAGGAGTTTACGGACTCGATCAGCGACCCGACAGGTCATTTGGCATAACTACTGAGCTTAATTCGTTTCTTGAAAAAATGATTGGCAGCTGCAGGACAATAATCACATGGTTCGGCAATCCTTACGGGATTGCCAGAGCCGAGTCGTTGAAGAATGTGGGCGGACTCCTGCTCGCCTATCAGGAAAATGATTATACAGAAGATCTCTCTGCGCAGCTTATATTCGGTGGCATAGGAGCACGCGGATCGTTACCTGTTACAATAAATCAAACGTGGCCTTATGACTTTGGACTTATCACACCCGGGAACTTAAGAATGCAATATGGTTTTCCTGAAAGTGCAGAGATGTCATCGCAGTTCCTTGAAAGAAAAATTGATTCGATTGTGAATTCCGGAATAATCCTTAAAGCTTTCCCGGGATGTGAGGTGATGGCTGCCCGAAAAGGTACTGTGGTTTTCCGGAAGAGTTACGGTTATCAGACCTATGAAAACAGGATTGCTGTCCGGGAGGATGATCTATTTGATCTTGCCTCTCTTACAAAGATATCAGCCACCCTTCCGGGATTGATGCTGCTGGATGGTGAAGGCAAATTTTCACCTGATAAGACCCTGGGAGAATATCTTCCATTTTTTAAAAGATCAGACAAGGGAAACCTTCGTATGTCAGAAATTCTTGCCCATCAGGCAGGTTTTGCGGCATGGATCCCATACTGGAAGGAGACTATAAAAAAAAACGGGGAGTTTAAAAGGAATATCTACAAGTCAGAATACTCAGAAAAATTTCCTCTTGAAGTCGCTGACGGACTTTATATTACCAAAAGATACAGAAAAAACATTTTTGCTGAAATAAAGAATTCACCTTTATCTGAAAAAAAATATCGCTATTCCGATCTTGGCTTTATTATTTCGCCTGAGATTATTGAAAATTTATCAGGCGAAAGATGGTACGATTATGTGACCTCGAACATATATCATAAGATAGGTGCCTATGAGATAGGCTTTAATCCATGGCAGACTTATCAGTTATCACGCATAGTGCCTACAGAATATGATTCTCTTTTCAGGAAGCAACTTTTACACGGTACGGTCCATGATGAGGGAGCTGCGATGCTTGGAGGTATTGCAGGACATGCAGGGCTCTTTGCCACAGCCAATGATCTTATGAAGCTTTTGGAGTTATACAGGAGGATGGGTTCTTATGGAGGAGAACAGATAATCAGCAATGAAGTTCTGGAGAGATATACCAGTTTTCAGTTCCCCGAAAATGATAATCACCGTGGCCTTGGTTTTGACAAACCGTTACTTGATAACGCCGGACTTTCTCAAAAGGAGGCGTATCCGGCTAAAAGTGTATCCCCTTCAAGCTTTGGACATTCTGGTTATACAGGAGGATTCGTATGGGTAGATCCCGAGCATGAGCTGAGTTATGTTTTCCTGAGTAACAGAGTTTATCCCACGAGGAATAATACATTGATCACTGAACTGAATATCAGGTCAGAGATTCTTCAGGCACTCTATGATTCTATTGTCAGATAAGTACTTTGTACATAGAAAAAACCAGATTGTCAAATGCAATCTGGCTTTCAGGTGCCCAGAACAAGACTCGAACTTGCACACCGTAACCGGCACCAGCCCCTCAAGCTGGCGTGTCTACCAATTTCACCACCTGGGCGGTAGGTCAAAGATAAAAGATAAAAGATAAAAGATCCAAGATTGGATATGAATAGATTTCTTCTGTCTTCTGTCTTCTGTCTTCTGTCTTCTTCTGTGCCCAGAACAGGACTCGAACCTGCACATCATTACTGACACTAGTCCCTGAAACTAGCGCGTCTACCAATTTCGCCATCTGGGCGTGAATAAGGCTCAGAGGCTCAATGGCGCAATGGCTCAATGGCATTAAGTCCTTAATTTCTTATTTAACTCTTTAAAAGAACAAATCTGATCATTTTTGATCACAGAGGGGGCAAAGTTAACAATAAATTCAAAAAAAAAGCAAACAAATTATGTCGTATTATATAAAAGTATATTTTTGCTCACTGATTAAATTGAAATGAACAGGCAGACAAATAAATCATTATGGTCCACCAAGAATCCGGATGACGGTTCCATAACATTTGTATCATAGATTTTTTGATGCTGTGGACCTGCCGGAAGTGCAGGTTTTTTTAAAACTTAAAATTAAGATGAACATTGTAAAAGTAATGAAATTCGGAGGGACCTCAGTAGGTAATACCGACAGAATGAGAGCCCTCATCCCGCTGATCACCGATAGTGACAGAAAGATCGTCGTTCTTTCAGCAATGTCGGGAACCACGAATTCCCTGGTCGAAATTACTGACCTTCTTTACGGGGACAGTGTAAATGATGCTTCTGTCAGGATTGAAGAACTCAGGGTAAGGTACCACCAGGTGGTTGAGGATTTATATTCAACCGAACCTTTCCTAAAGACAGGACATGAGCTCATTGACTCGCATTTTGATTACATAAACAACTTTACACTCAGGATATTTACAAAGCTCCAGGAGAAAGCCATCCTTGCCCAGGGTGAACTTATCTCGACTTCATTATTTCATAATCTCCTTAAGGAGAGAAATATAAAATCCATCCTGCTTCCTGCTCTGAATTTCATGAGAATTGACAAAGACGGAGAACCTGATTATTTCTATATTGAAGAGAATATTAACAGGGAGCTTAAAAAACATGCTTCAAATGCAATAATCATTACCCAGGGATTCATCTGCAGAAACGTATACGGAGAAATTGATAACCTGAAACGAGGAGGAAGCGATTATTCCGCTTCCATTATCGGTGCAGTGCTTAAAGTAAAGGAGATCCAGATCTGGACTGATATAAGTGGTTTCCATAACAATGATCCCAGATATGTCGAAAAGACAAAAGTAATCCGTGAATTATCATTCGATGAGGCAGCAGAACTGGCTTATTTTGGTGCCAAGATCCTTCATCCTTCAAGTGTCAATCCGGCAAGGGTAAAGAACATACCTGTCCGTCTCAAGAATACTTTGGAACCGGATGATGAAGGGACTCTTATCACATCGAACAGTGTACTTCTTGATTACAAAGCTGTTGCAGCAAAAGACGGCATCTCTGTACTGAGGATCAGATCAGACAGGATGCTAATGGCATATGGTTTCCTTAGAAAAGTATTTGAAATATTTGAAGCCTACAGGACCCCTATTGACATGATCAGCACTTCAGAAGTTGCAATTTCATTGACCATCGATAATTCTGAGTATCTGAGTCAGATTGCAAAGGATTTAAGGGAGCTGGGGTCAGTTGAGGTAGAGGAAAATCAAACTATAATATGTATAGTTGGCGATTTCAGGATAGAACGCACGGGTTCTGCTCCTGAGATATTCGAGGCGCTTAATACAATTCCTCTCAAGATGATCTCTTACGGAGGGAGCCCTAACAGTATTTCGCTGTTAATTGATACAACCAATAAAACAGAAGCTCTGAGACTACTCAGCAGAAACCTTTTTGAATAAGAATTATGACAGACAAAAACGATGCTGAAAAATTCCGGGATCTCCCTACCCCATTTTATTTCTATGATCTCGATATCCTTAATGCTACACTTAATACTCTGAAGAAAGAGTCTCAAAATTCCGGTTATAAAATCCATTATGCGATTAAGGCAAACCCAAATCCAAGGATTCTGAAAATTATAGCATCTTATGGTTTTGGTGCTGACTGCGTCAGCTGGAATGAAATTGACGCTTCAATTGAAGCCGGTTTTGACCCCTCTGAAATAGTGTTTGCAGGAGTGGGTAAGACTGACAAAGAGATTGATGCAGCTATCAAAGCGAATATTTTTTGTTTTAACTGCGAATCGATAGCTGAAATCGAAGTTATTAATCACCTTGCGGCAAAGCTGAATAGAACTGTCAGGATAGCATTGAGAATCAATCCGTTAATAGAAGCTCACACACATAAATATATTACCACGGGTATTGAGGAAAGTAAATTCGGTATCTATACATGGGAACTGGAGGATGTCTTTAAGAAAATGGCCAGACTTAAGAACCTTACATTTTCAGGACTGCACTTTCATGTCGGTTCACAGATAACCAGAATGTCTGTCTTTAGAAGTCTTTGTACACATATCAACGAACTGCAGGAGTGGTTCTCTGCAAGAAACATTGACATTAAGACCATTAATGTCGGCGGTGGATTAGGGATTGACTATGAAAATCCCGAAAAATCGCCAATGTTTGCAGAATATTTCACGCTAATTCATGAAATTATTGATCTCCGACCAGGGCAGGAAATCCATCTTGAACCCGGAAGATCGGTTGTTGGACAGTGCGGTACGCTTATTTCCAGGGTACTTTACATCAAGAATGGCAGCAATACACAATTTGCAATCATTGATGCAGGAATGACTGATCTTATTCGTCCTGCTCTTTACCAGGCCCATCACAAAATCGAAAATCTCTCATCCAAAGGCAATATTTACAGATATGACGTTGTTGGTCCTGTATGCGAATCATCAGATACTTTTGCCAAATTCATTGAACTCCCGGAAACAAGGAGAGGCAATATAATTGCAATAAGATCGGTTGGCGCTTACGGTGAAGCTATGGCTTCCAGATATAACCTGAGGGACCTGCCAAGAGCGGTTTTTTCTGATGAGATATAAAAGTCTTGCGGTCTTGCGGTCTTGCGGTCTTGCGGTCTTGCGGTCTTGCAGTCTTGCAGTCTTGCGGTCTTGCAGTCTTGCGGTCTTGCAGTCTTGCAGTCTTGCAGTCTTGCAGTCTTGCAGTCTTGCGATCTGAATTTTTCAAGAAGATAACAATCAAGAACTATAAGTTTTTGCACCTTTGTGCCTCTGCGCCTTTGAGCCGTTGTGCCTCTGCGCCTTTACGACGTTGTTCCGTTATTCTCCTTCCTTATTTTACTATGTTTTATGCCATAGAAGAAGTAAATACATAATCCTATAGCCATCCAGATTATGAGCCTGAGCCATGTATCAAGAGGCAGAGCAGCCATCTGGGCAAAACATATTACTGCACCCATGATAGGGATAAAAGGAACCCATGGCGTCTTAAACGGTCTATGAATATCCGGTCTGGATTTCCTTAAAACAAGAACGCTCAGGCATACAATAATAAAAGCCAGAAGAGTTCCTATTGAAACAAGTTCCCCAAGGATGCTTATTGGCAGCATCCCTGCTATTACCATGGCGACGGAACCGGTTACGACAGTACTGATATATGGGGTTTTGAATTTCGGGTGAACCTTTGAAAAAACAGGGGGAAGTAATCCATCCTTCGACATAGTGAAAAAGATCCTGGGTTGCCCAAGAAGCATCACGAGAATAACTGAGCTTAACCCGGCTATTGCCGCAATTTTCACAATCGGACGGAGCCAGAACATGCCCTTGCCCATTGCATCAACACCAACAGCTACAGGATCAGGAACATTTAGCATGGTATAGCTTACAATACCTGTCAGAACTATTGCTACCAGAATATAGAGAACCGTTGAAATGCCAAGCGAACCCAGTATACCGATAGGCATATCTCTCTGCGGATTTTTTGCCTCCTGGGCTGCAGTGGAAACAGCATCAAATCCGATGTATGCGAAGAATATCACTCCCGCTCCACGAAGGATCCCGCTTATTCCGAACTTTCCAAACTCGTGGCTGTAAGCTTTCAACCATGCCCCGAATGAACCATATTCCGAAACAGGGGTAGTCTCTACTGCATTCGGTGGAATAAACGGATGCCAGTTAACTGACTTTACGAACATAAAACCGAGGGCGATAAATAGCACAATTACTGAAACTTTTGTAATCACCATAATATTATTAAAGTTTGCTGATTCACGGATTCCGATAACCAGAAGCGTGGAAAGCAAAGCCACAATAAACATTGCCGGCAAATTAAGAATACAGGTAACATGAGAAAGAGAATCAACATTGATGCCCGATGCCATAAGTGTCTGTGAGAACGCATCAGTCAACGGTTTCCACCCCATTTCGGGCACGTTAACAAGAACTGTCCCTGTCGCTCCCGTATACTGCGGGGGAAGGTAAATATTAAGGTCCTTCAGAAAGCTGACAACATAACCCGACCACCCGACAGAAACGGTCGAAGCTGCAAAGAGGTACTCAAGTATCAGGTCCCACCCAATGATCCAGGCCAGAAATTCACCAAGTGTCGCATAAGAATAAGTATAGGCGCTGCCAGCAATCGGGATCATTGAAGCAAACTCAGCATAGCACAATCCGGCAAAACCGCAGGCCAGTCCCGAAACAACGAATGAAAGTACAATCGCAGGACCTGCATACTGTGCGGCAGCCTGACCTGTAAGGACAAAAATTCCAGCTCCGATAATTGCACCTATTCCTAATGTTGTCAGATTGAGAGCCGTCAATGATCTTTTCAGTCCACCCGATTCTTTTGATTCATTCATTAACTGATCAAGCGGCTTTGTAACAAACAATTGATTTTTTGACATATTATATATAGTAAATGTTCCTGATAAGCATTTTGTTATTACAAACCTAACTTATTTTTAACAAAAATAAGTCATATAAAAACTTAATATTTCGGAAACGAAATCATTTAATTCTTACCTTTATAATTCTTATGTAATTATACAATAACCATGAAAAAATCTGTTTCACGTCGCAATTTTTTTAATCAGACCATAGGCATAGGAGCCGGTGCTTTATTACTCCCTTTGTTCCCGAAGATCAACCTTCGCAGCAGTGCTGATCGGAACAAACCATTGATAATAACCAGTCATTCCAATGAAACTGGTCAGAAAGCGATGGAAACAGGCTGGGAAGTTCTTATGAAAGGAGGCAGTGCGGTTGATGCGGTTGAAAAGGCTGCAAATATAATAGAGGTCGATCCGGAAGATACCAGTGTTGGTTATGGGGGTTTACCCAACGAGCGCGGGGTTGTGCAGCTTGATGCATCCTTCATGGATGGGAAGACATACTCTGCAGGTGCTGTTGCATGCCTCGAAAACATCAAGACACCTGCATCTGTGGCAAAGCTTGTAATGCAGCATACAGACCATGTCATCCTGGTCGGTACTGGGGCACTTGAATTCGCCAAAGCCTGGGGTTTCGCTGAAGAGAATCTGCTGACAGAAAAAGCCCGTAAAATATGGCTCCGCTGGAAGGAAGAGATGAGTCCTGCAGATGACTGGGGCGCTCCGGAGCATCTTCAGAATATCATGAAAAAAGAGAGTTACCGGAAAGATTTCCCTGATATTGAGCATCATTATGGAACCACAAATGTACTTGCAATTGATACTAATGGAGACATTGCAGGTTGCACAACCACCAGCGGACTAAGTTTCAAGCTGAATGGCCGTATCGGCGACTCTCCGATCATTGGAGCCGGCCTTTATGTTGATAATGAGGTTGGTGCTGCCGGTGCAACCGGTCGCGGTGAGGATGTAATCAAATCATGTGCTTCATATTATATAGTGCTGAGAATGAAGGAAGGACGAACACCACAACAGGCCTGTGAAGATGCACTGCGGATGATCGTCGACAGGTACAGAAAAGTGAATCCCGATTACTTCCCAAGTGAAAAATTTGTTGCGATAAATAGGGTTTGCTGAAAAAGTAAATATATGTACGTATAATGTTAATAATCAATGATATGTGTTAATATCTTTAGCTTAAATAAATAGTAAAAATGC
>JALONT010000022.1 GCA_025454795.1 Bacteroidales bacterium | reverse complement strand
ATTCATATCTCCCCAAAAAACCATCTCTTAACCTTGAAATAATCGATCAATCAATGGGTTTATCTTTTTAAATTTATATCGAACTCACGTTAAATTAATATTTTAGTCATGATTATACCTGTATCAAATCCATTGGTACAATCATCCGGACTTGTTTCCTGCCAAAAAGGGATTTTCAGGAGTAAGTTATTCCAGATCTTTTGATATTTCCGGCTTAAAACCCGGGATCTATTTTGCACGACTTACTATGGGAACGACAACAAAAACTCTAAAACTGGTAGTAAAAGATAATAAATAGTCAATCTGAAATCACCCCAGCCTCCGGTCAAAGCAGGACAGGTGCACTGCCTGACTTGACTGGAGACTCTTCTTTTCCTGAGCATAATGCAAAAACTTTGTCCCGGTTGTGCAGAAGATTTAATTTTAACAGATGAAAAAAACTGCCAATACGATTAAAATAGTTCTTCTTGTACTACTGTTTTTCGGGATCACTCATCTTTCTTTTTCACAGGTAATACTCGAAGCAAACGGTCCAGGGGATACCTATGAATTGATAAACAGCATCCTTGCCCCCGGATACAATGTCGTGGAGAACCCTGAATGCGTCCATCCTGAATTTGGCCGGCATATTGTTGAAGTGTGGGATACAGAATTAAATCAGTATGTTTTCGAGTTTTATATTCATGTTGTGCCCGACAACGACCGCTGTATTAATTTCGACAGGCAAAGAATGGAGATCAAAACATATGATAAGTCTCCTGAAAACCTGATTGGCATATCAGGAGAAACAGTTACATATAAATGGAAGTTCCGTCTACCGGCCGGATTCAAACCATCAAACTATTTTACCCATATACATCAGGTGAAAGCTGTTGGCGGGAATGATAGTGATCCAATCTTCACCTTAACACCAAGGAAAGGATCTGTAAATAAAATGGAGCTTATTCATAATGACCAGACAAAGGTGGCTATCGTCAATCTCTCTCTGTTTGAAGGGAACTGGGTTGAGGCAGAAGAAAAGCTTAAAATCGACACTCTTCACGGAACTTATTCGATCACTATTAAGAAAGTGAGTGACGGTACAATAATTCTTTCCTATACGAATAATGACCTGATGACAATCCGCTCTGATAATACTTTCATAAGGCCAAAATGGGGAATTTACCGGAGTTTAAACAATCCGGCTGACCTTCGCGATGAAGCAGTACGTTTCGCAGGTTTTTCAATTACGGAGGGAGCAAGTACAGCAGTTTATGATAATGGTATGGATGCACTGGACGGACTTATTATTTATCCAAATCCTGCATCAGGCAGAGCAACGATAGAATACAACCTGCATGAAAGATCAGATATACAGATAGATATATTTAGCACTTTAGGTGGGAAGGTAAAAACACTTCCGATTAGTGAGCCTCCGCAAACAGGTCTGAACAGACAGATATTTGATATCTCAGATTTAAAGAACGGTATCTACTTTGTCAGAATATCAGCCGGTTATATCATTCAAACAGTAAAATTTTATGTTATAAGATAGATATAAAGTAAGTCAATTCATTACCTGGAAAATATCAAATCCTGATTTATCGATAAGTACCGGCTTAAAAGTTTGTCCTAATTATATTGGTTGTTTACCTGGTAAAAGTAATTTTTTTATTCAAACGATATTTTTTTGGGATTGGTGACTTTCTGTTTGAGCAGTGCAAGCTCAAGGACACTCATTATTGAAACAACATAATTGAATTTAAGTCCTCTGATATAAATATCTTTTATATTCTCCACATCCTTGCGGTTCTCCTCCGATAATATTATTTCCCTGATATTTGCCCTTTTCGCAGCCAGTATTTTCTCCTTGATCCCTCCTACAGGCAACACCTTGCCCCTGAGTGTTATCTCACCCGTCATGGCCATGAACTTTTTAACCTTCCGTTGAGTAAATGCCGATGCTATTGATGTTGCCATGGTTACTCCTGCCGAAGGTCCGTCTTTCGGAATAGCGCCTTCGGGTACATGTATGTGTATGTTCCACTTATCACAAAAATTATCCGGGAGATTGAGAAGTTCAGCATTTGATTTCAGGTATTCCAGGGCGATGATCGCCGATTCTTTCATCACCTCGCCCAGATTACCCGTAAGGGTCAGTTTCCCGGTGCCTTTGCTGAGACTTGTTTCAACAAACAGGATTTCACCGCCGGATGCCGTCCAGGCCAGACCAGTAACCACACCAGCCTGATCATTACCAGTATAAATATCGCGGTTATATTTTGGCGGACCCAGCATCTCTCCCAGTACCTTGTCGGAAAGTGAAGGATTATACATGGTCTCAGATGCAATATTTTTTGCTGTTACCCTAACAATTTTGGCGAGACGTTTATCAAGTTCTCTTACTCCAGATTCCCTGGTATACTTTTCGATAAGACGTTCCATTACAGGATTGCTTATTGTAAGCTGATTTGGTTTAACACCGTGGTTTTCAAGTTGTTTTGGCAACAAATGACGTTTCGCTATTTCAAGTTTCTCCTCAACAAGATAACCTGTTATTTCGATCATTTCCATCCTGTCACGAAGTGCCGGATTTATTGTCGACAAAGTATTGGCAGTTGCAATAAAAAGGACTTTTGAAAGGTCGTACTCCATTTCAATGAAGTTATCGAAAAAAGTGCTGTTCTGCTCAGGATCAAGAACTTCAAGGAGTGCAGAAGATGGATCTCCTCTGAAATCCTGTCCCACTTTATCAACCTCATCAAGGATGAATACCGGGTTTGAGGAGCCGGCTCTTTTGAGATTCTGGACAATTCGCCCGGGCATTGCACCGATATATGTTTTTCTGTGTCCGCGGATCTCTGACTCATCATGCAGACCGCCCAGTGACATTCTGACATATTTTCTTCCAAGCGCTTTGGCTACTGATCTGCCCAGGGAGGTTTTACCGACACCGGGAGGGCCGTAGAGGCAAAGGATGGGAGATTTAAGATCTCCTTTCAGTTTAAGAACAGCAAGGTGCTCCAGTATCCTCTCCTTGACATCATCGAGCCCAAAGTGATCAGAATCAAGTACCTGGCGTGCATTGGCAAGATCGAGATTATCCTGAGTATAATCTCCCCAGGGAAGATCCAGAAGGGTCTGGATATAGTTTACCTGTACAGAATATTCGGCAGCTGCCGGGTTCAGCCGGTGCAACTTGTCGAGCTCCTTGTCAAATACTTTCCTGACATCCTCAGTCCATTTTTTTGCTTCAGCTTTAATCATGTACTCTTCAATCTCTTTCTCTGCAGGATTGCCTCCGAGTTCATTCTGGATTGTTTTCATCTGCTGATGCAGCAGGAATTCCCTCTGCTGCTGGTCGAGATCACTTTTTACCTTTGACTGGAGCTCATTTTTCAGCTCCAGAACCTGAATCTCCTGAACGAGAAATTCAAGCAGCATAAAGCCCCTGTCGCGTATACTATTAATCTCCAGTAGTTTTTGTTTATCCTGAACCTTTATGTCGGTATTGGAGCAGATGAAATTTATAAGGTAAGTATTGTTTTCTATATTTTTTATTGCAAACGAAGCCTCAGGGCTTATGTTAGGATTAATTTTGATGATCTTCAAAGAGAGGTCCTTCAGTGAGCCGACAATTGTATCAAAGTCCTTGCTCATTGCGTCCGGTTTCCTTTCAGGCATTGGTTTGACCTTTGCCATGAAATAGGGATCATCTGAAACCAGTTCGCTCAGAACCATTCTTTTGCGACCCTGAATAATTGCCGTAGTTGATCCGTCAGGCATTTCAAGAAGCTTCACTATCTGACCTATCGTTCCGACAGAATGAAGATCGTTAAAACCCGGATTCTCTATTTCAGGGTCCTTCTGGGCTACTGTGCCAACAATCTTATCGGTTCTGTAAGCATCCTTAATGAGCTGAATTGAACGCGGGCGCCCAATAGAGATCGGGAGGACCACACCGGGAAAAAGGACAGTATTCCTGAGAGAGAGTACGGGTATAGTTTCAGGTACTTCAACATTCTCGAGATCACCGTCATCGCCATCAGCAATAATGGGGATTATATCACCATCACCGTCAAGCATATCCGGAATCAATATTTCGTTCGTCGTTTTCCTGAATTTCCTCTCCATTGGTTCTTTCCTAAAGCCTCCCAGTGAGTGTCAAAAGTACAGAATATTTTTACAAGTTATGCGGTTCCGGGTAATACAATGATCGTGCCAATAATAAATGATTAGGTGACTACCCCGTCTAAAACTAAACCCGACCTTATCCCTACAACCCTCTCTGCATAATTGGTCACACGTACTCACCCCCCCTCTTTCCGCCGGCTGGCGGAGAGAGGGGGAAAAGAAGGGGGTGAGTACATGAAATAAAAAGCAATGAGTGGACGGGACTCGAACAAAAAAAGGGGCTTTAAAAAGCCCCTCATAATTCCTGATACAAGTCCTTATTTCTTTTTCGCTGGGTGGTCTTTGTAACGGTTCATGAATTTATCAACCCGACCTGCCGTATCAACCAGCTTCATTTTGCCTGTATAGAAAGGATGGGATGTATTCGATATTTCAAGCTTGATAAGAGGATATTCCTTGCCGTCCTCCCACTTTATGTTTTCTTTTGAAGGAGCAGTCGACTTGCTTATGAAAGAAGTACCATTCGACATATCCTGAAATACTACCAATCTGTAATTTTCCGGATGTATTCCCTTTTTCATCGCTGTTTGTTTTAATATTTTCTTATTCTTTAAAATGCCTCTGTTTTGGGACTGCAAAATTAATGAACAATATTTAATATGCAAAGAGAATTGAAAAATTATTAATCCTTATCCTAATTTTCCTCTTTATTCTGGTTCTTTTTATCCATCTCGTCTTTATATCGAACGAAATTCAGCTTATCATTAATAAGGTACCTGTAGGTAATATGTGTTTTTGCTCTCTTTGCCCCCAGAGCTTCATAAATTGCCAGCATTTTTGGGTTATAATCTCCAACCCATGAGAGTTCGAGTTCTTTCAGCCATGGTTTTCTTTCAAACATCTGGTAGAGTTTAAAGAATATTGCAGACTCGACGCCGGTATTCTGGTGTGCCCTCAGGACTCCCCCTACAATGGCTCTCATCCTGGACATTTCATGTGTCAGCTTGTAAAAAAGGAATCCGACCAGGCTCCATGGGTAAAGTTTCCCGTTAAAATGTCGAAGTATCTGGTTCATGTCAGGAAGCAGGATAAAGAAACCGATTGCTTTATCATTATAGTACGCAAACCATATAAGTTCCTCATCTATTGCCATTTTTGCACTCCGGAGGGACTCATTGAGGATTGTCGGATCAAGGGGTGTAAAATCCTCCTTAAGGTAGGTCCATGTCGTATTATAAATATCACATATATCATTTATGTATTTCAGGCTGTTGCGGAATTCGAAATGACGGAAAGAGTAACCCGGACGTCTTGTCAGCCACTCGGCAATTTTCATTATACGGTCAGGGAATCTGTCAATTTCGTTTTTTTCGTTACGTACTTTTCTGTGATACGAATATTGCTCAAAATAATTCCTGAAGCCATATTCTTCAAAAAAATCCTTATAATACTTTTTATTATATGGCATACCAAATGCCTGCTGCATGAATCCATCTACCAGCAGACCCCAGTGATTGTAGTTCTCTCCGAAATTAACCGGACCATCCATAGCTTCCATTCCCCTTGAAACGAGCCATGCTTTAGCTGTATCAAAGAGGAAAAAGGCAGCCTCCCTGTTTTCAATAACTTCAAAGAATCCCAGACCACCGGTAGGTTGACTATTGGCATCTGACCTTATTTGGTCAACAAAAGCCGCAACACGCCCTATTGTCTTGTCAGTATCGTCTTTCAGGATCCAGCGGATTGCCTCCCCGTGCTGTAATGTATGGTTTCCCAAAGGATTGAAAACATCCTCTATTGAGGAGTCAAGAGGAGATACCCGAAAGGGATCACCTTTATACAGTCGTTTAGGAAAATCATGAAATTCCTGCTTTTCCTTTGGTGATATGACCTCAATTACTTTCATGTTGACAATTATCTGAAGATCATTAATATATACCGCAATATTCTGGTTTATCCCAATACAAATATATACAGATTTTTGATTCCGGATGCCTGTTACCTGCAGCCCGTCGCCTGATGCCTGATGCCTTAATGTATATCTATGATTCTGCGGTCAATCAGAATAAACAGGATAGCCAGAAGTATGGAATAAACAGAAAAAACTTTAACGGGGATATATTCCGCAGGCTTTATTTTCATTTTTACCCAGACATATGTTATCAGGTAAAACTTTCCGATACAGTATGCTATAAAAGTCGAAAGGGCAACACCGACAATACCGTATCCCCATTTGATCATTAAAAGGCTCAGGGATATATTAATGCTGATTTCAACAATTGCGGCAATAAGTGTTATCCGGGTCTTTTTTCTTCCTACGATTATTGTTTGAGGAAAAACCAGCCTTGGTATTATGAGAAGTGCATAAACCAGGAATATGCCGGCACTTTTATGAAACTCGGGATTAAAGAGTCGTGGATAGAACCAGCGGGTAAAGAGCATTATAAACATTGTTACCGGGAACAGCAGATGCATCAGTTTCCTTGATTTCAGTTTGATTTTTTCCAGTGATTCCTTCATTCTTGACCTGGTTGAAAATTCGGGAAGCATAGCATTGCTTAAGCCATTTGCAAGCAGGAGTACAAGTGGAAACTCCTTAGCACCATACCGGAACCATGCAAACATTGTAGGGTCATGGTAAACTGATGAGATTATTACCCCATCTGTATACTGGGCCGATCCGCTAATCAGAGATGTCATTATCAGGGGTGCTCCCAGATACAGATGCTCTTTCATAAACGCCCATGAGATCTTCATCACGGTGTATCTTTTCAGCAGGATAAGAAGCCATATCCATCGTACTCCTGTAATAATTAATAATCCATAAATAGACCAGGTAATATCTTTCCCGAGAATTACAGGTACAATGATCAGTATCAGCTGTGCAAGGAATGTATAAAGTCCATACTGGAAAATACGGTACGACCTGTTATTAAGCAGATAGATATATTCTATCAGACATACGGGATTGCTTAATAAAAGGTAAAGCAGGAGCAGATTCAGGTAAGGCACATTCCCTGTGAAATGGAAAACGGAAAAATTGTTTTTTATTGAATGCCCGAAAACAAAAAAGAGAAGACTGAATAAGCACAGCAAAATGAAAGCATTAAATATTTCAGGTGACTTCCCTGAATTATTCTCACCCATTTTCCGGAATGTCCTATTTCTGTGATACAGAGGAAGGAGAGATTGAATTATGCCGGTAACCCAGAAAAAGCTCATAAGTCCGGCAATAAAAAGGAACATTTCCCAGGATCCGATCTCATCGCTTGTCAGATGGCTTTTCGTGAATACAATGCTGATGATCAGGAATATAGTAAACCGCATCAGCTGGAATAGCTGAAGTCCCGAAATATTGTCGATTAATCTAGTCCTTTTCAAGCGGCGCCTTGTTTTTTGCTACATCGCTCTTAAACAAAAATCTGATATATAAACTGCAATGTCCGGTTCATTTTTTTTTGAACCTTCCAAAGATAGTAATTGAACGACAGGAGCAGAAATTAAAATTAATATTTTGTGAATAAAAATATTGAGGCTATTTTTGCATTCCTGAAACGGTGGATGTAGTTCAGTTGGTTAGAACGTCGGATTGTGGTTCCGAAGGTCGTGGGTTCGAATCCCATCTTCCACCCAGAAAAGAAAAGGCTGCCCCGCAAGGGGTGGCCTTATTTTTTTGCTGGCGACAAAAGCTCTCTTTTGGAAGCAATGCAAAAAATAAGGCCATGCCCGGCGCAGCCGGGCCAGCCTTTTCTTTTTTGGTGCCTCCCCCCGGGGATCGCTGGCAGCCGGGCCAGCCTTTTCTTTTTTGGTGCCTCCCCCCGGGGATCGCTGGAGGAGCTTGCGACGACAGCAATCCCGGCGCAGCCGGGCCAGCCTTTTCTGTTTTGGTGTACCCGGGATCGCCATCGGAGTGAAACGGAGATGGTAATCCCTTACTGATATACCTTCCCTATTATTTAACGGCTCCTTTACTGAATCCCTTGTATTTCATATATGCTGCCAGGCATAATGCAACCAGGACAATCACAGCAACATAAACAAATCCCGGCACCGGTACCGGATCTCCCGACGCATAAGAGTGAAGTCCGGACAGGTAATAGTTGACTCCGAAATATGTCATCAGGACTGAGGATAATGCAAATAGCGCCAGCAGATTGAATGTAAAGATATCCTTCATTCCCGGGATCATGCGGGAGTGAGTGACAAGCGTATAAACAATAATCGTAATGAGCGACCATGTCTCCTTGGGATCCCATCCCCAGTATCTTCCCCATGATTCATTCGCCCAGACTGCTCCGAGGAATGTACCAATGGTCAGAAAGTAGAGCCCCAGCGTAAGTGTCTTAAAGTTAATGACAGTCAGCTCATCAATTGTATCTGAGATCCTCTCCCGGTTCTTAACGTTCGACAGCGACAAAAGGATCATGGTTATTATTCCCAGGATTGCTCCAAGCCCCAGGAATCCGTAACTTCCTGTTATCACCGATACATGAAGTGTCAGCCAGTACGATTTAAGAACAGGCACAAGATTTGTTATCTCAGGATCCATGAAGCTGAGATGGGCTACCATTAGAGTCATGCCGGCAAGAACAGCTGTTGCTGAAAGGGCAAATGCCGACCTCCGGCTGAAAATAAATCCTGCAAGAAGGGTGACCCACGATATGAATATCATTGATTCATAGCCGTTGCTCATCGGTGAATGGCCCGCAATATACCAGCGAAGTCCTAACCCGAATGTATGGAATAGGAATCCTGTAAAAAGAATCCACCCAAATATTTTCAATACAAGAGAAGTCTTTCGGCTCCCACTTATCACCATTATTATCAGACCAATAAGCATTACCAGGCCAATCGTGGCATAGAATGGGAATAGCTTTTCAAATATCCCCAGCCTGTAGTAAAGCAATTCTGCCTTTGCTTTTGAGACTGAAGGCAGAGTATATTCCGTGAACCGGTCCTGATAACCGCTGACCGACTCAGCTAACTTTCTCACTGCTGCAGGATTGTTATTCTGAAGCGATTCATAAAGAAGAGGAATAATGTTCTTCAGATAAATTGAATCTTCTTTGCTAATGGCAGTTTTAACAGCCTCTTCAGCCGATCCCCAGTCATGGGTACCATCTTTCACCGGGAATATCTTCATAAAATCTCCCTTGTAGATCATATAAACAATATTGACCCGTTCATCAACCTTCATTACTTCCTTATCCAATTTGCTTCTTTCTCCCGGCGATTTGGCATAGGCAGAATTAACCTCTTCAGATAATTTGTATGTACCGGTTGCATAGTTGACAAGGTTTGAGAAGGAAGTCTGGTTACTCCTGATGCCGATTCTCTGCTGCAGTTCATTATTAGATACCCTTATCAGGGGTACATCTTTCCATCTGTCAAAATCAAGATAGAGACCAAGGAATACCTGCATAGAGGTATAACCTTCAAATTTATTTTCTCTTGACACTTTCCTGAGGATATCGCTGCTCAGAGTAAACAATGGTTTTGTTCTGCCCTTCTGGTCCTGCACCAGTACCTTTCCAAATTCATCAGAACCCTCTTTCCCGGGAATAAAATTCTGAGCTGCAGAGGGAGTTAGGCCTCCGAACAAAAGAAAAAACAATATTAAGGCTGCTCCTTTTCGCAGAGGTGATTGCCATTCTGAAGCTTTAACATTCCGGAACCTGGAATTTTTACTTATTAATGAAAGAATAATAAAGAGGAAAAGCAGAGCATAGCCGGTATAGGTTACCAGCATACCTGCCATATCATGATTTACAGAGAGTATTGTACCTTTTTCGTCTTTGTCGAACGATGACTGGTAAAACCTGAATCCTTTATATTTAAGGATGTTATTCATGAAGACGCTGAAGGGTTTTTCCAAATTATTTGTCTCATCTATCAATGTCACGCTGCTCTTATACCCTGACGGACTGGTTGATCCAGGATATCTTTCAAGCTCAAAATCTTCAAGCCTGAGCTTAAACGGAAGCGTGGTGATCTTTGACCCCCAGGTAACCTCAAAGTCCAGATTATCCATTGTGCATTTACCTGAAGCAGTCATCTCACTTTCCTTGTCCCAAACCAGAAAAGTCTTTGAATCAGTCCCTGCGAAAAGATGAAAAATAAAAGCGTTCTGACCTGTTTCCTGAACCCGGGGATCAACTTCTGATGCATTTACAATTCCCGTCAGTGATAATTTCTGAGGAACGATCTTTATCCCTTTCACGGTTATTATCTGCATCGGTTTCAATGGAATAGGCTTCCCCGGGGATGCAATTGTTCCTTCCCCCGTCATCATGCTTGTTTGTCCCAGTTCAAAGTCTGAGCTGATAACAAAAGCTCCTGAATCGATATTTATTCTTACATCTGTTTTAACAGGGGAATCAAATCCTATCGAGGTTCCGAGCATTGTTACTGATTCACCTTTTTTCAGGATAAGTGTTTCCCTTGCCATCATCTCTTTCGTTACAAGCAAAGAAATGACAGGTTCCCCGTTGGGATTATCAACAACAGTCTCTGCTGCGTTCGGGATTAATCTGGCCAGCAGAAGCTCATATTCTTTATTGTTGATTTCAATCTTCTTTTTAAAATTATCTGCTGTTATAGAGGTCATTGCATATTTTTCGGAGAACTCAGAAATAATTTTATCCTCATTATTCTTAACAGTATAACCAATGTATTTGTCACCTGAAAAACATTTGTTCATTGTCTCTCCTTCCCTGATATGAATTGAACCCTCCCATCCGAAATATCTCGTTATCCCTGCCCCTGTCAGCAAGAGGATAAATGCAATGTGGAAAAGTGCCACAGGCAGCTTAGCTCTCCGGAACATCTTAAAAATAATCAGTTGCCCGATGAGGTTTGTGGCAAGAAGCAACAAGATTAATTCGAACCACTTTGAACTGTAAATCATGCTGTACGATGCTGCTGCACCGAAGTCATTTTCTATAAAAGTTGCTAAAGCCATTGCAACAGCAAAAACCACAAACAAAATCCCCATAATTACAGGAGAGAAAATAAACTTAATAATATTCATACTATCAACATATTAACAACTTAAATGAATCCCGGTATCCCTTTCCAAATCCCTATTAAACAATCATGAACAATCCGTAAAACTAATAAATATCACCCGTTTAACCTATATATACAAACCATATCTGACAATATAGACCGTTGCAAATAATATGAGCTCTGTTAATAAATTAACAATATCATTCCGGAGCTTGCAGACATAGTAAAACTTCCCTGAAATATATTATGAAAATCACTATCAAATAAAAGAGGCCGTCTCAAAATGTAAATGAGACAGCCTCTTTAAAATATGAATGTTCACTTTAACAAGTAAACTAAAATCCGGTTCCTGTATTATTTTTTAAAAGTCCTCATGTAATTAACCATATTCCAGATATCCTCATCGGTCATTTTACCTTCATATTTAGGCATTTCACCTCTACCGAATTTGGTCTTGTAAAAATGTTCGCCATCAGTCTGATTCTGATAAAAAGCACCTGAAAAGTCACCCGGAAAATCTTTAAGCATACGGGCTTTAACACCATCTCCCAGACCGGTTTTGCCATGGCATGAAGCACAGTTCTTTATATACAATGCCATACCTGCCTTAATGCTGGCGTCACCCTTTACTACTTGATTATTCATTGCCTTATATTCATCCGGGACATTCCATGGTTTTGGCTGTCCATTGACATTCAGGGAAAGAAAAGCAAAACAAAATACTATGAGTACGAATCCTTTTAAAAAAGTTTTATAATTTTTCATAACAGCTAAATAAAATTTTAGTTATTATTACAATTATCGTGCAATTTTTTTTCACTCTTCATCAGGCTCATGATATCCCGTTATAATACTTCTGAAAAGGGAGGTCGGCTTTGACCCGAGAGTGCATGTATAAATATGAATTACAAGAAAGATTGAAATAAAGAATCCAAGTGTGATATGGAGAATATCGGTAAGAATCAGGCCGCTAACTCCAAAGACTTTATTAATTGTCACTTCGGGGAACATCAATCCCAATCCTGAAATTATAAGAAGCGGAAGGGCAACATACATCGTAAGCACATAGGTTAACTTCTGCAAAGGGTTGAATTTCCTGTCAAGGCTGACGGGGAAAGGATGTTTTTTCCCTTTGAACATACCCCGGGAATAATAGAGCAGCTGTTTTCCGAGATCGGAAAAGAAGTTTTTCTTTTCAATCCTGTAATGTCTGCCGTTACCGGTTACTACATTCGCGGTCACAAAGACTATATAGTTAAATGTAAGAATAACAGCTGCAATATTATGCCACTTCACTGCACTGGCAAATCCTACCAGAAGAATATACCCATGTTTACCGGTATACTGCATGCTTATGCCTGTTATAATCAGAATTATAACCAGGACAGCATTTAAAACATGCCATAATCTGACCCATAATGGATATAGATACATCTTTTTATTTTTTTAAAATCCTGAATAAAATATGAATGATGATCATTAAAATGACAATTGAAAAAATCGAAAGGCTGATTATATTAAGGTACTTGTTCCTGTTAGCTCCGATAACATAAGATTCATTCAGGATAATGCCATTGAGAAACCCGTCTTTCCTGTTCTCCTTTGATTCAAATTTATAAAGAGATGTCATCAGTATTGAATTCTTTGAATGACACTCATTACAGCCTCTGATTGCATCCTCTTTTGGGACAATGAAGTGAGAAATAAGGATACTGTCATTGGTCTTCGTATGACATTCAATGCATCGGATACTCCTGAAATGTGATGTTTGATTTGGAAGCCAGTCATGTTTTTCCATCAGATTTATCTCCTTGCTTTCCGTCATAAGCTGCAGGCGGCTGAAATCGGAATGACAGTTCAGGCATATATTATTGTCGTATTGAATTGTCTCTTTAAGATTGGTCGTATTTCGTCTGCTTATCTTATAGGAATGGGGATTGTGACATTTCCAGCAGGTAAATCCTTCGTTTTCCAGCCTGAAATGGACACTTTGCTGATATTCGGCATCAATTTCCTCAAAACTGAATATGGCAAATGCCTCATCGCCTCCATGACAATCGAGACAGTTATACTGCATTTCCATTCTTAATTCACCGGGATGAGGAAATTTAGTGTAAGCTTCTGAATGACAGTCAGTGCAGCTGAAGCTTTTATGGTTAGCACTATAAAATTCACTTCGGTTCACAATCCTGTCCGAACATAGTAATGCTTTGACCTGCTTTCCAAGGGATTCGTTGGTATATTCATATTTTTCCTGGCCATGGCATTTAAAGCATCTTTCATTATCATCTTGGAATGGCGACACATATAAAATTGAATCCTGAACGGAGAGTTTCTCCCTCTTCAGACCATATACAACGGAAGGCAGGGCGATAAATGCGAACAGAATAAATAATCTAAAATTCAGAGGTTTCATACCTTGTATTCTAAATATCAGAATCGCACAGTAATATTAAATCCGATCAGAAATTCTCCTTTTGTAAAATCATTTGTATTGAAAACCAGATTTCTCTGATTTATTATCTGCGAATAATTGGCTACAAACAGCTGGAAAGTATGGGTTGCCGTGCCAATTTCCCAGCCGAATGCAAGGTTAGGTTTTGGCTGATCATTGAGGTCCTGTTTCCTTAAAAGCTGATCATATTCAATGATTACCGAATGACTTCCAAACACATTTGCTCTGGCTCCGGCTGAAATACCAAAATTCAGATTTTTGTATCCTGTGGTGTCAGAATATTGCGGAACAGAGTTGAAGTAAGCCAGCGACGGAGCAATCTGAACCGAGAACATCTCATTTATTTTACGTGCAGCAATGAATTGTGTAAAATAAGAGAGCCTGTGAATTTCCCTGTATGATTCAGCGGGGCCGAAATCGGCTTCTTTTCTCAGGTCGAGGACGATATTACCATAATATGAAAGCGATACAGGCATGCTGTTATCCTCTGTCTGCTGAAGTACGAGATATTTCCACTGTATATCCTGAAGCTTATAATCTTTTGTCGTTCCGGCTCCAATCATAATCCTGTCGGTAATACCATAATTAAGACCCATACGTGTGTTAGCCGCTCCGTAGATACCAAACAGATTGTGGTACGTTTCAATATTGCTGAATCTGTGGTGGATTTCAAGCTCAAGTCCTCCGTTATAAGGAGTTGCAACAGTATGATTATCAATGAGAATAGATGTTCCGAATGTAAACCTGACAAGCTTTGAGCTCTTCGTTACCTGAGTCTCTTCCTGCGAAAATGCCGGCGTCAGAAACACTGATAATATCAGTAATGATAGCGTCCTTTTCATAATATCTGGCTTTTAGGTAGTATTCTTTCCGTCAATTGTTTTTTGCCCCCTGCAGTATCCAGGTAAGGATCTTCACCCTGTCAGATTCTGAGAGTGAAGAGGGATGATTTGCATTGACTTTTTTGTATAGTTCACTTGAAGAGAAGGGTGAATTTATATATCCTCCTGAAGAAAGTGAATTATAAGAATTCCCTGCTCTCAGATCAGGATCTCTCGTACCCTTATGGCACAAGATGCAATTATCATTAAAAACAGGTTGTACATCAGTATGAAAACGAACTGAATCCCCGGGCACAATGGTTTCCATTTTAAAACTGTATTTTTCACATGATTCGAACATTGCAATCCCTGCAATTAAAAGTAAAACCGGAATAACCATCATTGATCTTCTTTCAGTAAATTTCATGTCCGGATAATTTAAATTTATTCACAAAGATACCCCGATTAACATATATATATGAATTATAAACAAGCTAAAATTAAGGAATTGGGCTTGCTCTTTATCATATTAGAAATTGATTTTTATTACCAGAAATGATGATAAATATTATATCCTCCTAGAGAAAATATAAGGGGAAAAAGGCTGCTTGTCAGAATTTATATGAATTGTCCACTATAAGCTTGTCAGCTATCCTCCTCCTTGCCTCTTTCACATTTATACCCCTGACCCTTGTCAGCGTATCTATTGCCTTTATCAAGGATGGCGCGGCTTCAGGGGAAGCAAATGAATTTATGGCATCATAACCCGACTTCCTTAAAATTTCTGCAGTATCATAAATATTTACATCCAGGATATCCCTATATACAGGGAAATTACCTTTCAAGCTTTCAAGTTTATTTACTCTGAGAGAAAGTGATTCTGAAATATATGTCTCCATCATCATTTCAGCTATGTTGTTCATAATCTCCTGCTCATAAACAAGAGTTTTGTCAAACTGTTTTGAAGCACCATGAATACAAAGGAGTATTGCTTTCTTGAAATTTCTTATATATCGTGTTTTTTCGTTAAAAAAAGTTTCCCCTGTTGTTTCTCCGTCAGTAATTGCATCAATATCATTAACCAGGGCTTCGGCTTTACCGAAAAGATCGAATTCACCCTTCATAGCCCGTTTCATTGCGGTATCAACCACCAGGAGGCGGTTTATCTCATTGGTTCCTTCAAATATTCTGTTTATCCTTGAGTCGCGGTAGCCTCTTTCAACGTCCATTTCAGCTGAATAACCCATTCCTCCATGAATCTGGACTGCCTCGTCGGCAACGAAATCAAGCATCTCAGAACCAAAGACTTTCAGGATAGCAGCTTCAACAGCGTAATGACTTATTGATTCTATAGATGCACGGCCATAATCTCCGCAATCGACAGTAAGTCTCTTCATCAGACTATCAACATCATGACTTACCCTGTATACAGCTGATTCTGAAGCATAAAGCCTGATAATCTGGTTTGCCAGCTTATGCTTAATTGCTCCGAATGATGATATCAGCACCCCGAATTGCTTACGTTCGTTGGCATATTTAACAGAATCAGTAATTGTTTTTTTGGCAGCACCAAGAACGTTAGCACCAAGCTTCAGCCTTCCCATGTGGAGAATACTTAATGCAATTCGGAAGCCCTCCCCTCTTTTGCCGAGAAGATTCTCAACCGGAACTTTAACATCGTTGTAAAATATCTGGGCTGTTGAGGATCCTTTGATACCCATTTTGTGTTCATCGGCACCAATGACCACACCGGGGAAATCCTTTTCAACGATAAAGGCACTTAGCACCCTGTCGTTATCTATTTTTGCGAATACAACCTGTGTATCCGCAAACCCCGCATTAGTGATCCACATCTTCTGTCCGTTAAGAATATAATGTTTCCCGTCTTCCGAAAGTTTTGCATTTGTTTTCCCTGAGTTTGCATCGCTGCCCGCGCCTGGTTCGGTAAGGCAATAGGCACCTATCAACTCACCTGTGGCCAGTTTAGTAACATAGCGTTCACGCTGGTCTTTATTTCCGTAATACATTATCGGGAGTGTTCCGATACCGCAGTGAGCCATGTAAGCAACTGAAAATGAATATCCTGCACCTGTTGTCTCTGCAACCAGCATCTGGGTTAAAAAGGACTGGCCAAAACCGCCAAACTCTTCAGGAATTGAGATCCCCATCATACCAAGCTCTCCTGATTTCTTAAGGATACTTTTCATCAGTTCCCTGTCGCCTTTTTCAAGTGCGTTCATGTTCGGATATACCTCTGCTTCAAGAAAGTCGTGGCATGTCTGTGCAATCATCCGCTGTTCTTCATTGAATTCCTCAGGTATGAACACATCTTTCGCTTCTATTTCGGTTACAAGAAATTCACCGCTTTTAAGGACCTTAATGTTTTCCATAGTTCTATGATTGAATTATTGTTTCGTTAAAAATCATTCCTGGTAGTTCTTCCCCCTTTGAAGAGCTTGTCCCGATTTATAGGGAGGGTCAGGGGGATGTTTTTTCATGTCTCCACACCCCCCCAACCCCCCTCAAGGGGGGATTTTCTGGATCTGCCAATCGCTCGCCGGTAATCTTTCCCACTTACAAATCCATCGCCTGTGCCACCAATTCTGCTATATCGAGATTTTTGATCTCTTCTTCCCTGTTTTTATATTTCAAACCATCAGTCAGCATTGTCATGCAGAAAGGGCATGCTGTTGCGATAACTGAAGCGCCTGTTTTAAGGGCATCCTCTGTTCTTTCAATAAAGATCTCCTTGTCTCCTTTTTCAGCCTCCTTGAACATCTGGGCCCCCCCGGCACCACAACAAAGTGCAAAACTTTTATTCCTGTGCATTTCAACAAAATTTCCGGTAAGCTTATTAAGTATAAAACGAGGTTCGTCATAAATATCGTTTGCCCTTCCAAGGTAACAAGGATCATGATAAGTAACTGATATATTTTTAAGCGATGTTTTGTCTATTCTGAGCTTCCCTTCCTCCACAAACCTGGCAAGTAATTGTAAGTAGCTGATCACCTCAAAGTTACCATCAAGATCCGGATACTCATTCTTAAATATATTGAAGCAGTGAGGACAAATAGTGATAATCTTCTTTATTTCATAACCTTTTAATACAGAAATAACCTGCATAGCCTGCATCTGATAAAGCATTTCGTTACCTGCCCGTCGTGCAGGATCACCTGTGCATGTTTCCTCTTTTCCCAGAACCGCATAACTGACATTGAGATGAGTGAGGATCTTTACAAAAGCCCTTACTACCTTTTTATATCTGTCATCAAAAGCACCTGCGCAACCGACCCAAAACAAGTATTCCGGTCTTTCCCCTCTTGCAAAGAGGTCTGACATTACGGGAACTTCTATTTTATTTTTTCCCATCAGATATTTTTTAAACCACAAAGAGCACTAAGGATAATCTCTAAGGAGCACAAAGGATTAAATAATATTAATTTCAAGGTCTTTAGCCCATTGCAGACGGTCTTCGGCTGAATACTGCCATGGGGCACCATTATTTTCGATATTGTTGAAAACAGCTTTCAGTTCACCCGGAGCAGAGGCCTCCTCAAGAACCAGATATCTTCTCATATCAACGATCAGAGAAGGATGATTGATATTGACAGGGCATTCCTGTGCACATGCATTACAGGTGGTGCATGCCCAGAGCTCTTCCTCCGAAATGAAATCCCTCAACAAGGAACGGTTATCGCTGAAGTCCCTTCCATTCTTCACCATTAACGGACCTTTTTCCTTCATTCTTGCCCTCAGATCCATCATTATCTTCCTGGGAGACAGCTTCTTTCCTGTAATATTGGCCGGGCAGACAGAAGTACATCTTCCGCATTCGGTGCAGGATAATGAATCGAAATAGTTTTTCCAGGTCACATCTTCGGCATCTTTAACACCAAACCTTCCCACAGGAGTTTCAGCTGGTGCAGCTGCAAATGCTGTATTGGGATCGATCATAAGCCTGACTTCTCTCGTTATACTTTCCATGTTTGTGAGTTTGCCCAGTGGCTCGAGCCGGGAAAGAAACACATTCGGGATCGACATAAAAACATGGAAATGCTTTGAATAGGGTAAATAATTGGCAAAAAAGAAAATAGTCAGGATATGAGTCCACCAGGATGCTTCATAAATAAGTTTGAAGGTTTCAGCAGCGATTCCCGGGAAGAGACTTATTAAAATCCTGCTTACCGGATAAATACCATCAATTGATCCTCCTGTAAGCTCCTTATATCCAATATATCCCATATTCATTGTCATCAGGGATATCATTAATAAAAGTATTAGGGAAAGAGATATGCCGGCATCGGTATGAGATCTCCTTTTCATTTCAATACCCTCAAACCTTTTAATGTGGAAAAAGAGTCGCCGGGAGAGAAAGATAATGATTGAAAGTGCCACGAGGATGGCAAAGATATCGCCTGAAGCTATTAAAATATCATAAAACTGACCCAGGAATTTTAATACTTTATGTGTTCCGGTGATGCCGTCGATCACCATTTCAATGCTGCCAAAAATGATCACGCAGAAACCCCAGAATACCAGTGCATGGAAGAATCCTATAAAAGGCCGGCGAAAGATCTTAGTCTGACCGAAAGCCACCCTCATCATTATCCCGAATCTCTTTCCGAAATCTTTTACCTTAAAGGCAGGCCTTGTAAGCCTGAAATAAACGATGAGCCTGCTGATAGTATAATAAAATGCTCCGATTGTTATCAGGAAAACTAATGCAAATATTATCTGTCTGGTCATTTAGGTTAAGTTTCATTTTCTATTAAAAGCTCACCACCTCCCCCCGACAAATTGTCGGGGTACTCTCCGCCGAAGCGGAGCAGGCTCTCCTCTGAGGAGGAGGAGAAAGTTAAAATATTGATAATCTTAACTTTCCCCTCCTTTCTAAAGGAGGGGTGTCCCGACAGAAATGTCGGGACGGGGTGGTTAATTCTATTTTTTAAATTCTTTAACCGCACTTACAAGCTTCGGCAGCACTTTCATTGCATCTCCTACTATACCATATTGTGCAGACTCAAATATAGGTGCATCCTTATCTGTATTTATTGCAACTATATACTTCGAGGAGCTTATTCCTGCAAGGTGCTGCGTGGCACCTGAAATACCGACTGCAATGTACAGGTTGGGAGCAATTATTTTCCCGGTCTGCCCGGTATGCTCTTCATGAGGACGCCATCCTTCATCTGATACCGGCCTTGAGCAGGCTGTTGCGCCTCCGAGAGCCGAAGCAAGCTCCACAAGGGTAGACCAGTTATCCGGTGATTTCATCCCCCGTCCTCCGGAAACAACGATATCAGCGTCTGTCAACAATATTTTTCCTGTCTGTTTCTGAATATTCTGAACTTTAGTTTTGACCTGGGAGTTGTCGACTGAAACATTAATTTTTTCAACGGCAGCATTATTTGCAGTTTCTATCAGATCGAATGAGTTCTGGGCAATTGTCAGGATCTTGACATCCGATTTGATTATAACATGAGCAAAGGCATTACCTGAATAGGTTCTTTTATATAATGTAAAAGGATTTACGCTCAAAGGAAGTCTGCTTACTCCTGAGCCCACTCCGGCTTTTAGTTTTACTGATAATCTGGGTGCAACAGCTTTTCCAGTATTGTTATTGGAAATTATTATAACTGAAGCATTCTCTTTTCCTGCAACCTCTGCTATTACATTTGCATAAGTCTGGTTGTCAAGAGATGCAAGGATTTCATTATCAACACTTAAAATTCTGGCTGCACCATAATCTCCGAGTCTTTTTAATTCTGCTTCCTCAACTTTCCCTATTGAAAGCGCTGTTACTGAACTATTAAGCATCTTAGCAACTCCTGAGGCATAGGAGACCAGCTCATAGGAGAGTTTCTTGAATTTTCCGTCCCAATTCTCGGTATATACTAATACTGACATATTCATTACATTTAATTAGTTTGTAATCAGATGACTTTCGCTTCGTTCATGAGGAGATCAATAAGTTGTGCCGGGTTTTCTGCATCGACAAATTTACATGCTGAACGTGGAGCAGGTTTTTCAAAACTGATGATCTGTGTTAAAGGCTCAACAGATACAGGTTCAAATGTTCTTATTGGTTTTGTTCTTGCGAGCATGATGCCTCTCATAGATGCAATCCGCGGCTCTTTTGCAATTCCTTTCTGAACAATTGCCACAAAAGGCAGAGGTATTGTAACAACCTCTTTCCCCCCATCAATCTCGCGATTTATTACTGCATTCCCGTTTTCGATCTTAAGCCCTGAAACAGCAGATACAGACGGAATCCCAAGAAATTCCGAGATCATTCCTCCTACAACCGATCCGTTATAGTCACTTGATTCAATACCGCAAAGGATAATATCAAACTGTTCTTTCCGGATCACTTCGGCAATCTGTGCCGCAACAAAATATGCATCTGATGATTCCGCATTTACCCTGACAGCCTCGTCAGCTCCTATTGCAAGAGCCTTTCTTAATGTGGGCTCAGCAGACGCAGGACCTACATGGGCAATTGTAACCGATTTTACTCCCGTTCCGGGATCATCCTTCAGCTCAAGAGCCCGGGTTAGTGAGAGCTCATCCCATGGATTGATCACCCATTGAATACCTGTTGTGTCAATAGAAGCATTCCCTTCGGCAAACTTAATCCTGGTTGTCGTGTCGGGGACATTGCTTATGCATACCAGTACTTTCATTTAATTCTAAGTTTGAGTTATAATACTAATAATTAATTTATTACCGGAATTCCGGATTAAGTTAATCTCTTTCCGAGGCGGCAAATATAATAATTTAAGCTTCATTTTCAAATCTAATAATATTCATTCTTAAGAGTGTTCGAAACATTTACAATTACTATCATTCTGTATTACTGTTTTTTATAAGACTATATTGATATTTTTCAACCACATGGTCGAAACTGTATCAATCCGGGGGTCATGGAAACATAATATTTTCGGGCACCGGTTACAAAATTTAAAATATTAAGCATAATTTCGCGTCGCCGATATTATAGCAATAAACCAGACATCACAAGTGAAGAAAGCAGCAAGGATATATGTAGCAGTAATTCTGTCGATGATCTTCTGGTCGTTTTCATTCATCTGGTTTAAAGTAGCCAATGAGACGTACCGTCCGGTAACCATAGTCTTCATCAGGTTATTATTTTCTATCGTACTCCTTTCAACATTTCTTTTCCTGACAAATAATTTCATGAAAATCCAGAAGAAAGACAGGAAGTTATTCTTAATGCTTGCATTGTTTGAGCCTTTTTTTTATTTTCTGGGGGAGAGCTTCGGCCTTACTTATGTTTCTGCGACTGCCGGGTCGGTGCTGATATCAACCATACCTGTTTTTGCAACGATTGGTGCATGGATATTTTTCAGGGAGAGGTTAAAGTTTATAAACTACGCAGGAATTATTCTTTCTTTCATCGGGGTGCTTATATTCATTATTAACAAGGACGGCACTTTATCATATAATATTAAAGGACTGGGGCTGATGACCCTTGCAGTGTTTTCTGCAGTGGGCTATAATCTGACTCTCAGCAGGCTTGTCGGTTCCTACAGCCCGGTATACATTGTAAATGTTCAGAATGTTATCGGGGCCATACTCTTCCTGCCAATTTTCCTCATAACCGATTCCCGCCATTTTATAAGTACCCCCTTTTCATTCGGAAATTTCGTACCTATAATCGAGCTTGCTGTTTTTGCTTCATGCGGAGCATTTATTCTGTTTGCCTGGTCGGTTAAAAATATGGGGATAACAAGGGCGAATGTTTTTTCCAACAGCATACCTATATTTACTGCTGTTTTCTCATTCATCATCCTTGGTGATAAGCTGACATTGCAGAACATTGCGGGAATGATTATTGTCATTGCCGGTCTTTTCCTGTCGCAGATGAACGGCCGAAAGAAAAGCATTGATGAGGCTCTCACCCTGACAGGGAAAACGGCTTAATCCTTCAGATGCCAGGATATCGGTTTTATTAATAACTTATACTATTACACTTCTTTAATACGTTTACATAAATTCGTATTATATTTGGTGGAGACCGCTAATATGCCCAGGAAATCATTTTATATTCTTTTATTCGCCTTTTCTGCCGGAATTATTCAGGCACAGACAGGAGGTGATAACGTTTATGAATTTCTTAACCTTACTCATTCAGGACTTATCTCATCACTTGGGGGCACAAATGTGTCACTGAATACTGATAATCTGAATCTTGCATATCATAATCCCGGATTGCTTAATTCCGGAATGGAAAAAAGCCTTGCACTTAACTATGTAAACTATTTTGCCGGAGTCAATTACGGCATGGCGATATACTCCTTTCCGTCAAGTGGAAAGGGACATTATGCAACCGGTCTGACATACCTCAATTATGGTTCATTTACAGAGGCCGATGCCTCCGGAAACATAACCGGACAATTTACAGGCTCTGAATACGCATTGTCATTGATATATTCAAGGGAAATAGATTCGCTTTTTACCCTGGGAGTTAATTGCAAACCGATATTATCATTTTTTGAGATTTACTCATCAGTTGGCATTGCATTTGATTTAGGGGCATTTTATCACAGCAGGTCCGGGTTGTTCTCTGCCGGACTTGTAATAAGAAATGCAGGGCTTGAGTTAACTACATATGCAGGGGAAAAGCGCCAGAAATTGCCGTTTGAAATTGAGGCCGGAATATCAAAAAAACTTGCTCATGCTCCATTCCGGTTTTCAATTACCATGAAACATCTTGAAAAATATGACCTCACTTATCAATATGATGATACTACCTCAGTCAATAACTTCCTGAGATCGTCAGAATTTCTGGAAAATCTGATGCGTCATGCCATTTTCGGTGTAGAACTTATCCCTCATAAAAATTTTTATTTTAGTTTAGGATACAACTACCAGAGAAGAAGAGAATTACAGATTGATTCAAGAATTTCCACAGTTGGATTTTCCTGGGGATTCGGGATAAATACCAATTGGCTGAATATCGAATTCGGAAGAGCAACATACCACCTGGCAGGATCTTCAAATCATATATCGTTCATAATAAGGCCTGATCTTCTTTATAGCAGGTTCCGGAAATGAAGAAAAAACTAATCATAGCAATTGACGGTTACTCATCCTGCGGTAAAAGCACATTTGCCAGGGCCATTGCAAAAGAGCTCAATTACATTTTCATTGACAGCGGGGCAATGTACAGGGCGGTCACACTTTATTGCATGAACAGAGGGTTTATCGGGGAAGGGAAGCTTGATATACCAGGAATTCTCCGTGAGCTTCAGGATATTAATATTGAATTTGTTTATAATCCTGATATTGACGAATATGAGACATTTCTGAATTCCGGGAATGTAGAAAAAGAGATAAGGGGACTCGAAGTTACTTCCCATGTCAGCAGGATCAGTCAGATACCTGAAGTGCGATCCAGGATGGTGGAACTGCAGCGGCAGATTGGTATATTCAAGGGAATCGTAATGGATGGCAGGGATATAGGAACTGTTGTTTTCCCTGATGCTGATCTGAAAATTTTTATGACTGCATCCGTTGAGATCAGGGCAAAAAGAAGGTTCGATGAATTAAAAAGCAAAGGAATAAAAGTTGATTTTGAAGAGATTAAAAGAAACATAATTGTCAGGGACATTACTGATGAGAACAGGGATATAAGTCCTTTACGGAGAGCAAATGATGCTATAATACTGGATAACAGCAGAATGACCGTCGCAGAACAGATGGAATGGGTGCACCGGATAATTAAAAACAAATTAAATGGTAGTTGATATAGATAAAAAATCCGGTTTTTGTTTCGGAGTGCAGAATGCTGTCGAGATTGCAGAGGAAGCCCTGTCAAAAGGAGAAAGAGTTTTCTCTCTTGGCCCGATCGTGCACAATGATAAAGAGGTTGAAAGGCTTTCTGCTCTTGGACTTGTTTATATAGACCATGACCAGTTCAATAATCTGAAGGATTGTAAGGTACTCATCAGGGCTCATGGGGAGCCTCCTGAGACATACCTTGTGGCCGCGAAAAACAATATCACCATTATCGAGGCTACATGCCCGATTGTCAGGCGGTTGCAATCCAGGATCCTGAAAATATGGGAAAAATCAAAAGAAAGCAGGGGTCAGGTAGTTATTTTCGGAAAGCCGGGTCATTCAGAAGTTGTCGGTCTGCTCGGACATACGAAAAACGAAGGGATTCTTATTTCAGGCCCCGGAGATCTTCATAAAATTGATATTACCAGGCCTGTATGGCTCTTTGCACAAACAACAATGAGTGTAAAGGATTATGCCATTATTGCCGAAATGATCCATACTAAAATGAAAGAAGCTGGAACCACTGATCCCGATAAATTTCTCCATGTTAATAATACCATATGCGGACAGGTTTCGAACAGGGAATCTCATCTTAAGTCATTCGCCGAAAAACATGATGTTCTTATTTTTGTCAGCGGCAGGGAGAGTTCAAATGGTAAGATGCTTTATTCAGTATGTGAAAGCATAAATCATGAAACATATTTTGTCTCATCACCTGAGGAAATTAATGTGGAGTGGTTCAGGGGGAAAAATTCCATCGGCATATGCGGTGCCACCTCAACTCCTAAATGGCTGATAGAGAAAGTTTATGACTTCATTTTAACCATCTGATCCGGAAGCTTTCATAACTTTTGCAGGGGAAAATAATTGTACTATTTTTATGTCCTGTTTATTTAGTGTAGAATTAGCAAGGATATTATCGGTATAAATATGGCGTCATCAAAAGTCTGGTTTACTAACCTCAGGACAAAACCGTCTCAGAATCTTTTAAAGAAACTCGAGACTTTAGTTTTTAAAGCAGGAATTGAGAAAATTGATTTTCAAAAGAAATTAGTTGCAGTTAAGATACACTTCGGGGAACCGGGGAACATGGCTTATCTAAGGCCAAATTATGCAGCAAGGATCGTTAAGTATTTAAAATCAAAAGAGGCTGTTCCTTTCCTTACCGATTGCAACACTCTCTACTTCGGAAGGCGGTCAAATGCTCCATCGCACCTGGAAGCAGCTTTCGAAAACGGTTATAATCCAATTGCAACTGATTGTCCGGTCATTATTGCAGATGGCATCAAAGGAACCGATTACCGTGAAATTAAGATTGACCTTGAGCTATGCAAATCAGCAAAAATAGGGTCTGCTATTGCTGATGCCGACATAATTATTTCGATGAACCACTTCAAAGGACATGAACTAACAGGGTTTGGAGGAGCACTTAAAAATCTCGGAATGGGTTGTGCTTCTGTAGGAGGTAAACTTTTCCTTCATTCCGGGTCATCTCCTGAAATTTATGAGAAAAACTGCACCGGATGCAGGATTTGTGAGAAATATTGTGCTCATGATGCAATAAAGGTGGGTAAAGACAAGATCGCGCATATAGATTATAAAAAATGTGTCGGATGCGGACAATGTGTTGCTGTATGCCAGTATGATGCTTCAAGAGTAGTCTGGAAGAGTACTTCTGAAAATGCATGCAAAAGAATCTCAGAGTATGCTTTTGCGGTCGTTAAAGATAAACCAGCGTTCCATATCAGTTTTATTATGAATGTCTCACCTGATTGTGACTGCTGGGATTCAAATAATTATCCGCTTGTTCCCGATATAGGGATAGCTGCTTCATCCGACCCTGTGGCACTTGATAAAGCATGTGCAGACCTTGTAAAGGCAGCTCCTGCTCTTCCGGGCAGCAGAATTTGTGATAGCCGCCAGCATGAAGATTTTTCAGGTCAGGATAAATTCAGACTTGCACATCCCGACACTTTCTGGATGGCAGGACTTGAGCATGCTGAAAAGATCGGCCTTGGAGATATGAGCTATGAACTGATTAAAGTTTGAAAAATATTTAAGTAAGATCTATTTCTGCTTATCTTTGATTTAATCCATTTCCCGTCCTTTATGAATGCGAAGGTCAGAATTGCCCGTCTTTCAATAATATCCAACACCTTGCTCATTATTATGAAGGTGGTTGTTGGTATTATGAGCGGGTCTGTCAGTATTATTTCAGAGGCTATCCATTCATCTATGGATCTTATTGCGGCATTTATTGCATTTATCTCGGTAAAGGTTTCAGATACTCCCCCTGATTCGAGACATCCGTACGGACATGGTAAGGTTGAAAATATTTCGGGTGTTATTGAAGCGCTTCTAATTTTTCTTGCTGCTATTCTTATTATTACTGAAGCTGTAAAAAAACTTGCCGGAGGAATATATGAGTTTGAATCCATATGGATTGGTTCGGCAGTTATGTTTGTTTCAGCAATAGTTAATACTTATGTTTCGAACAGGCTTTATAAGGTTGCGAGGGAAACAAAATCGGTTGCTCTTGAAGCTGATGCCCTGCATCTTAAAACAGATGTTTATACCTCACTGGGGGTTGCAGTAGGCCTTATACTTATAATGATAACAGGAATTAACTGGCTCGACCCGATTGTGGCAATTCTGGTGGCTCTGTTTATCCTTAAGGAATCTTATAATCTGCTTAGCAAAGCTTTTAGTCCACTTCTAGACACAGCCTGGGGGAAGGATGAAATAGAGGTTCTTGAAAAAAGATTAGACCAGATTGGTGCAAAGTACCACAGTCTCAGAACTCGTGTTGCAGGCAATTACCGTTTTATCGATATTCACGTGGAAATACCTGAGAAAGAATCTGTTGGTGACGCTCACAAATATTGCGACATGATAGAAGATGAGCTGATGTCCGTTTATGAAAACCTGAGTGTGACGATTCACGTTGAGCCTAAATGATAAAACTCTGCCCTACCTTGAGCGGATCTCTCTTCGCATAAAAGAAACATAGGATAAAACAAAACAGAGAATTGTTGCTGCTATCAGCCCGGTTACCTGGGGCCATACGAGTAAAACGCTCTGCCCAAGAGGCAAGGGACTTGGAATTGCACCATAGACCTGCTCCATTGTTAATGGCCCGAGTGTCCGTACAGATGGCATCAGCAGTGTTGTTGTGGCTTCGCTGAAGAGTTCACTGGGCAATATGCGTAACAGATTTATTTTAATCGTCTCATAATTAAAGACCTGTTGGGCTGTAGCAAATTCAGAAGGGGTTAATGGTTTGGTGATAAGATCCACGATCATCGTGTAAAATACGGTAAAGAATAGCCATATCGCAATACACGATAATGCAGATGTAGCCGGCTGATGAAATCGCACAGAAAACAAAATGGACAGGTTTAACCAGAACGAAACATATATAATGCTGAGCAGGATGAAGAATACTATACGCATAAATTCTTCTGCTGTTGGTGGAATTCCGGTTGCAATAAGTCCGGCTCCCATTACCAGGAAGCCCAGTGCAAAGAACAATATGCTGATTACAGTTAAAGCTGCAATGAACTTGGCGTTAATAAGATAGTCGCGATGTATGGGTTGGGAAAGGATACGGCTTAGCGTCCCCCTGGTTTGCTCCGAATTTATAGCATCAAATCCAAGACCTATGCCCAGCAAAGGCCCGAGAAAGCTGATAAAAACGAAAAAAGGAGGCATTGTGTTATCGGATACTGTAAAGAGCCTCAGAAACAGGAATGAACCCTCAGGATCATTAGGTTTTATTGAACTACCGATATTATGAATAGCGGTATAAACTGAACCAAGGCACGTCAGGGCAATAATTGCAATTAAAACAATAAAACGAAAACTCTTTACATGGTCTGAGATCTCTTTATTCACGATCACCCGGAATGGATGAATGATCCCGTCATTATTTCTGTTCCGGTCCGATATATTTAAGCGTCCGAAAAATTGTCTGATCTTCAATTCCCATTTATCCATCCGTTGAAGAACTTGCTTTACCAGATTATCCATGTTATTCACCTCCTTCGAAATAGCGGTTATATATTTCATTGAGACCGTATTCTTTTTTATACAGAAAGTTTAATCCGGCGCCAGATACAACAATTGCTTTTGCAATCTCAGGTGCTACATTATGAGAGCAGCCGATCTGAAAAACATTATTCTCCAGATTAACACTCAGAACGCCATTAATATTTTTCAGTGCATCATTTAACTGTTCCTCTTTAAAAACCTTACCGCCTGAATCAGAAACAACATTAGAATCGTGAGAGATACCGGCTTCAATCATAAACGGCCTGGCAGAGAATAATTTCTGAGACAGAGAATTAATATCCCCTTCTGCGATCAGTTTACCTTTTACGAATATCCCGACACGGTCGCATACCTGCTGCATCTGGTGCAAATGGTGAGAACAAACCAGGATCGTCAGCTCCTTTTCATTCCTCATCTGAATAACTAATTCCAGGAATTCCTGCACTCCTTTGGGATCAATCCCCAATGTCGGTTCATCAAGAATGATCACCTCGGGATCTTTGATCAGCACATCCGCAAGTCCTAAACGCTGCCGCATCCCCCGCGAATATTTCCCTGTCTTCTTTTTAACTTCATCAGACAAACCTACCTGATCAAGTAAATGGCCGGCCTTTTGCATCGCTTCTTTGTATGGGATCCTGTTAAGTCTGGCTGTAAACATAAGGTTTTCAAGTCCGGTACAATCATCGTAAAATCCTATATCTTCCGGTAAATAACCAACCTTTTTCTTAACCTCAATGGGATTGCTTGTAGAATCGATGCCACATACTTTAACCGATCCGGATGTGGGATCTGTTAAGCCAAGCATCATCAGGATGGTCGTTGATTTTCCTGCGCCATTTGGACCCAGCAAACCAAAAATCTCACCTTTACGGATCGTAAGGTTCAGATTATCAACTGCGGCAAACGATCCGTACTTTTTTGTCAGATCAGAAAGCTCAATAATATCACGGACCACGGTTTACCTCCTTCCATATTTGCGGAACAGATAATAAACGCTTCCACAGGCAGCTAATATAATCAGGACGCCAATCCAGCCCCAGAGCATTGGTGTTTCCACAGAGATCCTGAAAGAAGCTTTCGAAGATCCCTCCGCAGTTTTGGCTTCAATATTAGTTACATAATCTCCGGCTATAGCTCTTTTGTCGGCTTTTACCGTCGCAAACACCTGGGCAGTTTTACCGGATTCAAGTTTTTCGATATTTTTAGGATCGAAAATCACATCCCACTTTGCAGGTGCACTAAATTGCAGCTTAATATCTTTAAGTTCTGATGAACCTGTATTTCGGACAACCAGTTCAATCCGTTTATTATCACCTGCAGTAATATCGGTACTTAACAAACCTGTCGGAGTTGTAAGCTCAATACCGAAAGAGCCGGTGATAACCACTTCCAGATCCAGGCTGGCGGAGGTTGTACTTGTTGTAGCGCGTACAGGTATCTTGTACGGTCCTGCTTCAATTATATCGGGAGGATCGACTTCGATGGTAATTTCCTTATCACTGTTCGCTTCTATGTTAACAGAAGTCACCTGTTTGTATTCAGCCTTGAAAGTGACATTCCATCCCCGTGGTGCGGTAACCATAAGCGCATATAGCTGATTCTCTCCGGTCCGGTTCTTCAGGTTAGCCTGGAATGTAAATGTGGCGTTAGCCCGGCCTTCCATATTTGCCTGATTTGATGTAAATTCTGTTTTATATGTACCCTGTTCCGATACAATAACAGTCAGGGGCAGCACATCGAATCCGGCGGCTACAACCTGGAAGCGATAGTTTCCTTTGTTGACCTGGAAAGGCACTTCCACCTTTAGAACGAGGTTTTTCTTCTCGCCGGGAAGTATGGAGAGCTGTCCTATTTTCCAGCCTCCGGATTTTAAATCAAAACCCCAACCCTTTGGAATTCCTGTTATGGAGATACCAACATTTTTGATTTCACTGCTCTTATTGATGACATCGATTGTGTACTCGATCGATTCTCCGGGTGGAACTGAAATCTTAGTATATGGGGTGTACAATGTAACACCATCTCCTGCAAAAACAGTATAAGAACCAAGAGACATTATCCCTATTACATGAGATATAAACAGACTAATCAATTTTGTTGGAACTGACATAGAAAATCCTCCGTAATTTTAGATGACAATAGATTATAATAAAGGGCAAATTTAGAATTCAGAATGAAATTCCGGTATAATTATTCTTTAAATTTTTTTATGAAAAATTTAAATTTATGTTAAATTTTCTTCCAGGGATAGTTTAAAAGATATTTATTTTATATACCCCCTGATATTAACATGCAGAAGAATTTTCAGGATATCAATATGGTACCACATCCTGGCATAAAAATAAACCAGCACAAGCATTGCAGCAACAAATGATATAAGAAGTCCAAGGTATTTACCCGCCAAAGATCTCCCCGACCTTACAACTTTCGCTGAAATATTCGTAACCCAGACTTCCAGTTTCATAAAAAGGGGGTAGAAAACCACCACAGTGATCGCCATCCCGATAAGGGTGAATATCAATGGTTTAAAGCTGTTTTTATAGTTTGTCATATAATTGCTGATGGCTGTTGTAAGCAGGTTAGCTGTCAGAATCGTGATGGTCGTTACAACAAAACGAAATGAATATCTGTACATAAAAATAGTGGATTAAGACCATAAAATTATCCTTTTGTTTCATTGATGGTAGTTCATTATATACTTTATTTTTTTTCTGAAATCAGGAACAGAAATTCACAGATTTTACTTCTTAAGGATAAGATTCTACGCTAACGCTACTAATGACAACATTTTGTAACCGATTGGTTTATAATACGATGAAATCCCTCACTTCGGGATGACAATGTTTCTTTTTACGGAGCGGGGAGGGAAGCAGGGGCGTAAAAGATTCCTCGCTGGCATTACTAATAACAACATATATTAACCAATTGATATGCAGAACGATGAGATCCCTCATCCGCCGGATGGCGGATTCGGGATGACAATGTTTCTTTTTAAGGAGCGGGGAGGGAAGCAGGGGCGTTTCGAACAAAAGTTGACATTGTTTTAAAAATAAAGACGAAACGCCCCTGCTTCCCTCCCTTCAATAACTAAAAATACTTTGTCATTCCGAGCCTCAGCGAGGAATCTCCTGCTCCTGTTCCTAGTAATAAATTCCCTGAAAAATATTTCAATTTTATCAATATTGGCAGTTCATTATATACTTTTATTAACATAATGTATCTTTATAACATGGTTATTAAGTAGTCGTTTAATCTAAAAGAAATAGAAAATGTCACTAACAGAAAAAATTTCAGGCGATTTAATAAATGCTATGAAAGCCAAAGATAAAGTTGCCCTTGAGGCAATAAGGGCTGCCAAAACTGCATTTACTCTGGCACGAAGCGAAAAAGGAGCCGCTTCAGTCCTGTGTTCAGAAGATGAATTGAAGATCATTCAGAAGCTTGTTAAGCAGAGAAGGGAATCTGCGGCGATTTATAAGGAGAACAACCGGCAGGATTTATTTGAGAAAGAGGTTGCTGAAGCAGACGTACTTGAGAAATACCTGCCAGCAAAGATGAGCGAAGCTGAACTTGAAAAAGTATTGAAGGAAATAATTGTGAAAGTCGGGGCAAAATCACCTGCTGACATGGGAAAGGTGATGGGCATCGCCACCAAAGAGCTCGCAGGAAAGGCCGAGGGGAAAGAGATTTCAGCAAGGGTAAATCAATTGCTGAGGTAGAGAATGTTTTTCTGACATGTCTAAAAGTATTAAAATATTGGACATGTGTTACTGGCAGCTTATCATTCTTCGGGATTTTCTTCAAACCCATGGAACGGTATGTCATCGTCGGGATCTTTGTCGAATGGGCCTATACACGGGGGATTAAAAAGTCCCCACCGGTCAATTAAATAATCCCATTTATCAAATCCTGCCACCCAGTCTATGAACAGGAGCCTGTATTCTTCAATAAGGTCTCTTACAATCTGATAATATTCAACATACTCAAAACCAAACATATCGAGTGAATGCTGTTGGACCATCAGGTCGCGTGCTGCTTTACGTATTATTGCAGCATTTTCCATTTTGAGGTCGTACAGCCCTGCTGCCTCAGCGCCGGCCACATTTACAGTCAGTTGTGCTGCATCAAATAAAATGCAGGCTTTAAGCTCATTGCCCGGGTCATCCTGGCCGGTCGCACTCACAACTAATCCTTCACATCCGGCCTGTCTTTACATCTCAATCATTACTTTCATGATCCTGTCTCCTTGTTCATCAATGAACTTATATGCATCCAGGTATCTGTTAAAAGGAAAACTGCCGGTAAGAAGTGGCGAAGTCATTATTTTCCCGGGACAAATCATTTCAACAGCAGCTTCATAATCTTCATGCCGGTACATCATAGAACCATATACATTCAGTTCATACTCACCTAAATAAAACATATTAACTACAGGGTTCCGGGAATATACTCCCAGAATTACTATATCTCCTCCTTTTTCAACAAATTGCATAAGGTTATCCAGAGAGGCCTGAACACCTGCTGCTTCAAATCCGACCTGAAAGCCTTCATTGCCAAAGAAAGATTTGACTCCATCTTCAAAAGAGTTATTCTTTATATGGAGAGTTCCCCCGATACCACATTGCCTTACAATATTTAACCGATAATCACTTACATCTGTAATCAGGACTTTTGATGCTCCTCGGGTTAATGCAAACTGGGCAACCCCGGGTGCCTGAAATCCCCGCACCTTTAATTTCTGGCAGGCATTATACTGTCCTCTTTTGCATGGCCCACACTCCCCGCATACAAGCTGTAGCCTGGCCGTGGCTTTCATGCCCGGTTTAACTTTTGTTACTTTTAAACCAACTGCCTCGACGATGGCAGAATATTCATGTCCCTATACTACGGGACAGGGGGTAGCCGGATGTTTTCCATGAAACACATGAATGTCGGACCCGCAGACGTCTATTCTTTTAATCCTCAATAAGATCTCATGATCTTTTGATTGAAGGAGATTTGTATTTCTTCATTCGTTTTAATGTTTTATCAGCAGCAAGTTTTCCTGTTAGGATTGACATTGGCACACCTGCCGGACTATAAGCCCATTGTCCTGCCTGATAAATTGAAGGTAATGGTGTCAGAACTGAACGATCCGAGATCTGAATTTTGTTTATGACCGGCATAGCTTTCTGAAATGCCCATCCCGTAATTGCTCCTTCAGAACTGCCTGCTCTGTTTTCAATACTTAAGGGTGTAAAAGAAAAACGTGCAATAATTTTATCTTTCAACATTGGATAGACAGAATCAGATATAACACTCAAAACACGATTCTCAAGTTCCATGATAAATTCATCAAGCCAGCCTGCTTTTTGAATTTTGCTAAACAAATCATATTCAGCCAGAAAACTGATTATTATGCCGGTTTTGCCCGGAGGAACCAATTCGGGATCTTTAAGTCCGGGAATAGAAATTTCATAGGTGTTTAATCTGGTAAATTTGTCCAGCCAGGTCAGAATTTGTTCTTTCTCAACTTTTTCAAAATTCCTTAGCAGAGAATTAAGTTCCTCCCTGTGAGTTCCACCCAAACCCAGTTTTGAGGGGGTATAGAAGAAATGTCCATGAGAAACTTTCCTGAAACTTTCGAGAGGCTCATCTACTCCCAGGAATAAAGTGAACACAGAATCTCCGCCCCGGTTTTTCAGCATCTTGCTTTTTGAATCCTCGAATTTTTTCTTGATTTTGGGTGATAATCCTTCCGTTTCTGTAATTTTATAAAATGTTTTTAAATCAGCCGCCCAGATAAGATTGTCATATTTATAAGTGATATTATTTTGGTCTTTCACAAGACATTTATCTGCCACTACTTCAATAATTTTTGTCTCTGCCTTAATTTCACCCCCACATTCAATTATTTTGTTTTTCAATGCTTCCGACAATTTTCCAACACCACCTTTGGGATAGAAATAATCCAGGTATAAGGAAAAATAGCTCATTGCAAAAAAAGCAGGAGTATTTTTAAAGAAATGCTGTGAAATAATATCCCTGAGTGAAGAATTTTTTACAATATTTCCTAAATATGCCTCAATTGGCATATTCAGCCGGTTTATTTTTCCAACGGTAAAAATAAATTTCGGCAGCCAGGGTAAAAGCTTCTTGAAAACAAAAGTTCTGTCATGCTTTAAATCTTTAAACACCGGATTCTCAATGCCATAGAGTACATCCATGTGTTTCATTATTTTCCGTATGTTTCTTGAAACCTCATCAATCTCTCCCTGACTTTCAGGGTACAGTTTTGCCAGAAGTTCCCTGTATTTTATTAAACTTTCTACATTTTCAATATGAAAAATTTCGTTCTCTATACCCAGAGAAACCGGACTTTTAACATTTTCGAGCTGAATGTTTAAATCCTTTAACATAGGTAAAATAATACCTGCATCTATCAGGGCTCTTACTCCGGCATCAAATTGAAAGCCGTCACGGGTAAAGGAATTAACCAGTCCTCCGCATTCCTTGTTTTTTTCAATAAGCAATACTCTTTGCCCTTCCCGTGAGAGATAAGCTGCTGAAGTCAATCCTGCAATACCTCCTCCGACAATGATAGTATTGTATGTGTTCTCAGACATATTCTTTCAATTCAGAAATTTCAATAAACTAATTCCGCAATAACATTTCCTGTTTATGACCATTCAATCCACCTGATTCCAGACTTTTCTCCCAGAGTTCGTAAGCTGCTTCTTTATCCAGAGCTGGCGGTGCTGGTTCTTCTTCGGTGGTTAAATTAAAAAATTTTCCGCTTACAGCTTCTACCTCTTTTGAAACTCCAAGATAGTACAATGCTTCGGCAGATATTTCAGGGGATTTTAATGTTTTGTCAATAAAATTCCTTTTAAACCACCGGTAAACCGGTCCGTTTTCCTGGCCTGTTTCAGTTTTAACAGCTCCGGGATGCATTGCATTTATAGTCACACCCGTCTTTTGAAAGTGTTCATTAAAAACAATCATTGATAAAAGCTGTGCGAGTTTAGCATAACCATAGCTTTTAAGACCAGAATAACGATGACGTTCCCAATTCAAATCATCAAGGCTCAACCCCCAGGCAGCAAAGCGGTGACCTTCGGAGTTAACCATAATTATTCTAACCTTTTCCTGCAACTTCAGTTTTTCCTTTAAAATGTAGTTAAATATGAAGGTAGAGAGGTACTGAATCACAAAAACCTTTTCAAGTCCATCGGAAGTTAATTCTTTTTTTGTCAGGTAAATACCTGCATTGAGTATCAGTACATCAATCGGCGTATCAAGATTTAAAAGTTCTTCTGCAACCCGATGAATATCCTTTAAATTACTCAGATCGGCAATTTTGTAGTTGCATTTGACTCCAAATTCACTTTCAATCTCATAGCATAAAGCTTCTGATTTTTGCAGATTGCGATTTATGCACAGTAAGTTTGCTCCATGAGAGGCAAACTTACGTGCTGTATGGTAGCCTATGCCGGAAGTAGCTCCTGTAATTACTACAAGCTTATTGTTGAAATCATCGGTACAGATCTGAGGGTCTGCCCGATTGTTTCTGATCATTGCCAATATGTTAGACCACTGATATTCCCTGAAATATTTAGCAAACTTTTTATTTTTCATAAATAGCAGTTACCTGACTTACTCCTGTAAATTTCACATAATATTAATCTTACCTAGTCTTTTAGAAGTACATTCCAACAGCAAAAATATAATCCTGGTTACGCAGCGGAACAGGCTCTGCTCCTGTAGCATTAGGCATTGCTAAAGTGTTCCACCCAACTGTCATGCGGTATTCAATGAAGAAAACCTTACTGAGTAGTTTGAAATCGGTGCCTGCTCCATAAACGAATGAATAGTCGAATGTATCGAGCCCTTTCATATCGCCAGATTCTGGCACTATTACCGGAGGTCCACCCGTAATAATTGTACTGGTAATATTGTAATCTCCGTTCATTAATAATGATAATGCAATACCGGTGCTGCCATAAATCCCAAAATTCTTAATATTGACAAATTTGTATTTTATTATTATTGGCATCTCGAAATAGTTCAAATTATATTCAGAAACAGTATTTATGTTAGCAGGAGTGGTAATTGTAACATCCTGTCGCGAACCTTTCTGGGCAAATAAAAGCTCCTGTTGAATGCCTACTGATTCAGTTATTGGAAAATATGCGAATACGCCTCCTGCAAAGCCATTTCTGCTATCAGTCTTAACCTTAAAGGTATTGTCGGCAGGAGTGATCCCATATTGAGTGGCCAGGCTGTAACCGGCTTTCAATCCGAAACGGACTCCTGTCTGTGCATTTGCAGATCCCAGAAACAGAAATGATAAGAATAGTAACATGCAAATTAGTTTTTTCATAATCTTATTTATTTAATTTGTATTAGCGCAACCGTATTTCAAATTGGCATGTTCAACCAAATTTTTTTTTCATAAACCTTCTATAAGCTTTGCCGAACCTTGGAATATTGTCGAAAATGTCGCCCCACAGATCATAATAATCTCTTTGTTCTGCAATTTTACCCTCTTCATTTAAAGTCAGTCTGCTTGAGCCATATAAAACAGAGCTAGGATATTTTTTGAAGCTTAGGGTCATTTCCCATTCCATAAGAATGATATTCTCCTCCATGACAGCATTAACAATTTTCATTTTCAGGTCTTTCGATCGTTTTGTCAGACGCCCGGTCATTGCAGTAAATTCTTCGATCCCACGTATTTCCTGAATCGAATCCCTGAAATAAATGTTGTTATCGTAATATGGAAGAATGTGCGACCAGTCAGGCTTGCCTTCGGTATTGTAAGTTTTTACCCATAATTCTAGGACCAGTTCTTTTGTCAGCATATTATCGGTTTTATAATCCATGGGGTTGTACCTTAACACTCTTTTTCAGGTTGTGTAATCATCCAAATATAATCATATTATCAAAGGTTCCGGACAAATCATATATTTATATTACCCTTCTAAATAGTAAGCAGGGTTCTTAAAACATGCTTTTTAACTATCAGTTCTCTTCAGCAGGAGGCATATCTTTAAGGCTTCATCTGCATGGCGTTGAGTCTCGGTCTGGGAATCGAAGATATAAACTACTTTCCCTGACCTGTCAGCCACATAAGTGACACGCCCGGGTATTAAACCGAACATTCTGCCGGGTACGCCAAACAGCTTTCTCACTTTGTTTTCACTATCACTCAGCAGGGTATATTTGAGCTTGTTTATTTCGGCAAATTCTTTATGGCTTTCAACCGACTGGCTGCTTATGCCAACAACAATAGCATCTGCCTCCTCAAATACATCGGAGAGATCCCGGAAATAACAGGCCTCTCTTGTGCAGTTCAGGCTCCCGTCCTGTGGGTAGAAAAATATCACCAGCTTTTTCCTCCCCATAATCGTGGAGATATCAAAATCATTACCATCCTGATCCTTGAGAGAGAAAGGGGGAATTATATCCCCAATCTGAATTCTATTCATAGATACTTAATCTTAAAGTGTTTGTAAAATCCTCAATGCTTCATCAACATGTTTTGAAGCTTGCATTTGGGAATTGAAGATATAGACCACTTTACCTCTTTTATCAGCTATATATGTTACGCGCCCGGGCAACATTCCAAGAAGGTTTGCTGGCACACCGAATTGTTTCCTTATTTTATCTCCTTCGTCACTTAACAGGGTGAAACTGAGACGATGCTTTTCTGCAAACTCCTTATGACTTTCAACTGACTGGCCGCTTATACCAATTATCACAGCATCGGCTTCAGTGAAAACCTCGAACTGATCGCGAAATGAACAGGCCTGTGCTGTGCAGCCGGGACTGTCGTCTTTCGGATAAAAATAAATCACCAGGTTCTTTTTGCCCAGGACAGAATTGATGTCGAACAGATTTCCGTTTTGATCAGGCAGTGTAAATGCCGGAATGCTGCTTCCGATTTTGATTTCGTTCATAGTATTTTTTTGACTAAAGGTTGCATAAGATGTAAATAAGAGCAGGTAAATGATCAGACAAGAACAATAAAAATTCCTGAATTTCAGATAATTTTTACTGCCAGGATACATGTTCCCAAAAAGGGCTTTCAGTTCTCTCATAAAATAAGGTTTGATGTTTATTGTCCACTTATCGGTCTGGTAAACTATCTTACGAAATTTGCTACAATACAAAGTTAGAGGCAAACTCCTCATTAAAAATAATTAAATCAGAGATATATGAAAAGGCCAACCGAAGCATAATTGAACAGAGCAAAATTGTATACCTCATCATTATCTGCACCCCCTTCAAGTAAACGGTACCCTGCCTTTATTCCAAAACGATCGGAAACCCGGTAAGTTGCTGCAATCAGAACGTCTTCTGCTCTGCCCTGTGGTGCGGCAAGGGCATCGCCTTCCAACAGGATACCAAACTTTTCATACGGCTTCCATAGCATTCTGAAATTGATAATTGGGACAAATCCAACATTTGTCTTCTCACTTTCTAATGATGCTGAAGCCAGAGCTATCCTGGCGTCTCTGATTTTTGCAGTAAAACCAAGCCCGAATTCAAACTTCGGTTTAATAACAATTTCGTAACGATATGTTAATCTGTAAGAATTAAACTTGTAGCTCCCTTCCAGGTCGGTATTAGCGGGAAAAGTTACCCCTTCGAATACTATATTATATGGTACATTCCCATTAGAGGCAGTTTCGAGCGGTGCATACAATAATGACAGAGTATGACGGGAATTTATAGTATAGTTGGCTCTTCCCCGGAAGAAAATCTGAGTTTTTGAAATTAAATCATCTTTCAATGAAAAACGAGTTCCCTGGTCTCCGGGAATCCGGACATTATTATAACCTGTTCCGACAACACCTGTCTCCAGGTCGAAAGATGCCTGACCATTCAGCAAGAAAACATTAAATGACAGGATTAGCACAAAAAATGTCGATGAAAACAATAATTTATTCTTCATAATCTCATATTTTCTTAAAATTTAAAAATTCCGGCCAGGATTGGCGGTCTGAATATATATTCTATTTTTCTTTCCATTCTACTGCCACAATAATTTCATTTCTTCTGCCAATAAACTGGAATGGAGGGTTATACCCTAAAAATCTATAATTCCCTACTGGGATGATCCCATTTTCTTTCAGAAGATTTTGAAGTTTTTCTGAATAGAATTTCAGATCTTCATCAGAGGCATATCCGCCAAACCTTATTACTGCAACATATTCATCTGCCGTGTTTTTAATATTGACATTGGGGTCATTCGGTTTTGGCAGGTTTTCTTTTGTAAATTCAGAAGGCATTACGAAGCTCATGGTGGAAACAGAATCATTAATATCCATTTGAACAGGTGTGGTCATTGAAATTTTCTTATTGGTCTCATTACCGCCAAAGATATAGCCTGCAAGTTTCTGAAATCCGGGACCCGAAAGATCCCTGTAAGTTTTTGCATTCGAATTAATTGTTGCAATAGTGGCAGAGGGATAAAATCTGATCTCAAAATCCTTGTACTTACGGACGAGTGAATGTTTCTGTTCTTCAGTTTTATTTATTGGCATAATTGTAAAAGATTGAAGTAAGACTATTAATAAAATAACCACAACTAAAATTATTACAAACATTTTCATATTTACTTGATTTAATGTTAGTTTATCGCAAATTTTCAATGAATAACGAAAGAGCCCCTGAATTGTTTATCAGCTCAATCTGTTTATAGACCAGTTCAACTCTTTTTTCATTGAACTTAGACTGCTCTTTCTGAAAGTCAATTTCATCTGTTAACAGATCGTATGCATTGATCTGCCCTTTATCAAATCTATCCTGATTCAATGAAAGATTCTCCTCATAAAGCGCTATGTTCTGTTTGGATAATCCGGCCTGATATTCAATCTGTCTTATCTCTTCGGTAAGAAGCAGACTTTTATTGCCAACACTGTTCATTTCATCCTCGAGCTTTGATTTCAGGCCTTTTTCTTCAAGTTTCAGCTGGCTGACCTTGTTTCTCGTACTGCTTCCGGAGAGTATCTGAAATCTGAGACTCAGTCCCATGTAACTGCTCCCATACCAGCTTCCGGAAAGGAATGGGTTGAAGGTATCAGTATACTGGTTGGCTCCAAGGAATCCCTCAAAACCAATGGTGGGTCTATATTTCATTCTTTCTGACTTCTGCTGCTGTTCAAAAAGTTCAGCTCTGAGTCTGAGACTTTTAACGGAAGGAATAGAGTCTAACACAGGATCCTTATTGCTTTTCTTCAGAACATCATCCGAAAAAGGAGAAAAGTCAAAGGTGCCATCAAGTAAAATCTCAAGATATATTCCTGTGAGGAATCCCATATAGATTTTTTCCCTCGTAAGGGATGACGAGGCAGCAACATAATTTGAGAGAGCATTATTATGGTTCAGAATGGCCCTGTTGACTTCCGTCTTCAGCACCTTACCCTCTTTCGACTTAACAATGAAAAGCTCTTTTGTCCTTGATGTACGAAGTGTATCGAGTGCGGCAGAAAGATGCTGTTCTTCCCTGAGCCAGATATTTGTAAAGCTCTTTATAACCTCCAGTTTCAGATCCCTTTCAGCGGCAGCGGCATCGATATTTTTAAGTTTCTCATTTATCCTGCTTTCTGCAACGCGGCTCTTTATCGAAAAGTCGATTATAGGCTGATACAGATTTAATCCCGAATTCTGCTGCCAGTCGGTCCCGAATTTTATCGGCCTCTTTTCGTCTGTAGGTACAGGGTTAAATTGTCCGACAGGAATTATCTGTGTCGGAATTACAGGATTATATCTGTAGTTATAACTCAGGGAGAGGTCTGGCAAATACTTCTGATAAGCCGATGAGGTCTGAAGTTTAGCTATCTCGATATCAGTCCTCACCGCCTGTATATTTCCCTTATTTGCAAGAGCTGAATCGATTAAAGCTATAAGTTTAATCTCCTGCCCTGATAACCCGTTTGAAAAGCTTATGAGCAGAATAATTATTATTGATAGTGTTATAGATTTCATTTAAATATTCTTTTAATTTTTCAGCCACGGAATACTGCAGCCGGTTCAACATTGTTGATTGTTCGTATGGAGAAGAAAAGAGAACTGCCAACTGAGATAAACACCGTTACCAGGAAGAGGGCAGCGTATTCAATGATTGAATAGCTGAATACAAGTCCGGCATTGGAAACTCCTGCCCTGAATCCTTCAAGGAGTATCATTGCTATTATATAACCTGTAACTGCGAACAGGAAGCTCTGTGTGAGAATAAGCCTTGTAATATACCCGTTAGTGGCACCTATCGCCTTAAGTGTTCCGTAATCCCTTATCCTGTCAACGGCTGAAGAATAGAGTGTAAGTCCGATGATAAAGAATCCGCTTATTACAGCGAAAATAACCAGCGAACCAATACTGGTTCCAATGTTTGATGAAAAGGTGATATAGCTGATTGTGGTCTTTCTAAGTTTCTCTGCATTCCACGCTTTAATGCCATAAACCGACCTGTTTATGTTATTGACAACATCATCAACAGCAAAGCCGGGCTTAACCTGGATTGCTATTGTACTTACTTTCGATTCGGGGAATGAGGTATAGTAACGTGCCTTCGATAATGTTGTATAGAAAAATGACCCTGCAAAACCCCTTGCGTTTTTTGTCTGCAGCTTTATAGTGGCACTCTTGCCGTTAATCTCAACTCTTGTTCCCGGTTTTACAGGGTAATCGAATACAGCCTGGTCGTAAAACTCTGCTGAAACCGCTTCATCATCATTTAGCGACATTAGTTCACCTTCGTTAATTGATTCTGGTTTCGGACCGGCAATAAACAGAGGTGATTCGCTGCCAATAATAAGTACAGGTGCCAGTTTTCCGTTCTCAAATTTTACAGATGCCCCCGAGACTACTATCGGGTAAGTGTTCATGACCCCTTCTATGCTCCTGAGTTCCCTAACAAGACCCTCATTGAGTTTAGGAAGTTCATTAGCATTCCTTGTAATATTATCGACAACCCAGATCTGACCAATATCCTGCCTCGAGTTACTAACGAGTCCTCCCATTAATCCTGTCAGAAAACTTAGTACCCCTATCTGCTGGCCAATGAGGAAGATGCTGATAACGATTCCGATTATTACCCCTATGCTTTTTACCTTGTCGTACCTTATGAACCTGTATGCTGTTGCTATCATAATTGGTTCTATTTAAGTTTAATTACAGATTCAACCTTTGAGTTCAGGATAAGCCCGTTCTCCCCTTCGAGTTTGATTCTTACTTCTCTTACAAGCCTGTCTTCCTGCTCATTTGCTTTTTGTGAGAATAACGACTTCTTTTTTAGATAGGGGGAAAGGAATATGACTTTTCCCCGTGCTACAACAGAGTCGCTGCCAATAAATCTGATATCAGCATCAAGTCCTGTCCTGAGTCTGCCTGCAAAAAGCTCATCAACTTCTGTTCTCACAGTTATTGGTCCGGAAGGGGCAATCTCTGCATATCTTTCAAACTGGTTTACTGCACTTCCTTTTTCAATATGCATTTCAAGAAGAAGCCCATCATAAGGCGAACGCAATATCTTATTCGAAGCTTCGGCTTCAGCATATCTGACCTGTTCGGCCAGCTCCCTTAGCCTGCCGGCAGAAAGTTTTACTGAGGCGTTGTTCTTTTCAACAGTAAGAGATAGGGTAGTAACCTCTGTCTCAAGATCATCTAGAGTCTGCTTTGTCTCCGCTCCTTTCAATGCTAGAATTCTTAGTGATTCCAGGAGCTTTTTCTTATTGGCAAGCCTTGCCTCCGACTCCCTCAGGTTTAGCTTATCAATCACTTCCTGTGATTTCTGCGAGTTATACTGGCTTCTTAACTGTGATACCCTTATCAGTTCAAGTTCATCATCAAGTCTCACCAGAGGCTCATCTTTTTTGATAATGTCGCCATCGTTCCTGCAGATCTCCTTAACGACACCACCAGTTGCAGCGGCAAGACTGATTATCTCTTTTTCAGGTTCAACCTTGCCAACCCCGACAACTTCGGAAACATCAACTATTGCACTGTTAGCTGAATGCGATGCAGTGCCTGATTTTTCTTCATTTTCCTTACTGCCGCTGCAGGCTGTAATAATCAAGGGTACTATAACCAGGTAAATTTTTTTATTCATTGTTTTAATATTAATATTCTGTTTTATTGATTTCTGATTTTTATTTATGAAATATCTCATCTTCTGAGGGTTTGTCGGAGGCGATCCCGTTGTTCACATAAATGATCCTGTCGGCAAATGGCTTAAGCCTGAGGTCGTGAGTCACCACAATTACCGATTTCCCCGAATCTGAGAGCATTTTAAGTTCTTCCATTACTATGCCAACACTTCTTATATCAAGTGATGCAGTGGGTTCATCGCAAAGCATTATTGATGGTTCGGTAACAAGTGCTCTTGCTATTGCCACTCTTTGCTGCTCTCCACCGCTAAGGGTTTTCGGCAGGCTCTTCACCCTGCTTTCCATGTTTACCTTTTTAAGCGCATCCTCAGCCTTGAGCTTTGCCTCCTTTTTTCCTGTTCCCGAAAGTCTTAAAGGATGCATAACATTCTCCAGTACATTTAGAGGGGCAAGCAGGTTAAAGTTCTGAAAGACAAATCCGATCTTTTTCAGTCTCACCCTGGCCAGTTCCTTGTTACTTAGATTGTTCACCAGAAGGTTATCTATATAAACTTCTCCTGTGGTCGGAAAAATCACACACCCCATAAGAGAGAGGAGAGTTGTTTTTCCTGAACCTGACGGACCAATAATAAGTGTAAGCTCCTTCTTCATAAAATCGAAAGTTGCTGGCTGAAGAGCAGTAATCACAGTATCGCCTGTTTTATATTCTTTACTTGCTCCCCTTATGCTGGCTGCTATTTCCATATTTAATCTACTTCTTTTGACATTAAACAATATAAGTACGAAATTGTTCGAAATAATAATAAATAATACGTAAATGAACTAATAAGATTCAGTCTTGTTTATGAATAGTAACTATAACCATTATGAAAAAGAGTGAAATTCTTACAACTTTAATAAACCACTTTTTTTCCTTTGATGCTGAAAAGGGAAGCCGGGAAGAGTATTCGATGGATGAGTTTTTGGGTTACCTGAACGCAAGATCTGGCGTTCAGGAGTTGGAGATGAGAGAAATATCCGGAGAAAATAAAGGGTGGTTCAAGGATGAATACCGCAATACTAAAAGTGATATCTCAATTTTAATTGTTCTGATGAGTCATTATGCAAAATGGTATATTAAGAAGGTGCTCAGGGAGAGCAATTTACAGACACCTGATGAGTTTTCGTTTCTGATCACCCTTATGAGTTACAAAAGTTTAAGTAAGAGTGAACTGATTACAAAACAGGTAATGGAAAAGACTTCCGGGACAGAAGTAATGCGTAGGCTTATTAAAAGAGGATTGATTGCTGAATCTGCAGATGAGAATGATAAAAGAAGCATCAGGGTTTCTATAGCCAAATCGGGAAGAGAGGAAATACTCAGGATACTTCCGCTTATGAGTAAGGTCACTAAAATTGTTGTAGGTAATCTAAATGCTGAAGAGATCAACAGTCTGTCATACCTGCTTAAAAAACTTGATTATTTTCACAATGATATTTATCTGAATAAAAAAGATCAATCTTTGAGTGATATTTTCAGCGGAATTGCGAACAGAAAAAACTGATCCATAAATAGGGATGATTGTACCCTGTGGTTTGTTTGATATACTGCGCCTTACAACAATATAAATATATCTTTAAGACATAAAAATGATTTTCGGAACAAATACTAATAGATAACATTCACTGAGAATGAAGTTTTATATAAGATTATCTTTTATCACTGTATTACTTATGATCTCCTACAGTCTTTCATCCCAGTCTTTTCAGATCGGGTACACAAATATTTCATTTGTTGATTCATCAAGAGGTAACCGGAAAATAAGAACAGAGGTATTTTACCCTTCCGAGACCTCAGGAAAGAATGCTGCTATCGCTGGGACTTTCCCAGGTAAATTCCCTGTTATTTGCTTCGGACATGGTTACCAGATGTCATGGAATTCCTATAAGTACATTCGCGATTCGCTCGTACCCTATGGATTCATAATTGCTTTTCCAAAGAGCGAGATGGAATTATTCCCATCGCACATGGATTTTGCAATTGACATTGCTTTTATACTGGATGAATTGTTTGAATCTGCTAAAAACCCATCATCTATATTTTATAACCGGGTTGATTCTATGAATTGCGCAATGGGTCACAGCATGGGAGGCGGATCAGCAATCCTGGCTGCACGATTCAGTCCTTCTGTTCGCTCACTTGCCATACTGGCACCATTAGATACACGACCCTCTTCCATCAATGCAGCATCAGAGATTGAGATACCCTCTATGATCCTTGCAGGGAAAAATGATTGTGTAACGCGGCCGGAGATTCATCAGGTACCAATATATTCGAACTTAAAAAGTCATTCCAAAATAATTATCATAATCAAAGGAGCCAGCCACTGCCAGATGGCAGAAAGAAGTACTAAATGCAGGCTTGCCGAGTCCACCTGTAAGCCCGGTCCTGAAATTACTGATAAGGCCCAACAAGCAATAGTATTAAAATACCTGTTACCCTGGCTGAATTTTCATTTGAAAGGTGATTTGGCATCAGCGGAACAATTTGAAGCCTTGTTAGAATCAGACCCATCTATAGAATTCGAGAGAAAAAATAAGTGATTATTTTTTAAGGCTGGCTTTTGAAAATATATATTCGGGAATTGGTATATTGAATTCAATTTCCTCAATGATAAATTCTGTGCCGGTGCCTTCTTTGAGCATATCCTTAAATACTATTTTTTTCGGGTACCACCGTCCATTGATACGCTGAATATCTGATAACTCAGTTTTTTTAAGAAGGGTCCCGCTTTTCGCATACATCTCCTCGCGGAGGGGAATATTGCGTTCCTGATCGACCCACAGTTTTTGCTCCTGGTAGGCTATCTCAGGAACGAAAGCGGTAAGTTCTATAACCCAGCAATTATGGCCATCGACAATTTCCGAGCCGGTTATTTTTGCATTATACTGGTCCGTAAGCTTATTATCTTCCATCAGATCTTCGTATGAGAGATCGGAACCCATCACAGATTGACGGAGCATATGACCGGCAATCTGTATTATACGGTCGGCAGAGGGTGAGTATATCCACAACTGTTCTTCAAGTTTAAGCATCTTTGTTCCCTGTTCGCGGACCGGGAACAGGTATTCTGTGAACGACTTATTCTGGCCGGCAGTCCATGTTTTTGACCTGACAGTACTTGTTGCTCTTCGTCCGTGGATTATCATTGATGAAGAAAATACGCGGTTCTCAGATGACAAGTTCTGATCTATCCTGTCAAGTATCTGCTTCCCGTCCGGTAACTGGGCTTGAAGAGTGCCAAAGCCTATCAGGAAGAGAGTCATTATCTTTTTCATGCTTCAAGTTCTTTAAATAATTGTGCCGTCTGACGTTTATATATTCCTATTCCTGCAAGCATTGTACCAAAGAGAGCTGAAAAGACTCCAGGAATAAATCCGATATACCATGTCGTTGCAGTAATTCGGGCTCTGAAGACCTGGGGCATCATTATAGAGGCGTTTTTCATCATCGATCCCAGATCAATACCGTATCTCTGCAGGTAAAAAGAGATACCCATACCTGCAATTATGCCCGCCATGGAGCCCAGAATACCAATAATCAATGACTCCAGGAGCATTGTTTTATAAACATGGCCTTTCCCCTCTCCTATAGCCAGGCGCATACCAAACTCCCCATATCTGCGCAATCCTCCAAGGAGCCCTGCATTCCAAAGGATTAAAGACATCGCCATGATGAAAACAAATACAAGAATACCCTGCAGTGTTCCTGAGTATTCAACAAGGAATCCCATATTATTTTGCTCAGCAAGGCTTTTCATAATTAATGAAAATTCATCCCTCTCTGAGGCATAAGATTTATTAAAGCGGTTTGCGATAAGGCTTGCTTCTTCATGATCGTAATAACCTGTCCGTGAAAAACCGAGAATCTCACCGGTAGCATCATCCATATTCAGGGCTTCTCTGACATCCTTAATGTCAGCAATAACAGTACCACGGTCAAGAGCAGTGGTCCCAAACTCAATAGTACCGCAGAGAGTGAAATTATAAAGGGCAAGTTCACCGTACATCGTTGAACCTACCAGGGTGAGGGTATCTCCTGATTCCAGGCCCAGCTTTTCAGCAAATGCATTGCTAATCAATACTTCCCTCCTTTTCCCGGGAAGCGAACCGCTCTTTAGTGATGACGGAATATTCAGGCGTTCTATCTCTGCCTGGTTTCCTGAAAGCATATCAATACCCATGCCCATCGAGGGTCCCTGAGCTCTTGTTTCACCCGTATGATCAGGAACATCAATCAAGCCTGCAAAGTAAATGCGTTCAACGAAATCCATTTCCGGGAATTGTGCTGAAATAACATTTAGCAGAGTGTCAGTTCCCAGGATTGCCAGATCATTGGGAGTCTGAGCGGCATTTTCGGAATAAGCCCTGGTCATGATCTTGACATGCCCGGCGGCGAAACGTGCATTAAACTCAATGCTGTTACCTATCACGCCGGTGATCCAGCTGTGGAATACAACAGTGAGCATAACCCCTGTTGCTGTGACAATAAATGGAAGGAGGCTGCGGTGCCTGTCGCGTAAAAGTCCTTTAAACAGAAATCTGATCATTGTATCCTCCCTCTTAAAGCCTCCGTGGGATTTAGCCGCGCTATTTTTCGTGAGGGCCAGTAGCTTACAATTGTTGTCACAAGCAGAACTATGATAATAGTACCTGAGATCAGGGCAAGGCTATAAACCGGATATAGTTTTGCAGCCATTGCAATGCCGAAATCCTTGCTTTCAACAGGGATAGAAATACCTCTTATGGCCTGTAAAGCCAGCAGGGGGATGCCATATACTGCTGCCACCAGAGCAGCCAGTACCGAATGCATGGCTCCCTCAATAGTAAATAATTTAACCACCTGTCCGCGTGTCATACCCAGCGCAACATAAGTACCTATCTCTTTCTGTCTTCTGAAAATTGACAGCACCTGGGTGTCAAACACCGCCAGCATAGCCATCATGAGGAGAATAGCCCATATTATAATACCAACAAAGCTTTTAGCTTTTATTATATTCTCAATATCGGAGAGAAGTGTTTCCTGATCTTTAAAAACCCACTCGTCTGTATCTGTGCTCTGCCATCCTTCCCCGTTTGTAATCAGAAGGGTTGCTTCTCCGGGAAGGAGCATCATTTCACGGACCTTATCAATCGAAAGCCATACCTGTCCTACATCAACCGTTGGAACGTTTGTTTCAAAAATGGCGGCTATCCTTATCTCTGTCGCATCGAAGGTTCCGTTCTTATCTCTCCATCGGACAGTAACATATTCGCCTTCTTTAAGTTGTGTACTTTCAGCCATAGATTTCCCTATAATGGCAGGTATATCAACGCCATCTGATTTCAGTTTTGATGATGGCAGGGCCAGCACCTCCTGTTCCGGTGAGATCCCTTTAATAAGTACTGATTGCATCCTGCCGTTGGGATAAATAGTTCCCTGAGAAATAAGAACAGGAACAAGGGATCCGCTGTTTACGGAATCAGTCAGAACATCCGGAATGGTTCCATGACTGTCTGAAAGCGTAAAAGGATCGAAGGGATCATAAGATACATGCCAGAATTGACCTGTCCCTATCTCCCAATTGATCATATCGTTTTTTGCCTGCCTGTCCCATCCTTCAAGAAGTCCTTTTAGCCAGATAATTATTATAAATGCGAAGGAGAGGACAATAACATTCAGCCATGTTCGCAAACCTGCCCCCAGAAGGTTTCTTAATGCAAGTTGAAATGCCAGCATCTGATTATCTCTCCATTAGTTTTGTTCTATTTTCTCATCCTTTGCCACCTTACCGTCAAACAGGAAGATCTTCCTCCTGACGTATCCGATCACCTTATCATCATGCGTTGCGAATATGAATGTAGTGTGTAGCTCGCGGTTAAGTTTTTCCATTGTCTGCAGTACATTATGAGAGTTGGCGGCATCGAGGTTTGCTGTTGGTTCATCTGCAAGTACAATTGAAGGTCTTTTAACCATTGAACGTGCTATGGCAACACGCTGGCTCTCGCCACCAGACAGCTGAGCTGGTTTTGACTTTATCTTGTCAGTCAATCCGACCCATTCAAGAGCATCGAGAACCATTTTCTTCCTCTTTGATGCATCAATGTTCTGCAGCAGAAGAGGAAACTCTACATTTTCAAAAACAGTGTATACCTGAAAAAGATTGTAACTCTGAAATATAAAGCCCAGCTGGGACTTTCGCATTGAAGCTGATGCCCCTGCAGAGAGGTCCCCGACTGATTCCCCCAGAATAATTGCTTTCCCTTCCGAGGGGACATCAAGCGTTCCGATGATATTAAGCAGCGTGGTCTTTCCTGAACCGCTGGGACCAATCAACCCGGCAAACTCGCCTCTCCCGAATGAAAGATCAATGCCGTTTAATGCGGTAAATCTTCCACTCCCCATGGGAAAATGCTTCTTAAGCCCTTCTATTTTTATTATAACCTCATCATTCATATTATGTGATAGCATTAAAGCATTATATATCAAGTACAAGCATTATTTGAATACCCTTCCCTGCAAAAAGATTATTATCATCCGGGCCACCGTAAATAATGGGAATATCAGGATTCCAGAAAGCCATAAAATAAAGACTAATATAGTCATATTTAAGTTGAAGGTTAAGATAACTGTACCATTCCTTTACTTCATAATTGTAATAAACAATTGCTGATATGTTATGAGACAGCGAAAGCGGGTAGCTTAATGCCATGATTGAATAATTGTTTTTAATTTTTTCCTGCCCCTGATCAGGATTATTACCATAATGCAAGAATTCTGAGATGAGATTCAGTCCGTTACCAAGGGAAAATGTGTAGTCTAAACCTATATTATAATAGGTTTCCCATCTGCTCATCAAGTGGTTATCCTTATCGTTGAGGTTTCGGGAGTATTCGAACCATAATCCAATGCCAAGATCCCATTTGCCATCCAAAGCCATCCGGTCCTCATTAAAGCGGGTTTCTGTAATAAGTGGCAAACCAGCATATAATTCTGAATAGTCAGCTTTGCGGTGGTTATAACTCAATGCGATCTCACCCCTTGGAACAGGCAGCTGGAATCTTCCTCCGTATTCAGGAATATTTTTTACAGAAGGAACGTATTCCCATCCTTTTACTTTATCATTACCATATAAAGTCCAGAGCCATATATTTATATTGTTGCTGAAATAATAGCGTCCGAGCAATCCGTAAACACCTTCTGTAATCTGTAAAGGGTCACGGTAGTCGATTTTGTCAAACCACATCAGAGGCCGGAGAATGCTTGCTGAACCGAAGTTTATCTTCTGAAGTCCTGCCCTGAGCTCAAAATTTGAAGTAGAATACCTGAGCCACAGTCTGTATGGCTTGAAGTCATAATATGCAGTATCAAAGCCTGATCCAGTGAAGAGCAAGTTCCCGTAAGTATTAACCGATATCTCTGCATCGAGTTTGCTGTTTTTACCGAATTTCCACCAGGGGCTGAGGGTTGGAATATACCTTGCCCCGGTCTGGTATCTCAACGGATCCGAAAAATTGCAGCCGGCCCAGCCGCTTATCTGGTTCTGAAAGTCAATACCTGCCTTCTGACCTTTGACAGACTGTAAACCAATTAATAGTATTGTTGAGATTATATATATGAATCTTCTGATCACCTGTGTTTTATTTTGATTGCCGGTATTTGTTCTTCTTTCTTTTATAAACAGCAAAAAGACTGTATTTATCAAGAGCCCTCCCCAGGCTTTTTCCCATCAGGATGAACTGAGAGACATCCTCCTCCGTGAACTCCATTCCTTTTTTCTTTTTCAATTCCATGAAATGTGAAAGATCTTTGCGCATTGAAAACCAGAAAAAGAAGTTAATGAGGATCATGAACAGGGCATAGCGCCAGTCATTAAAGTAATACCAAAGCCAGAATATCATTAACACATAACCGCCCCATCTCACCACAAGAACACTTCCCATGATAAAACCCAGAATGATGGCAGCCAGGTTTACTAAAAGAAGACCAAACCAGTTTATTACGAAAAGAATGCCAAGTATGGGAGATTCTCCCCTGCCTCCTTTAAATCGGTAGTAAACGGGAAGATTATGACCAATGACCCCAAAAAGTGCAGTAAACAAATAGTAAGGTTGTGAAGGGAAAAGAATCTTAACAAGAAGGGTCGGAAGCGCAACTTTGAGCATGTCAGAAATTGAAGTCATGCAGCCATACCTGGCTCCGATCTTTTTCGTCACAAGTGTGGCGCTAACAAGATCTGATTCGAAGGTTTCATCGGAATGGGGAACCGGTTCTGAGAAGGATCCAATTTTTCTGTTTTTAGTTACAATGAAATAAACAATGCGGGCAAACGATACTGAACCGATAAAATATCCGGTCACACTGCACAGAATTGCCAGCAGCCATGGTTTTTGAATAAGGAACGCTGTAACTTCACTCATAATCATGAATAGTTAATACTCCGTTTGAACCATCTACTGTCACTGTTAAACCACTGCCCAGTGCGCATGCATTTTCTACGGAGACCAGTGCGGGAATTCCCATTTCACGTGCAATAATTGAGCAATGTGAGAGCATACCACCTGTTTCAGATACAATAGCTCCGGCCTTCACGATTATGGAGGTCCAGCTGACATCAGAAAATGGGATTAAAAGGACATCACCCTTCTGGACTGCAGTAAAGTCCTCTGTTTTCTGTACAACTCTTGTTTTACCTCTATAAATTCCGGATGATGTGCTGATCCCGGAATGATTCTTCTCTCTCCCTTTTTCAAGAATCGGTGCTTCTTCTCCATAAATAACCTGAGGAAGGACAATATCCTTAGTCTCGGCCATCTCGTTTTTCCGCTTTTGGATCACATCCTGGTATCGGTTCACATGTACTGCCGGATTATTTTCCAGAATGCTATCAATCTCCTCTTTTCTGAGAAAGAAAATATCATGTTCGGAATCTATTATCCCCCTCCCGGCCAGATCTTTTCCGAGCATTATAAACAGCCTGCGAAAAAGACCATAACCAAATATATATAAGGAACTTATCTGTTCACGATATACTTTAAAGTTACCTGCTTTTTTATAAATTTTACTTAAAGAACGACTGATTCTAAATCCTTTCTGCTGCATCTCATTCAGGGAATACATTCCGGATCTGTTTTCATAAGGAGAAGAGCTCATTATCATTTTATAAACCAGTTCCGGATCCTCCTCCCATTTAGGGAATGAGAAATCGTTACCGCTTTCGCTCAGATGGCCGAAATCTTTCAAAAATCTATCAAACTCCCTGACAATGTCAGAAGCTTCTTTGACTGACCTGAGTTCTTCCAGAGAGACACATTTCTCTTTCAGGTTTTCAGGTAAATTATCGATCTGCTTTTTGATCTTTTGAATTGATGGCAGGGGGGTGTAGGAAATCAGTTGAGGGAAGTCCTCCCTGAAATCGAGTTTGTCATAATCTAGATTAACTTTTTCCAGTTGTTTTTTAAGCTTCTTGTGGAAATATGACATCAGCATCGGGGTTACAATATTGAGGTATGCCAGCCTTTTCCCCTCATTAAAAAGAGTTAAATAAATATCAGGATAAGAATTGATCATTAACTTTTCCTTCAATGACTCTTCTATCTTTACATATTTTTCCCTGAGTTCGCTATAATCACTCAGGAAAGTCTTTTCAAAACGTAATTTAGTGTAAATAAACCTGATTATCCTGAAAGTGTGCCTCAGACTTTTAAGACCGGGTTTAAAAGAGGGTCTTGAATTGTCATTCCCCATCATCAGGTATTCCAGGCTGTCAGCTGACATCCCGAATTTGTTGAATATTTTCCCTAATGCAGCTATATTGAAATATGTCTGATAATAAAATGGTTTTGCCAGATCTTCGGGTTTTATATCCAGGGTTCCCGTGATCTCTGAAAGTATACCTATCCATGTCCCGTTAACCATCGGAATATTCACCGACCATACAAGAGGTTTAATCTGGCCGGGAAGCATTTCTTTGGCCATTTTATTGGAATATATCTGAATATCTTTCCGCCCTGTTATCTGTCTTAGTTGCAGATAGTAAATTTTCTTGCCATCATAAGCCCACTCGATATCAATATGTGATCCGTAATTCTTTTTTAGCTTTGCCGTATCGTCTGCTACATGCCTGATAACAGAAAAATAGTGATGACTCTTATTCCCATCAAGAACCAGATCCTTTCTTATTCTCCAGCGTAAGGGTGTAATTCCCTTCTGAACAAGTTCCTCACCGAATCCTTCAACAGCCTCAATGACAATTTCCTGCTGATTTGTAACAGGATTGCGGCTGAAACTGACGCCGGCCAGCTTTGACGCTATCATTTCCTGGATAATAACGCCGCATTTAAATGTAGAAATCTTAGTTTTTCTCAGATATTCATTATCACCTAATAATGATGATGAGTTCCATACCTCTTGTACTGCTTTCAGAATATTCTCCGTTCCCCGGATGTTCATCAGGGTTTGAAACTGACCGGCATAACTGTACTCCTTCGAATCTTCGGCAGTTGTAGAGGAGCGAACGGCATAGGTTACATCCGGAAGGTGCAGAATCTCCTCCCTGAGTTCTTCAATTACGACTGAGCCCTCTTTGAGATACCTATCGTAAGCGCAGGTTGTTACCAGGAAAGTTAGAGGGATGTTGAAACCATATCTGTGTAGAAAAATAAGCGAATTGGCCTTATTACCGGTCTCATCTGATTTCAGGCCCGCTCTTAATCGCTTTACAAATGCAGGGTGGTTCATTCTGTTCTAAAAAAAAGATTCCGAACTTTAAAAGGACTAATCTAAATATAAAATTTATAAATTCGTAAGCAGACTGGTTTGATATAAAATAAATATTTTAGAATTATTTCAGTATTTCTGATATTGAGGCCACTGTTGCCTCGACGACATATTTGCGGTATTGACCAACAGGGCATCCGGCATAAATGCCTGTCGTTTTTCCTTCACGAAAAAATCGTACCAGCGGCTTTTCCCAATCAGGATAAGGAACTGGCTCATTTGGATCGTAGCTGCTAAAAGCTTTGAATTTTTTTATTGCATGCAGGAACATCAGGTCCGTATTTTCGGCAATAAATTCTGTAGGAACCTCGAGTGCGTAGTCGAATCCTTCATTAATGGCTTTGCGATAGGCCGAGCAGGTTGAAAGTTTGTTGTTCCCGGGGTCCCAGTATTCATCTGCATACTCATCATCACTCCAAATAAGCTCCCATGGTCCGCCCCTTTTTTCCATCAGATTTCGCATCTCTGTTTCCAGAGGCACACGGTATTCAGGCCCGCGCTTGTCCTGAGTCTCTTTTTTGAATGGGTGGCCATGTTTTGAAAGGATCAGAAGGACCCTGGCATTTACAGGCACTTGAGCGAGTTGGTCCCGGATTATCTGTATATATCCCTCACGCATTGCCGCCTGGTTGCCTAATTGATCAGCACAGATGATCTTAGCCCGCTTGTTTACAAAACTGTAAACCTTTGGCAGGATATAGGCATAGACTCAAAGTCGGAGTATACCGGATTACAAAAACACTGGTAAATAATTGTTTTGCAGCCTTTAGCCAAAAGGTATTCAACAGCCTCTCTTAATGATTTTTCATAAATGTATTGAGCATGGCAGAATTCGGCTTCCGGAAATTCTTCCATAAGGGCTGTGACTGTTTCTTCATAGATCCTTTTACATTGGTACTCCCAGGCAACTTTTTTCTCAGGGAGCAGATGCCCGTAATACCAACCAACAACTTTGGCTCCGGTTTTCTGACATACATCTGGTGCTCCGCCCTTTCCGTCTCCGGTGTATAGAAAATATCCATGATCAGCAGGGTTTTTCTTCATTCCCGGCGGACGCCAGGTCACTTCGCATTCAACATATGGACGACCTTCCCGATTATTTAAAGAGCCGTTCATATCAACCAGCTGAAGCGGAACAAACGGCTCTCTTGCCAATGGATTTAACGGATCAATCAAAGCGATTCCCCTGTCGGCCAGAACATAAGGTTGAAGAAAAACCGGCAAGGAGTAAAGAAAGACATGGTCCATAAAATTTATGTAAAACTCAGGCTTATAAACCTCCGGCATACCTAATTCTGAAAGGATTATGCCCGGTTTACCCTGCAACCGACGGTCCTGATCCCTGAAAAATGTCTCATATCCATACTGGTTACCATATCGCCAGTGTCTGATCCATTCAACCATAAATTAAGTTGCGAGATAATTAAAGTAATAAAAGTTGTTTCAGTCCTTTGTATTTTTGATAATGTTCATCTTTATGAAAATAAATAAGAACAAAATATAAAATTTTGATTTATTTAATAAATAAATGATATCCAGATATATAGAACACAATTATGCATCTAAATAGTAAATATATTTTACATAATGACTCAAAATATTAATAATTAAATGAACATATTTTATTTTATAATGTTTAATGTTCAAATATAAATATTAATTTAAAATTTTATTGAAAATGAAAATGAAAAAATTAAGTTTATTGCTAATCGCACTTATGGGGATTTTCATCCTTGCAGGGTGTGAAAAAGATGAGACGAAACCTACACAGAACATTGTGCAGCTTGCTCAGGCTCAGCCAACACTTAGCTCACTGGTCACAGCACTTACTAAATTTCCGGATTTAGTTGAAACTCTTCAAGGGACAGGTAACTTTACAGTGTTTGCTCCAACCAATGATGCTTTTACTGCCCTATTGGCAACTATAGGACAAACAACCATTAACGATGTTCCTGAGCCGGTTCTTAAATCATTGCTTCAGTACCATGTAGTTACAACAGGTGCTGTACTTTCAACACAGTTAACAGCTGGTAATGTTGTTACTGCAAATACGGAAAGCATTGCCGTAACGACAATGGGCGGTATTAGTTTGAACGGATCAACAAAAGTACTAACGGCAGATGTGAAGTCCACAAACGGTGTAGTTCACATCATAGATAAGGTGCTGGTTCCGGCATCAATCGTAAAGTTTGTTAATACAGTTGTTGAACCTGCTTACTTTAATAAGAATTTCACTACCCTTATTGCAGCAGTAACAGCTGCCAGTCCTTCGATTCTTGTAACGTTACTCAATTCTTCAAAGAAAACACTGTTTGCACCGAATAATGACGCTTTCACAGCTGCCGGTATTACAACACCACTGCCTGACCGTGCAACTCTGGATGCCGTTCTGACTTATCATTTAATTGGCAGTGAAGTAAGGGCAAGTCAGCTTCCAACCAATACTGCTCCTTCGAATAATGCCATAACTACATTAGGAGGAGTGTTCTATCTGAGTAATCGTGGTGCAACCGGGGTATTTATAAATGGACGTACGAAAGTTATTGCCACTGACATACTGGCCGATAATGGTGTTGTTCACGTTATAGACAGAACTTTAATGCCTCCTTCGCAAACCATAGCTCAGATTGCAACAGCACTTTCCACACCTGCTAACGGTGAATTTAAACAATTAGTAGCCGCTCTGGTCAGAGTTCCGGCTTTGCTCGATGCTGCTTCAGCAGCCAGCTCAAACCTTACGGTATTTGCTCCAACCGATGCAGCTTTCAGGGAATTATACACAGCATTAGGTGTGGCTGGTATTAATGATATAAATCTTAACACCTTAACAGCCGTGTTGCAGCATCATATCATTTCTTCGCCTATAACTGCAACAGGCAGGATATTTTCGCGCGACCTGGTTACCGGAAGTGTTACCACTTTGAATGGTAACATAAGCATCAGCGCTACTGCAGGTACAGTTACTTCCGGGAACGGAACAGCTGCCAATATCAGTGCAAATGCAGCATTGATTAATGTTCTGGGAACTAACGGAGTAATTCATACAATAAACAAGGTTCTTGTCCCTTCGGCAAAATAATTCATTAAGGTAATCAGAGTAAGGAATATCTGCAGCCGGAAGACTGCAGATTTTTTATTTATTCAAAATTTATTACTCTGATTATATCTATATTTATCAACAGAATTACTCACATGATGAGACATTACACTTTATCTGAGCTTGAAAAACTGACCGGTATTAAGACCGCTACAATAAGAGTGTGGGAGAGGCGATATAATATCATCAAACCTAAACGCACCGACACGAACAGAAGGTGGTATGATGATGATGGTCTGAGGCGATTATTAAACATCTCTGTCATCTATCACAGTGGTATCAAGATATCAAAAATTGCCAGGTATTCAGAATCTGAATTGGAAGAGAAGGTTGAGTTTCTGACAAGGGATTCTGTCGTCTCCGACACACATATCAGCTCGCTAATCGTTGCTATGCTCTCTTTTAATATTAACGCTGTCAATGAAATTCTCTTAAGGTCAATCATAAACAGTGGATTTGAGGAGACCTTTTCCGATATCGTATTCCCATTTCTAAGAAGGGTTGGGATAATGTGGCATACCGGTTCTGTAAATACGGGTGGAGAGCATTTTATTTCAAACATTTTCCGTGGAAGACTAATCTCAGCCATCGATTCCCTGCCACCGGCAAATGATCCAAAGAGCAAGAGAGTTATCATGTTCCTCCCTGAAAATGAACTACATGAATTGGGGCTTCTTTTCTATTCATATCTGATTCGAAAGTCGGGGCATGAAGTGCTTTACCTGGGTCAGGCGACCCCATTTCCTGCTCTGGCTGAAGCGAGCGAAAAGTGGAATTCTGATATACTTGTCACAGGTGTATTATCAGATCTTTCAATTTCAGAACCCCAAGAGTACCTCAATAATTTAAGCTCAACATTCAAGTCACAAAAGATTCTTGTAGCCGGTTCTCTGGCTGATGAACCTGTTATTGAAAAATATAATAATATTTATCCAATCAGATCAGTAAGTGATCTTAAGAAGCACTTTTAACAAACCAGCTGCTTGCCCAGCTTTATTCTCAAACATTTTTTCAATCAATTTGACATTTCTGAAATATGCGAGCATCAGAAGAGACTGATCCGAACCGGAATAATCTCGATAAATCATCTTCACCTTACCTGCTGCAGCACACTAATAATCCGGTATGGTGGCAGGAGTGGAGTGATGAGGTTATTAAGCTGGCTGTCAAAAGCAATAAGCCTGTTTTTGTTTCTATCGGGTATTCAACCTGTCACTGGTGTCATGTTATGGCTGCTGAAGCTTTTTCGGATGATGAAACAGCTGCTTACCTTAACAGCAATTTTATCTGTATTAAAATTGACAGG